>JBBRCH010000048.1:0-36862 GCA_038204995.1 Bacteroidales bacterium | reverse complement strand
TGTGATGAGATGGCATCAAAATTTGTATTCATCACATTAGTAATATTGGTAAAAGCTGAAACTGAATTTTTCAGATCATGAGATACAATGGAGAAAATTTTATCCTTGGTGTTATTGAGTTCGTTTAATTTAATGTTTATTTCCGAAAGCTGTTGTTGCGACCGTTTCTTAATCAGGAAACGGCTATAAATCAATACTGACAATACAAACAAAAATATCGATAAACCTATAAGTGAATATCTGAACTGGTTTGCTTTTTGCAATTGAAGCTGCTGCTCTAGTTTTTCGCGGGTCAGGTTGGATAATTGCTTTTCTTTTTCGGCTGTTTCGTACTTAGCCTGAAGTTCGAGAATTTTCGAAGCATTAGTCTCTTTAAATGCGGAGTCATTAAGCGCCTGGAACAAAGCTGCATATTTTAAAGCCTGCTCATGATATCCTTTCCCGCCATAAAATTCCTGCAGATTTTTATAGTTCAGCATGATCAGCTTGTAATCACCGATTTCTTTTGCCTTTTCCAGGCTTTGAAGCAAAAGTTTTTCACTTTGTGATCCATTTTCTCCCATTCCAATTGCGCCCAGGTTATTCAGAGCATTAGCTTCAGCTTCTTTGTTCCCGATTTTACGGGCGAGCGCTAATGACTGATTGTAGTAATAACGAGCCTTAGCAGTGTCTCCATCCTGTTTAAAAATCACACCTAAATTGCTGTAAATTCCTGCAAGTCCTTTATCCTCAACTTTTAATAATGTTTTAATTTCGAGTGACTTCAGAAAATACTCTTTCGCTTTTACAAAATTATTCCGCTCAAAGTATGTATTCCCCAGATTCATTAATACTCCTGATTCACCAGCCTTGTTTCCCGCATTTTGATGGATAGTTAGAGCCTCGTTAAGGTAATCGATCGATTGTTTGTAATTATGAAACTTGTTGCTGACATTGCTCATATTGCTAAGTGCAAATGCCCTGAGTTTATCATTATGTATATTGGTCGCCATTTGTAACGCCTTAAAAAAGTAACTGCTGGCTTCATAATAATTACCCATCCGGTAATACATACCTCCAATATTCAAAAGGTTGTTGGTAATACCCAGGCTATCACCTGTTCGCTCACGCATTTCGAGAGATTCGAGGTAATACTGGATCGCAGTTTTGTTTTCGTTGCGCTCAATATATATCTGTCCGATAATAGCATATGCTTTCCCGGCAGAAAACCAGGCATTATCGCGCCGGTAGTATGAAATGGCTGTTTTAAGATTGGATATCAGTCCATCTGAATTTCCTTGTGATTTCTCAATAATGGCGTAATCAAAATAACTATCGCCCATTTCTTTGTACCACCCTGTATTCCTGGCAATTGCCAACATGGAATCTACAGTTACCCGGGCATCAGCGTATTGCTTTTCTTTGATCAACTTGTCAAGCCTCTGTCCTATGATCACTATTTGAACCGAATCTGCAGTCCTTAATACTGAAGATGATTGAGCTGAAACAAAATGAACCGGTGAAATAAAAAATATTGCCAGAAAGAAATGAATCACCTTAAAGTTCCTAACTGAATACATAAAATCAGGATATTGATTTGATATAAAATTACAGAATGTATAAAGATAAGGCTAAAATGCAAAATCGATTTTGAAAATGCACTTTTTTTTAAAAAAAACCGGCACAAACCGGGACAAATTCCATATTCCTCCTTTCCAACTATTTATATTTAATTTTCAAACAAAACCATACACCGTCTCAGGGATACTGGCAGTTTTTATTTTTGTTTCTTTAGACGATTCCGTTACATATACAATAGGGAAAGACCTCGGCCATCCACTAAAAAACAAAAAAGACTGCCCCAGGATGAAGCAGCCTATTTAATCACAAGCAATTAACTCTCTATTTCAGCTTATCCTTAAATACCTTCCTGAACTTTTCGAGTTTGGGAGCAATAACATAGGTGCAGTATGGTGCATTGCTGTTTTCGTTAAAATAGTTCTGGTGATCGTCTTCGGCCTTGTAAAAAACAGTTGCCGGGCTGATTTCGGTAACAATGGGTTTATCGAAAGCTTTTTCGGAATTCAGCTTGGCTTTGTAAGCCTCGGCCAGTTGTTTCTGCTGTTCGTTATGGTAAAAGATGGCCGAACGGTATTGTGTTCCCTGGTCAGCACCCTGTCGGTTAAGTGTGGTAGGATCATGGCTGCTCCAGAATGCTTCGAGTAATTCGTCGTAAGAAATTACTGCCGCATCGTAAATTATCTGGCAGGCTTCGGCATGGCCGGTAAGGCCCGAGCAAACTTCGCGGTAACCGGGATTTTTGATTTTTCCACCGGTATATCCTGAAGTTACTGAAAGCACTCCTTTTAATTCCTGGAAAACGGCTTCCACGCACCAGAAACATCCTGCGGCAAAAGTGGCTGTATCTGTTTTTATTCCATTGGTTAATCTATCCATTTGATCAGTGGTTTTTATAGTGTTACTTTTGCATCCGCTTATCATAAGTAATGCAAGAAGGATAAAAATAATTCGTTGCATGCGTAAAGATTTTCGAATGAATAAAACAAAAAAGGAGAATAGAAGTTCGAAAGTGGGAAATTCGTGCAGATTTATTTGCTTTAAGAAAGGAAACCGGAGAACGGAGTCCAATCTCCTGTCATTAGTCTTCAGTCTTCAGTCTTCAGTCTTCAGTCTTCAGTCTTCAGTCTTCGGTCACTAGTCTCTAGTCTTCAGTCTTCAGTCTTCAGTCTCCAGTCTCTAGTCTTCAGTCTTCGGTCTTCGGTCTTCGGTCTCTAGTCTTCAATCTTCAGTCTCCAGTCTCTGGTCTTCAGTCTTCAGTCTTTGGTCTCTAGTCTTCAATCTTCAGTCTTCGGTCTCTGGTCTTCAGTCTTCAGTCTTTGGTCTCTAGTCTTCAATCTTCAGTATTCAGTCTTCGGTCTCTAGTCTTCAGTCTTAAGTCTTCGGTTTCCGGTTTCCGGTTTCCAGTCTCCATTCTCCATTCTCCAGTCTCCATTCTCCAGTCTCCGGTCCCCAGTCTTTAGTCTCCGGTCTCCGGTCTCCGGTCTCCGGTTTCCAGTCTCCCGATTTCCGGCTTCCGTCCGCTGACAAGTAAAAAAAAATTCTCCATATTTACACTGGTATTTAAAAACTTAGTATTTTTGCAGTAGTTCTTTACTACCATCACTTATCAAGAAAGGCTGAGGGAAATGGACCTTTGAAGCCTTGACAACCTGTCCGACTTTATCCGGACAAGGTGCCACATCCAACCGCTATTGGCGGAAAGATAAGATTGGAATTAGTTTTGCGATATTTTTCATGATATATCTTCAAAGCTCTTCTGACTTATCGGGAGAGCTTTTTTTATGCTTTTTCCGGTAGCCCTATCAGGTAAGTGATCTTTTAATTGTTAAATCAATAAATATCACATACCATGAACAAGATCACACAAATCATCCATTCCATTCCTATCGACGAATTAACCGGAGCTATTTCCGTGCCTATTTATCAAACAGCTACATACGTTCAGGAAGCTCCCGGTGTTAACAAAGGTTACGAATATGCGCGTGGTGACAATCCAACCCGTGCAGCACTCGAAAAAATCATTGCTCAACTCGAAAGCGGAGTTGCTGGCTTTGCTTTCGCGACAGGACTGGCAGCCATTGATGCCATTCTTAAAACCTTGAAAACCGGTGACGAAATTATTGCTGTGGATGATATTTACGGTGGAGCATACAGACTTTTTACACATATTTATCAGAAATTCGGTATTAAAATTCACTATGTAGATACGACCGATGCATCTAATATTAAAGAATTTCTGAATGAAAATACCAAACTGGTTTGGCTCGAATCACCCACCAATCCGACTCTTAAAATTTCGGATATTAAAACCATTGCTTCTCTGGCGCATAAAACCGGTGCGCTGGTTGTAATCGATAATACGTTTGCTACGCCTGTAGCTCAGAACCCGATTGAATTGGGAGCGGACATAGTAATGCACAGCGGCACCAAATACCTTGGCGGACACTCAGACCTCCTGGCCGGATTGGTGGTTGTAAACAGCGAAAAACTGGCTGAAGAACTTAAATTTATCCAGAATTCGTCAGGTGGGGTTTTAGGGCCTCATGATTGCTGGCTGGTGATCCGTGGAATCGAAACGGTTGCCCTGCGTGTGGAACGGCAATGTGAAAATGCTATTAAAGTAGCTGCTTTCCTGGAAAAGCATCCTGATGTGGATCATGTGAACTACCCGGGCTTGCAGGCGCATAAAAATTATGAGATTGCTAAAGTTCAGCAGAATGGATTATTTGGCGGAATGATTTCTTTCTCCTTGAAAAAGGATACTGAAGAAGCTGCCACTGCTTTCGTGACCTCAACAAAGTACTTTAAACTTGCCGAGAGCCTTGGCGGTGTTAAGAGCCTGCTTTGTCATCCTTCACAGATGACACATAAATCAGTCCCTCGCGAAAAACGACAGGCATCGGGAATTAATGATTCATTGATCAGACTTTCATGCGGTATTGAAGATGCTGATGATCTGGTTAGCGATTTGAAACAGGCATTTGAAAAGGTAAAAGTCTCAAAATAAAAATATGATCAAAGTGAATTATGAACAAGGATCAACGATTTAAAATTTTAGAAGTAAATTCAGAAAGCAATAAAATCATAAATCAAAATATTGTTGGCTATCAGGTATAAATAACAGAACTAATTATGACTTTTGACAAAAAACTGACTATAGGATTATTCGGCTTTGGTGTAGTCGGAGAGGGGATCTACCGGGTATTGAAACAAACACCCACACTACAGGCCGAAATCAAGCGGATTTGTATAAAACATCCTGAAAAAAAGCGTAATGCACCGGAGTACTTATTTACCACAGACGCCGATCTTTTGCTGAATGATCCGGAAATAAATGTGGTTGTTGAGCTTATAGATGATGCCGATGCAGCATGGTATATTGTATCAAAATCGCTTTGTAGCGGAAAAGCCGTTGTGAGTGCCAATAAAAAGATGATTGCGGCGCATCTTCCGGATTTGGTTCATTTACAGAAAGATAACAAAACTTCATTCCTATATGAGGCTGCTGTATGTGGTAGTATCCCGGTAATCCGTAACCTGGAAGAGTATTATGATAATGATATGCTTCATTCGGTTACAGGTATTATCAATGGAAGCACAAATTACATTCTTACCCGAATGAATGAGGATGGTATGGTCTATGAAGAAGCCCTTTTACTGGCCCAGCAACTAGGTTTTGCCGAAAGCGATCCTACGCTGGATGTACAGGGAACAGATGCCGCCAATAAGCTTACTATTATCCTGAATCATGCCTATGGAATTGTTTCAGCACCTGAAGATATCATGTGCAAAGGAATAACACAGTTGCATCCGGCCGACAGTGTTTACGCAAAAGAAAAAGGATATAGCATCAAATTGGTTGCCCGCGCACAGCGTGTAAATACCACAGATGTTGCTGCTTATGTTCTGCCGACTTTTGTCGGACCACGGAGCCAGCTTTATAATGTGCGTTTCGAATTTAATGGTGTTATTATTGGTACCCGTTTGGCTGATGAACAGTTTATTTATGGAAAAGGAGCAGGCCGTTATCCGACTTCTTCAGCTGTGCTGAGCGATATTGCTGCCTTACGCTACGGGTATAAATATGAATATAAAAAATCGCGAACCGGAGTTGATTATCGTATCTCGGATAACCATATAATACGCATCTATGTGAGTTGCGAAAATATGAACGACATTGATCAGAGCGATTTTATTACTATTGACGAAACATACAACAGCCAGAACCGCAAGTATATCACCGGGTCAATAAAATTCGACAGCTTGCGTAAGGCTATCTGGCTGAATAATCCGGCCAATTCGGTCATCGTTTACGGGGATTCAGGCCAGCCGGAGAACCACCAGCTTGAGGAACTCGAATAAATCACGGACAATTATTCCAATTCCCGGCTAAAAACTGAAAAGGAGTCTTTTTATTAAGGCAATTCAGACTAATGATGAAATTCTCTTAACATTAATAATAAGTAGCAGATGTTATTCAATCATCATTTGATAAAATAATCAGATATTTGCAGAAACAATAAGCTCAGGATGATAAAAATATCAGCGGTAATCATCACTTTTAATGAAGAACGTAATATCGTAAGATGTCTGCAATCACTTGATGGACTTGCAGATGAGATTGTTGTTGTTGATTCATTTTCGACTGATGCAACCGGGCAGCTTTGTAAGCCTTTTCATACCAGGTTTTTGCAACGTGCATTTGAGGGCTACAAACAACAAAAATCATGGGCATGCCAACAAGCTGAAAATGAATATATTTTATCACTTGATGCCGATGAGGTAATCTCGGAAGCACTGAGAACCTCCATTCTAAGTGTAAAACAGGATTGGAAAGCTGATGGCTATTATTTTAACCGTCTGAACAACTACCTTGGAAAATGGATTAAACATTGCGGCTGGTATCCTGATGCTAAACTTCGTTTATGGGACAGGCGAAAAGGTGCATGGAGTGGAATAAATCTGCACGAAAGTGTTCAGATGCAAGCTAATACAACAATCGGAAAATTGAAAGGCGATTTACTTCATTATTCTTATTATTCCACCCGGCAGCATTTGGATCAGATCAATAAATTTACTGAAATTGCCGCAAAAGAGGGTTTAGTCAAGGGAAAGAAATCTTCGTTATTTATTGCGATATTTAAAAGCATCTGGAAGTTCAAGCGGGATTATATTTTTAAGCTTGGTTTCCTCGATGGATATTATGGTTTTGTAATCTGCGCTTTATCGGCTTATGCTGTGTTTATTAAATATATTAAGATCAGGGAATTAATGAAATAGCCCTGTTAAAGGATTGAGATTTACAGCTGACAAGTTTTTATCTTTCAAAAAAAACGAATTTAAGCCATACATAAGCGCAAGATTAAATCCCTTGCTACTCCTGAAAGAACTCACACAATGGTGATAATTTGAAAATCAGATTTGGAAATCAAAAAAGGTATAAAAAAACCGGCTATAAACCGGTTAAAATACTTATTTTTCTTTGAACTCCCAGTATTCATCTACAATCTCGGTTGTTTTCTGTTCCCAGTAGGCAGGCGAAACACGTTTCCCATCGGGCGTTTTCAGACTCATTTCGTAAACCGAAATTACCGGGTTAAAAACCAGGTCGGTTACACCAATGGTAAACAGAGTAGGAGCATCTTCCGTTTCTTTTTTGTCTTCAGTAACAATAACCTCAAACTTATTGAATTCAAGAAGATTTTTCAGAAATTCAATTCGTTCAGGCGTAGCTCCTTTTTCAACTACGGTACAGCGTTGTCCGTTGAGCTCCTCTACTATATGTTTTGCTTTGAGTGGCATGATTAAACTTTAATAAAATGTTATTTTAACTTTTCTTCTTAATTTGCGATTTGCGATTTCAGATTTACGATGTCAGTAAAAAACCAGTCTTTTACATCCGACATCTAACATCTGACATGCAAAAATCTAATTTACTATGGCAAACGTGAGCGTATTAATAAACTCGTACACCTGGCTCCAGAACCCGATAACAAAGATACCTACTGCACAAGCCACTAAACCTATGCGTGTAAAAGTATCACTTTTAAAGAATGCTATCGGAGTTTCGTTCTTATTAATAAACATTGCTTTAACAACAAGCAGGTAATAGTATAATGAAATGGTTGCATTGAGAACCGCAATGAAAACGAGCCAGTAATATCCACCCGAGGCTGCCGATGCAAACAGGAAAAACTTTCCAAAGAAGCCTGCAACCGGCGGAATTCCGGCAAGTGAAAACAAGCTAAGCATCATAAGCAAAGTGAGCTTGGGATTGGTTTGATAAAGACCATCATAATCGTCCATACTTTCTTTGCCTGTTTTTGCCGAAATAGCTGAAATTACGCCGAAAGCGCCCAGGTTGGAGAATATATATACCAGCACAAAGTAAACCGTAGCCGTCATACCGAGTTTATTGCCTCCAAGGATACCAAGCAGTATAAAACCAGCCTGTGCAATACTTGAGAAAGCAAGGAAGCGTTTCAAGTTTTTCTGCCTCAGAGCAAAAAGGTTACCGATTGTCATGGTCATAACGGCAATAAGGTACACGATATCTTTCCACAGGTAAGCAATGGAATGGAACACGGTGTACATTACCATGATGAGTATAAATGCTGACGCGCCTTTTGATATTACTGAAAAATAAGACGTTACGTTAACCGGAGCACCTTCATAAACGTCGGCAGTCCAGAGGTGGAATGGAACCAATGAAATTTTGAAAGCCATACCGGTAAAGAAAAATATAAATGCAAGTACCTGCATCGGTGTATTTGAATAAAGGGAACCAACAACATCAAAATAGATTGACCCTGTTGAGCCGTAAATCAACGAGAGTCCAAAAAGGAGGATCCCTGATGAAAGTGCCGATGACAGAATAAGTTTGATACCCGCTTCAGCTGAACGAGTCTGATGATGAGTGTATGCTGCTAAAGCGGCCATGGGAATGGTAGCAAGCTCAAGGCCAAGATACAACATGAGGAAGTCACCTGAAGAAATCATGAAATTCATTCCCACAAGTGTAGACAGCAACAGTATGTAGAATTCGCTGATTTTCTCACCGTTTTCTTCTTTCTTAAGCCAGGTAACACTCTGCATCAGGATTATCAGAACCCCGATATTCAGGATGTTTTTCATCAGAATGGTCAGTCCGTCAGTGTGGTACATCCCTCCGAAAAGAACACCTGATTGTGCCGGCAGGAATCCTACTACGGTATGAATGAAGAACAGCGAAATTGCAATCGGGATGATACGGTGCTTCTGACTCTTTTTAAGGTTCAGATCGATAATGAGAACAAGTAATACCAGAGCTACCAGTATCAATTCGTGCCGCATTGTCATGAAATCGTTTATGCTCATAATGAGTATCTATAGTTTGATTAATACAATGGATTAAAAAAGTCCGGCAACGGCTGCAACCCCGTTAATTTTTTCAACGATAGGTCCAAGACTGAAACCAATCATATCCGATAACCAGAGAGGTGCCATACCAATGGCGGCTATAGCAAGCAGAAGTGTTAAAGTTGAGAGTCTTTCATACCATACTGCATCATGAAGGTGCAGGAAGTGATCGTTTTTAATGGGTCCGAAAAGCAGGACTCCGACAACTCTTAAAATATAAACAGCAGTAATTACGATTGATGAGGCCGCAACTATGGTTAATATCCGGTGGAAAGTATCAGTATGCTGGAACGAACCAACAAAAATTGTCATTTCGGCAACAAAACCGCTTAATCCGGGAAGTCCTAATGAAGCAAGTCCGGCTATAACATAAACAACACCAAGGAAAGGAATAACTTTCATCAGGCCGCCCATTTCGTTAATCAAACGGGTATGAGTACGACCGTATATCATGCCGATTAGAGCAAAGAAGAGGGCTGTCATCAATCCGTGTGAGATCATCTGGATTACTGCGCCATTCAAAGCAGTTTCATTCATCATAAGTATCGCGAAAAGCACCAGACCACAATGGCTTACCGAGGAATATGCATTGATATATTTAAGGTCTTTCTGGAAGATAGCTCCGAAAGCGCCATAAACCACACTGATACCTGTTAAAATAAGGAATATCCAGGCCTGTTCGTGAGCAGCTTCGGGCATCAGGAAAATAGCAACCCTGAAGGCACCGTAACCTCCCAGTTTCATAAGTACACCTGCGTGAAGCATAGATACGGCAGTAGGAGCGGAGGCATGGCCATCGGGTGACCAGGTGTGGAAAGGAAAGAGAGCTCCAAGTATTCCGAACCCAACAAAAGTGAAAGGAAACAGGAAGCGTTGCATTTCAATCGGGATTGTATGCTTCGATATCTCCATAATGTTGAAAGTGAGTGGAGTTCCGGTAGCTGAGGAGTAGAAATAGATGCCCAGAAGTCCGACCAGTAAAAGTGCTGAACCAGCCATAAGCATAAGGGTAAGTTTCATAGCCGAATATTCTTTCGGACCGGTTCCCCATATCCCGATAAGCAGGTACATAGGAATTACGGCAACCTCGTAGAAAAGGAACATCGTAAAGAGGTCGAGTGATATAAAGAATCCGAATACCCCCGAAGAAAGTAAAATGAGTGAAATAAAGAATTCCCTGTAAAGGTAATCCACTTTCCAGGATGCAAAAATGCCGGCAAATACAACAATGGCAGTAAGACCGATCATGGCAACCGAAATTCCGTCGACACCAATGGTATACCGGATGTTGAGCGTCGGAAACCAAACAGAATCGTAATAAAACATCATTGCATCCATATTTCCGGCATGCCGTTCAGTAAGATACAGGTATATAAGTATACCTGCTAGTACAAGTTGGATGCCCATACCTATAGCACTTACGACACGGGTTTGCTTCATGTCTTTGGTAAACATGATTGCAAATACTGTCAGTACAGGAATCAGAACAAATAAACTGAGAATATTCATGGGTAGTTTTTTGCTATTTAAATTTTTACTTTTTTTATGCCAGTTTTAGAATTTACCAGAGGAAAACGAATATCAATACAAGTGCGATTGCTCCTGTAATAAACACATATCCATACTGTTGAACGCGTCCTGACTGAAAACCTTTGATTAAGCTTGATGTGTTTTCAATCACACGCGCTATCAGATTCATAAATCCATCAACAATATGCCTGTCGAACCAGGCAATTGGAGCTGAAATTCTGTTGAAGATGATTTTCTTTGTAACGAAAAGATATACCTCGTCAATGTAAAATTTATGGAACGCCCATTTGTAGGTTTGTCCGAAAATACCAGCTAATTTATCCGGTAAGCCATTTGTTTTCAAATACATGATTGTAGCGCCTCCAATTCCTAGCAAACCGATCAACACCGAAGGAATAGCTATGCTCCAATCGATATGTGATTCAAATGGCATTCCATCGGAAGTTACCAATGCGTGGAATGGCAGGAAACCGGCAAATACTGCACCAAAGGCAAGAATCATCAGAGGAATGGTCATTACATAAGGGGCTTCATGAGGAGTGTGGTGGTAGTGTGTTGCCTTGCCCCAGAAAATGCTGTAATATAGGCGGAACATATAGAATGCAGTTAAACCTGCAACAAGGTATTCAATTGAAAACAGGATTTTGTTATGATGCCATGCAGCAGCCATTATTTCGTCCTTGCTGAAGAATCCGGAGAAAGGAGGAATCCCGGCAATAGTAATACAGGCAATAAGGAAAGTAGCATGAGTTATGGGAAGGTATTTGCGAAGTCCGCCCATGTCGCGCATATCGTTGCTGTGAACTGCATGGATAATAGCTCCGGCTCCAAGGAATAACAAGGATTTGAACATGGCATGTGTAAACAGGTGGAAGTTACCAGCCATAAAACCAAGTCCTTCTTCGCCGCCATAACCTGAAACCCCAAGTGCAAGCATCATATACCCGATCTGCGACATGGTTGAATAGGCGAGTACCCGTTTGATATCCGTTTGAGTACATGCTATGATAGCGGCAAAAAGTGAAGAAATTCCTCCAACCCATGCCACAACAGTAAGTGCGTCAGGAGCTCCGAGTGCGTAGATTGGAAAAAGCCTTGCCACCAGGTAAACACCGGCAACAACCATGGTTGCAGCATGAATTAGTGCCGAAACAGGTGTAGGGCCTTCCATTGCATCCGGCAGCCAGATATGAAGCGGGAACATGGCCGATTTACCGGCACCTCCCATAAAAATAAAGATCATCGACCAGGTGAGTACCGACATTCCCATGAAAGCAGCACCGCCTGCCTGGGTAATTGCAGGTCCTGTTGCACTTGTAAGAGTTTGAAAATCAAAAGTTCCTGTGTTAAACGAAAGCATCAGGATACCGATAAGGAATCCTAAGTCGGCAAAACGTGTAACGATAAAAGCTTTTTTGGATGCGGCAACGGCGCTTGGTTTCTCGTAATAAAAACCAATTAAAAGAAAAGATGAAACACCCACAAGTTCCCAGAAAATGTACATCTGGAAAATATTAGTAGCTAAAACCAAACCAAGCATGGAAAAACTAAAAAGTGAAAGGAAAGCGAAAAAGCGGTGGAATCCGCGTTCGCCTTTCATATAGCCTATGCTGTAAATGTGAACCATCAACGAAACCGTTGTGATAACAACCAGCATCATTACTGAAATGGGATCGATTAAAACCCCAAGTTTAATAGTAAGTTTATCAGTAAGGTGAAGCCAGTTTACCTCAAAAGCTTTGATTGACTTGTAACCGGTTTCGGCCAGGTGGTCGGTCCAGAAATACCTGATGGCAGTTACATACGAAAGTATGGCTGCAATTCCTAAACCGGCAGTACCGATAAGCCCCGAAATTATGGGTTTCATTTTATGTCCTGTGATTCCGATAAGTATAAAAAATACAAAGGGAATCAGCGGAATAAGTAATGTATAAGTATAATCAATCATATCTGCTTACTATGTCGGTGATTAATGCGTTTGGTTAAAATTTCATTTCGTCCACATTATCAACATCAATTGACCTGAAATTGCGGTAAATATTGATGATGATGGCAATTGCAACAGCGGCTTCGGCAGCAGCGATGGCAATAATGATAAGTGTAAAAAAATGACCCTGAAGGTTTTGTGGGTATAAGTACCGATTGAAACCAACAAAGTTGATATTCACAGAGTTAAGAATCAACTCGATTGACATAAGCATGGTTATCAGGTTTTTACGGGTAAGAAACCCATAAATCCCGATAAAAAACATCAGGGTACTTATTACCAGGAAAGCTTGCAATGGTATGGTTCCGGTCATGGGATATATTTTGTTGACTGTGTAATTTTATTCAAATGTTTTAAATTCTGATCGAAGCATCTTAGTTTAAAGGATACCTGTCAGGCTCTATTATTCTCTTTTGGGGTAATCGTGCCATCTTTTTCCTTTCTTGCAACAATAATGGCTCCGATCAATGCTGCCAGCAAGAGGATTGAAATAACCTCGAAAGGAAGTGCAAATCCATCGCGGTTGTATGATATAAGTGCATTTCCAACATCAGTAATTGTCGAAGTCTGAGCAGGCGCAGCAGATGGCATAAACGTAAATTTCATAATGGTGATGAGGGTCAGCAATGCACCTGCACCCACCGAAAGAGCCGATAATAAGCTCTGTTTCCTGTCGGCCATTATTGCTTTCTCACTGATATGACTGGTTAGCAGTACAGAGAAAATGATCAACACCACGATACCACCAGCATATACGGTGAGCTGAACAGCTGCAAGGAAGGTATATTCGAGCATAAAATAAATGGCGGCAGTTGAAATGAGTACAAAGAGCAGGTACACCGCTGCGCGGAGTATTTTCCGGCTCGTGACGGTGAGAACTGAAAAAATCAGGATCATTCCGGCCAAAAGGTAAAACATTACTTCACTATTCATCTTTGGTATATTTTCTATTAAGAACTTAACTTCGATTTCTTTCAGTAAAAGGTAATTCAGATAATATTCAGAATGGCTTCGACTTCACTCAGCCTCACAATATTACTTAATGATCTTTACTTTTCACTTTTCACTTTTCATTTTTCACTATTCCTTAATTCCATCCATGATCTTTGATCCGGGTTGGTTAAGCACTTTGGTCATGGTTGTACGGTCCCAATGGGCATGCTCAAATGTTTGAGCCATTACAATTGCATCTGACGGGCATGCTCTTATACATAAATTACAAAATGTGCACATTCCCAGGTGGTAAATATGTTGATCGATCAAACGTTTCTTTTTACCTTCCTCATTCACAATGCTTTTAGTGATAATCTCGATAGAACCGTTAGGACAAGCATTTTCGCAAAGCCCGCAACCGGTACATTTATGCTCATTAGTCTCGTTGTGCGGCATAATCACTTCGCCCCTGAAACGTTCAAACATCACTAGGGTTTCGCGGTTTTCGGGATATTGCTGGGTGACATTCTTCCAGGGAGTGAAAAAGTACTTGGCAGTAACCTTCATACCGGTAAGCAAACTCCAGATGGCGCTAAAAATTTCTTTTATATAGGCGATGAATGATCTCATTCGTTCAGATTTTTAATTTATAAGTTTCCGGGTTTTCAATTTCGGAAACGAACATTATCTATTACTCTTTTAAGTTAAACCGTTTACTTTTCACTCTTGCAGTGTCAGACACCTGCGGGTGTACAGACACTCTTCACTTCCTTACCAATGCCAGCCCAGTAATACCATAGTTGCCATCAAAAGAATATTGAACAGGTTTATTGGTAGCAGGTATTTCCATTCCAGTGTCAGGATCTGGTCGATACGTAGGCGGGGGAAAGTCCATTTGAACCACATGATCAGGAAAATGATTCCAAATACTTTCATAAAGAACCAGATAAGGCCCGGAATAAAGTCCATAACATTATTAAAAGCTGTCCAATCTCCGAAGTGGAATGGCATCCAGCCTCCGAGGAATACGATGGTAGCCATTGCTGCAACAATAAACAGGTTTATGTATTCAGCCAGGAAGAAGAATGCGAATTTGATACCGGAATATTCCGTATGGAAACCTGCCGTAAGTTCTGATTCAGCTTCTGCAAGATCAAAAGGACCGCGATTGGTTTCGGCAGTACCGGCAATTACAAATACAAAGAATGCTATTATTGCAGGTATATGTCCTTTAAACAGGAACCATCCGCCGCGCTGAAGTTCAACGATCTCGGAAACCTGCATAGTGCCTGCAAGTATAACCATGGTAATAAGCGACATACCGACCGAAAGTTCATAACTTACAATCTGTGCACCACTACGCATACCACCAATGAGTGAATATTTATTATTACTGGCCCAACCTGCGAGTAGCACTCCAATTACGCCAACTGAAGAAACAGCGGTTACAAAGAAGATCCCTATGTCGAAATCAAGTGCCTGTAGGCCAGGGGCAAAAGGAATTACCGAAATGGTAAGAAATGGAACAATAATAACAATAAAAGGAGCCAGGTTGTAGAGAAATCTGTCAACACTTTTCGGTGTGATCAGCTCTTTCATCAGCAACTTAACAAAGTCGGCAATGGTTTGTAATAATCCCCATGGACCAACACGCATAGGTCCTAATCGTTGCTGAAATGCTGCACAAACTTTGCGTTCGGCATACACCAGGAACAGTCCGAAAACAGCAATAAACAGAAGGTATAAAACTCCTATTATTGTCCATTCAATGATTGTTGTAAGTAATGGGGAAACGTTTTCAATCAACGCCTGGTGTATGGCTTGAGTGATAGGCGTAAAATCGTATTTTTCGAATGCCATTCTTAAATGGGTTTATCAGATTTTTATCGTATTCAGTTCTTCAGTTGACTTATTCGTTCAAAGCTTCGCGTTCAATTGCCTGCGGCGTTCAATGCTTCGCGTTTGATTGCCTGCGGCGTTCCTGCTTCGTCGTTCCTCCTCGCAGTGACGGCTTTGCGTTCAAAAGTTCAATTTCAATGGGTTTACATCAAACTCTTCAAACCATTCACTATCCATTATTCACTATTTCCCAGTGTCAGACACCCTGCGGGTGTGCAGACACTTTTTCCCTTCCTACCTGTCAATATCAGGAATGATAAGGTCGAAAGTGGCCATAATTGCAACAAGGTCAGCAATTTTCCATCCTTTAGCAATATGGTTAATTGCAAAGAGGTTCGAGAAACCAGGGGAACGGAATTTAACGCGGTAAGGATTTTTCTTTCCATCACTTACAACATACACACCAAATTCACCACGGGCTGTTTCAACTCTTTGATAAAATTCGCCTTCAGGAAGTTTGATAACGCCTTTCATCTTCACAGCATAATCTCCTTCAGGAATATTGTCGATAAGCTGTTCAATAATACTTAGCGATTCATGCATTTCGTCCATCCTCAGTTTCCAACGCATAAATGAGTCGCCGTCGGTGCCCAGCTTTTCGTCGAATTTAATATAGGGATAAGCGCTGTAAGGATGATGCTTGCGAACGTCGCAGCTGAATCCCGAAGCACGGCCGGTCGGACCGGTTACTCCGAATGCTATCGCATCTTCTTTTGATAAAACTCCGACACCTTTGGTACGGTTCTGGAAAATGATGTTTCCGGTGAGCAGTTTATCGTATTCGGGTAATTTTCTCCTGAAATGTTTAATGAAATCTTTAACCCTGCGTTGGAAGTTAGGATGTATATCAAACATTACACCTCCCGGTACACTGTAACTTGTTGTGAGACGTGCGCCGCAGGTTTCTTCAAAAATATCGAGGATTTCTTCACGGTCGCGCAGGCCATAGAAGAATGCTGTCAATGCGCCAAGGTCCATTCCCGAAGCACACCACCATAACTGATGCGAAGCCAGACGCTGTAATTCGTCCCAAATGGTGCGAATATATTTTATCCTTTCAGGAACTTCAACCTGCAAGGCACTTTCAACAGCAAGGCAAACGGCTTCATTACTCATGTGTGCCGAAAGGTAATCCATGCGATCAGTAAGATGGATGATTTGCGGATAGGAGAGGGACTCAGTCATTTTTTCGATGCCGCTGTGAATGTAGCCTATATGAGGCTCAACATTGTGCACAATTTCTCCTTCAAGCTTTACAAGTAGCCGCAATACACCGTGTGTACTGGGGTGCTGCGGACCCATATTAACAAGATATTCGTCAGTTTTTATCTCGTCGGTAGTAATAAGTTGTTCAATTATTTGGGCCATAACTATCTTTCTACAACGTGAATATCATCATGAAAATCTTTGCGAAGCGGGTGTCCCCAGGTGTCGTCGAGGAAATAACGGCGAAGATTTGGATGATTATCAAATGAAACCCCCAGCAAATCATAGATTTCGCATTCGTGGAATTCGGCTGATGGCCATATATCCGAAACTGTATCCAAAGTTGCTGTTTCCCTGTTTTCAGTATTGGCTTTAACAACTATGAAATGTTGGTGAGTGGTCGATTCCAGATGGTAAACAACCTGGATAAATTCTGGATAATCAACTCCGGATTGGCACACCAGGTAATCGAAGGCCAGGCTGGTATCGGATTTGATGTTTTGCATAAACGCATGCAGCTTGTCATGGGCAACAGTAATTTCAGGGTACTGGCTGCCTTGTTTCACGACTGTATCCGGGTTTGCAGATGTAAGCTGTTCTATAAGTTGTTCGTTTGTCATGACCTGATTGGTTTCGGATTGTGCCAGAGTGCTGTGTTTATTTCGTATCTGATTGATCGTAATACGTTATATTTTCAATAGCTGCTCTGCCTTTTACCTGATTTCCTTATACCTTATTTTTTAATTTGCTGCTTGAAGTTTTTCTCCCTCTTGATTTTTTTCTGCAATTGCAGGAAAGCATACAAAAGTGCTTCCGGTCGTGGTGGACAGCCTGGAACGTAAACGTCAACAGGGATTACATGGTCAGCACCTTTTACAATAGAATATGAATTGTAATAGAACGGTCCGCCGGAAACAGCACAGGCACCCATTGCGATTACGTATTTCGGATCGGCGATCTGGTCATACAACCGTTTTAAAACAGGAGCCATCTTATAATTAATGGAACCGGAAATAATAATCATATCAGCCTGGCGCGGGGTTGCGCGTGCAACTTCGTATCCGAAACGAGCCATATCATGCCTCGAAGCACCTACTGCCATAAACTCAATGGCACAGCAGCGTGTCCCAAAGGTTAAGGGCCAGACCGAATTGGATCTGGCCCAATTAACAAGTGCATCAAGCTGTGTGAGTATTATACTGCCTCCCTCGTAAGAATCCAAAATCGGGAAGTCGTTTTTCTCAAATTCTTTTTTAGTTGTTATTCCCATTTCAATGCATGTTTTTTCCAGCCATATAAAAGGCCAAGACCTAAAATGAAGAAAAAGATGAGTATTTCAATGTAGCCTGTCATGCCTGCGTGTTTCATTACCACTGCCCAAGGAAAAACAAAAACGGTTTCCACATCGAAAATCAGGAAAATAATGGCAAACAGGTAATATCCTACAGTGTATTGCAACCAGGAACCTCCAATGGTTTCAATACCGCATTCGTAAGGTTCAAATTTAGCTGGATTATAGGATGTTGGCGGTACAAAACTGGAGAAAAGCATGGCTCCTCCTACAAGTACAACTGCAACAATAAAGAAAAGTACTAGAGCGCTGCTGTCCATAAATAACTTTTTATTCAGGTTAAGAGGCCGCAAAAGTATAGAATTGTTGTAATTATATATGTAATAAAATTAATATAGCAGCAATTTAGAATTTCTCTAAATTAATCTTTTGTCTTAATAAATGAGAGATAACTTTCATAAATGTTTGAAAATGTGATTAAAAGCTATCCTGAAAATTGATGAATATGAGGGTTTGTTTTTGCTAATCCTGTTGTTTTCTATTAATAAAGTTATCAACCATGTAAGGCTCAATTGTTAATTATCTCAATCAGGTTTTACTCGTTTCATTCGGGCCAACCGATATTGCCTCTTTACCAGTTTGCATAAAAAAACCCTTTGATCCCTAGTAAAACGGGCCCTTAAATGCTGTAATAAATAAATTGAATGATATCAAGAGAATAAATGCGTCTAGCGACTGGCACTCAAATAAGATATTGTTATAAATTGTTATGATGCGCCAACACCACGCGCCCTGTTATTTTACCATGAAGTATTTTTTCGATACTTGCATGTATCTCATCAAACGCGATTAATTTAGTTTCAATTCGCTGAAGGTCAGGTTTCCACTCACCGGCAAGTTTGTTCCATAATGATTGCCTTATGGGCATAGGCGTTGTAGCCGAATTGATACCCAGCAGGTTGATGCCGTTCAAAATAAAAGGGAAAACGCTGGTATAGAGCAGGGGCGAGGCTACATTTCCGCAACTGGCAACATTGCCATGTGGTTTCAATGATTTGAGAATAGTAGCCAATGTATTTCCACCCACGGTGTCAATGGCTCCGGCCCACTTTGCCCGCAGCAGCATCCGGCCCGATTGATTGTCAACTTCCGATCGGTCGATTATTTTATTTGCACCTAAATTAATAAGGTATTCAGTTCTATCGGCTTTGCCGGTTGATGCTTCAACCTTATAGCCTAGTTTTGATGCAATTGCAACCGAAAGGCTTCCTACTCCACCGCTGGCTCCTGTGACCAGCAAAGCGCCTTCTTCAGGGGTTTGTCCACATCTCTGAAGATGAGACATTGCCAAAGCGGCAGTAAATCCTGCAGTACCTAGCATCATACTTTCTTCCAGGCTCAGACTTTCAGGCAAAGGAACTATCCATTCAGCCGGGACATTTATGTATTCGCCGAAACCACCCATTGTGTTCATTCCCAGGTCGTAACCGGTAACAATTACTTTGTCGCCGGGACGAAATTTCCCGGAATTACTTTCAATAATAATGCCTGATGCATCAATGCCAGGGGTATGCGGATAGTGACGTGTAATGCCCTTATTTCCGGTAGCTGATAAGGCATCCTTATAATTCAGGGAAGAATAAGCGACTTTAATAAGGACACCGTTTTGTGCAAGTTCTTCAGTACGACGCTCTATAACCTGGTGATGGAAAACGTCAATAGGATTTTCGGTTATCCAGTATGCTTTGAAAGGAACAGAACTCATTGGTAAGAAGTGTTTGTAAGGATTGATATAATTGATAAGATTGAAACATTAATTCAGGATCCGTAATCACAAATCAGCCTTTTTTCAGGCTATCGAAAATATGAATTTTTTATTTCCGTTCAACTTTATTATCTCTCTTTCTCTTCAATTTGTTTTTCATTTAAATCGGACATGCATTTATTTTATATTTTTACGTGATAATTATTCAGGCTTAAATTTCCATGAAAATGTAAACTTGTTTGCTGCCATATTTTAAATTACTGATATCATATTACTTAGCATACATAACTCCAGGTCATTTATTACCTCTGATAATTTTCAATTCTGTTTCTAAACATAAATTAAATCTATCCAAAATGAAAATCTCAAGACTACTTTTAACTTTCCTGGTAATCGGGATGCTGTCGGTAACAACGAAAGCGCAGAACATTGATGAAATTCTCACAAAACATGCCGAAGCCATCGGAGGAGTCGATAACTGGGCTAAGATTAATACCTTAAAAATGGATATGGTGATGAAAATGCAGGGCATGGAAATGCAGATAGCCACCACCCAGGTTAATTGTCAGGCTATGCGCACGGATATTACAGCTATGGGTATGAACGGGTATTCTATTATTACAAAAACCAACGGTTGGAACTATATGCCATTTCAGGGACAAACCAAGGCGGAGCCCATAACAGAAGATATGTTGAAGAATTCACAGGATGAATTGTGCATTCTTGATAAACTGCTTCGTTACAAAGAAACTGGTGATAAAATTGAATACCTGGGAACCGACGATATGGAAGGAACGGAATGCCTGAAATTGAAGCTGACTGACAGCAACGGAAAAGAAACCACTTATTTCATGGATTCCGATACCTATCTTCTAACAAAGAAATCAGTAAAAGCTACTGTAAACGGGCAAGTGGTTGAGAATTCAGTCACAATGGGCAATTATCAGAAACTGGCTGAAGGGGTTGTGATAGCTATGAGCATGCATGTCGGCCCGGGAGAAATGGAGATAAAAAAAGTCACCATAAATCCCGAAGTAGATGAAAGTATTTTTAAACCTACGAATTAACTCATTTTGACTACCGCCTGGTTATTCCCGGACTTTTCCAATTCATTTTTAATTTAATAAGTTAAGATATAGGTTATGAAAAGAGTACCTGTTCTGTTTTTTGGTTTGCTTATATCCGGTGCCTGTATCGCACAGACCAAGGTAAGCTCTTCCCTGTTTAGTGTGATGGAAGCACGGGCTTTAGGATCAGGCGCTATGAGCGGCCGTATCACTGCCATTGAAGGCGTTGTGGCCGATGATGGCAAAACAATCTATTTCGGGACAGCAGGTGGAGGAGTTTGGAAATCAACCAGTTCCGGAGCCTCTTCAAAACCGGTTTTTGATAAGTATTGCCAATCTATCGGGGCATTGGCTATAGATCAGAAAAACCCTCAAATCGTTTATGTCGGGACAGGTGAAAGCAATATGCGCAATTCAGTTTCTATTGGGGATGGAATGTATAAATCAACCGACGGTGGCGATAACTGGCAGAAGATAGGATTGGATAGCACGGAGCATATCTCCAAAATTGTTTTAAACCCGTTAAACTCAAACGAGATTTACGTAGCAGTTCCGGGACCTCTCTGGAGCGACAGTAAGAACAGAGGGCTTTACAAATCAGTCGACGGCGGCATAACCTGGCAGAAAATCCTATACATCGATGAGCAAACCGGTTGCGCTGACCTGTTAATTGATCCGGTGCATCCTGAGATTCTGCTTGCTTCAACCTGGCAGTTCCGGCGCACTCCCTACAGTTTTAATTCCGGAGGAATCGGAAGCGGTTTGTATAAGAGTGAAGACGGAGGTAAAACCTGGCGTGAGATTAAAAACGGCTTGCCTGCAAAACCATTCGGACGGATAGCCATGTGCCTGGCTCCAAGTGATCCAAAGCAGATGTTTGCTATCGTGGAAAGTAATAATACAGGTTTATACATTTCATCCGATGGTGGTGAGAACTGGAAAAGCCAGAGTGCATCGTTCAATATTGTTTCACGCCCATTCTATTTCAGTACCATAGCGGTTGATCCGAATGACCCAAAACGCGTCTATCGCCCTGCTTTGTCATTATCATTCAGTTCCGACGGCGGATACTCTTTTGCAGATGCAAGCAACGAAGGAGCTCCAATCCACAGCGATATGCATGCCATATGGATAAACCCGTCCTGCACCAATGTAATTTATGTTGGTTCCGATGGTGGAGTTTATATGAGTATCGACAAGGGTGTGACGTGGCAATATATTCAGAATCTGCCTGTTGGTCAGTTTTATCATGTAGCTTACGATTTAAATGATCCCTATAATGTGTATGGAGGTCTCCAGGATAACGGTAGCTGGATGGCACCAAGTGCAGCACCCGGGGGCATAGGCAATGGCAGATGGCAAGTAGTGGGAGGGGGCGACGGGTTCTGGACGGTTCCCGACATTGATGGCAAAACTGTTTATTCCGAATCGCAGGGAGGTTCGATGAGCAGGACCGTGCTGCCATCGTTTAAGTCGGAAAATATCCAGCCCCAAAAGACAGCAGCGGAAGAAAAGTTGCGCTGGAATTGGAATACACCTATAGTCACCGGTTCAAATAATCCTCATAACCTGTATGTAGGAGCGCAATATTTATACAAATCGACAGACCAGGGAAGAAACTGGAAACGCATTTCACCTGATCTTACTACCAACGACAAACTAAAGCAAAAGCAGGAAGATAGCGGAGGATTGAGCGCCGACAATACTTCTGCCGAAAATCACTGTACTATTTTTGCAATCAGCGAATCACCGCTCGATGAAAATATAATCTGGGTAGGGACCGATGACGGTAACCTTCAGTTCACCGGCGATGCAGGTAAAAACTGGACAAATCTGTCAACTGAGGTTGCCAGTTGTGGAATTGCTCCGCAAGCCTGGGTAAGCAGTATTGAACTTTCGAAATTTGACCGGAATCTGATATATGTAACCTTTGAAAACCATATGTATGGTGATCATCAAACCTATCTGGCTAAAAGCACCGATGGAGGGAAATCCTGGAACCGAATAAACAGTTCCGTTTTTACAGGTTTTGCTCATAAAATAAAAGAAGATACCGAAAACAGGGATCTGCTTTTCCTGGGCACGGAAATGGGACTCTTCGCTACCCTTGATGGCGGAAATAACTGGTTCAGGATGAAAAATAAAATTCCTGAATATGCATTGGTTCACGACATACAGATTCATCCCCGAACTCACGACCTGATTGTTGCCACTCATGGTCGTGGCATATTTATACTTGATGATATCCGCCCTGTCAGCAAGCTTACGCCTGAGATATTAGCCCAGGAAGTATATGTTTTCCCGACACCGGATCTGGTGCTTAGCCAAGGTAAATTCGGATATGGTGGTCCAAATGTTCAGGGAGAATGGGCTGTTGGGAACCCGCCATTCACGCCGCCAATAACGTATTATTTCAAAAACAGGCTAAGCTTTGGTAAAGTAAGCATCGATATTCTTGATGAAAATGGTAGTTTAGTTCAAACTTCACCCGGAACCATACTTAAAGGGATCAACATGGTTTACTGGAACCTACGTGAAACACCTCCTAAGGTAGCAGCAGGCAGCACAAAAATGGATTTCAGCGGATTTTCAGCACCCATGGTTTTGCCTGGAATTTACACAATTAACCTTCGTGTGAACGACAAAGTTTATGCTTCAAAAGTGAAATGCATTCCTGATGAAACTAATAAAGAGTTGGACCTTACCCAACGGAAACTGGTTTATGATAAAGCTCATGAGTTACTGGCTGTTTACAACAGTCTGAATAGTACACTCGATAGTATTATCCTGATTCAGAATCAGTTAAAGGCTGATACCCTTGCATTTGTAAAAAACAAGAAACTGAAGGTAAAATTTGATGAGCTTCAGAAGATTAAAGCAGAGCTTACCGCGACAAAGCAGAAATCGATTTTTGCCGACGAAGAAAAGATACGCGAGGAGATTTCGAAATTGTATTCTACCTTTTGCTACATGGAATCGGCGCCAAATGCTACCCAGGTTGAGTCTATCAAATTCTGGTCGGGCGAATATGCCAGACAGCAAAACCTTTTCAGGAAACTGGCAATGGATATAAAAAGAAAAAAGCTGTTACCGGATTGAAAAGATGGAAAGGATTTATGAGATTGAGAAGATTGAGAATTTAATTCTTTAATCCGCAATCCGGATTCCACAATTGCAATTTCCCAACTTCTAGTCTTCATGCCTTCGGTCCATTTCCCTTTTATTGTCTTTGGTTTTAAGCGTTTCGCGCTTGTCGTACATTTTCTTGCCTTTTGCAATTGAAATGGTGACTTTACAAAGGCCTTTTTCATTAATAAACATTTCTATCGGGACAATAGTGAGTCCTTTTTCACGGGTTTTGCCGATGATCTTTTTGAGTTCCTGCCGGTTAAGTAATAGTTTCCGGGCTCGCTTGGCAATATGGTTAAACTGATTTCCAAATTTATATTCCGATATATGCGCGTTGAGTAAGTATAATTCATCATGGTCAAAGGCACAATAACTGTCGGTAAGATTTACTTTGCCTTCGCGGATTGCCTTAATTTCAGTACCCAGGAGCATAATGCCGGCAGTAAACTGTTCGACGAGAAAATACTCGTGCCAGGCTTTTTTATTCTTAATTGTGATGATATTTGGCATATGGGGCAAAGGTAGGGAATTTCGGATTTACGAATTACGAATTACGAATTACGAGGTACGAATTACGATATACGAATGACAACTTAAAAGTTTAGTTCCGCAGAAGCCTTACCTCATAAATAGTACTTTAAAGACTTTTCTCTTCTATCAGGATTTTACCACTTAAAACTTTGCCACCACTCCGGCCATAAAATTTATTCCCGCCTGTGGGAAATAGCCATCCAGCTTTTGCATGGTGTTTTCGTAGGAGTATCGGTATACCCAGGCATTCGATTCGTATTGTTCATTAAGGAAATTGTTGATCATAAGCGTGAAACTGATTTCTTTCACAAAACCAGGATTTATACTATAGCTGACCAGGATGTTGTTTACAAAGTAAGGATCAAGCTGCCTGTCTGAACTTTGTGTGTTATCAATAAACTGTTTGCCAACAAATTTACTGATAAGGCTTACATTAAATCCCTTGAGTGCGGCCCAACTGATAGTACTGCTTGCTATGACAGACGGTGAAAAAGATAAATCTGTATTTGAATGATTTACTGATATTTGTCCCCAGGTATCCCAATCATCAATATATTCAGTGAAAGTTTTTATTTTATTCCTGCTGAATGTAACTGATGGTTCCCATTTTAGGTTTGATGAAAGAATCGTTTTGGCCGATAATTCAATACCGGCGCGGTAGCTCGCCGGAACATTGATCATTACCGCTGCGCCCACATCATTTATCGCCCCGGTCAGCACCAATTGCTCGTGATAGTGCATATAATATGCATTGGCATTGATTGAAAACCAGTCGGAACTGATAGCGTAACCAGCTTCGGCATCATAAAGGGTTTCGGGCCTGGGAGCGGGTTTTAAAGGATCGGCATCCACAAAATTATCACGGTTAGGCTCGCGACCGGCAATTGATAAAGAAGTATATATACTTTGTTTACCGTTTAACTTAAACGAGAAACCGGCTTTAGGATTAAAAAAGTTAAATGTATGCTTTTGTGTAATGTTGCGGCTGTCGTCATCAATCCCGTCAATAGTATAGCTGATGCCCCTGTATTGAAGATCAAGCCATGTATTTAGTTTATCGGTCACAGCGTATTCCGTTTTAACGAAAATATTGAAATCATTTTTTAAAGCCTTGCTGCGGTACCATTCGTGATTAATTTCACTGTTACCTGCAAACTGCGACCATATTACTCTTCCGAAATGATTGCCGGTATAAGTATTCCATGAGCCACCTATCGAAGATTGTAATCGGTTTATGTGGTAATTAAACGACCAGGTAAACCCTGTGAATGTGTTGGCCAGCTGTTTCTGTCTGATCAGGTCACTGATTCGTATTAAACTGTCAGGAGTCAGTATTGTATCCTCGCCTGTTACATAATAAGGTGCATTTATTCTTATTGGTTCAATACCATATGCTTCAAGTTCGTCGCTTTCGCGATACTGTTCGTAGTAACCAGCGCCGAATGTATGATGAACAGAAGCATTCAGGAAGAGTTGTTTGCTGAATTCGTGCGAAAAAAGAGCCTGGTAATGCGTTTGTGAATAGTTATCTGTTTCGTTGCTGTAATAACGCTGATTCCCTTTGCTATCAGTATAAGCGCCCATACCATTATAGGTCCGGTTTGTATCCAGTATACCCGAAGGAATTCCATCCCATGCCTGGTATGTTTTTTCTTTACCTGAAAACAAATTGAATCTTATCAGGTTTTTGCCTGATGTGTAAGCTGCTGAAATATAATAGGATAGTAATTCAGAAGATGCGCGGTCGATATAGCCGTCAGAAGCAAGTTTCGAAATTCGAGCATCTAGACTGAAATGTTTGTCAATAATCCCGGTACCAAAAGAAACGCTGTTTTTTAGTGTGTTAAAAGACCCATATGCACTGCTAATTTCTGCATAAGGATCAGTTTTGAGCTGAGCCGATTGAAGATTGATGCTGGCCCCGAAAGCAGATGCTCCGTTTGTGGAAGTTCCGACTCCGCGTTGTATCTGGATATTATCTGTGGATGTTGCAAAGTCAGGTAGGTCGACCCAAAAAACGTTGTGAGATTCAGGATCGTTGAGCGGCATTCCGTTAATGGTAACATTTATCCGGGTCATATCCGTTCCACGTATGCGTAAGGCTGTGTATCCCATGCCATTACCTGCATCGGATGTGGAAACTGCCGAAATGCTGTTTCCAAGCAAAATAGGCAGATCCTGGCCGAAATTCAGAGAGGTGATTTCTTTTTTGTCTATATTCTGATATGCAACAGGTGTATTATTCCCGGCACGGGTTGAATACACTGTAACTTCATCAGTCATAATGGTGGCAGGAATGAGGGAGATGGAAAGCTCGGCCTTATTTTGTAAATTGATTGTAATGGTGTCGTTTTCGTAACCCATATAGCTGACAATTACAGAGTAAGCTGAAGGCTTAAGATTTTTGATTTCGAACCATCCGGTATTGCTGCTGATGGCTGAATAAAAAGTGTTTGAAATCCGGATATTTGCACCGGGCAATGTTTCATTTGTAACCCGGTCAGTGACTTTTCCCGACAGGGTAATTTGTGCCAATCCTATGAATGGCAAAAGAACCAGCAGAACTGGTACAATCATTTTTTTCATTAATTCTGTTTTCTTAATAGTTAAACTTCAAATGGCGAACAGGGAAAATCCATTCATTTAAAGTTTGTCCATCCCTTCGCCGGAATTACCCGTATCAGGTTCAATGGGTTTGATCTCAGCCCGTTTTGTTAAGGCACCCCTATTCTGTATCAATTGCAAAAGTAGTGTATTTTCAGGAAGGATGATCCCGGGATGTAATTTAATTTCTGATTTCTGATCTTGGCATTTTGAATTTGAGTCTTGAGATTTAGGGATTTGCAGTTTCATCCAAGCGAATCCTAAAAATGATTAAATTTGTTCACAAAACCAGTATCAATGAAAATCTGTATTATCAACGGTCCCAATCTGAACCTGCTTGGCTCGCGCGAGCCAGGAGTGTATGGCAGCGAGTCGTTTGAGTCTTATTACCAGTTTTTGCAGGCAAAGTACCAGGATATTGAATTTACTTATTTTCAATCGAATATTGAGGGTGAGATAATTAATAAACTGCATGAAACCGGTTTTTCTTACGATGGAATTATTCTGAACGCCGGGGGGTATACTCATACATCTGTAGCAATCGGTGATGCTGTCAAAGCAATTAAAACGCCTGTTGTTGAGGTACATATATCAAATATCCATGCCCGCGAGGAATACCGGAGCGTATCGATGATATCGGCAGGAATGAAAGGCCTGATCACCGGTTTTGGGTTGGATTCGTATCGGTTGGGTCTGGAAAGTTTTCTGAAATAGCTGATACTGATATTATTAAGACTAATATTTAATGCTTAAACTGAAAAAGACTCATTCCGAAAAGTTATCCGGATCCAGCTCAGTGAAAAGCGTCTTCTTGTTTATATAATATTCTTTAACCAGGTTGCCTTTATATATACCGTGCACCATGCTCTGGGTAATGCTTTTGCGTTTACGTCGCAAATGCAGAAAATGGCTGTAGAAATAGAGATGTGCCCTTAATACGGCATAAAAATCACCGAATCCGGCCTCGATCAAAAATTTTAAAGCTGCAACTCCATCGAGTAGGAAACGAACTGTAAAAACAGGGAAAAGCAAGTGGGAAGGAAGGTTCTTATATAAAAGAGACAGGTTATTCCGGAAATTAAGATAAGTTTTTTGTGAAGATTTTTTTGGCAAGGTACCGCCTCCTACATGATAGACTACTGAATCGGGGCAAAACATAATTTTATATCCCCCGTTTTTCAGCCGCCAGCAGAAATCAATCTCTTCCATATGGGCAAAGAAATCTTCATCAAGACCTCCGAATTGCTTATATAAATCAGCCCGTACAAACATACAAGCTCCTGTAGCCCAAAAAATTTCGACCGCATCATTGTACTGATCGTGATCAGTTTCAATGTGTTGGAAGATACGTCCGCGACAAAAAGGATACCCGTATTCGTCGATAAATCCTCCAGCTGCTCCGGCATACTCAAATTTGTCCTGGTCGATAAAAGAACGCAATTTAGGTTGACAAGCAGCAATAGACTTGTCACTTTCCATCAGTTTGATCACCGGTTCAATCCAATGCGGGGTCACTTCAATATCTGAATTGAGCAGTATGAAATAATCGGCTTCAACTTCAGCCAGGGCTTCATTATATCCGCGGGCAAAGCCTCCATTGGTGCGGTTGGTAATAATACGGACATGCGGGTAATTATTCTGCAGAAATTCTATTGAACTATCGGTGGAAGCATTATCAGCAACTATTACCTCTGCCACATCGCTGCTATTGGCAAGAACCGATGGGAGAAATTTCCTTAAAAATTCCCTTCCATTCCAGTTTAATATTACTACCGCTATATGTGCCAAGTGAGTTATCTGATTGATTGTTAATTGATGCGACGTTCTTGAGTATAAATAGTTGACTCCTGATAATTATCTGCTAATTTAGATATTATTTTATTCAGATATCCCGGAATTTTAGAATTTAAACATTAAATTTTATTTCTTTGGGTACTAAATTTTGAATTTTATTGGTTTATAAAAACAGGAAAAGTATGGATCATTGTTTAATATAACAACGTTAACCGATTTTAAACAAAATAACTGTTTTTCAGGTAAATATACCAGAAAAAAGATCATTTTACAGCTATTAATCCAGTAATTTCATCCGGATAATCAAAATCCGGTATATCAATCTTATTTTCTCAGGTTATAATATTCTCCAGTATGTTCGCCAAACATTTCTTCTTCGTAAGGAGATGAATAAAGCAGGTTGTCAGTATCTTTCGGGCGTCTGTCGTGCTTCGATCTTTTAATGTCATACTGCCAGGTAACATTTTTCACCTCACCAATAACTGATGAATGTAAAATAATATAATCGTTTAATGCCTGATCGCGTGTATAGAATACAAAACGCATATTGCTTTGTTTGGCGATCTGATAATAATGCCAGATTTCGTAAGGATATGAATCGGGGTTCATAGGCTCCTTAATCCGTTCGTTCGGGGGACCATACTGGAGGTATACCCGTCCGCGGTCAGTTTCGTATCCCTTTTTATGGGTTGTAGCAAATTCCTGTTCTACTCCTAAAACCGTATTGTAATATTTTAACCAGGCCCCTTCAGGATCTATCTGGTTGCGCTGAACCCAGAAATCAAGGAAGAATTGCTGTAAAGTAACCAGATCGCGTGTAGAGAGATTATAGTCAATAAACAGTTTCTCATTTGCCGAGGCTATTGGAAAACCCATCCTTATATATTCGCGCAAGGTGTCGGGTTGATTCAAACTGGCTACAAAACTGTTTGCGATATTGATGTTTTGCAAGACAGTAGTATTATATCTCACGCCTGGATTGGAGCGTTGAATAAACATACTCTGAGATGCAATTTCTTTGTTTTCCTTATCACGCACTGATATTACGAGATTGTAATTCCCCGAAGGCAGTTCGGAAATATCGAATTCATTAAAAACGACATTTACAGGATTAGTTGTTTCACGCTTGATCCGAAAAAAGTTATTGATTGGTTTTCCGGTTTCAACGGATTGTATGGATGAAGTAACTACAAACTGGGATTCAGGTCCAAGCAATGCATTTGTATTGTATATTTCCGCATAAAAATTGATCTTTTTAATGTTCTGTGGATAAAAATAGTCCTGGTATGGAATAAAATCATACCCGCTTTTTGCCATTACAGAATTTTCAGGGGCTTTTGAAAAGGACTCAACCAATTCAATGTCAGAAAACGATATCTTATCAGTAGCAAAATTTACAACAATTTCATCTTTTGCTTTAAAAGGAGGAATCTGAGTGTTCTTATCTGCAATTTCAAGCTCCAGGTTAAACTTGCCATTAGGCAGCGCAATGCGCTGCTGGTCAAATACTATAAAGTTGATGCTTGCGGTATCATCTATTTCGCTAGTATGTAAATCGTATTTTCTGAACGCTTTTATACTGTCATTTTGCTTGAAAAGCATGGTTACCATTACTGTTCCCTGGAATTTGCCGTTTTCATTCCTGACAAACTGAACACTCCTGCCCAGGATTGACAGGTAGGTTTCGATAAAAGGACCTTGATCAGGAACATAAAAAGAGGCATAAGAAAGATAAGCACGAAGTGATGAAGAATTTGCGAAAGAAGTCATGCAACCGATTACCAGGATGGAAAATATAATGATAAGCTTTTTCATAATGCCGGAATTTTTATGCAAATTTAATCAATTATTATATTATGGTGATACTACCGGTTTTATTACAGGAGATATCATTGAAATAGTATGCATACATTGATTTGTTAATGGTTGCGATAATTTGAATACCCCTTTTTAAAATTATTCAAAAGAAGTGAAAGTTTGGTTGAAAAATTAGAATTTCAACTTTTCGGAATACAAAATAAAGTAAAAATAATACCACTTTAAACATTAGCTATTCACCCCTGATGTTGAAAAAACTCTCATTTAATAATCATAATATGCTTCGTTTTATAGTTTCTTCTGATTTCTGAATTCTTTTATTAAATCATTCATGTTGAGGACTTAGGTTTCCAGTAGGTTGATTCACCCTGGTTTTAAGATATCAGCCAAAACCCTTACATTTTATTTAGTACCTTTGTGATTGTTCAAATGGTTGATAATAAATGATTCGGTGAAAATTTATCAATATAATATCTTAAATTCCAATGAATAAATAAAGACATTAAATGTACCGGTTAGCATATGATTCGAGGCTGAAAATATTGATATTGGTTCTAACCATTCTGGTTAGTATCAGCCGTATTCATGCCGAGGGAACAAAGGAACTTATGCCTTATAATCCTTCCTCCATGCCAACTGAGATAACGCAGGTTTATTTGGATAAAAGTATACATAGGGCACCTTTTGCGCAGTTAGCATGCCAACCTCAATACAGATTGAATATTTATATCGCTGACCCGGCAACAGAAAAAATTTATATAGGACTGAATGATGGATCTGAAAGCATGTATTACCAGGTACGTGACCCAAACGGAGTGGTTGTTTCAACTCTGGCTGCTATTCCTTCAGCAGGAGCTGGTTATATAGCCGGGTATTCTCAGGCGTTCAACGGACCTAATATCGGCGGAAGCAATCCTTCGGGGTATACACCCAAAGTAATTACGCCCTCACTTTCAGGAAATTATTATATTGAATTTGCATCTGATGCAGGCGGAGGCGGCCTATATGGTAAATCTCTCATATATATTGATGTTTCGGTAGCACAGAATACTACAATAATAAAAGGCAGGCTATGGAGCAAAGCCTGGCAGATTTATTCAGGAGGAAATTATGCAGTTACTCCTCCGGGAACGCAAACATTCTCGTCATTTTATATTTATTCCGATGACGGGATTGTATCAAAACTTTTTTTAAACGGATTATGTGGTGGTGCATCTACCATATACTGCAATCAATGGGGTGTATCCAATGGCGGGAATTGGTTCCAGGACAGGAAATCGAGTAATGCATGGCCTTCAACTGGCGATTCACCGCAATATAAATTATTTCTCAATGATCCTGACAGCAATATATATCCTACAGGACAGCTGGGAGAGATTTGTGATGTTACCAGTCTGTCACATTGCGATGGGACTATAGATATTTTATTAAAAGTTAATAAACCTGGTTCTGTGACTATCAATATCGATTGTGAACCAGTTGGTATTTCTGGTCCTGAAGATATCACTCTGAGCGGCAATGTAACTGGCTCAGCAACCTGCTCCTTTGTGGATATAATAACCTGGGATGGCAATAACGGATTTGGGTTACCTGAGCAAAACGGTGCTTCGATCAATATGTATATTGACTATTTGAATGGCTTGACGAACCTTCCGCTTTGGGATGTGGAAAATGCCTACCAGGGCATAAAAGTAGATATTGTGAGGCCTGCTCCCCCAGGAAGTACTATTTTGCCATTATATTGGGACGATTCAAACCTAAGCCCTCCCGGTACTACAAACGTTGTTACAGGTTGTATTTATCCTACAAATGCTTCCATCAGCGGATGTCATAATTTTCCGCTCGTACCGCCACAACATGACAAAATGGTCAATTCATGGTGGTATTATCTCACCCAGGCTTCAATTAATCTGAACCTCATATTGAAACGCTATCCTGGTCAACCCCTAATTCCATCAGGCCCCAGCCCGGTATGCCAGGGCCAAACCGTAACTTATACTGTTCCTGTTATTTCTTCAGCAACAACATATGTGTGGACTTTGCCGGATGGATCAACACAAACTTCAAGTACGAATCAGATTACTTTGAGTTTCACTACAGTATTAACAGGCTATCTTTCGGTGCATGGCATAAATGTAGAATGTGGATCAGGTCAGGAATCCCCTTTGCTGAGCATACAAATTGTTGCTACAACCACACCGGCAATTACTGGAAATGCCGGCGTTTGTGCCGGAAGTTCAGGAAATGTATACACCACTCAGGCTGGTATGTCGAACTACATCTGGACCGTGGCAGGTGGAACAGTTACTTCCGGCGGAACCTCAACAAGCAACACGGTCACTGTTACCTGGAATACAGCAGGAACACATTCCGTAAGCGTGGGCTTTGTTGGTCCGCCACCCATGAATTGTTCGACTGGCACATCCACGATTTTTAATGTCGTGGTAAGTCCGTTGCCTGTACCTGTAATCGCAGGCTCACAAACGGCCTGTGTAAATACTGCCGGCAACCCATATTCGACCGCCACAGGTATGTCAGGCTATATATGGACGGTTTCATCAGGAGGAACCATTACTTCAGGTCTCGGAACAAGTTCGATTTCAGTAATATGGAATACAACGGGCGTTAAAACAATAACCGTAAATTATACAAATAGTCAAAACTGTGCAGCATTGTCTCCCGGAGTTTTCCAGGTAACGGTCAACTCAGTGACAACGCCAACTCTCACCGGACCTGCAACAGTTTGTCTTAATTCGACGAATAACGTGTACTCGACCGAAAGTGGTAATACTAACTATATCTGGTCAGTATCTGCCGGTGGTATCATAACTGCTGGTGGAACTCCTACCAGTAATACGATCACGATAACCTGGAATTCTACCGGTTCGAAAACTGTAAGTGTGAACTATACTAATTCAGGTTTATGTGCTGCCGGCGCCCCGACTGTTTATAATGTTATAGTTAGTGCAGTACCTTCACCAACCATAAACGGACCTTCAGCAGTTTGTGTAAACAGTTCCGGAAATGTGTATTCTTCACAGGGAGGAAACAGTAATTATATCTGGACAGTTTCAGCAGGAGGTACCGTTACGGCAGGAGGCACATCTTCAAGTAGCTCAGTAACAGTGACGTGGATTACAACAGGGGCTAAAACTGTCAGCGTTAATTATACAAATTCCGGAAATTGTACAGCTCCAAATGCAACGGTTTATAATGTTATGGTTAATCCTGTTCCTGTACCGGTAATTACAGGTCCGTCCTCTGTTTGCGCCAATTCGTCGAACAATGTGTATACTACACAAACAGGTAACACTAATTATATATGGAATATATCAGCAGGAGGGACGATAACTTCAGGGGGAACATCAGGCAGCAGCACGGTTACCGTAACCTGGAATACATCCGGCTCCAGGACAGTGAGTGTGAACTATACTAATTCTTCAAACTGTTCTGCTGCAGCGGCAACAGTTTTTCAGGTAACTGTTAATTCTCTCGCGTCGCCAACCCTCACCGGGCCTGCTAATGTATGTGAAGCTTCATCAAATAACACGTATACAACTGAAGGAGGTAATACAAATTATATCTGGAACATATCCTCCGGCGGAACAATAACATCAGGAGGAACCGCAACAAGCAATACGATAACCGTTTTATGGAATACAGCGGGTCCTCAGACTGTAAGTGTTAACTATACAAATACAAGTTTATGTTCAGCAGGTACAGCCACAGTATACAGCGTAACAGTTAATCCTTTGCCGACGCCTACACTTAATGGTCCATCTGTACTTTGCCAGAATACAGCCAACAATGTTTATTCCACCCAGAATGGAAACTCCAATTATTCATGGTTTGTATCTTCAGGAGGAACCATTACATCTGGTGGTTCCGTATCGAGTAACTCTGTGACGGTAACATGGCATACTGCCGGTCCCCAGAATGTTAGCGTTAACTATACCAATGTATCTCAATGTTCGGCCAGTTCTCCGACAGTTTATAATGTTACGGTTAATCCGGTGCCTGTTCCAGTTATCACAGGTCCCGCTTTGATTTGTAACAATACGATTAATAATGTTTACTTATCTCAACCCGGCAACACTAATTATTCGTGGAATATTTCATCCGGTGGAAACATTACTTCCGGTGGAACATCAGTGAGCAATTCAACTACATTGACATGGATTACAGCCGGTTCGCAAACAGTAAGTGTAAACTATTTCAATAATTTTAACTGTACAGCTGCAGCTCCGTATATTCTGAATGTGACTGTGTCGCCCGAGCCATCGGTATCGGCTGGTGTAAGCACAACCATTTGTGCTTCAGGCACTAAAACACTTAATGGATCACAGCAATTTTGCAGTAACGTTAACTGGACAACCTCAGGTGATGGTTCATTTAGTAATAGTAGCATGTTAAATCCGGTTTATACACCAGGACCTGGTGATATTTCCCTTGGAAATGCAGTGCTTACTCTTACGGGGTACGGTTCAGCAGCCTGTTCAGGAAAGACTGATATAAAATCCATAACCCTGACAATTGATCCCATGCCGACAGTGAATGCAGGTATGGATGGAGACTATTGTGTTCAGAATCCGGTTTTTGTGGGTGGGGCAAATGCTACTAATTATACCCAATTGATGTGGACAGCTGGTGATGGCTTATTTGATACCAATACAATACTCGAGCCATCATATATGCCAGGCAATCTTGATTTTAGTACCGGAAATGTAACGCTTATGCTACGTGTAAAAGGAGATTTGGCATGTTCAGGCGAATATGTGTCTGATACAAGAATTTTTAGTGTAACTCCTTATCCCTTAATTAATGCAGGACCTGACGATTATATATGCAGTAGTGAAACGCAGTTTCAATTAAGCGGAACGGGAGCAAATTACTCATTAAACGATGTCCTTTGGACATTCGCAGGGGGCGACGGATCATTGTCAGATCCTGCTTTAATCCAACCAATATATTTTCCAGGTCCTGTCGACCGCAGCACTATAGACCGCTCTATCAATTTCAATCTCAACCTTCATGGAATTGGAAATTGCATGGATGTATCATTAAACGACCAGACAGAACTGAAAATAGATCCCCGACCTGTCAGCAATGCCGGTGCTGATGATTATACCTGTGGGCAGCGTCCTTACCAGATGAATGCAACTGCGCTTTATCATAATGGCATACAATGGAATTCAAATGGTGATGGAACTTATAGCAATCCGGGAATACTCAACCCAACGTACACGCCTGGACCCGGTGATGTGAACCGGAATATTATTCTGACGCTAGGCCTCTCAGGATGTAACAGCCTGATTGATGATGATTTTATGCAGCTCTTTGTACACCCAGATCCATCTGCGACCCTGAGCGGGTCAACTACTCAATGCGAAGGAACTTCGGTTCCTTTGAGCATTGCCCTTACAGGAACACCACCCTGGAATGTTACATATACAAACGGTATTGCCCCGGTTTATGTATCAGGAATTAACAGTTCTCCATATATATTTAATGTGAGCCCTGTTATTAGTACCACCTATTGGATAACTGCTGCAAATGATATGTATTGCAATGCCCCGTCTGATTCATTGAGTGGAATTGCATTTGTGGGAATAAATCCTTTACCGGTTTTGTTCAGGGCTACAGGTTCGAACGATGGCTTTTACTGTGAGGGCGATTCAGGAATTGTAATAGGAATCAATAATTCACAGATAGGGATGATTTATGAACTTTTTCATAATGGATTATCAACTGGTATGATCTTAAATGGTTCAGGCAACCCAATGCAATTTGGTTTATTTACTGAATTAGGTCAATACGCAGTGCTCGGCACTAATCCTACCGGAAATTGCCAGGCTATGATGCAAGATACAATAAATGTAATCATGAATCCCACTCCTGTTACCGATTTCACTGCAAATAGCGCATGTTCAGGAGATACTACATTTTTTGAGATAAGCGGTAATTTTATTCAGCAAATAAGCAGCTGGCACTGGACTTTTGGTGATGGTATTTTTGCAACTTATAACGCCCCTTTTAATCCAAGCCATGTTTACCCAACTTACAGCACGTATAGTGTAACCCTCACTGTTGTGGATACCAACGGCTGCACCTACACCGTCACCCACCCTGTGGAAGTGCTACCGCATCCTACGGCTTTTTTCAGTATCACCACACCCAATTGCCTGGGCGGCTTCACCCAATTCACTGACCTGAGCACCAACCCTCCGGCGCAGGGCTACCTGAATCAATGGGTATGGACTTTTGGTGACGGCACACCGCCTGTTACCGTCATCTTTCCTGGCAGCCCGAATGTAACTCACCAGTATCCGGCACAGGGAAATTACAATGTA
>JBBRCH010000047.1:0-37173 GCA_038204995.1 Bacteroidales bacterium | reverse complement strand
CATTACAACGAAAATGGGAAAGAGATGGAATATTCTCCATCCATTTTAAGAGGCGACGAAAACTATATCAATACGCTTGGTATAAGGTTAATCTCCGGCAGAAATTTTTCAGGTAACGCGACATCTGATCTAAAAAATTGCGTGATAAATGAGACAATGGCGAAAAAATTCCGTAGTAAAAACCTGCTTGGGGAAAAACTCCCGGGTGATGATAGATTCACGATTATCGGAATTGTTAAAGACTTTAATTATTACAGCCTGAAAAAAGTTATTGAACCTACCATAATAATATGCGATACAGCCGGAAATCACCTGCTGGTAAAGGCATCTCAAGGCCAGCTTCCACAAGCGATGAAAGCCATTACGCAAACCTGGCAAAGACTTGTTCCGGATTCGCCACCTGATCTGGAATCGGTACGCGAACGGTACGAATGGCATCACAGGGGAAATACCAATTATGCAAAACTCATTGTGAGTTGCTGTTTCATCAGTCTTTTTTTATCTGCGATTGGCTTATTTGCACTATCATTTCATTCCAGCCGAAAGCGCACCAAAGAAATAGGAATCCGCAAAATAAACGGAGCAAAAATTTGGGAAGTAATGGCTATGCTGAATATGGACTTTGTAAGATGGGTTGCAATAGCTTTTATTGTTTCTACCCCCATTGCCTGGTACTTCATGCATAAATGGCTCGAAAACTTCGCTTATAAAACCGACCTGAGCTGGTGGATATTTGCCCTTGCCGGGTTGCTGACGCTGGGAATTGTACTGATAACAGTTAGCTGGCAAAGCTGGAGGGCAGCTACAAGAAACCCGGTGGAAGCGTTGAGGTATGAATAAGGCAATATAAAAAAAACAGATTTAAAGCCATGAAAATGAGATGGATCAAGAACACTAAAAGTAAATTCATTCAGGATTCTTCGAAGTTCTTCTATATGCTATTTGTCGTCAATATGCAATTGGGGTGAAGTGAGAAAAGTAAAAGGTTAAAAATGTAAGATGGGTCTCAGGTAAATAGTTATAAAAAACACAATAATGGAGCTTTTCAGAAATATATACCGTAACTGGAAATGGTTTGGGATAAATACGCTTGGATTAAGTGTGGCTTTCGCCTGTATTTTCCTGGCTGCGATATTTGTCAGATTTCAGTTGAGTTTCGACCGGTTTCACACCAAGGCCGACCGGATTTACCGCGTAACAGTTGACGATAACCGGGGTGCATCCTCCATGCATCCGGCAAGGGTAATTGGTGACTGGACGAAAAAACTTGTTAGTGATTATCCAGTAATTGAAAAAATGGTTCGCCTAACCCCATTTCGAAGTGCTGTGGTTCGCATTGGGGAACAAAAATTTTATTCAGAAAACATATTTGCAACGGATAGCACATTTTTCGATGTTTTCGATTTCAAAGTACTTGCAGGAAATCCAAAGGCTGTATTAACACAACCTAATTGTGCTATAATCAGCAGGAAACTAGCATTAAAATACTTTGGCAAACTTGATGTGATAGGAAAGGAAATAACAATCTTACCACAGCAAGAGCCAAAGCCAATGATTTTTACAATTAATGGGGTTATGGAAGATTTCCCATTAAACTCGCATTTTCATGCTGACCTGTTAACCTCCTTTTCTGCACTCGACGGCAAAGAGTCGTGGGCTTATTCATACTATCTTATAAAAAAGGATGCCGACATTTCTTTACTCAAAAGATCGGTTGAAAAACAATGGAAAAAGACAACACCCACCAGCGACCCGGTTGCGAAAATATTTTTTCAGAAAATTACTGATATTCATCTCTATAGCCATAAAACAAGGGAGCTTGAACCAAACGGGAATGTACGTTCGCTTATTCTTATAATGAGTGGAGCTTTTATCATTTTTTTTATTGCACTCCTCAATTTCCTGAACCTGAGCCGAGTAGAGTTTATAGCAAACTCCAGAAAGTATAAAATCAAACTAATTCATGGGGCTAGTAAAAATGTTCTTTCCAGGAATATTGCCCTAAACTCAATTTTTCTGTCACTTCTTTCTGTTGTTGTAGGCTGCATACTTACTTCATTAATAGGCAATTATCTGGGTGTCGAAATCTTTATTCCCTCAAATAAAGGTATATTATTCCTTATGATTTTGATTTCGGTTGTAATAGTTGCACTGCTGTCGATAACACCGATTGTAACATCAAAACTTACCGCTGATACTAAATTGAAGGCCGTTCATCAAAACGTATATGCTTTGCCATTAATAGTACAGTTCATTTTAGCCATTATTGCTATCAGTTGTACCCTGGTGTTGACACGGCAGATGAACTACATAAATAATCAGCATCCGGAAGCGCGCAACGGAAATATGATTGTTTCGCAGAATAACTCATTTGGAATTATCCACAATTATGATGTCCTCAAGCGCGAATTGCTTTCCCTACCTGGTGTATTGGATATGACTTCTGCCCTGGAAGGACCTGGTGGTGATATCCTCGACAATTGTGAATATGAAATGGAAGGAGTTGATAAAAAGAAAGACCAGACTGTAAATATTCTGACAACGGATGCCAATTTCTTTGAAATGATGAATATAAAGCCATTAGCCGGAAGTGTTTTGTTAGGTTTTACCCCTTCCCTGCAATGGGAAGCCGATGCGTACAAACTGAATGCCTTGCGATCAAATAAAAGTAATGAGAATAAACGACTTGAAGAATTGCAGGAAAAAGTTGGCGACTATCGTGAGCAATATGTAATTAATTTCAGTGCACTGAAAATGTTGGGTTTGAAGAATCCTAATGATGCAATCGGGAAAAGATTTCGCCTCAATTTCTTTATTCCTGAATTGTTCCCCGAAGGTACGGTGGTAGCAGTGGTTCCTGATTTTCATTATACAAATATGCATAGTCTGGAAAAAGCTTTGGTTGTGACTCCGCGAAAAATGTACAACTCATGCTTTATCATTAAAATTGATTCTATGCGCCAAAAAGAAACCTTAGCATCCATTAACAGGATCTGGCAAAAAATAAATCCTGATTTCCCTTTCAGCTATAGTTTTATTTCTGAAAGCTATCAAAGGATTTATACTGACGAAATTGCCCAAACCCGTGTACTTTCTTTATTTGCCATTATGGCAATACTGCTCTCCACGTTAGGAGTTTATGCAATGGTCTCGTTCAATATACAGCGAAAAGTTAAAGAGATAGGAATCCGTAAAGTAAATGGAGCCTCAAGGATAAGCATATTGTTAATGCTCAATAGAAAACTGATGGTTTGGGTTGGTATAGCAATCGTTTTTGCTGTGCCTGTCGCATATTATGCCACATACAAATGGCTCGAAAACTTCGCATATAAAACCGATCTGAGCTGGTGGATATTTGCCCTTGCCGGATTGCTGACACTGGGAATTGTGCTGATAACGGTTAGCTGGCAGAGTTGGAGGGCAGCAACAAGGAATCCGGTGGAAGCGTTGAGGTATGAATAAACTATTAATATGAATGAGAAAAACTGATGAAAGACATTTTCTTTATTGTACGCCTGCTTCGCCGTAATCCAATGATATTTATTGTCAATGTTATCGGACTGGGTCTGTCATTAACAACTGTTATCATCACGCTAACATACATACGCTATGAGTACAGCTACGATAAGCATTTTAAAACTAAGGACCGTTTAGTGCGACTGTATAGTAGGGTCACCGATAATACCAACACCCAGGTTTATGGTATTTCTCTTCGTAAGGCTTATACACAACTTCCTGCCAGTGTCCCTGAAGTGGAGGCGGCTGTTCAGTTATACCATGGATGGATGGCTTCGGTGGACAGTAAAGAAAATAAATTGGAGAGAGTTCAGCTTCTTTTTGCAAATAATGAATTTTTCGATGTATTTGGATTGAACCTTCGTTTTGGCGATATTAAAACTGCACTTGTCGGAAAGAAAAGTGTTGTAATAACCTCCGGAGTTGCTGAAAAACTTTTCAAATCGACCAATTGTGTAGGAAAAACAATTGAGTCTGATGGAGTTCAATTTGTGATAACGGGAGTAATAGATGAAATTCCTAAAAACTCGCATTTTAGTTTTGACATGCTGGTTTCTTTATCTACGTTGCCTCTTGATAACACTCACATGCAGGGGCTTGAATTTCAAACGTATTATCTACTTAAATCCAATGTTGATCAAAAAAATGCCGCAGTAAAAATAGCAGTTGCCAATAATGTGCTGATGCAGGATTGGGCAAAGACTACCAATTCTAAAGTTCAGTCAGGCGTTGAGCCTTTGGCTGATTTATATCTCCATTCTGCTGCCAGTGGGTATATTCCCATCCATGGAAGCCTGAAACAAATACTGATTATTGGTTTAATTGCACTGTTTGTATTGCTGACCACCTTAGTAAGCTATATTAATTTATTCATTATATATGGCGAAAAACGAATTAAGGAAATATCAACCCGCACTATTTGTGGCGCTACAAAGGGCAATATTGCAAAGTTGTTTTTTATCGAGACTGCAATCATCTTTATTTTCAGCTCTATCTTGGCATTTCTATTAACCTATGCTTCGCTGCCATATATTTCAGGCATTTTATTATCGAAAGTTGACCTTAGTGATCTGCTAATGGGGTGGAACATAATTTCTGTTCTGATGGTATTGATTATACTCTTTGTGATCAGCTCAGGATATCTTGTGCTTTATCTTTCGCGAATGAAATATTCACTTGGTACGAGAGGCAAGATTTCAAATACCGGAAATAGAAACCGGCTTTCAACAGCTTCGGTTTTTATACAATTCACCGTTACAACTTTCTTTATTAGTTGTGTTGTTATTGTTTTATCTCAAATCAGGTTTATGCAAAATATTCCTTTGGGATTTGAAAAGAATAATGTTATTTCCATTACCAATTGTAGTGCGTCTATCTCGAAACAGTATGAAAGTATTAAGGCTGAACTTTTAAAACTGCCCTTCATTATAGCGGTTAGCGGGGGAGAGCATTTTATGGGAAGACTTTGTAGCGGCGAGTATATCCGGAATACGTGGGATGTCGAAAGTAACAATAAAGTTATTAATGAATACCGTGAAAAACCTGGTTTTGGCGAACTTATGCAATTACAGTTGATCGATGGACGTTTTTTTCGTGAATCAATGGCCGACAGCCTGGCCTTGGTTTTAAACGAATCAGCAATAAAGTTGCTGGGATTAAAGCCAAAAGCAGGGCAGACTGTGCTTTATAATGATAAACGTCTTGAAGTTATTGGGGTTGTTAAGGATTTCTATTTCAAGGCCAACCCTGGCGAACCAATTGAGCCCTTGGTAATAGCAAATTGTTTTTGGGGTACTCCTATCATGTATATCAGAAGCCAAAATCAATTGACTGAAAGCCAAGTGACGCAGATCAAATCAGTTTTCCAGCGTTTTGATGAGAACTTTGTTTTCAATCATCAGGAGCTTTTGCAAGTCTTCAACGGCATGTATCAAAATGAAAACCGGCTTGTAAAAATGGTTTCTTTAGGGGCCATTCAAGTGATAATCATCAGTTTGATAAGCTTGTTGGTATTAACTATTATTAAAAACTCACTTCGGACCAAAGAAATCGGTATACGTAAAGTACTCGGTAGTAGTGTTGGTCAGGTTATATCGAGCTTGTTAAAAGAAACTTTAATAATTGTATCAATTGCGGTTTTGGTTGCTTCAATTCTAAGCTATCTGGTTATGAATCATTGGCTAATGGATTTTTACCAACGCATCCATCTTCATCCCAGATACTTTGTTATAAGTGCCTTATTTACAACTATCATAGCCATCATTGCCACTTTAGGTCAGAGCTGGTATGCAGCTCTTCGTAATCCTGTGGATGCAATTAGGCATGAATAAACTGAATTTGAGCTAATCCTCATTCAAAACACAAAATTATGAAAAGCCTTAAACTTACCTTTCGCCACCTGCTAAGTCAACGACTATCTTCTTCGCTTGTGCTGATAAGCTTTACAGTTGCTTTTTGCTGTTGTATTCTGGTTTACCTTTTTGTGAAAGATGAATTAGCGTATGATAAATACAATACAAATTTCGACCATATATACCGCCTAAATATTGTGGCTAATGATAAAAGCAAAGTTAGCTGTTCGTTCCCAGGGGTGTTTTTTGAAAACATAGCAAACGTTCCCGGAATTGAAAAGGTTGCCAGACTACAACAATTTTTAGGCGAACGGTTTATTTCCATTAATAACACTACCTATTCCGAAACCAGTTTTCTGTTCGGAGATCCCGGAATCCTTGATATTCTGAAATTTGACTTTGTACTCGGTAATCCGAAACAGGCGCTGGCAAAACCATTGAGCATAATTATTACTCAATCTATCGCTAAAAAGTATTTTGGTGAAGAAAATCCATTAGGCAAAATAATTAGCCAGGACAATTATGATTTTACTGTTACCGGGGTTGTAAAAGATTTGCCCAAACAGTCCCATTTAACAATGAATTTCTTAGCGTCAGTTTCAAGTTTTCAAACCATCAATAATGACATGCTTTCCAAATGGCATAAAACTGCATTTTGTTATTATTTTCTGTTGCCCGATGAAATGAACAAAAAAGGAATAGAGACGCATCTTACCAAAAGTTTTGCGGAAGGTAATGGAATTCCAAAAGATAAAAGTGAATTTGAATTGTATCTCGAACCTTTAGGTGATATCCACTTAAAATCAGTAAGAACTGTTTGGGATAGTGCTATAAAAGGGGATATCAAGGTAGTGTACGGATTCATTTTTATCGCATTGTTAATCCTGGGAATTGCTATAGCAAACTATATTAATATACTTACTGCCGATCATCGCCGGAAAGCAAAAGAGGCAAGCATCCGAAGGGTGAATGGAGCTTCAACCAAAGCAATTATTGCGGACCAGGTTGCCGAAACACTCACTGTGCTTGTAATGGCAATCATTCTGGCAACATGTTTAGCTTCACTGCTTTTACCCGCTATTAACAGTTTAAGCGGCAAAGCATTGGGTATTGATTTTGAGGTATTATTCCTTGATAGCCTATTATTGATCTCTTCAGCTTTTATTTCAGTCAGTTATCCGATTGCTTTTATGAATTCGTTCCGGCTAACGAATGCACTTAAATCCCAGTCCGGCATTTTAGGTAACAGGTTTCAAAAAAAGCAAAAACTGGTCAGAGGATCATTGGTTACATTCCAATTAATCATAGTAACAATTTTAATTATTTCAACCATCGTAATTAATAAACAGCTTCAAATGGTACTTAAAAATAAAGTAGGATTTGATAAGGGTAATGTACTCATTGTCAACAATCCCTATACCGAAGACATGAATAAACGATATGAGTTGTTCAAAGAAAAGTTACTCAAAATGCCAATGATTAAAAGCGTGGGTGTGGCACAAAATGCACCTGGAGGGTACATCAATAACTATTCTCCGGCATGGTTGCCCGATAAGGAAAACCAGAAAATAAATATAGGTCAAATCACAGCAGATTATGATTTTCTGCATACGGTAGGCGCAAGATTTGTTGCAGGTCGTGACTTTAACATTAATTTCTCCTCAGATAAACAATCAGGGATTGTAATCAACCAATCCGCTGCTAAAGCACTCAATCTTATAGATCCTGTAGGAAAAAAAATTGTAGTTCTGAATAATGCCGGTACGCCTGGAAATGAACTTGAAGTAATTGGTATGATTGAGGATATGCAATATTTTACATTGAGGGAGAGCTCCAAACCGGTTATGTACTTTATAAGGGACTGGGGCAAACAGGATATAGTTATTAAGTTAGCGAAAGGTGACTATTCGGCATCGTTAAAAAAGATAAATGCAGTGTGGAAAGAAATTGCTCCTGAATGGCCTATAAGCTACCAATTTATGGACGATAGAATAAGCGCAAATTACAAATCTGAAATAAATACAGCCAAAATAGTCTCAGGCCTATCCGGAATCGCCATTTTCCTTTCCATTCTTGGGATATTGGGTGTAATCCTGTTTGCTATTCAACAACGAACAAAGGAAATCGGCATCCGTAAAGTGAATGGGGCCAAAATTTCAGAAATACTAATGCTATTGAATTCAGACTTCGTGAAGTGGGTGGTCATCGCAATTCTGATTGCATCACCTATTGCCTCCTATGCTATGCATAAATGGCTCGAAAACTTTGCATATAAAACCGAATTAAGTTGGTGGATATTTGTCCTTGCAGGTTCGCTGGTATTGGTAATTACACTGCTTACTGTGACCTTGCAGAGTTGGAAAGCGGCGACCAGAAACCCGGTAGAATCGTTGAGATATGAATAGGAACAATCATTTAACAATGGCAAAATCGGGAACTAAATAAAAAATTGAAATATGTAGAAATACGTAGAAATAAATAGAAATACATTGAAATAGATTGAAATAAATAGAAATAAATAGAAATACATTGAAATAAATAGAATAAAAAGAAATAAAATGAAATTCATTGAAATAAAGGGGGAAATATTGAGATGTGATTTTCTGTAGGATTTACAAAGCGAACATATGACACAAATCATCTTCGTAAGCTTCTCCCTTCGGGGAGATGCCCGAAGGGGAGAGGGGTCAAAATAATGAATACACAACAAACATTTATTTTTTGCAAAAACTAAAGCTCATATAATATATCTACCTGGTATTCAACAAATATCACTCTTGTCAGACGAAAAAAATCGGAAAAACCTTCAAATCAAATTTAAATGAGAACGTATAATCTACTTTTTGCAATCCGCAATTTCAGGAAACAGAAATTATTTTCATTGGTTAACCTGTTTGGGTTGACTCTGGGCATAGTAGCTTCCAGCCTTATCATGATCTATGTTCAGGGCGAACTAAGTTATGACCGTTTTAATAAACATGCCGATCAGATATTCAGGGTTTATCTTTCTCAGAATTTTGATGGTAAGGAAAGTGATTGGACGCAGACTCCGGCGCCATTGGCAGCTTTTCTTCAGGGGAAATTCCCGGCAATTAGTAATACGGTGCGAATAACTAAGGTTTCCAAGGGTTTGATGAGTTATGGCGAAAACAATTTTTTTGAAGAAAACTTCATATTGGCTGATCCTTCGGTTTTTGACGTTTTTACATTTCCGCTTATCTCCGGAAATCCTCATTCTGTGCTCAATGGACCTAATTCAGTGGTTCTTACACAATCGGCAGCAAAAAAATACTTCGGGAATACCAATCCATTAGGTAAAACAATCCGTTATAACCGCAACACAAATCTCACCGTTAGCGGTATAATGAAAGATGTACCCGAAAACTCACATCTTCATTTTAGTCTGATCGGTTCCATGTCCACAGCAAAAAATATTTTTAGGGATGATTTTCTTGTAAATCCTATGAATACGGTAGTTTTTACTTATCTGCTTATTCATCCGGGAGTAAACATGGATCAGTTTATCCAGGTATTTGGTAAGTCAGCAATTGAGTTTTTCGGAGGAATGGATATGGGGAACTCCCTTCATGTTCAACCCTTAAACTCCATTCATCTGCATTCCGACAAAGGCGGTGAATTCAAATCCAATGGTGATATTCGTACTATTTATGTTCTCATTATCATTGCTTTACTTATACTTGTTATTGCCTGCATCAATTATATTAACCTTTCGTTTTCGGCAAATGCCCAACGTGCAACTGAACTCGGTGTGCGAAAAGTGATGGGTGCAGGAACAGCTCAGCTTATCTGGCTATACCTTTCGGAAGTAATTATGCTTACCGGTATTTCAATAGTGGCTGCGGCGGTTATTATACGGTTGCTTCTGCCTTGGTTCAGCGGGTTAGCAGGTACTGAACTCAACGATGCGATACTAGGAAATAATTTTCTTGCTATACTGGGATTGTTGTTCCTGTTTATTGTACTTATAACCGGGCCGTTATCCGGATGGATGGTATCAAGACAAAAAGCTGTTTTGTTATTCCGGAAATCTGAAAGAAAAGGAAAGACAAGGATAGGTATGCAGGGACTATTGGTTTTATTTCAATTCGGGGTATCTATTATCCTGATTATGACAACGCTTTTGGTTTACAGGCAAATGAATTTTGTAAGAAACAGCAACCTTGGTTTCTCGAAAGAAGAACTGATGATTGTCCCTTTAAACGATCTGAACATCAAGGCTAAAATTCAATCGTTTAAACAGGAGTTACTTACCAATCCAAACATACTGTCAGCCAGTGCCTCTTCCGATTTGCCGGGAGAGTTAAAGTGGGTCACTTCCATTAATTATGAAGGGCAAATAGAGCCCGACAAAATACCGATGACCTACCTGGAAGTAGATAAAGACTTTATTGCCACTTACGGTATTCAATTGAAAAATGGGTATAAGCCGGGCGATACTGCCTGCCCCTATAACGGCACGCAATATTTGCTGAACGAAACTGCAACCAGAAAACTCGGTTGGAAGCAACCCTTGGGGAAAACTTTTTCGACCTACAACGGGAAACAAGGTACAGTAACAGGAATAATTAACGATTTTCATTTCAAATCCCTCCACGAAAATATGGAACCACTGGTGTTGTATATTTATGAAAGCAGGTACAATTTTCTTGCTTTGAAACTTGCTACGCACGATGTTAGGAATACCGTTTCGTTTGTGCAGCAGCAATGGAAAAAAATAGCACCCGACAGTCCTTGTGAATATTTCTTTTATGACAGCTATTACGATCAGTTATACAAAAAAGAAGCACGCTTCGGGCAGATTATCCTGATTTTTTCATTGGTTGCCATCCTCATTGCCTGTCTGGGAATATTTGGCCTGGCTGCTTTTACTGCCGAAAACCGGACCAAAGAAATAGGTATCCGCAAAATAAACGGTGCTAAAATTTCGGAAGTGATGCTGTTACTAAACAAAGACTTTGTAAAATGGGTCATCATCGCTTTTATAGTAGCTACACCCATTGCCTGGTATGCCATGCACAAATGGCTCGAAAACTTTGCCTATAAAACCGAATTAAGCTGGTGGATATTCGCCCTTGCAGGCATAATCGCCCTGACGATTGCTTTACTCACAGTGAGTATTCAAAGCTGGAAAGCGGCAACCAGGAACCCGGTGGAAGCGTTGAAGTATGAATAAAAGAGAATAGTTATGTCTTAAACAACAACTGTGACAAATATCATTTTAAAAAGGAATCATGTTAAAAAACTATCTGAGAATTGCGTTTAGAAATCTTAAATCACAAAGGTTCTATTCGTTTATTAACATAATAGGATTGTCAATCGGGATTACTGCGTGCATCCTGGTTGCACTGTATATCAAACAGGATTTAAGCTATGATATCTACCACAAAAATGCCAAACAGATTTATCGTGTTGAGTTCAGTATTACCGAATCTGGCCGGACATCACACAATGCACAGTCGCAAGCGCTTTTGGGGCCCACACTTAAAAATGAATATCCTGAAATAAAAAAAATCTCACGCATTTATTTTTCAGAGCGTAAGCTTGTAAAAGCCGGAGATATCAAAAACTTTGAAGATCGAATTACCTACGCTGATTCAGCATTTTTTGACATCTTTAGTTATGATGAGCTACTTGGGAATAAAGCACAGTTTCTCAAAAAAGCAAACAGCATTGTTTTAACTGAATCAGCGGCCAGGAAATATTTTAGGAATAAGAACCCTCTCGGAGCAATAATTGAAATTGACAATAAATATATATTTGAAGTAAACGGAGTTATAAAAGATGTGCCGGTTAATTCTCATTTCCGATTCGACTTTATTGCGCCGTATTCCTCCCTTGATAAACAAGCTGTTGCAAATTTCTTTCCTCAATGGGGCGCTACTTTCGGATCCTATACCTACATGCTTGTTGAAAAAGGGTTTGATCCAAAAGCTTTTGAAAAAAAGACTGAGAGCTTTTTTAAAACTCATTCAGATAATCTTGGTGATTGGAGAGTTCTTGCCCGACCATTATTGGGAATTCACCTGAACTCACACTTAGCAGATGAGATAGAAGAAAATAGCTCAATGTCCAGGATCATTATCCTAAGTTCTATTGCTTTGTTTATTTTGCTTCTTGCCTGCATAAATTTTGTGAACCTTTCTACTGCCAGGGCTTCAAAGCGAGCAGTTGAAATTGGAATACGAAAAGTTATGGGTGCCGGCAAATTTCAATTAGTAAAGCAATTTCTGGGCGAATCGGTGATGTTGTCGCTGGCAGCATTGGTAATTTCAATAATTGCCGTAATACTTGTAATACCCTCGTTTTCAACATTGGGTGGGACTAGAGTCGGATTTGATTTAAGCGATAATTGGGCAACAATATTACTGATAATCGGAGGTGTTCATTTTGTTGGCTTACTGGCAGGCATTTATCCCGCTTTCTTTATATCTTCCTACCAACCGGTTAAAGTGTTGAAAGGAAATCTCTCGCATAGCGACAGTGGCAGGCAAAACTCTTCGTTGCTGAGAAAAGGATTGGTTATTCTTCAGTTTTCTATTTCAATTATGCTGATTGCCGGGACTATAATTGTTAATCTTCAACATAAGTATTTGCGTGATTATAGTATGGATTTAATAAAGAGTATATGATTGTTTTACCGGCCCAGGGTAAAATTGACAATAATTATAAAACGATAAAAAATGAAATCAGGAGCATACCAGGTGTACAAGGTGTAACAACGGGCAGAGGGGCTCCGGTTAGCAGCAACAACATTGGTACTGAATGCAAACCAAATTCAGATGGAAAAGGAAGTTTCGCTATTGAAGTAAATTCGGTAGACTATGATTATATGGATCATTTCGAGGTGAAATTGGTCGCAGGACGAAATTTCTCGGAGGAATTTACGAGTGATTTCCCTAATGCAATGATAATAAATGAGAAGATGGTGAAAAATCTTGGCTTTAAAAACGCGCAGGACGCAATCGGGAAATCGTATAATATTTCACTGAATGATTTTAAACCGGAGATCATTGGAGTAGTGAAGGACTTTAATTCCAGTTCGCTACATAACGAAATTACTGCTCAGGTATTTATGTCTAATCCCGGCTGGTTTAAAGAGTTTATTGTAAAAGCAAACGCTGCAAATATATCCACAACCATCAGTAAGCTAAGTGGTATTTGGACAAAGTTTTTTCCACAATATCCATTTGAATATAGTTTCCTTGATGCCTCCATTGATAAGATGTACCAATCAGAGGAAAGATATTCGCAGGTGATCTCAACATTTTCGATTGTCGCATTATTTATTGCATGTCTCGGATTATTAGGACTGGCATCGTTTGTAGCCGAACAGCGTAAAAAAGAAATTGGTATCCGGAAAGTGCATGGCGCCTCTATAAAAAGTATTGTTCAAAATGTTGCCGGGGAATTTGCCATTCTTGTAATCATTAGCAACCTGATTGCCTGGCCATTGGCTTATTATTTTATGAACAAATGGCTTCAGGATTTCGCTTACAGGATTGATTTAAGCTGGTGGATATTTTTTGTTTCAGGTGTTATAACCTTGGTAATTGCTGTTTTAGCTGTTGGCTACCAGTCAGTTAAAGCTGCTGTTGCTAACCCGGTCGAAAGTTTAAAGAACGAATAATTCGGTATATTGGTGGCAGTAGTCATTTTGTTACAACGTTGAATGCTGTATAAAGCCCATTAGCCCAAACACTTTAAAATTATTACTCAAAACCATGAAGTTGAACTTTTTTACTATCGTCACGCTTTTAAGTGTCTTCATCACAATCGTGTTGACAATATTTTTCTTTGTTACTAAAAAAGGCCATAAGACTGAAAATAAAATACTTGCATGTTTACTGATAATTTTTAACATTCAAATTATTTATTCATATTGTACAAGTAGTTTTGCTTTTCAGTATTTCATGGAGTGGCATAAGACAATATTCCTTTTCCGGCAAACTTCATTTTTAATTGGCCCGCTGATCTATTTCTATATTAATTCATTTTTTAAAAGAAAAGATATCATCTGTCTTCAAAGTCTGTATCACTTTTTACCATTTGCAGGCATCCTGTTTATTACCAAGATTTTAGTAGGTAATTTGGATCAGTTTATTATTTGGACCTCAGAATTAGATATGTACGATACAATAGCCATACTGCTTTATAATCTTGTATATATTGTATTATCAGTAATAATCCTGAGATCGAAGAATATCAGATTTCGTGATTTTTACCGAAGTATAAAAGATGCCTCCCATACCACATGGATTCAATTATTATTATTAGGATTTATTGCTCTTTGGATAGTGAATTTAAATTCCTTCGCGATTTATATGATTGCAAGAAGACCCGGCTGGTGCGCATATACCCAGAGTATTTTTGCTTTGTTAGCGTTTATTTTTGGTAATGCACTAATGTTTATTCTTTTATTGCGTCCGGATGTTCATTATGTTACGACAAAATATAAAAATAATAAAGTTCTGGACGACGAAAAAGAAGAGTATTTACAGAGGTTGAGTTCCTGTATGGAAACAGTTAAACCCTTTCTCAATCCGGAAATTTCGCTTGAATACCTTGCAAATGAAATCTCGGTAAATCCGAGAATATTATCACAATTGATAAACGAAACATATAATAAAAACTTTAAATGTTACATCCTTGAGTTTCGTATTAAAGAAAGTATGCAACTACTCAGAGACACGAAATACTGCAAGCATAATGTTCAGGAGATTCTATATAAGGTTGGTTTTAACTCAAAGTCATCCTTCAATGATCAGTTTAAAAAATACACTAACCTGACACCTCAGGAATACCGGGCGAAATACTTTTCCTAACGGAAGACTCCTCACTTATTTCAAAAAAAATAGTCCGACAACACGTTAACGGTCTTTGAGAGCATTTTTTCATGTTTATTTTGTGCAAAAATCTATTCACTACAATTTTTGAAATTATGAAAAAAATAGCTCTCACATCAATCCTGCTTTTATTGTTTGGCAACATTCTATTTTCACAAACAATCCCAAATGATAGTTTGTATCTTGGACAAATACCTCCGGGAAATACTCCAGTAATTTTTGCTCCCGGGATTGTATCGTTACCGGGAAGAAACGAACGAGTCATTACCTTCTCGCCATCGGGGCAGGAAATATTCTTTGCCATTGGAAACTGGCCTACACGCAGTACCATGTATATCCAATATAAAGATAACGCATGGACAAGTCCTGTACCATCCACATTTTCAACAGGCCGTTCCGCAGAAGAGCCATTCTTCTCAATGGATGGCAACAGGATATATTATTATGCTTATCCTCCTTCCTCTATGACAAATGCTGACATTTATTACTGTGAAAAAACAGGCGATGGATGGAGTGATCCTGTAAATCTCGGCAGCACTCTGAATACTACGGGTGATGAATTTCATCCGAACATTGTAAATGACGGTTCAATTTATTTTGCAAACAGTGCGGGGAAAACATATCGTTCTCAGTATATCGACGGAAGTTTTCAACCCAGGGTAATTTTGCCCAGTAATGTAAATATTGGCACCTGGCCCGATCACTATGTTGCGCCCGATGAAAGTTATATGATATTCACGTCATCAATGTCTGGTGGTTTCGGAAGTTCCGATCTTTATGTTTCATTCAGAAATGCTGATGATTCCTGGACAGCACCACAAAATTTTGGCAATACAATAAATACTTCCGGGTATGAAGGTTCGGCTGATGTCACACCTGATGGCAAATACATGACGTATGACAATATTGTTGATATATATTGGGTAAAAATAGATAATATCATTGACAGCCTGAAAGCAATCAGCGGTCTAATAACTTCGAAAAATAGTGTTCCCGTCAATCATGATTTTAAAATATTTCCGAATCCATGTTCTGATAGTTTTACGCTGTCTTTTCCCTCTGTACCAGGTAAAACTGCAACGGTGGAAATCATCAATCTTGAAGGTAAAATAATATTAAAACGCAGTATACAAAATCAGGCAACAATTGATTTGTCAGGTACCAGTAAGGGAATTTATCTGATAAAACTTATCATAGATAATGAAATAATTGTCAGAAAGGTTTGCAAAGAATAAATAACTCTTATTGAGCTTTAGTGTGCTGTAATCATACAATTTAAGGATTAAGCTGATGCGGGTACTTATTGAACAGCCTTAACCCTTATTTACTATAAGCAGCAATATTTGATTATTCCGATACCTATATTTACTGGGTAAGCATGGGAATGTGGTTGATAGCCTGAAATAGCCATGATTCGTTAAATCACCAACCGAAGATGATATTATCCTGAATCTGGCGAACCTTTAGCTCATGAGCACCTTTGAAGTTAAGCAAGATGCGAATAATTCCATCTGATTCTAAAAAAAATAAATAATAACAGATGAAATATACAAACCGTCCGCCTCACGCAAAAAATTAGCTCAATCAGTAAAGTCCAATATAAGGTAACCAACTGAATGATTATTAGACATATTTTGTATGATTAATAGACATAGTTTGTTTTAATAGAATTAATATGTACCTAAATATGAGGGTATTATTATTTTGGCACAGTCGTAGTATATATTTCAAATGAATTGACAGCTTTGTCATGAACTAACTTAAAAATCTTAAACATTTAATTTATGAAAAAAATTCTTTCTTTCACAATTATGTTCCTGGCATTTTCCATGTTTGCATGGTCGCAATGGACCTCCGACGTAATGATGAACACAACATTTTGCAATAATCCCGGGAATAAAACTTCTCTTGCAATTGCTCAAGGGCTTGAAAATAAGTTGTATATAGCCTGGATTGATGACAATGGAACAAAGACAGTAAAGATGCAATTGATAAATGCTGATGGAACACCAGGCTGGGATTCTCAAGCATTAACAATCAGCAGTATTTCAGAGAACAGTAATGTTCAATTGCTGAACCTTATAAGCGATGGAAACTGCGCTATTGTTGTATGGAGTACTTTAATAAATGGAATGTATGGGTTATATGCATCAAAAATTTCTCTAACCGGTGATTTCTTGTGGGGCGCAGAAGGTGTTACTATTTACCAAACAGATTTATACGCGTATTCAAACACTTCAATATGCCAAACCAGAGAATATAACTTATTGATAGCATCGGAAATTGTTTCAGTCTCAGGAAGTGAAAAAAATAAAATAATGCTTCATAAAATATCCGACGCTGGTGCAATTAGCTGGGCAAATCCTTTATGGATAGAAGATTCACAATTTTCTTGTGGTAAGCCAAGGTTGGTCTCATCAGGGACTGATGGGGCTATGGTTTCATTTACTAAAGGGCTCGATATCTTAGTTGGGGCTGAAGTAACGCTTTGGGTACAAAAATTTGACGAAAGCGGAAATACACTTTTTGGAGCAGGAAAACAAATTTTCAATCATCGCATGATGGTTCCTTGGAGCAATTATGATGTCATCGGCGGTAGGGAAGATGACATGCTTATAGCCTGGCATAGTTACCAAATTAGTTCAGCCAGACCCGAAACGTATTTGCAGCAAATCAGTTCCGAAGGGGTGTTTAGCTGGCAGGAAGGCGGTATATTAATTTATAGCGATACTACTATTACATTTAACGATTGCCCCAAGATAGCAGGAATAAATAAGAACGGCGAAACGACTGTTTTCTGGCAACATCAACTTTCAACAGTGAATAATGAACCCTATAAACCAGAAATTTATAGCCAAAAAATTTCAGCGACTGGAGATCGACTGTGGACAGATTTTGGAAAAAAACTCACTAACAACCCGGATTCTATGTCCTTTTTCAATCTTATAAGTGCATATACGAATCAATCTAATTCCATTTTGATTTACGATCGTACCGATGTTGAAGGTTCTTCATTTGGATCCAATAAGATTTTTGCTGTGGGTATTGATGGTGACGGAAATTTTTTATGGGAAGAGCCAACGCTAGCTTTGTCGTTATCCAATATAAATAAAAGTGATATTGTCAGTACTCCATTTATAAATAATCAATACGTAGTAAGTTGGGTTGAAACAGATACTGTTGGGAATTCAACTATTAAGGGCCAAATTTTTAATTATGAAGGAATAATAACCAGCATAGACGAGAAAAATCCTCAAAGCAACGATGTGAGGTTTCTGCCTAATCCGGTTCATAATGTGTTGAATTTTTTGAGTAATAGTCCTTTAATTTCAGTTAATGTATATGATATTACAGGACATAGGATATTAACAGAAAGAAAACCATCTATTAAAAGCATTAATCTAAGTCATTTAGATTCAGGTATATATCTTGTTCAATATATGGCTGTTTCTGGTAAACATGGATCTGGAAAAATAATAAAGGATTAACGTAATCCATGAAAGTAAGAGTTTGCCAATCTCTTTCCTGTTTCCGTCCCCTCTACTGCCAAACACATGCTTTTTACCCAATGCACGATTTAAGTTATAATATTGACAATCCGGAATGGTAATACGCCGACTCTGCAACATTAATTTTATAATGAGTATTTCATCCTTTTACTTTGCTGATTATTAATCCATTAAAAAGTAAAGACATGAAAACAATGTTGATTATTACAAGCTTAATTTTATTGAGTGTAGGAAGAACCGTCTTTGGACAAGTAGCCGATTTGAAAATTTTAAACCAACTACCAAAAGACATCGGAATTGATAAATCAAAGCCGCAAACCTATACTATGATAACGGACTACTATGATTATGACCTGCAGGCGAACTTCCTGAGAAAAGCAAGGGTGATTGGGGATTTCACTTGTTATCTTAGTGGTGATTCTGTAAAATGGAACAATGTGTACATATCACAAATAAGTGATTTCGATGCTCCTTTCCCCAAAGGACAAAACCAATCTTACTTTGAGAATTTTAAATACGTGCAATCCGAAAAAGTACTAAGTGAGGAAACTTTTTCGCATATCCCTCAAATAGATTTTAGACTAAAAAATCTTGTTTGGGATATGTTTGGATTTGAGATATTTGCACATGTTTATTGGGATTCGTTAGAGCTGAATAAGGAATTTTGCAATCACGTTTTGAATTCAGAAGTTGAAATGGGTAAAGACGGAACATTTGAGAATAAGGAATTAAAGCTTACAAGGATTGGAATTACTAAAGTAAATAATGAGCTTTGTGCAATTATAAAATACTCTCAAATGAATGGAAAAATCAGCTTGAACCTTGAAAATATCAAATTGAAAGGAAGAAGTCATTATTGGGGAGAGGTATATGTATCATTAAGTGATAAACAAATTGAGTATGCAACTTTAACGGAAGATGTTATTACGGATGTTACCATTAAAGGTGGACCGGAAAATATGTTAGGTTATACGGTAAGAAAAATTAACCTGTTAAAAATTAGATAATCATGGCTGTAATGAGAAATAGAAAATTGAGATTCTGGTTTTTATACCATATTGGGCTGTTGATTTTTAGTGCTGCTGCTTCTTTGCTTATGAACCATACGCAAACAGGCAATGCATTAAGCCAAACTGTAATTGTTACATTCTCGACTATATTTATGACTGCAACCGGAATTGGGTATTTGTTACTATTTATGATAAACAGAGCTAAGAAGTTTAATCAGGCTCAAATTAATAAAATGATTTTGCCGGCATTGTTGATATTTTATATCCTGGCCTCGTTAATAGCCTCTTTATCAATAACAATTGGTGTTTTTAGCTGGTTTATATATATAGATAGAGACTTATCTGAATTTTGGCCTCATTTATATAAAAATGGGTTGAATTTTGGGAATGGGTCATTTTTTATTTGGCTACTGTTTTTTACCCTTGCATTTTTTTATGTCTTATGGCAAAAGTCAGCTAAAAAAGAGCAAAGCCTTCGGGAAGAGAATTTGAAATACAAATATCAAAATCTGAAAGCTCAGGTTAATCCACATTTCTTATTTAACAGTTTGAATACGCTTTCTGAAATCGTATATGAGGATGCAAAAAAAGCCGAGAACTACATTCAAAAGTTGTCCAGGATATACAGATACATACTGGATAATGAAGAAACCGACTTAATAAGACTAAATGAAGAAATTGAATTTTTACAATATTATATTGATTTACAGAAAGTACGTGACAATGGGAAAATTCGGTTGGATATTAATGTAATGGACACAGACAAATACAACATAATTCCAGTATCTTTACAAGTATTGGTCGAAAATGCTTTGAAACATAATTCAAGGTCGGAAGAATCACCTTTGATAATTCAAATAAAGCAAATGGATAACCATTTAGTCGTTTCGAATACCATTCAAAGAAAAAACATATTAGGGAACACATCAAAAACAGGACTAAAAAATTTACAGGAAAGAGTGAAACTTATTCTTGGCAGAGAGTTAGTCATTCAAGAAGAAGACAATCAATTTATTGTTAAACTTCCTTTTATTCCGGTCGAGAAATGAAAGTATTAATCATAGAAGATGAAAAACCAGCTTCGCAAAAGCTAATGCGATTACTGAAAGAAACAAAAGCCGACATTGAAATTATAGCGGTTTTAAAATCGGTTGAGCAATCCATAAATTGGTTCTTAGAGAACCCACAACCCGATCTGATATTCATGGATATTCAGCTTGAGGATGGTATTTGTTTCGAAATATTCGAAAACAGTAAGATTCAAACACCGATAATTTTCACAACGGCTTATGATGAATATACATTAAAGGCATTCAAAGTTAATAGTGTTGATTATCTTTTAAAACCAATTGATCCGGAAGAACTTAAAAATGCCATTGACAAATTTAACATACATTATAACCAGGCTGACTATAAAAGAATTGAATCAATTATTAAACAGTTGCAACCGGATATAAAAGAAAGATTTTTGGTTAAAATCGGAGTACATTACAAGCCAATACCGACGTCAAAAATTAATTGTTTTTACATAAACGAGAGATGTAATTTTATTCAGACTGATACAGGAAAAAATTATCCGCTTGATTTTTCGCTTGACAAAATAGAGCAATTGATTGATTTGAAATTGTTTTTCAGGGTTAGCAGAAACTTCATTGTTAACCTGAATGCAATTGATGACATTATTGCCTACTCAACAAATAGGTTAAAAATCATCCTGAAAAACCGGACTGAAAAAAATGATATAATTGTAAGCAGAGAACGTGTAGCGGATTTTAAAAAATGGATGGAATAACTCCTTCACTTGAATACACATTGCCAGGCCACACTGGCGAACGCACAAATCAAAGCTAGTCAAAGAGTATTCAAGCCTTACCACATAATTGAGAAAATTAATTTAATAATGCGGAAATTTTAAAATTTGAAAATATGGGCAACATGCAACATTTTGTATAAGCGATGGCAGGTAAAGTGTTAAATATCAAGGCTTATTTCAGGCTCACACTTTAGCACGGCCTGACAGGAAAGTGCCAGGCAACCGGCTACTATTCTTATACTACCCGTTAAATTCTTTAACCTTACCAAACTTGGATATACCTGCATTCCAAGTATTTACCCCTGCTGAAAAATTCAAATCAGCAGAACCAGATCAAATTCCTCAGTTCCAGGTTCAGGGATTAATCGGTTAGGGCTAGAGATAATCGTAACATTCTTACTTATTTGCAGGAATTAGCAATAATTCAGTGCAACCTGCATGCCCTTGTTTTCTTCCAAAATGTATTTTGCCTTTTGCAAAGATTCAGGAAAGTGAATTGGAGACAAAACCCTGTCAAATTTTACAAATCAAAATGTATGATAATTAGACACATCTCGTATGATTAATTGACATAGGTTACTAATCTTTAAATTGTATTAAACTAAATATGAGGTTGTTATAATTTTGGCACAGACATGGCATGTATTTATAATGAATGTGAAAATCATGACTAAAGATTTCGCTCTACACGTACGGCTGATTATTTCGCTTTTGGCAAATGCGTAAAAAACGAGCTCCTGATAATTCAGTCACTAAACAACTAACAGAACCCGCAATTAAAACAATCAATATTAATAGTAAAAACACAAAAAAATGAAAAAACTTATTTCTGTAACATTATTTCTTGTTATGTTCGCAACCGAGGGTTTTAACCAAAACCTGACTCAAGCAGATAGTTTGTCTGCTCAAACAAAGAATAAAGATCTTATCCGGCGACATTCCATAGGAAGCTCACTTTTCCTTTTAGGAAATTTTGCGAAAGGCGATTCTCCTTATTTTTTCCAGTTGAATTATGGATACCGCCTTACTCCAAAAGACAATCTTGTATGTGAAGCCATCACCTGGACGTATTATGAACCTCTGGGAACGTATGGATCTTCAGATGAATTATACCCGGGTAAGGTAAGGGCTTATGGTTTAGGGCTGGGTTATCAGCACTTCTACTGGAAAAATTTATTTACCACTGTCGAAGCAACCCCCTTTATTCAGCAATTCTATGATACAGATGACAAAAAAATCCAGAAAGGTTTTCAGTTGTATCTTCAGTTTATCGCTGGCTATCGCTTTGAATTCTTTAAGAAAAGAGTATTTGCGGAACCTGCCTTTGCCATCAAGTACTGGCCTGTTAATACCAACTTTCCTGCCTCCTTTAATGAAATTGAGAAGGGTTCACCAAGATACAAATTTGAGCCCAGTCTCAATTTCGGTTTCAAATTTTAACAACTTTTTATCAGCAATAATAAAAAAATCAACAATTTTAAAAGAAAACAGTATGAAAAAAATAATTTCAACCACACTAATGATTGCCGTGTTCACAACACTGGCATTTGGTCAAAACCTCCCTAAATCAGAAAAGGGAAATAATAAAGACCCGAAATACTATAAATTTTCAATAAACACTACCTACCTGACTTTCGCCAATTTTGGTGCGGAAAAAACCAATACGCACATGTGTGAATTTCATTTTGACTACAAACTTACTCCTAAAGACAAAATAGGTATCAAAGTGGCCTCCTGGGAACTATTTGCTCCCATGGGCATACCATTATGGGATCCTTCTTTTCAAAAAGAAAGTGAATTCTTTCCGGGCAAACTCAGTGAAAGTGGTATAGGTGTTACTTATCAGCGTATGCTTTGGAAAGGTTTATTCGCTGCTGTAGAGATTTTGCCGCTATGGAAGAAATACCTGGATGAAAATAAGAAAAAGATCGATGACGGTTTTAAGTTATATACTACCTATCATGTTGGCTACCATGTATCCTTTCTTAAAAACAGATTTTTCATAGAACCTCAGGTCCATTGTAACTACTGGCCAATTGATACCAAAGCCCCGCAAAGCTTTGAAGTAAAAGAAAATAAATGGAATAATTATTTCCTTTTTGAACCCAATTTATATATCGGGGTCAATTTTTAACACTGAAAACTATGAAAATCGATGTTTATTTTTTTATTGAAAGAATTCCCCGAGGCTCTGCCTCGGGGTTCCTATTTGACTTCTCCTGGAGGAGTTGTCAAAACTGTTTTGATCAGTTTTGGGTGAAGTGCAATAAATAAATTTCGCATTCGTGCCTTCAGTCCAAAATCTAACAAGCGAAATACTACTATGGCTCTGCCTCGGGGATAGTTCGTTTCAAGAAATTTTATTTTAAAATCGAAACAAAGCCTTTATTGAAAGCAGAATATCAATACTAAAAAATTAAATTATGAAAAAAATTAGTGTTTTTTTAATCTGTGTAGCTTTTCTTAAACTCGGAATATCACAAACAGTTCCACAAGATAGCCTGTATCTGGGGCAATCACCACCGGAAAATGAACCCAAAATCTTTAAACTTGAAGTAACTCCTGGTTCTTTTGCGGCTGAGAGAATTGCTATTTCAAACGACGGCAGGGAAATTTATTATTCCGAAGTCAGGAATTATTATCCTGTTGAAGGAGGCAAAATCAGATATTATAAATTTAAAGATAATAAATGGACTGGTTCCTTTGTCCTATTCGAAGATTTTATTAGCCCGGCTTTGAATCTTTCAAGCGATACTATGTTTTTTGAAAAAAATCAAAAAACGTATTATTCCGCAAGAAACAGATCGGAATGGAGCAAGCCAAAATTATTTTCTAATACTATAGATTCTATACACTATTTACAAGTAACCGAGAATGGAAATTACTACGCTTCGGCCCGATCAAAGAGTTCGGTTGGTTTATCTGATTGGAGTAAAATTCAGATAACAGATAAAGACACAAGCTTAATCAGCTTAGGTTTCCCACTCAATAATGTAGCTGAAAACCAGGATTTTTATATAGCAAAAGATGAAAGCTATATGTTTACATGTCCCGGCGGACCTGTTTGTATAAGTTATCCCGATAGTAAAGGAAGGTGGTTGAATTCAAGGCCAATAAACAAGAAAATCAACTTTGGGATTAGTGGATGGGGTGCTTACGTAACTGCAGATCAAAAGTATTTGTTTTATACAACAGGCACTAAACCCGATTATTCGGATGTCAATATTTACTGGGTAAGTTTGGGTAATATAATTGATAGCCTGAAACATACGAATCTTCCTCCGTATGTAAAAAACAAGCCCGGCATTCAAAATGCATTAAAAGGTAAAACATTTACCTGCACACTTCCCTCTGATGCTGTTTGCGACGAAGATGGAAGTGCAATTAAATATGAAGCCTTGCTTCTTGATGGAAGTCCCCTACCGGACTGGTTGTCTTTCGATGCAAAAACGAAAACACTTACAGGCACACCCATCGAAGCAGGTGATGTGGTTTTACGGATTAATGCGTATGATGATAAAAATGCATTGGCTGCATTCAGGTTTATACTATCTGTTTCAGAAAAATAAAATTGCTTATACGTATTATATAAGAACATAAAAGCCAGATGAAACTAACAACAAACATCAGCACCCTATTATTCCTGTTTATTGCGAATATCGTTTTTTCGCAAACAGTAACGCAAACGGTAAAAGGAAAAGTATTCGACAACGAAACTCAGATTCCTTTAATAGGAGCAACTGTGGTTATCCTGGGTACTGACCCTATTATAGGGACAACTGCAGACTTAGAGGGGAATTACAAAATAACGAACGTGCCGATTGGCCGTTATAACATTCAATTCAGTTATATCGGCTACAATCCGGCTATTGCTTCCGAAATAATTGTTACCTCGGGCAAAGAGGTAGTTATAAATACCGGGTTAAAACAATCTGTGGAACAAATGGCGGAAGTTACTATAAAGGCTTATTTGGGTAAAGACAAACCGATAAACTCGATGGCGATCCTAAGTGCAAGATCGTTCACCGTTGAGGAAGCCCGGCGGTATGCTGGTGGTGTGGATGACCCGGCACGAATGGCTTCTGCTTTTGCAGGAGTTGCTGTTGGTAACATACAGGATAATGCAATTATTATCCGGGGCAACTCTCCCAAAGGTGTATCATGGAGGCTTGAGGGAGTCGAAATACCAAGTCCAAACCATTTCTCGGGAGGAAATGTTGCCGGTGGTGGTGCTGTGACTATTTTTAGCAGCCAGCTTCTATCCAATTCCGATTTTTATACCGGAGCTTTTCCTGCAGAATATGGTAATGCAATGGCTGGTGTTTTCGACATGAAACTCCGGACAGGCAACAGTGAAAAACGTGAACATACTATTCAGGCAGGAGTATTAGGCATGGAAATAGCTTCGGAAGGACCATTTAAAATGGGCAAAAACGCCACTTATTTATTTAATTACCGCTATTCAACTTTTGGTTTGCTTTACAAATTGGGAATTTTCAAAATGAAAGAAGTTATTAAATACCAGGATTTATCTTTCAAACTGAATTTCCCAACCCAAAAAGCTGGTATTTTTTCTTTATGGGGAATTGGGGCTGTTGACGATAACAATTCCCCGGATGAGCATGATTCAACCAATTGGGAAACAGATTGGAACAGGATCAAATTTAACTGGAACATAAATACAGGAGCTTTAGGGTTATCACATAAAATAATTGTTGGTAAGCAAACATATATAAATACAACTATTGCAGCTTCAGGAATAAAAAATACAATGGAGGCAACCCGGCTTGATAATAATCTGATACAAAGGCCTTTTTGGTATTTTGCTGACAAATCAGGGAAAGTTACATTAAGCTCATTTGTTAATCATAAATTTAGTGCTAAGCATACAGTGAAGACAGGTGTCAACTATTCTTCTTTGTTTTTCAATTTAAATTTAAACAGTACTATAAATAATGATCCTGAATCATTTCAAAACTTTGTGTTGGATAAAGGCAATAGCAGCTATTCGGAATTCTTTGTTCAATCAAAATACGATATTTCAGAAAAACTTTTTATCAATACCGGCATTAACGCTAATTATTTTGCCCTGAATAATGATTTTTCAATTGACCCGCGTTTTGCTATCAAGTGGGAATTTCATTCAAAACATTCCCTGAGTTTTGGGTTCGGAAAACACAGCCAAAAGGAGGAGCTGAAAATGTATCTTATTAACAGAAATGTAAATGGCACTATTGAATTCCCGAACAAAAATTTAGATTTATCTCATGCCCGGCACTTTGTATTAGGGTACGATTGGTTGATTAATGATAACTTACGCCTGAAAATTGAACCTTATTATCAGTTTTTGTATAATGTTCCCGGCATTCCCGACAGCTCTTATTCTTTAATCAATTTTAAGCAGGACTGGACGTTCAGAGATCAGCTGACAAATGATAGCAAGGGAAGAAATATTGGAATTGACTTTACATTCGAGCGATTTCTGAATCGTAATTACTACTATTTAATTACCGCTTCCATTTTCGACTCAAAATATAAAGGAGGTGATGGCGTTTGGCACAATTCCAGGTATGATAAGGGTTTCGTAATTAATTTGTTATTTGGAAAAGAATATTTCCTTCAAAATAATAAGATACTGGGTGTGAATGGCAGGTTGAATTACGTGGGAGGTGAAAGAACAAGTCCGGTATTAATTGAAAAATCATTACAGGCAAAAACAGTTATTTATGATGAGTCCAAAGCATTTGAGGAACAGTTACCTTCCATGTATTATCTCGATTTTTCAATAACTTATCGTATTAACAAACAGAAGTATTCCGGGGTTTGGGCATTTCAGCTTAAAAATGCGTTAGGTTCGCCAGCTTACGATGATTACTCGTACAATAATAAAACCGGCAAAATTGACAGAGTCGAAAACGTATTTATATTCCCTGTGCTGAGCTATAAAATTGAATTTTAGTTCACAAGTAAAAAAATATCGAAATGAATAAAAAGGTAACAATTATCGGTGGCGGAGTTGCAGGATTATCAGCCGGAATTTACGCTGCAATGAATGGATTTAATACCGAAATCCTGGAGATGCACTCAGTAGCCGGTGGACAATGCACCGCCTGGGAGCGAAAAAAATATCGTTTCGATTATTGCCTTCATTGGCTGGTTGGAACTTCGAAAGGAGCATTTAACGATATCTGGAAAGAAACCAATGTATTGAATGAAAACACCGAAATTATTGACCACGTGATTCATTCAAAAATTTATGATAAAGACCGAAATAAATTTATCATTTATTCCAATATCGATAGATGGGAGAAATATTTGATTGACCTTGCTCCCGAAGATGCAAGGCCCATCGAAAGAATGTGCAACGATATGCGTAAAAGTGCACTATTAGAGCCTTTTGCGCTCCCACCCGCTTTGCGTAACCCGCTCGACTACCTGAAAATTCTTCCTGTGATGCTGCCAATTATCAATTTGGTGCGGAAATTTGGCCGCTTAACCTGTAAAGAATATTTCGACAAACTTGATTTTAAAAGTGAGAAAATAAAATCGGCTTTATACGGAATATATGGAGAAAGAAATTTTTCGGCATTGGCATATATTTTCATGCTTGCCTGGTTCAATCAGAAAAATGCTGGATATATAAAAGGCGGCTCATTTCCGCTGGCACAAAGAATGGTTGAGAAATACAGTAAACTTGGAGGTAAGATTTCGTACAACACGAAAGTTGACAAAATCAGTGTGGAAAGCAACACAGTAAAAGGAGTTAAACTTACTGACGGAACACAAATCCTATCTGACTATGTAATTGGTACAGCCGATGGCTACACTACCATTTACAAAATGCTGGAAGGAAAATATGTTTCTAAAAAGATCGATTTTGCCTATAAAAATTGGGAATTGTTTACTCCCCTTGTCCAGGTTTCGTTCGGAATAAACAAAATGGTTAAATCCGAATCGCCCATCATTATAAACACCTCAAAAGAATTGCAAATCGGCATTACAAAGCTGGAATACGGATATTCAATTATGAATTATTCGTATGATGATACCATGGCACCCGAAGGAAAAACGTCTATTGTATTACGTTACGAAAGCCCCTGGAAACTTTGGGAAAGTCTGGAAGGAGATGAATATAAAAATGAAAAACTGAACATTGAATTAGATGCTGCAGGGTATTTGGAAACTGAATTTCCCGGAATCTCTGATTTTATTGAGGTGATTGATGTTGCGACCCCCAAAACCGATGTTCGTTACACAGGCGTAAAAGATGGCGCCTACGAGGGATTTATGCCATCCAAAGAAAATATGATGAAAACATTGGATATGCAGCTTCCAAAGCTCCGAAATTTTTATATGGCAGGGCAATGGCTGTTTCCGGGCGGAGGACTTCCACCTTCGGCTCAAACCGGTAAGTGGGCGGTTCAATTAATTTGTAAAAAGGAAAAACAAAAATTCATGACAAATAAATAATTCAAGTAATAAAGCAATGTGAAAGCAATTGTTTGCACGAAATACAGACCACCGGATGAATTCAGTTTCCCTAAACTTAATGTACCGGGTGTATTTTTAAAAGGTGCATATATAAACGATTTTGGTAAAAGCAAATGAACCAGTAACCGTAAAAAAGCATATTATTATGAAAAGAAAATCCTTATTTTACATTTTCCTTTTTCTGTTTTTAATCATTGCAACAGGTTTAAGATCACTTCAGATTAATGTTTTAAATCTTCATATTGGAGCAGAACTAAGTCCCTTAATTACTACTTTAATATTCATTCTACTGATTAAGAAAGATTCATTTAAGTTAATTTGCTTTAATAGATTTGATATTAAAACGGTGGTGATTCCTGTTTTACTGTTTTTATTGATTATAGGTATCGATTTTTTTATACAGTTACAATTAAATCTTATAAGGCATCCTGCAATAGACGGTTCATTTTTTACAAATCTTGCAATACTTATAATTCCTTTTACAATACTTGTTGGTGGTTTTGAAGAAGTTGCATGGAGAGGATATTTGATTAGTAAAATAATTCAAAATAGACTTACATGGAGCAGTTTGGTCATAATAACGGGTATAATGTGGTCAATTTGGCATTTACCTACTCATTTTTTAAAATTTGAAAATCATTTATCTATACAGTATCCGTTATTTATTTTGGCTTGTTTCGAAATAGGGATAATTATTTCATATTTAAGAATCAGGACAAACTCCATAATTCCTGCTATTATAATACATTCATTGATAGCCATACTATATGAATTTTTCTTTAAACCTTCCGGAAACTATGAAAATTATTATTTTTTGACATTTCCCAGTGTTGCTTTGGTTATAATGCTTATCCCTCCTGCTTTTTATTATTACAAGCAAGGAGGGAAATTATATTCGGAACAACTTGGAACCAATTAAAGACAATTGTGAATAATTTGCAATATTTCAACAATTGCCAGTACCTGCTGAAAGAATATTAACACCAAATTTAAAAAAAACAGAAAAATGAAAGCAATTGTACAAACTAAATACGGACCACGGGATGAACGCAGTTTTTCCCAAACTTGTAGTACCGGGTTTATTTTTCATAGGTGTGTTTGATATCGTATTAGCGGCTAAAACGGATATTGACAAACCTAAAGATGTATCAAAATGGTTAAACGAAGATTAGTGTTTATTATTTGTTTGTTTTTATTGCTCTCAGCATGTTCTGACAAGCTAAGTCCATATTTTTCATACAACCGGTACATTAATGATTTTTATGATCAAATCGTTAACGATTCCTTGAAAATATACATTAGAACTCCGGCAGATATCGGCTTTTTTAAAGATAAGCGGTCGGCTAATAAAGAAATAAGAGACAGTAAATTGCGAATCGATAATGTGCTAGTTTGCGGGAAAACTAATATTGATCCGTATTATGAATTTTTCATTTTACACAATAAACGTTCAACTCTGAAATTTAAAGACAGCCTGATTTTTCAATTTGATTCGGTAATCAATAATCAAAGATTTTCAATAGTGGCAATTCCATTGGATAATAATACAATCTCTTATAAAATTGACTGTAGGGATATATTTAATAGTATTATAGCAGACAGTAGTTATCAGAAAAATATAGTGTCGCTAAACAGCGTTATGCGGTCTTTTTATAAATCGAATTGTTTTTATCAGGCATTGAGTGAAATAAGCAATTACCCGGCATACGATGAAAATGTTGAAGGTTTTAAGTTTCAAATGCAATTGACTTATGCATCGTTTTTAGGGGGTAATAAAGATTACTACGATTATCTGAGCAAATGGGAAATTCATTTCAGGGCTGATAGCTTAATCAAGGAATGCATTCAAAATAAATCAATAAAAGGAACCGCCGAAACAAAGAAGTTAATTTTAGATCAATCCCGGAAGTGTAAACTTGTAATGTTCAACGAAAACCACTTCTATCCTAACCATCGGAAATTAGTATTAAGCTTATTGCCTGATTTTAAAAGCTTAGGCTTTAATTACCTGGCTTTAGAAACATTAGGCGAAAAGCAGGATAGTGTTTTAAATTCGGGTGCAGCCCTAACTATCGAGAGCGGTTTCTATACGCGGGAATCCCATTATGCCGAATTGATACGAACTGCTCAAAAATTAGGATTTAAGTTTGTGGCCTACGAAAATACAGATGACTCCAAAGACAGAGAAGTTGGTGAAGCTGAAAATCTGTACAATCGAACATTTAAAAAAGACACCTCAGCTAAAGTCCTTGTTTTGGCTGGCATTTCACACATTTTTGAGTCTGCTGATGATCAGGGCAAGGAGTGGATGGCTTCAATTTTTAAAAGTAAATATGGGATTGATCCATTAACCTTTAATCAGACAGATTTAAGTTTATATCGAAAACCAATAACTGATATCGCAATACTAAAAAGTAATGATTTAAAATCAGCACAATATACCAGAACGGACTGGCAAATTATCAATAATCTTCCACTTGTTGAAACCTCAGGTAATTTTAAGTATAAAAATGAATTTAAAGAGTCTGTTCAGTTAGCACTTTTTTTATCCAGTGATTTAAACGGCAAAAAATTTACAGATAATAAAGTGCCATATCGCAGCTTTTTACTGCATGAAGGTGATACTTATATTACTGCAATTCCTCCTCAGGAATATCGGTTAGTACTATTTGATAGAAGCGGCAGGAAATTAAAAAGTGAAATAATTAACACCCGCTAATGACATTAAATCATCTTAACATGAAAAAACGACAATTTCTTGCATTAACACTGGTGATTATATTTTTCAATGCCTGTACGAAAGATTACACATCGACAGATTACCTGAAAAAGGTTTTGAATAATCTCGATAAAATAGAATCTGCCACCTATAATACAATCGGGGAAAATTGGAATCCCGGCGATACTGTGGCATCGGATATTTATTATTCCTTCGTGAAAGAATATAAAAATCCAGGCGATACAACAATAGGTTCAAAATTTGTAATACTAAATCAGGCTGATACCACAAAACTTGAATTCTGCTATGATGGCCAGATGAGAGCCATTGTTTATAATGACGAAAAAATGATTGTTATCGATAGTTTTTCAGTCAGGCTCTTGCCATTCCGCCCCTTAGCACCTCCTTTTTTTAATTATGCAAAAAGCATAATTAAATATGCACTCGAAACAAATGATAGTATTTCTTTGGATCTGAAAGACCTGAATGATTCTGTTTATTTGAAATTAACTATCTATGAAGAAAACCAGGTTGAATTTTTCGGGAAAGCTTTCCATATACCGCCATCCCCGTACGATTTTGGTGATAATACCTCTATCTATGAGATTTGGATAAACAAAACAACCGGCTTGCCTTATAAAGTAAGGAGGGAAATGTCGCACAATATTTCGGTAACCAGCTGCAAAAACTACGAACTGAATAAAACGCACATAATGGACTTTAAAGCTTCGGATTATTTCCAGAATGATTATACAATTCAATCATATAGTTTGGGAGGCGAAAAAAAGACGAAAAATGAGATGGTTGGCACTAAAGCACCTGGCTGGACTTTACAAACAGCAGATAAACTGCCAATCTCTTTATCGGATTTGAAAAGTAAAGTAGTAATGATTCAATTTACAAGTGTCAGTTGCGGCCCTTGCAGAGCTTCAATTCCGTTCTTAAAAGCGCTGACCGGTATTTATAAAAAGCAAGATTTTGATTTTGTGGCCATTGAGTGCACGAGCGCAAATGCGGATGTACTGAAAAACTACATGAATCGAAATGATTTTAACTACAAATTTTTACTATCGACGAAAGAAGTGCTAAAAAGGTATTCCATTAATTCCTTTCCTGTATTTTTTATACTCGATGAGAACCGGGTGATTAAAAAAGTGATATATGGTTACGGACCGGGAACTACAGATAAAGAGATAAGAACTTTAATAAATGACTTGATATGAAATTCCAGGACACCATTTGCGGTATATTACATTGGATTTTAGGTGGTTATCCTATTTTTCTGCCACGTATCAGCTTTTATGCAACCGATAAGGAAAGTAGTCATCAACCTGGCGAAACGGACTCATATCTTGTCCTGTATTTACGGGAGCCAACCCGAATTATTCGGTGAGAAGAACAAATAATCCAAAGCGATTTTGAACCACCAACTTTTTGCATAATTTTAGGCTAATATAATTGTAACAACAAATTAAGAAAATACAGAAATATGAAAGCAATTGTATGCACAAAATACGGGCCACCAGAGGTTCTTAAATTGGCGGAAATTGATAAACCTACGCCAAAGGACAATGAAGTGCTGATAAAAATTCATGCCACAACAGCACATGTTGGCGATACTAAACTTCGGGCTTTACAGCCCGGATTAGGGCCTGTGATGGATTTTTTTTTCAGGCCTGTAATGCGAATAATGCTGGGATTCAGGGGGCCAAGAAATAAAATACTGGGAATGGACCTGGCAGGAGAGATTGAATCAGCAGGAAAAAATGTAAAGCTGTTCAGAAAAGGCGACCAGGTGTTTGCATCTGCCTTTGAGGGATATAAGTTCAGTGCTTATGCCGAATATATCTGCATGCCTGATAACGGGCTTCTGGTAATAAAACCAAACAATATGAGCTACGAAGAAGCTGCACCTTTAGCAAACGGAGCCGTAACTGCATTGCGTTTTCTTAAGAAAGCGAATATTCAAAAGGGGCAAAAAGTACTTATTTATGGAGCTTCCGGAAGCTTGGGTACTTACGCAGTACAGATTGCCAAATATTATGGGGCAATAGTTACGGGTGTATGCAGCACACCGAATCTGGAAATGGTAAAATCGCTGGGAGCTGACCAGGTTCTTGATTACACCCGGGAAAATTTCAACGACAGGGGTGAAACTTATGATGTTATTTTTGATTCAGTAGCCAAGATTCCTTCCTCACAGCGCAGGAAATCTCTGAAAAAAAACGGAATCTATCTGAATGCCTTAAGTTCGTCAAGTGGTTTAAAAGTAAAGGCCGAAGATATGGTATTCCTCAGGGAACTAAGCGAAGCCGGAAAGTTAAAAACGGTTATCGACAGACGCTATCCGCTGGAAGAAATGGCAGAAGCACATAGATATGTGGATAAAGGACATAAAAAAGGGAATGTTATAATTACTGTAAATGAAAATAACGAATTCCTAGCAATAGGTCACACATCTTAGAGTTGTTCTGCATAACTAAACTATAAAAACAGTAACTATGGATACAAAAGTCATAATAATAATTGCATTCTCCTATTTATAAGGATTCTTCGAAATTTTTATGAGCCTGAGACTAAGACGAAAAAGAAGAATAGTTAATTCTGGTGATAGGCTAAGTATATGGGTTCTGGCAATTTTCATAACTATTGGATATTTTTTTTCATTCACTATAGGAGCAACAAAAATCGGAAGGATACATCACTGGGATTTCTTTTTTCTGCTAGGGGCGATATTCGTCCTTTTGGGTTTAATAATCAGAATCAGTTCAATACTGACACTAAAACAACACTTTACGTATACTGTAACTCAATTGGAAAATCATGAATTAATTGAAACCGGATTATATAAAAGTATCCGGCATCCCGGGTATCTGGGTCAATTGATCATTTTTACCGGTATAGTGACGTCATTATCAAACTGGTTGTCTGTTTTATTAATGCTTATTCCGGTTTTATTTGGATATAGTTATAGAATCAGGGTGGAAGAAAGATTTATGGTTAACCAGGTTGGACATAAATACATAGACTACAAAAACAGGACAAAGAGGTTAATTCCAATGATTTATTAGCATAGGCAGAACCTAACATCAATATTGAAAAATTGAAATTAAATAGGTTAATTGGGTGTTGTGGCTAGCTTCAAGTTCATTGTATTTTGATAAGGAATTCTCCTCAATCTCAAACTTTTCACATTCAAACGTTACGCACAATGCTCTAAATAAAAAAATGAATGAAAATATTCTGGACGTTTATATTTATTTGCCACTCTTTAGCCGTTATCGGACAAAATCCTGGTTCCCTTATAGAAATCCAAGGCCGAATCATAAACATGGAAACCAAGGAACCAATTCCCTATGTAAGCATTTTTAATTATAAATCGCAAAACGGGACAATAAGCGATATTAAAGGGAATTTTAAAGTTTTCGTCCACAATGTGAAGGATACATTATATGTTTCCTGCATAGGTTTCAAAAAACAATTTATTCCGCTTTCCGAAATGAAAAATTATTACACCATCTATTTGGAGCAAAATATTCAGCTATTAGATGCAGTTACAATAACTGCCCCAGATGACAGCTACCTGTACGATTTACTCGTTGATTGCAGAAAAAATTCATCCACCGAAAGCAAAACTGCTAAAGCATATTTTGAAATCAAGAGTTATGCAAGTGATAAACAAATTGAATTGTTGGAGGCATTTTATAATGCTGAATTAAAAGGATCTGATGTGTCGGAATTGGAGTTGAAAGCAGGCAGATTTGCATTAAAAAAAACAGGAAACAGATTTTTCACTTCGATGGAATCATCAAGGGCGATTATTATGAATAAATTGTTCGCCGCAAATGAATATTTTCCACTTAGTCCATTGGAATTTTCAAAATCTAAAATAAAAAAGAAGTTTTTACTCAGACTTGAAAAAAAATACCTTGAAAATACTTTCGATTCAGTTTATGTGTTACGATATACGCCTAAAGATACTTCCGGAGTGTCATTCAGCGGGCGGATCTGGATTAATCCACAGAATAAACATTTACTTAAAGCGACTTTCGATTGTATAAATTGCAAAGTAACTCCCTTTATACCCTTGTTCAATACAGATAGGCTGTCGAATATCAACTTAAATATCACGAAAACATATAAAGAAATTAATAACAAAATGTCTTTCAATCATATTGATTTTACCTATCAGTTTGATTATGACAGCAGAATTGGCAATGAAAATGAAGCTAAATACAGAATCATGACGAATGCTGTCCTTCATATTTATGATTATGAAAACAAATTCTTTATTCCAAAATTTAGTTTTGACGAAAAATGTGTTCGCGATTATTATAAAATTGACGCCATGCCTTACAATGATTTCTTTTGGAAAAACAAAAATGAATTTGAAATTATTGATCATGATAACCAGAACGAGTTGTTTTACATAGAAAATGAAGCACTCAGTAATAAGAACTTGTTTTCAGACAATCAATATTTTAAAAAAGTATATGAAAGTCCATTCATTACGTGGTCACGAAAAAGGGTACTTATTAAGGACATAACCGGAGATACTTTAACGAACAATCCAACGAATTCTGGTTTTATTGCTGATAAATATAAATTAAGCGTTAAAATATTTTTGGACATAAACACTTATTCGGACTCGACAAATGTGCTTACTTCTGCGGTTTTTGATCCATGGGAAACCTATTTTCATTTGCCTGTCACTAATACAACAAATTGTTTCCTAAATATTTACTTTGATATTTGTGAATATCAAAGAAGAAAATTTGAAAAAGAAGTACAGCCTTTAGGGAATAATAAAGATGAAATACTCCGTAAATATGATGCGTTGAATGTATATCTTGAAAAACTCAAAAACCAATATCTGACAGAAGTTGACCGTGGTTCTAACAGAAAGGAATTTGAGAAATGGAATCAATATGTTGTTGATAATATAGGAATTAACAATTTTAGATTATTCAATCTTACTGAAGGTGGCAATAACTAACCAATGTGTATAGCCGTATATATAAGCAATTGGCGGTTTTAGAATATCTTGAATTGTAAAATGTAATATCACATTTATGTAGATAAAACAGTTTATAATTATCACATTCTCTATACTTTATGGATTCTTTGAAATTTTCAGTAGCAGGAGACAACATACCGAAAGGACAGTCAATGAATCCGGTGACAAATAGAGTGTTTGGGTAATTGCAGTTTCTATTTCATTTGGATATTTGCTTTCCTTTATTCTTGCATCAACAAAACCTTGCCGGAATTATCATTGGAATTTGCTTTTTATAATAGGATCCATTTTGACAATTTTTACCGGGATAGCGACATCATTATCAAATTGGTTATCTGTTTTATTAATGATTATTCCGGTTTTATAAGGATTCTGTTATCGGATCATGATTGATGAAAAGTTTTTGATAGGGGAAACTTTCAAAATAACTTCCCCAAATAAATGTCGGATTCAGAAAAGCTTTCTTATGAAGGACCGTCCTTATAGAATTTCAGTAGTAGTTCAAGGAAGGTTTTATGAGCGTAGGGCATTTCAAGCCATGCAGTAGTGAGCGCCGCTGTGAAGCAGCATATTTGTTCAATCCTTTCAAGCGAACGGCTTGTCCCGCAAAAACGGGATAAACTGTGGCATGGCAAAAACCTGACGTAGAATTAGCCATGATTGATTTTATTATAATACATCTTGAGTATTGGGTTAATCATGGCGTAATCCATGTGACCTATAAAAAATAAGCAATGACAAATGAAATACACTGAAATTATATAAAGACTAGATTTTTATGCACAAATTGTTTTGTTTTTTAAAGGTGTGCATGAGATCGCTTCGCTAAGTTGCTCAACTTTTGATCATGCAAAATTTGAAAAAAAGTAAACTTTTAAAGTTA
>JBBRCH010000046.1:0-37353 GCA_038204995.1 Bacteroidales bacterium | reverse complement strand
TGGAGTAATGAAAAACAGGATTGTAGATTTGTTTATAAGCTACAATCCTGAATGCATTTTGAATCAATTACAACAGCTATTTCTGCTCCATATAGAGCCAGAAAGACCTGGCCGAAAATATCCGCGACTAAGGAAATGTTGTAGAACTAGTGGGAAATATCAGGCTTTATCTAATTACAAAAGAGCAGTTTAATGCTTAACTTAATGACATTGGGCCTAGGCCCCCTTTTTAAATGATATGTAGTAACTTACTTCATAGTCCCCATTCGCTCATTCATGTATTTTTCAACTTTTTGTGCTAAATCTTTCTGATCGTACTGGTCAGCAATCTGTTTTAATGTATTGAAAAAGCTGAATGCTTCGTTCAGATCTTCATCATAATTACCACGGAATTCAGTTCCAAGAGAAAGAATATAGTCAGTATTCTGCTGATATATCTGCATAAGCCTGTTCGCAAGCCTATTTCCTTTATCAAAAGCGCCTGCTTTATAATACACATCAACAAATTGAATCATGTAATAATCGAAATGGATCTTATTATCAGGAAAAATCTGCTGCACATAATCACACACTTTCACAGCTGAATCATTCTTCCCTTCAATAGTAAGTTTGCGGGCAAGGCGGGCAAAATTCTGTTTTGGGATCATGGTGTTACGATAACTTTCGCGATCAACATAAACTCCCGGCAGGTTAAGATTACCCCATTTGCATTTGTTCATCATAATATCGTAGGAAACATCTGCATTTACACTACCGATGCCTTTTACAAAGTCCCTGTCATCAGGCTTAACAGGCATGAACCTGTAAACAAAACCTTCCTGGTAACAATATTTATCCACATCAACAGCATCACTCAAACTCGATGGACTAGCAAAATAGATTGGCCTTTTGAACTTGTTCTTTGCCAGGAAATCGAGCAACATCAAATCATTTTTATACAAATAGTTTGATTTAATATCCCATTCAATAGTGCCCACAACCCTGTCGGCCAGGTTGGCAGGAACAATTCCGTCCTTCACCAACGATGCAGAATCGACAGTTATTTTAATTTTTTTTGTAGGGTAAATCGCTATTGACCTTGAACCCGACTTAAATCTTGACGACGGGTCTTCACTGGCAATCAGGTCAATCAGGTCCTGAAGCTCCACTCTTTCCTGAATTTGGCCCGAATAAGCTGATACTTCATTTACACCTTTATTATACTGATCATAGGAGAGCGTAAATGGAAGGGCCTCGGATTTATAAATTTTTCGCATCAACTGATGTACATACCAGTCACCGGAGGAAAGCATGAAATTTACAACTCTGACATCGGTCCTTATACCTTCCACTTCCTGGGCATACCAAAGAGGGAATGTATCATTATCGCCGTTGGTGATAAGTATCGCGTTTGGAGCACACGAATTAAGGTAATTAACAGCAAAATCGCGCGCTGCGAATTTATTGGCGCGGGTATGATCATCCCAGCCTTCTTTTGCCATAATGCCGGGAACCAGCAATAAACAGACTAATGTTATAGGAATTGCGATATACTTTTCATTTAACCTCTTCAACGCATCCCATAAAGCAAGCACTCCGAGGCCAATCCACATCGCAAACGGGTAGAACGATCCCGCGAAGGCATAATCCCTCTCCCTGGGTTGATATGGTGTAATATTCAGGTACATAACAATAGCTATCCCTGTCATGAAAAACAGCATGAATACGACCAGGAATCCATCACTATGTTTTCGGAGATGGAAAAACAAACCCACCAGCCCAAGAAGGAGCGGCAGGAAATAGAATTTATTGTGGGCCGCATTCGACATACTGTCAGGCAGATTGGACTGATCACCAAGTTTGGCATTATCGATTACGGGTATACCACTAATCCAGTTCCCATAACGAATGCCCCCATGTCCTTCGATATCATTCTGCCTTCCGACGAAGTTCCAGAAAAAATACCTGAGATACATATGACCAACCTGATAATTAAGGAAAAATCTGATATTTTCAACAAAAGTTGGTTTGTATAAGGTCTCAGTTTTACCGTCATCATTAACAACATCAATAGGAGTTCCTTTTATTTTTCCCCATGATTTATAGGCAGCAATATGACTCGGTTTCTGATTACTCCACATACGCGGGAAAATCGTGCAAAAAGTCTTGTCGTAATTAGGAATGGTATTCTTACGGTCATCGGTCATCACATATTTACCTTTTTTTGTATCCTTTACATAAAAAGGAGTTCCGTCCGAATAAGGGTGTTGTTTATCCTGAGGAGCATTGTAATACTGACCATATACAATCGGCCATGTTCCATATTGTTCACGATTCAGATACGATAAAAGACTAACTGCATCGCTCGGATCATTTTCGTTGATAGGTGTATTGGTGTTGGCACGAATTACAAGAAGGAAAAATGAGGAATACCCTATTAAAAGGAAGGCTATTGAAAGAAAAACCGTGTTGGCGGCCGAACGCAGCTGGTTGCGGTCAAACCTTCCCGGTTCGCTTTTGTACCAATAGTAAACGCCTACAACCACCAGTAATCCCAGAAAAGTTGTCCATGAAAATACAGAAAGCAAAAGAAGTAGTGTTGCGCCTACTATATAATTCAGAGTGGAATGTTTCGATTGGTATGTAAACCTGATACTCCATATTAGCGCACCAACAAGAATCAGGAAATAAAATAATGTGCCAGAATTAAACGGAAGGCCAAAATCATTAACAAAAAGAATTTCGTATTTACCCGCAAGGCTTACAGTATAAGGTATAACCAAAAACATGATAAATGCCAGAATAAAGAACGAAATCCCAAGCGTAAGTACAACCCCTTTCCAGGTTGTTTTGTATTTTCTGAAATAAAATACAAGCGCAATGGCTGGAATTGCCAGAAGGTTAAGCAAATGTACACCTATTGAAAGTCCCATAAGGAAGGCAATAAGGATAATCCATCGCTGTGAATGCGGTCGATCAGCCACCTGATCCCACTTTAAAATAGCCCAGAAAACGATGGCTGTAAAAAATGACGACATGGCATAAACTTCGCCTTCGACTGCCGAAAACCAGAAAGAATCGCTGAAAGTATATGCAAGCGAACCGACCAGACCACTTCCCAATATAGCAAACATGCGGCCCTGTGAAATTTCTTCGTCCTTTGTGAACTTAAGCCCGAGCATAGTAATACTCCAGAACAGCAACAAAATTGTTGCCGAACTGCTCAAAGCCGACATATAGTTTACCATTATAGCCACCTTACTTAAATCGCCGAAAGCAAACAAGCTGAAAAAACGTCCCAGCATTTGGAAAAGCGGGGCTCCCGGCGGGTGACCCACCTGAAGTTTAAACGCGGTTGAAATATATTCACCGCAATCCCACCAACTGGCAGTAGGCTCAACGGTTGAAAAGTACACCCATGTCGAAAGGGCAAAGATGAGCCAGCCCAGCAGATTATTCAGTTTCCTGAATGTTTTCATGAAAAGTATAGATTAATGAATAAACAAAAAATTGAAGGGACGAAATTAACCAATAATTATGAAGTATGAATATTTTTTAGGAATTGTTTAGAAAATGTCAATACCTCGGACTTGAATCAGAGAATAATACAAATGTCAGATGTCATAAATTGCCTCTGCAAAATACTTTTTTTGCATCACCTTACATATGTAAATAAAAAATACTACTTTTGCAGTCCTTTTAGAAAGAAAATTAGCTTGTCCGATGGTGTAAAGGCAGCACGAATGGTTTTGGTCCATTCGGTCTAGGTTCGAATCCTGGTCGGACAACTTTAAATGAGTTGAAAGATTGAGATTACTTTTTGTCCGCAAAGGAGAAGAAGTTTTTCCTGCTCAAAGCCGGAAATCATGATCAGACAACGACATTTTAAATGATTGAGTGATTGAAAACACTTTTTATCATTTCCCGATAAAAAGTTTCCCTTATCAAAATATTTAATCTTGGTAAGGCAACAGAATTCAACAGTTTGCATACAAATTGCGGTATGCATGCTCGTGACGACAAGTGGAGGGGACTTTTGTCCCCTCTTTTATTAAAATGCACTTTTAAAAACTGAAACCTAATAATATCAATGATCAGCGAACAACTCATAAAAGATCTTACCAACCAGCACCTGGAAGGCACTGATCTTTTTATTGTAAGTGTTGCAGTACGATCGGATAACCGGATTCGGATATTTATCGACAGCGATACCCATGTTCTGATTGAGCATTGCATTGTGCTGAGTAAATATATAGAGTCGCAGCTGGATCGCGAAGTAGAGGACTTTGAAATTAATGTTTCGTCCTCCGGGCTGGATCAGCCGTACAAACTTTCGCGTCAGTACATTAAAAACATAGGTCGCGAAGTGTCTGTATTACTAAAGGATAACAACAAAACCGAAGGCACACTCATAGCTGCTGACAAGGATGGATTTGTTGTAAAAGAGATTACTACAGTTAAGAAAATAATTACCGAAACCACGCATAGTTTTCTGTATAGCGATATAAAGGAAACAAAAGAAATCATTAAAATCTGAAACTCAAATATTGAATTGCCATGGGCGAAATGGAGCACATCAACCTGGTCGAAACATTTTCTGAATTCAAGGAATTCAAAAATATTGATCGTGAAACCCTTATGCGTATTCTTGAAGACGTATTCAGGCATATGTTGATTAAAAAGAATGGTACCGACGAAAATATCGATATTATTGTGAATGTCGACAAAGGGGACCTAGAAATCTGGCGGAAACGAACTATTGTGGAAGATGATCAGCTGGAAGATGAAAATCTTCAGATTTCATATTCTGCTGCTATAAAGATCGAACCCGACTTTGAAGTTGGGGAAGAAGTGGTTGAACCTATAAAATTAGCAGATATCGGACGTCGGGAGATACTCACTGTAAGGCAAAATCTGATTTCAAAGGTTCAGGAATATGAAAAAGACAATATCTTCCGTAAATATAAAGACCGGATTGGTGATATTGTTACAGGAGAGGTATACCAGGTTTGGAAAAATGAAATTCTTATCTTCGACGACGAAGATCTTGAACTCACTATGCCAAGAACAGAGCAGATACCAGGAGATTTCTACCGTAAAGGTGATACTATCCGTGCAGTTGTTGCCCGTGTTGATATGAAAAAAAATTCACCGGTCATTATCCTTTCACGTACTTCACCCCTATTCCTTGAACGCCTGCTTGAAGCTGAAGTACCTGAAATTTTCGACGGGCTTATTACTATTAAAAATATTGTCAGGGTACCAGGTGAAAGAGCTAAAATTGCTGTTGAATCATACGATGACCGCATTGACCCGGTTGGTGCATGTGTAGGGATGAAAGGTTCGCGAATTCATGGTATTGTACGCGAATTACGGAACGAAAACATTGATGTTATCAATTACACTTCCAATTCGAATCTTTATATTCAGCGTTCATTAAGTCCGGCAAAAATTACTTCCATTACGTTAGATGAGGAAACAAAAAGGGCCGAAGTCTATATGAAACCTGACCAGGTATCATTGGCCATCGGTAAAGGCGGTCATAATATTAAACTGGCCGGCAAATTAACCGGGTATGAGATTGATGTTTACCGCGATACTGATTCTGACTACGAAGATGTTGACTTACAGGAATTCAACGACGAAATCGATCAGTGGATTATAGATGAACTAAAAAGCATTGGATGTGATACCGCCAAAAGTGTACTTGAACTCAGTGCCGATGAACTGGTACGCCGCTCGCAGCTTGAAGAAGAAACCATTCGCGAGGTGCACCGGATACTGAAAGCCGAGTTTGAATAAACAACCCGCACATTGATGAAAAAAAAGATATACAGGTATCAACAGTTCATCAGGGCTTACCAGCATTAAGATTGCAAGTTGTTACCTGTAATCAATAAACATAAGTTTGAAAATTAAATCGTACTTTTACTCACTTATTCCGAGCTTCAGGCGAAATTTCGAAAAAAGCATGTCAGACGGACCCACATCAATCAGGCTTGGAAAAGCCGCAACCGAATTTAATGTCGGTGTAACCACTATCGTTGACTTCCTTCACAAAAAGGGATTTAAGATCGATAGTAATCCGAACACTAAGTTAAGTCCGGAGATGCACTCATTATTGTTAAAAGAATACCAGCCCGATAAGGCTGCCAAAGATATTGCCAAACACATTGAGTTAGAGTACCAGGCTCAGAAAGCTGCAAAAGCAGAGGAAAAAAAACCTCCTTTAAAAGAAGCCGATGAAGTAAAAGTATCTCAGGATAGTACAGTAACACCACCTGTTCAGGCTAAGACTCCTGTTACTGCTCCAGTTCATTCTAAACCACCTGCTGCCGAAAAAGCTGCAGAGCTTACTGTAAGCATACCGGTTCCACCCGAAGGAGTTGCTTCAAAACAAACTGATACTCCTGTTGCGGAAGTAAAAGAAGATGAGAAGGTAAATATTGAAAAGAAATCAGGCCAAGGTTTAGCCCCTGTTGAAACCGTTACTGAGAAATCAAAAACTCCGCATTCACAATCAGAAACTGAACTTACTCCAAAAGCAAGTGTAACTGATGAACCGTCAGCAAAAGAAGCACCTATATCAAGTGGTGCTGACACGGAATCAGTGAAAGTGCAAATTGAGGAAAGGGACGAATCTCCTGCTACAGGTCCTAAAGTCCTTGGTAAAATCGATCTGAAACAGTTTGATAAGAAACCAAAGAAAAAAGAAAAGGCTGACAAACCTGAGAAAGGTGCACATAAAGATCATAAGAAAGAAACAATAGCTCCTGAATCAGCAACTCCTGCAGAAAGCGCCGCCCAGCCTGAAGAACAGGTAATAACTCCTTCTATCTCTTCGACTCCTGAAGTATTGGTTTCAGATCAGCCTGAACCACCTCTGGCAACAGATGAAACAAATAACCGTCAGAGCGATCAGCCATCAATAGATGGTAAGTATAATAAGACAGACTCAAATTACCTTCAGACTAAATTCACTAAACTCGAAGGTCCAAAAATCCTGAGTAAAATCGAGTTGCCATCACCATCGCGTCCTGAACCGCGTAAACCTGTTGCCTCGTCGAGTGATGAAGACAGCAAATCAAAGAAACGGAAACGGAAACGTCTGAATAAAGGAAAAACCGGAACAACTGAAGGAACTCCAGGATCAACTACAGGGACAACACCAAGGGTAGTAACGCCTGCAAAACCTCATGACAGGTCTAAAGCAAAACCAGGTGCCAAGGGACATTCGCGACAACTGCTTCCTAAACCAGAACTTACTGAAGAAGATATTCAAAAACAGATAAAAGAAACCCTGCAACGACTCAGTGGTACCGGGAAATCGAAAGCTTCCAAATACCGCCGGGAAAAAAGAAATGTTGCCAGTCAGCATATGCAGGAAGAAATTGCCAAGCAGGAAGAAGACCTGAAAATACTTAAAGTAACAGAATTTGTTACTGCAAACGACCTTTCAGTCATGATGGATGTACCTGTTACAAAAATCATTGCGACTTGTATGGCTGTTGGTATGTTTGTTTCGATAAATCAGCGTCTCGATGCCGAAACCATTTCGGTGCTTGCTGATGAGTTTGGATATAATGTTGAATTTGTCAGCGTCGAAGTACAGGAAGCCATTGATAACTCAGATGAAACAGACGATCCCTCATTGTTGAAACCGCGTAACCCTATAGTTACCGTAATGGGTCACGTGGATCATGGTAAAACTTCGCTACTCGACTATATTCGCAGTGCCAATGTAATTGCCGGAGAGGCAGGTGGAATTACACAGCATATCGGAGCATATGAGGTGAAACTCGATGACGGCCGCAAAATCACTTTCCTCGATACCCCCGGACATGAAGCGTTTACTGCTATGCGTGCCCGTGGTGCCCAGGTTACTGACATAGTAATTATTGTGGTTGCAGCTGACGATACTGTTATGCCTCAAACCAAGGAAGCTATCAACCATGCGCAGGCTGCAGGCTCTCCTATGGTATTTGCCATAAATAAAATTGATAAAAACGGAGCTAATCCGGAGAAAATAAAAGAAGAACTCTCAAAACTCAATATACTTGTTGAGGATTGGGGTGGAAAATACCAGAGCCAGGAAATATCAGCTAAAAAAGGTACTAATATTACCGAACTTCTTGATAAGGTGTTGCTCGAAGCTGAATTACTCGACCTTAAAGCCAACCCTGAAGCAAGAGCTTCAGGTACCGTTATAGAGTCCTCTCTTGATAAAGGCCGCGGATATGTGGCTAAACTCCTGGTTCAGAACGGAACTCTTCGCCTGGGCGATTTTATACTGGCTGGTTCAGTTTATGGTAAAGTAAAAGCCATGTACAACGAACGTAACGTTCCGGTTAAAGAAGCAGGCCCTTCTGCTCCGGTGCTTCTGCTCGGACTTACCGGTGCTCCTCAGGCAGGTGACAAATTTAAAGTAATGGTTGATGAACGCGAAGCCAAACAGATTGCTACAAAGCGTCAGCAATTGCAACGCGAACAAGGAATACGTACACAGAAACATATCACACTCGACGAAATCGGACGCCGTATTGCAATTGGCGACTTCAAGGAATTGAATATTATTGTCAAAGCTGACGTTGACGGTTCAGTAGAGGCACTATCAGATTCGTTACTCAAACTTTCAACCCAGCAGGTACAGGTAAATGTAATTCACAAAAGCGTAGGAGCTATCACTGAAAGTGATGTATTGCTGGCATCGGCTTCCAATGCTATTATTGCCGGTTTCCAGGTACGTCCGAGCATGAGCGCCCGTAAGTTAGCCGAACGTGAAGAAATTGATATCCGTTTCTATTCGATCATTTATACTGCTATAAATGAAATTAAGCTCGCTATAGAAGGCATGCTTGCTCCCGAAATAGAAGAAAAGATAGTTTGTAATGTTGAAATTCGCGAAGTTTTCAGAAATTCGAAAGTCGGAGCTATTGCCGGCTGTATGGTACTGGATGGCAAAATAACGCGTAACACCCGCATTCGGGTAATCCGCGATGGAATTGTTGTGCATGCCGGAACACTTGGTTCACTGAAACGTTTTAAAGATGATGTTAAGGAAGTTCTTACCGGATACGAATGTGGTCTGAATATTGACAACTTTAACGATATCAAAATCGGTGATATTGTCGAAGGGTACGAAGAAGTTGAAGTAAAACGTAAACTGTAACATACGCTCACGGCTACTTAAAACCAACGCATTAAATATAATAGTAAGAAGGCTGCCTGGGGGCAGTCTTTTTTATTGCACGAACAGATATCCGTGGCTCATTGGCTCCTGGTTGTGCTTCCTTTGCATTCCATTGTGCATGTAACAATGTTGAGGTGCCCCAAAAAAAAATAAGTTGAAAGTCAGTAGATTAATAGTCAGACAGATAGTATCAATCCACAAATAGCATCAATTGCTTTTTACTGTTTTATTTGCAAATTGCCTGTTTGACTTTTTTTTGATACTTAATCTCGTAAATCAAAAGATTCAGACAATAATAAAAAATATACGAGACCCGCTGTATTGCTTGCCCGTATGCCTGGTATTAAATTTATGAGTACAAAAAAGTAAGCCCTTATGTTGGAGCCCTCGTCGGCATGTGAACATATTAAGAAAAAAAAATAGAGGTCTTGATCCGTACAGGGAAACTTATTTCTCTGGACGGGTAGGAGACGGAAGAACATATTTTTTTACCCGGAATGTTGGCCTCGATTTATATGCTGACTAAAATTAGCTGCCAGCAAACACAAAAAACACGCATACCGAAAGCCGGAAAAGCACTCTGAATAAAAATACTTAGGATATATAAGTATCAGTCGAAATAAACATCAGGATTGCCATTGCCTTTTAAAATATGCAAAACAGAATAAATCGAAAAAGAGGCTGACTTGAACAAAGAAAACCTCTTGATAATCAAATAATTCCATCAAATTTATACATAGAAAAGAATATTTTGCACAAAGAAAGCATCATATTATTACCGCTGTATAGTTTCTTCTCTTCCCGGTCCGCTTGAAAGGATTTTCACCGGAAGGCCCACAGTTTTTTCAATAAAACTGGTATATGCATTTAATTTTTCAGGTAGTTGGCTAAAGTCTTTTATACCGTTCAGGGATTGTTTCCATCCAGGGAAAGTTTCGTACAATGGCTTTACCGGATTGCTTAGTGTTTCATAAGTAAGATCCTGGGTCTTTAGTCCGTTCACTTCATATCCGGTGCAAATTTCAATGGAATCAAAATCGTTGAGAACATCAGCCTTCATCATTACCAGGTCGGTAACTCCGTTCAGCATGATGGCATAACGGAGAGCAGGAAGATCAAGCCATCCGCAGCGCCTTGGGCGACCGGTTGTAGATCCGAATTCTTTTCCGTTATTCCGGAGTTTTTCACCGGTTGCGTCAATCAGTTCAGTTGGGAATGGGCCACTGCCAACACGCGTACAATATGCTTTGAATACTCCGTAAACTTTACCGATAGATGAAGGTGAAACACCAAGGCCTGAGCATACACCGGCAGTAATAGTATTTGAAGAAGTTACATACGGGTACGATCCGAAATCGACATCCAGCATACTCCCCTGCGCGCCTTCAGCAATTATAGTTTTGCCTTCGGACAATGCCTTGTTAATAAATAGCTCGCTGTCAATCAAAGGAAATGAGCGGAGTTCTTCAACAGCCGCAAACCAGTTCCTTTCATATTCATCAAATGACACTGTATCAATGAGCTGAACCTGGTGATCAAAAGTATAGGCTGCCAAAATATTGAGGTGCCGCTGTTTGAGCTTTTTGTATTTATCTGAGAAATCAGAAGCCAGAATATCTCCAAAGCGTATTCCGTACCTGGCAGTTTTGTCTGTATAGCAAGGCCCAATACCCTTAAGAGTAGACCCAATTTTTCCGGCACCCATTGCTTGTTCGTAGGCGGCATCAAGCATACGGTGTGTGGGCAGTATAAGATGCGCCCGCTTTGAGATCAGAAGATTTAACCTGGGATTGACTCCTTTGGCAACTAGTTTTGCCAGTTCCTGAGAAAGAATATACGGATCGGCTATAACGCCGTTACCAATAATATTGATTTTTTCGGGGTGAAATATTCCCGATGGTATAGTGTGCAACACATGCTTATCACCTTCTATCTGCAACGTATGACCTGCATTGGGTCCACCCTGAAATCGGGCTATTATATCATATTGGGGAGTAAGCACATCCACAATTTTACCTTTTCCTTCGTCGCCCCATTGCAGGCCCAGCAATACATCTACTTTCATTTACACACAGATTAAGCAACCCTGCCCAGGTTGCTGTTGACATGGGTGCAAAGATAAAATTAATTATTGACAGAGCCTTGAAAAAAGACATCAGAGCAGCAGAGATGCATCTTAATTTACAACTTCCGGATTATTATGCGTACCATACAATGTGAGCGAATGATGCGTAACCTTTACACCGAGGGATTTTTCGGCCGAATCAATAATTTCCTGTAGCCGAGGGTCGCAAAACTCTAAAACTTCTCCATTTTCAATGTTGATAAAATGATCGTGTTGTTTGAATTTAAACGATTTCTCGAATTGAGCACAGTTATTGCCAAACTGATGTTTGGTTACTAGGTGGCAATTAAGCAACAATTCAATCGTGTTATACAAAGTGGCACGACTAACCCTGTATTTATTATTCTTCATCTGTATATAAAGGGATTCGATATCAAAATGACCCTCGGTAGAATATATCTCCTTAAGAATAGTAAATCTTTCGGGCGTTTTACGATGCCCCAGTTTTTCAAGATAGTCAGTAAATAACTTCTTAACTGTTTCGTAATTAAGCTTCTTTGAATCTGATATCATACAATCGAATTTGATGTAAAAATATAAAATATTCTTATTGCTATTTAGAATTAATAAAAATAGATGAAAATATTTCTTTCTATACTAAAATAATTCAGAATGGGTTGCTGTTCGAAAAAATAAATATGCCGGTTTATCCGAAAAAATTGAATCAAACGGACTATGTTTTCATAAATTTCAACATGCGCGAAGCAGCTGAAATGCCTTCAATTTGTTTTATCTGCTCAACGGTTCTACTAATATCGAGCGTATCATGAACAAAAAAACTAATATATGCTTCGAATAAATCGCCCGAAGTATCAATATGAAAAGACCGGATGTTAAAATGCATTTCCTCGCTTATTACTCTTATGATATCCGAGATCATATTTTTGCGGTCGAATCCACTTATCTTGAGTCCGCCTAGAAACGTGTTCATTAACTTGTTTTTCCAGGAGGCGTGCCTTATCCTGTTGGCGAGTCGAGCCATGAGTTCAATTGCTTCCGGACAATTGGTGCGATGCACAATCCATCTTGATGCATCGGGGGTATAGGCTATAATTTCGTCTCCCGGCAGAGGGTGGCAACAGGTAGCAATACCAAAGTTCAAATCGTCCAGGTCATATTCGATTGCCTGTTTTGCCAGTGGTGGTTGAACGGCTGCGTTAACGATAGTTTTTTTGCCTGTACGTGCTGATCGCAATTGTTGTTCAGAATTTTCCCATTTTATAAAATTCAACACCTGTTCCATTGGAATTTCTTCCTGAAACACTTTGTATAACATATCAGCAGGACTTGTAAATCCAAGGTATTCGCTGAATCGGTTGATACTGTTTTTGCTGAATTTGAAATCATTTTTCCTGAAAATTTCTTCCAGTTTCAACCTTCCTTCAGCAGCCTGAACTTTCCTTTGTTCCTTCAATGCCTCCTTAATACTAAAACGGGCGCGGGGTGTAATGGCATATTCGAGCCATTCTTCCTTCGGAAGGCTTTTTTTGGATGCAATAACTTCAACCTGGTCACCGCTTCGAAGCTTCTGGTTTAATGGTACCAGATTCCGGTTTACCTTTACTCCAATGCAATGGTTACCTAGTTCGGTATGAACCAGGTAAGCAAAATCCAGCACGGTGCTTCCCGAAGGCAATGATTTGAGGTGTCCCCGTGGAGTCCAAACAAAAACTTCGTCACTAAAGAGTGTGAGTTTAATATCATCCAGAAAATTAAGGGTATTTGCATCAGGTGATTTCAGGATTTTGCGTACTTCACCCAGCCAGTCATCGAGACCTGATTCCTGAGCTTTATCCTTATCAATTTGTTGTTTGTATTTCCAATGCGCTGCATACCCTCTTTCTGCTATTTCATGCATTCGACGTGTGCGGATCTGTACTTCGACCCACTGACCTGTTGGACTCATTACTGTGGTGTGTAACGATTCGTAGCCATTGGCCTTAGGAGTCGAAATCCAGTCGCGCAAACGATTTTGCTTTGGATTATAAGTATCTGTAATCAGGGTATAAACACGCCAGCAATCAATTTTCTCCTGATCAGAGGGCGATTCAATAATGATTCGCACAGCAAACAAGTCGTATACTTCTTCGAAAGGGATTTCTTTGACCTGCATCTTTTTATAAATCGAATAAACAGATTTGGCCCTTGTGTCAATTTCGTATTCGATGCCTTGCGAGGCCAGTGCTTTTTTAATAGGATAGATAAATTTCTGTATAAAACTTTTACGTTCAAGCTCTGTTTCCTGAAGCTTTAAAAATATCGTACGATAAATCTCAGGTTCATTGTATTTAAGCGCTAAATCTTCGAGTTCGCTCTTGATCACATACAATCCAAGCCTGTGTGCCAATGGAGCATATAAATAAAGCGTTTCAGCGGCGATGTTCTGTTGCTTTGACGACGGCATCGAATCGAGCGTACGCATATTATGCAGGCGGTCAGCAAGTTTTATCAGAATCACCCTTACATCATCACTCAGGGTTAAAAGCATCTTCTTGATACTTTCAACCTGGGCCGTCGATTCAAGCCGCTCATACCCATCTTTGATCTTCGTAAGGCCATCAACGATATAGGCAACTTTATCTCCGAAATTCTTCCTTATCATTTCGATAGTATAGTCCGGATTATCTTCAACAACATCGTGAAGAAGGGCGCTTATGATTGCTGTTTCTCCTAATCCAATTTCTTCTGCTACAATCCGGGCAACTTCAAGCGGATGGTAAATATATGGCTCACCGGTTCGTCTGCGCATGGTAAAGTGTGCCTGTGAGGCCATAATAAAAGCCTTGCGAACAAGATTATTCTCCTGAACCCCCTTTTTCGCATTCCACGCCCTCATCAAAGCTCGGTATCGCTTTACGATTTCCTTTTTCTCCTTCTGCAGATCAATTGTATACATATGCCTTAATCCTTCAGACTTTAACACCTCAAAAATACTAAAAAACTTTGATCGGCAGAGACTTTGATCAAGGACTATTAGCTGCAACACCATGGTATTACAATTTTTAACTATATTTATAGCAATTTTTAACTGCACGGATTTTTCCGAATTTAGAAAATAAGCTCATTAAAAACTTGTTAATCAATTAACTATTAAATTCTATGTTTACAGAAATCTTACAAAAACCACGTTTTTTCTTAGTCTTAGGAGATCTTGTGATACTTTTCGGGATAATAATTGGAATGTCGGTGTTTGCTGACCAAGCCGACATTGTATTACTCGCTTCATGGATCTTTATTGTTTCATATGCCGTAATTACCAAGAGATATCTGACAATAGTCCACCTGATTTTATCTACTGTTATTGCTGTTACCTGGGTTTATATCGCGAAAGGGAATTATGGCTATAATCATACTTATTTTACTATTGCAGGTATGAATATTCTTCCTCTTTTAGCCTGGTCGCTAGGGTTGATAGGAGTATCAGAAATATTCAACCATTTCAGGACCAAAAGGCAATTTTTAAACTTCATTCTTTTTATTCCAGTTTTCTGGATATTACTCGTTTCGATAGAAACTTACGCATTTCATGTTATCGAAATTCGGGATACAATGTCGGGCAATTCTTTCGGGCTTCCATTCTGCAACTGTATCCATGCTCCCTGGTGGATGCGTATTGCTTATTTTGCAATGGGCCCTGCATATTATGGGCTGACAATTATTGCTGATTCATTTGTCATAAAATATTCAAACCAAACTACTACCTGAACTGTTCTATCGTTCTGATTTCCTGTTTGTGCAATTAACAATCCTGGAATATTGGAATTTTGAGTATTCAGCTTTTTCCAAAAAGGATAGAAAGATTGATTTCAGCACCTGTTAAATCGTTACGAGTTTTTGATTCTATTGATTAGAAATAAACTTTATCCTTACCCTTGTTAAAATTTGAAAAGTTAACAATTAATGCCAACCTTGTAAAAGCATAATTTGTACTTTTGAAATCTGGTTCCCAAACTTGAATAAGTTCCACTGAAAGTATCAACCGGTTACTATGAAAAAATATCTCATCCTACTACTCTTGTTCACCTGGTTTGCAAGTCCTCTGATGGCTACTCACCAACGTGCAGGTGAGATTTCATTCAAATATATATCCGGTCTGACCTATGAAGTAACCATCGTCACGTATTCCTATGCTCCCAGCCCTGCTGACCGGTTTGAACTCGAAATTAAATGGGGTGACAACACAAGTACGGTTCTTCTGAGGAACAATGGTCCAATCGGTACTTTGGGACATCTTGGCGAAATTGTAGGTCCGGATATCAAAAAAAATCTCTATACCGGGGTCCATACATTTCCCGGTGCATCCACCTATAAAATAACGCTGGAAGACCCGAACCGGAACTATGGAATACAAAATATCCCTAACTCGGTTGAGGTTCCGTTATTTATTGAAACTGAACTAATAATAAACCCATATATCGGGCCAAATTCATCTCCTCAATTACTGTTGCCTCCTATCGACCTGGGATGTGTCGATCAGCCTTTTATACACAATCCGGGAGCCTATGACCCCGATGGTGACAGCCTTTCGTTTCGTTTTACCACCTGCAGGGGTGCCGGAGGTGCCAACATTCCGGGATATCAGCTTCCCAATCAGGTTGGCACTAACATTGGAGGAACATTCACCATTAATCCTGTAACCGGTGAAATACTCTGGAAAAATCCAAAAATGCAGGGTGAATATAATATTTCTTTCCTGATTGAGGAATGGCGCAACGGGCTTAAAATTGGATATATAACCCGCGATATGCAGATTACTATTGTTGCCTGCGATAATCATGCCCCGGTTATTGAATCGTTGAACGACACTTGTGTTGAAGCTGGCGATACCCTTCAATTCAAAGTAATAGCTTCCGATGCTGACAGCAACAATATTAAACTCACTGCTGCAGGAGCGCCCTTCGAGATTGCGAATCCGGCTATATTTATATCACCTTCTGACTCAGCTGGCCATAATACCGGCATTTTCAGGTGGGAGACAAAATGTATGCATGTCAGGAAAAATCCCTACCAGGTTTATTTTAAAGCAACTGATAATGATGCACCGGTTAATCTCTTCGACCTGAAAAGCATGAATATTACTGTCATCGGACCTGCTCCAAAAAATCTTTCTGCAACACCCCTGGGTAATAGCATTCAATTGAACTGGGATAAAAACCGTTGTTCAAATGTAAGCGGATATAAGATATTCCGTCGGAATGGGCTTTACGGGTATATTGCGGGATATTGCGAAACAGGTGTCCCTTATTATACAGGTTATCAGCTTATTGCCACAATCAACTCTACCGATACCTTATTTACTGATGATGAGCTTTCACGCGGAATCGATTACTGCTATATGGTTGTGGCAACCTATCCTGACGAAGCTGAAAGCTATGCTTCCAATGAGGCCTGTGCACAACTTAAGAAAGATGTTCCTGTCATCACTAATGTGAGCATTCAGAAAACAGGAACAGATAACGGCCGTGTTTACCTTGCCTGGTCGAAACCTACCGAAATAGATACAATGCAGGCGCCTGGCCCTTACAAATACCTTATTTACAGATCCGATGATCTGGCCGGATCTGCTTTTTTCTTGTTGGACTCTCTTCCTTCGTTGAATGACACCATATTTATTGATGAGCCATTGAATACGGATAGCCATGGTGTAAGCTACAGGGTTGACCTCTACAATGAAACCCCCGGACTCCGTTTCCTGATAGGTCCCTCGCAAAAAGCATCTTCTCCATTTTTAACGCTGGCTCCTGGCGATAAAAAACTCCGTATTGCCATCAATACCAATATCCCCTGGACAAACGAGCAATATGTGATTTTCCGTCAAAATGAAACAACACTGTTGTTTGATTCAATCGGCACATCCATACTTCCTATTTATACCGACACACCCCTTGTGAACGGGAAATCATATTGTTACCAGGTTAAATCCACAGGGACCTATGGAACAGCGGGAATAACTGACCCGCTTATAAATTACTCACAGATAGCCTGTGAGGTTCCGTTTGACAACGAAATACCTTGTCCGCCGGTACTTAATGTTAATACCGATTGCGAAAGTTTCAACAATATTCTCAGCTGGGAAAACATAGATCCTTTATGTTCTGCTGATATTATAAAATACATTATTTATTACCAGCCTCCCCAGTCGCAAGAGATGGTGATGCTCGACTCAACACAGGAATTGACCTATACCCATGCAAATCTCATTACTATAGCAGGATGTTATTCTGTTGTTGCGGTTGACTCGGTGGGTAACCGCAGCGTTATGAGTGATACCATATGTGTTAACAGTGATATATGCGGGACCTATCGTTTACCCAATATTTTTACACCTAACGGGGATGAAAGAAATGATTATTTTGTGCCTTTCCCCTATACATCAGTTGAAAAGATTGACCTTCAAATAGTTAACAGATGGGGAAACCTGATTTTTCAGACCCAGGATCCTGCAATAAAATGGGATGGGAAAATACAGGGTTCAAACCAACCTGTAAGCGATGGCGTATATTATTACATATGCGATGTGTATGAACTGACTTTGAAAGGAACCGTCAAACGGACACTCAGAGGCAGCATAACTGTTATCAGGTAAAATTATGAGAATATTGTCCGTTATATTATTTGGATTGTTTTAGTTTTTCAAATCCTGTCATTACATAACCGAAGTCATTCATACCTTTTATCCAGAGTTTATGCATGGTAAGTTTATCAATCAGGAAGAAGTCTTCGGGTGAAATGACTGTATCAATCACAAATTTCCGGAACAGTGTATCGATTTTCATATATCAGAGTCCTTCTGCATTAATTGCATTTTCATTTTCCATGCGCGAAGTCCATGTTGAATCAGCATTAAACCTGAGAATTGTGTTGCGCGTCATCACCTCCATTTTGGGATCATTCCTTTCTTCGGACTCATCAATTACCGAATCGGCTTTTACTATGTTATCAGTTCCCCTCCTCTCACCTATTAAAAGAATTGAAGAATCAGTTTCCGGTTTGCATGAAAATGCGAGTACCAATTACAAACATATTCCAAAATTGAATTTTATGATAACAGGTTTATCCTACAATTAATAAATATACAGCATTCATCTTACTTCTCTATCTTTCAAACAAATATTATTGCAGTTTCCTGATAACAAAAAAGCCACCCTAAGGCAGCTTTTCTATTCTATATAAATATGAAAACTGAATTATACAGTTGCCATATGAGCAATCATATCAAGAACTTTGCATGAATAACCCCATTCGTTATCGTACCACGAAACGAGTTTTACAAAATTAGGATTCAGCATAATACCAGCTTCCGCATCAAATATCGAGGTACGTGAATCACCAACAAAATCGCTGGAGACAACTGCATCTTCGGTATAACCGAGAACACCTTTCATTTCGCCGTCAGCTGCGGCCTTAATGGCAGCTTTGATTGCTTCATAGGTGGTAGCTTTTTCCAAACGGCAGGTTAAATCTACAACCGAAACGTCGAGCGTAGGAACGCGGAACGACATGCCGGTAAGTTTACCTTTCATGGCAGGAATAACCTTTGCAGCAGCTTTAGCAGCTCCGGTTGATGATGGAATAATATTTCCAGCTGCAGCACGTCCGCCACGCCAGTCTTTATGCGATGGTCCGTCAACAGTTTTTTGAGTAGCTGTGGTAGCATGTACAGTTGTCATAAGACCTTCAACAATCCCAAAGTTATCGTTGATAACCTTAACAAGAGGAGCTAAACAGTTGGTAGTACATGAAGCATTGCTTACAATTTTCTGACCGGCATATTCTTTGTGATTCACACCATAAACAAACATGGGAGTATCGTCTTTCGAAGGAGCCGATTGTATAACGCGTTTTGCACCGCCATCGATGTGAGCCTGGCAGGTTTCGGTGGTGAGGAATAATCCGGTGCATTCAGCAACATAATCAGCACCTACTTCCGACCACATAATTTCAGCTGGATTTTTACATGCCGTAACGCGAATAGTTTGCCCGTTAACTATAAGATGTCCGTCTTTTACATCGACAGTACCTTTAAACTGTCCGTGAACAGTATCATACTTTAACATGTAAGCCATGTAATTTACGTCGATCAGATCGTTGATAGCTACAACATCGATATCGTCGCGGAGAATTGATGCGCGGAAAACCAGGCGGCCTATACGGCCAAAACCATTGATACCAACTTTAATTTTTGTCATAATATATTGATTTTTAAAGATGTTTTGCTTTTTTGAAATGCGTTGCAAAAGTACTAAAAAATAACTAAACACCAGAAAGGAAAAGTTAAAAGGTTAAAAAAATCATGAGTTTTTTGCTTCGTTATCAATACCTGAAGTGTACAAAGCTTCGCGTTCAGTTGCTAAAGTTCAAATGAATGGATTAATGCTTTAACCCGGAACCTCCAAAACGCTATAACACCGGAAAACCAAAGGCTTCTGAACATATAAACACCGAAAGTAATTGAGCATTTTTTTTATACCTTTGCGGCAATGGAACACATCAGAAATTTTTGCATTATTGCACATATCGACCACGGTAAAAGCACCCTGGCCGACCGCTTGCTTGAAACCACCGGGACCCTTACTGAACGACAGCTTCAGAACCAGGTACTTGATGATATGGATCTCGAACGCGAACGTGGCATCACTATTAAAAGCCATGCAATCCGTATGGATTATTTACGAAACGGCGTTAAGTATGAACTAAACCTTATTGATACGCCGGGACATGTCGATTTTTCATATGAGGTGTCACGTGCTATAGCTGCCTGTGAAGGTGCGCTGTTGATTGTTGATGCAACACAAGGCATACAGGCACAAACCATTTCAAATTTATACCTGGCACTTGAACATGATCTTGAGATTATTCCGGTAATGAATAAGATGGACATGGACTCTGCGATGCCTGAAGAGGTTGAAGACCAGATTATAGAGCTTATAGGCTGCAAACCTGAAGACATCATACGTGCCAGTGCCCGCACAGGAATGGGTGTTCAGGAAATTTTAGATGCTATCATTCATCGCATACCTGCTCCCAAAGGTGATCCGGATGCACCCTTACAGGCATTGATTTTCGACTCCCTTTTTAATTCATTCCGGGGAATAATCGCTTACTTCAGAATTTTCAACGGAAAAATTCGTAAGGGCGACTCAGTGAAATTTGTAAATACAGGCAAAGAATACCGGGCCGAAGAAATCGGGCTGCTTAAATTGCAGCAAAAGCCAATGGATATGCTTACAACCGGCGACGTTGGTTATATAATATCAGGTATTAAAACCGCTAAAGAAATAAAAGTGGGTGATACCATCACGCATGTGGACCGGCCTTGTGAAAAAGCTGTTGAAGGATTTGCGAATGTAAAACCAATGGTTTTCGCGGGTATTTATCCTATTGATGCGGATGATTATGAAGAACTCCGCATCGCAATCGAAAAACTCCAGTTAAACGATGCTTCACTAAGTTTTGAACCCGAATCATCACTTGCCCTTGGATTTGGATTCAGATGCGGATTTCTTGGCCTGCTTCATATGGAAATTGTACAGGAACGTCTTGACCGTGAATTCGATATGGATGTAATATCCACGGTTCCGAATGTCATGTATAAAGTTATTACTACCAAAGGGGAAGAAATTGAAGTTCATAATCCTTCGGGAATGCCTGACACTACCTGGGTTGACGATATATATGAGCCATTTATATCAGCACAGGTAATTTCGAAATCGGACTATCAAGGTGCTATAATGAAATTGTGCCTCGACAAACGGGGAACGCTCCGAAACCAGGTATATCTTACTCAGAACCGTGTTGAACTTAGCTTCGATCTTCCTCTGGGTGAAATAGTTATCGATTTTTACGATAAATTGAAAAGCATTTCCAAAGGGTATGCCTCCTTCGATTATCATATTTCCGATTATCGCAAAGCCGACCTTATAAAACTCGACATTCTCCTGAACGGCGATCCTGTGGATGCACTCAGCACGCTTATTCACCGCGATAATGCCTATTCTTTCGGTAAACGTATTTGTGAAAAACTGAAAGAACTCATACCAAGGCAACAATATGAAGTAGCTATTCAGGCAGCAATAGGAGCAAAAATAATATCACGCGAAACGATTAAACCCCTTCGAAAAGACGTAATTGCCAAATGTTACGGGGGTGATATTTCGCGAAAGCGCAAATTGCTCGAAAAGCAAAAGAAAGGTAAAAAACGAATGCGCCAGATCGGGAATATAGAAGTTCCACAGAGCGCATTCCTGGCAGTTTTAAAACTGGATTAAGCTATTGCTCATGAATTGGTTGTGAATAAGTTGATTTCATGAATGAATGAGTATTTCTGCAATGAGTTTCGCACATTAAAGTATCTAATAAACAGGAAGGCTTTGCCTCTTAGCTTCATAAAAGCTATGAGGCTTTTTTTATCTTAGGCATTCTAGCCGCATGTATAATCATCAAAACGTTCCTTTTGGGCGATAACTTAATCCTGCCACAAACTTGTTTAAAATCCGTAATACTCATTTTGATTTTTATCAGGCAGAATTACAATGAATTGTATTTCCGATGTTAAGATCAGCGTTGTATCCGGATGAACAATAACAGTATATACTTGTTCTCACTAAGCCTATAACATTAATTTTCAGATTATTACCAAAATGGATTCAGTTGCACACCTGCCCAAAGAAATTTACCGGAGTTACGTTTTTGCCCACGCCAATCTACCTTCAGTTGAAAGCTCACAACAGTTTGTGGATGAGCTGGTAATGTTTTTATTCCCGTTGAAAGGTAATCGCATTGTATCGTTAAAATCGTTACAAAATGAATTGCGCCGGTTACGTTTCCGTATGAGTGAACTACTTTATCCCTTGTACCTTGATTCTGACAATGAGGTAGCCCGGAAAATCGAGCATTTTTTTGACCGTTTGCCTGAAGTATATGATCTACTGGTCAATGATTCAATAACATTTCTGAACAGCGACCCTTCTGCGAAAGGAATTGAAGAAATAATACTATCGTATCCTGGTTTTTATGCAATTTCAGTTCACCGTATAGCGCATGAACTGCATGTGTTAAACATTCCCTTGCTTCCCAGGATTATGAGCGAATACATTCATGGCAAAACCGGTATTGACATTCATCCCGGAGCCAGAATAGGTAAAAATTTCTTTATCGATCACGGAACTGGTGTGGTGATTGGTGAAACTACAGAAATCGGAGATAACGTAAAAATTTACCAGGGTGTAACTTTAGGTGCTGTTTATGTGGAACAGGGGCTTCGTGACCAGAAACGACATCCCAGCATCCAGGATAATGTGATTATTTATGCCGGAAGCACAATCCTGGGAGGAAAAACCATAATAGGCCACGATTCAGTAATCGGAGGCAACGTTTGGCTTACCAGAAGTGTTGAGCCTTTCTCGCTGGTATATCACCAGCCGCAGATCGTAATCCGCGACAAAAAAGATTTTATTGAACCCATTAACTACTTCATCTGATGAAAGCAAATTCAATACTTGAAACCATAGGGAAAACACCGCATGTACGCATTAATACTTTATTTCCGAGTCAATACGAAGTTTGGATTAAACTGGAAAAGAATAATCCCGGTGGAAGTATCAAAGACCGCATAGCCCTGGCAATGATTGATGATGCTGAGAAATGCGGACTGCTGAAACCGGGTTCAGTTATCATCGAACCCACTTCAGGAAATACCGGAATTGGTCTCGCCATGGTGGCGGCAGTTAAGGGCTATAAACTTATTTTGGTTATGCCCGAATCTATGAGTATTGAACGGCGGAAGCTTATGTCGGTATATGGTGCTGAATGTGTGCTTACTCCACGCGAAAAAGGCATGAATGGAGCCATTGAAAAGGCAAAGGATCTTGCCAGGGTAACAGCAGATTCCTGGATTCCACTACAGTTTGAAAACCCTGCCAATCCGGCTGCACACTTTGAAACCACTGCCCGTGAAATTGCGGCTGATTTCCCTGATGGATTTGACTATTTGATTACCGGCGTTGGAACCGGTGGTCACATTTCGGGTGTTAGCAGGTACCTGAAGTCTATTTGGCCTGAAATGAGAGTATTTGCTGTAGAGCCGGAACTTTCTCCTGTTATTAGTGGTGGTTTGCCCGGACCTCACGCAATTCAAGGCATAGGTGCCGGATTTATACCTAAGAATCTCGATATCAATCTTATCGACGGAATTATAACTGTTTCAAAAGAAAATGCTTTTGAATTTTCGCGCAGGTTAGCATGTCAGGAGGCAATTTTTGCAGGAATCTCTACTGGTGCCTCCTTAGCAGCCATAAACAAGAAAATACCTGAAATACCTGCCGGTTCAAGAATATTGACTTTCAATTACGATACCGGCGAACGCTACCTATCAGTTGAAGGCTTGTGGGATAAAAGCCAGTAATAACTAATTGCAGGTAAACATCAATCCGCCGTTCTCATGTATTAAAAGCAATTAATTCGCCTTCAGATTATATAATCCTAATAGTACACGAAAAATACCAACTTCATTAATATCATGGCTTTAATAATTCAATAGCTATGATTATTCTCTTTAAAACCCTTATAGAAATTGGAAAAATATAAAAAGTTCGAATAAATTACAAAATTTACAAACATCATGAATTGACCAGGCCATTTTTTGTGCGATGTATAGAATCTGCATTTAGAATTTCATTTGGAAAATAAATACAGTCTCAATAATTTTATACAAAAAAATTAAAGTATTTTAATTCTGTTGTAACTTTAACGTCTGTTTAAACGTATTACATACGAAAACTAAGAACCGAAAACCTGAAAAATGACTACAGCCGAGTACAATGCATGTGCCGACTTATACTCCAACGGAGTGTATCGCTTTATCCTGAAGAATATCAAGGATAGGGATACAGCGCAGGATATTGTGCAGGAATCGTATGTCAGGATGTGGGAAAGAGTAAAGGATGTATCCTATGATAAAGCCCGCGCTTATCTTTTTACAACGGCTTATCACACCATGATCGATCATATACGTAAAAATCGGCGCCTCAGTTCTATTGACGACAGTTATACTGAAACACATGATGAATCACCCGGCACGTATAATGACCTGAAAGAAATAATAAACGAAGCAGTTGCAAAACTTCCGGAAATACAGAGATCAGTAATAATGCTCCGCGACTATGAAGGATACTCGTACGAAGAAATTGGTGAAATTCTGCGACTCAATGAATCACAGGTGAAAGTATATATTTTCAGGGCACGCACTTTTTTGAAACAATACATTGGAAGTCTCGATTTAGTACTCTGATTAACACAGCTTGCAAAAGATCAAACAAAATGAAAATTACAAGGGATAATTACGAAGCATATTTCCTCGACTATCACGAAGGGCAACTGAGCCCGGAAATGGTAGAGGAAATCATGATGTTCGTTGAAGCCAATCCCGATCTTAAAAATATTCTTGATGCATTCGAACAGGTTATGTTGGTTGCTGATGAAGATATTATTTTCGAAAAAAAATCTTCCTTAAAAAAAAATCAGGTTTACGCCACCGCAGAGATCAATGAATTGAATTGCGAAGATTATATGTTGCGTGAAACCGAAGGATTGCTGAATGACAATGAACTGGAATCCCTCGAAGAATTTATTAGAATAAATCCTCATTGCGACAGAGACCGGAAATTATTCGCACTGTCGCACCTGCCTTTGGAAAATGACTTTGTTTTCACAGGCAAAGAATCACTCAAGAAAAAAGCTATTCCTGTAGGAGCCATAAACGAGGATACTTTCGAGACTTTCATGGCACGCGAGCTTGAAGATGACCTGAATCCTGATGAAAAACTTCAGTTTTCTGAATTCATGTTTTATAATCCGCATCTTGAAAAGGATCACAAACTTTATTCACACACTATACTCAAAGCCGAAAAGGATATCGTATTTGAAGATAAAAACAGTTTGAAACAATCAATAATTCCACTTCGCCGGATTGTTTATTACGTCCTCTCGGCAGCAGCATCACTGGCACTCATCTTCAGCGTTTATTTTTTACTCGACCGTAATGATATACCACGGAATATTGCCGAACAGGGTAATGTAAAAAATAATACCAGTAAAATCATAGTTGAACCTGACAAGGCTATACCTGAAAAACAGGTGGCTGCTGATTTCAATAAACCAGCCGATGCTAAGATTAAAAATTTGAGGAGCAAGGGCAAAACAAAAATTTCAACATTACCCCTTAATAATACTGCTGCTGAAAATCAGGGGAATGAATCTTTTGCATTTGTTGACCGCCATACCATTGAGCCATTGCACACCCTGTCAGCAAGGAAAGTTTCAACACGGTCATATGTTGATCCGCAATTTACTTTTATCAGGGTGAGCCAGATGTATATGAATAAACACCTGGAATTGTATTATAACCTCAAGCTTGCCGAACAGATACAATATGCACAGATAAATACAAAAGATAAAAATCCGGCAAAAACCATTCTTGATGCTGCAACCGGTAAAGCTGATGAACTACTAGCTCTCAATCGCATTGCTCCTCCGCGTGAAGAAAAAAAGAATTTTTCGATGTGGACCTTCGCTGAACTTGGGGTACAGACATTCAATACAATTACATCAGGTGAACTTGAGTTGAAACTGCAGAAAGATGATAATGGTAAAGTTGTAGCCTATGGGTTTGAAAGCGGATTAGTCGACATTGAAAGAGAAGTGAAATAATAAGTTATAGAATCATTATTCAAATCCGGGTTAACCCCGGATTTTTTTTTGTATCCGGATTGCTGATGTGAAAAGCACCTAAACTGATCAATTTTACTTTTACCCTTTTTGACAATCTTATATTTACAGGATAAAAAAATTCAAATTCCCTCTTCCGGTAGATTTCATTAAGCTGTTGTAACATTTCAAACCAGTTCTGCGTCATGCTAAATGAATTCCATAGAAAATCTAACCAATAATTTTTGAACTATGAAAACAACCGGACTGTTATTCCCAGGATTGATGCTCCTGACATTCACATTCAATAATGTTGAAGCACAATCCAAAGGAAATGAAAATGTAACAACGCAGGAACGACAGGTTTCATCGTTTGATGCTATTAAAGTTAGCAGCGCAATCAACCTGGTAATAAAACAAGGGAATATGCAATCAGTCAGTGTTATGACTGATGAAAATCTGCAAAGCCACATTATTGTAAAAGTTACAAACGGAACATTGAACCTGAGTTGCGAAAAAATTCAGAATCCTACCGCGATGGAGGTTTATGTAACTGCTGTAAAAATCTATAAAATTGAAGCTAGCGGTGCATCCAAAGTGACAGGCGAAACGCCTTTTAAAAGTGATAATTTCCGCCTGAAAACCTCAGGATCTGCCCAGGTGTTACTGGATATTGAAACCGGCACATTCCAGAACGAAACCAGCGGTGCCGCCAGCAATACCTTAACCCTTGCAGCAAAAACTGCTACTACTGAAATCAGCGGGGCTGGCAACATAATACTTAAAGGCTCGGTGGAAAAGCATAAAACCGAAGTTTCGGGAGCTGCACACCTGAAAGCTTTTGATTTTATCACAGACTATACCGATGCCAGTGTTTCCGGAGCCGGAAGTGCTGACGTTATGGCACGGAAACATCTTAAAACTGACCTTTCGGGAGCAGGAAGTATCACTTACATGGATAAGGGTAAATCAAAAAAAATAGATCAGCACGATGAATTCCGGATAACATTTTAAAGACATTAACCAGTCTGTTTCATTATTGCCCAAAACAGCATTAACGGTTGAAAAGGAGTATCAATAAACACGGTTAATTTACTGAAGAAGAAAACATATTTTATTCAGCAGCTGAAAATAGCCTGACATATTCACTTAAATCCGGAGGAAACTTCGGATTTTTAAGTTTTAAAAGGTTCATAACCTGATTCCTTGAACGCGTAACAATTTCATTTCACTTTAAATAAAACTCTATACCATTGATATAATGATATTTATAAAGTATTCAATGTTAATTTTTAAATATTTTTAACATTTCTTTTATTTACTGTAACATTATGAATGCTTTCACCGTCTAGCTTCCGGAAACTAATAAACAAATAAAATAACAGTATAATAACAAACCTATGAAAACGCTAAAACTAACACTTGCCGCACTGATGCTACTTACACTATCGTACAACAGTGTTATGGCTCAGGCTAAAGGGAATGGCAACGTAACCACACAGGAACGTCAGGTTACAGCTTTTGATGCAATTAAGGTAAGTTGTGCCATCAACCTGTTTGTTTCGCAGGGTGAGCAGCAGTCAGTAAAAGTTACTACCGACGAAAACTTACAGTCCCGGATTATAACCAAAGTAACCAACGGAACTTTAAACCTGAGTTGCGATAATATTAACAATGCCACCAAAATGGATGTTTACGTTATTGCCGAAAAACTTTCGAAAATAGATGCCAGCGGAGCGGCAAAAGTAAGCAGTGAAACTCCTCTAAAGAGCGATGTGTTCGCACTCCTTACCTCTGGGGCAGCCAAGGCTGGTTTAAATATCGAAACAGGTATTTTTAACAACGAAACTTCCGGTGCATCCAGTAATACAATTACTCTTAACGCAAAAACGGCAAACACTGAAATAAGTGGTGCCGGAAACATGATGATTAAAGGTATGGCTGAACAACACAACACGGATGTTTCGGGAGCAGGAAACCTGAAGGCGCTCGAATTTATTACCGACAATACCAATGCCAAAGTTTCCGGTGCAGGTAACGCCAAAGTCATGGCCCGTAAACAGCTAAAGGCTGATCTTTCGGGAGCAGGAAATGTTACCTACTTCGATAAAGACAATATTAAGAAAATATCGCATCCGGGAGAATACCAGATGACATTTGATGGCATGGACAATGTAAAGAGTGTAATCATTGAAGAAGATAGTGAAGATAATGATGCAACCGAAAGTTCCTGGGATATCGCAGATGGCGAGGATACAGTTACCATACTTCATAACGATAAAAGAATAGTGGTAATTACTGATGATTCGGTTAGGGTAAATATAGGGCAGCGCGACTATGTAATCAGTGATGATGGTGTGAAAATAAAAAAACATCATAAAAAACCTAAATTTAATGGCCATTGGGCAGGTTTTGAATTAGGAGTGAACGGATTACTGAATAAGGATATGGTACTTGATTATCCGGCAGGATATGAATTCATGGATCTTAATTACGCGAAATCAACAGTTGTTAATATTAACTTTTTTGAACAGAATGTTAATCTTATTAACCAACACTTTGGTCTGGTTACAGGAATGGGATTAACCTGGAATAACTACCGCTTTGATAAAAATGTTGTTCTTACTCACGATGGAGAATTTGGTGGAGATTTTGATACCGGTGTAACCAAAAGTTATGAAAAAAGTAAACTTGTAGTTACCTACCTCAAAGTTCCTTTAATGCTTGAATATCAGACTAACAGCAAAATGAAAGCCAACAGTTTTCATATTAGTGGTGGAGTAGTAGGTGGATTAAGGATAGGATCACATGCGAAAGTAATTGTCAATGGCAATAAATCAAAAGATAAAAGCGATTTCTATATCAATCCGTTCAAAGTTGATGCAATTGCCAAGATCGGATGGGGAGTAATCAACCTTTATGGAACATACTCCCTTAATGAAATGTTCAGAAACAATAAAGGCCCTGAAGTTTATCCATTCGAAATCGGAATAACGCTTGCAGCATTCTGAACCTGATTCATCTGAAAATGAAATAAACGAAAAAGAAAGTTTTCTCAATACGTTTTCGCTTAAATTGATAATGGTTAGTTGAAAAACTGCCTCCGCATGGAGGCAGTTTTTTTTTTACAATCAAAGCATTAACTTTGCCACCAAAACTGAAAAAATAGTCCGGAATAAATCAGTTTTTAAGAATATGATCTCATTAAAGCATTCTATAAAGCAAAAACTTCCGAGATAGATGAAAATCTGATTGAAATCTATACTTGAAATTGTAAAGCATTTTAAAACAGCACATTAATCTATTATAAAAATAATCTGTAATACAACATCGTATGTCGGGACATAATAAATGGTCGACCATTAAACGCAAAAAAGGAGCACTGGATTCGAAGCGATCCAAAGTATTCTCTAAAATTATCAAAGAAATTACTGTTGCAGTAAAGGAAGGAGGCTCCGATCCTGATGGTAATCCACGTCTCAGGCTAGCTATTTCCAATGCCAAAGGTGTTAGTATGCCTAAAGATAATATCCAGCGTGCTATCAGTAAAGGATCGGATAAAGATTCCGCCTCATTTACCGAATGCACCTTCGAAGGCTATGCAAACGGAGGGATCGCCATTTTTATTGAAGCTACAACCGACAACCAACAGCGAACTATTTCGAATGTCCGTATGTATTTCAATAAGTTCGGAGGAAACCTCGGCACCAATGGATCGCTGAGTTTTTTATTCGACCGTAAAGGAATATTTACCATACCCCAGGGCACGTTGAATGCGGATGATTTCGAGATGGAAATGATTGAAGCCGGCGCCGAAGATATGCAATTGGAAGAGGAATTTTTCACCATTACCACCGCAATGGAAAACTTTGGTGCTATGATGAAAAAGCTTGAAGAACTGGGTATAGAGCCCGAAAATGCTGAGCTTCAGAGAATTCCAAAAGAAACCAGCAAACTTGAACTCGAAACGGCAAAAAAAGTAATGCGTCTTATCGAAATGTTCGAAGAAGACGATGATATCCAATCCGTTTATCACAATATGGAAATAACAGATGAACTGATGGAGTCTCTGTAGATCTATTTACTTATTTTACTAAAACCCGGCAATTGTTCTTCAATTTCTGGGTTTTTTATTTTTCATATGTATGCATTTCCGACTGAAATTAAATGTTTTATTTGTTATTCAAATGAATTCCATGTTAGGCTATAAAAAAAATATAAATTATATAATCTTCATTTACAAATAGATAAAAATATTTTACATCTAAATTAAACTTTTAGTTGTATAACTATGTTTTTAGTTGTATATTTGTATCGTAATTATAGAACAATGAAAAAACTAACCAAAGCCGAAGAACAGATCATGCAAATCCTATGGAACCTGGAAAAAGGGTTTGTTAATGATATTGTCAGCCAGCTACCTGATCCTAAACCTGCTTATAATACTGTTTCCACTATTGTACGTATTCTGGAACAAAAAGGATTCGTCGCTCACAAAGTTTACGGTCGCACCCATGAGTATTATGCCTTGGTTAACAAAGACGAATACTCGCGGGAATACCTGAATAATTTCACCCGGAACTATTTCAGTAATTCTTACAAGGCACTGGCTTCGTTTTTTGCATTAAGCGAAGATCTGAGCATCAAAGAGCTTGAAGAAATAAAACTATTGGTTGAAGAACAGATTACTAACCATAAAAAAGCAAGAAAATGAACGCGTTAATCACCTATATTATCGTTACGGTTGTCTCACTGGGCATATTCTACACAGGGTACGCTGTATTTCTGCGGAAAGAACCTATATTCGGGTTCAACAGGTTTTATTTGCTTTCGTCACTGTTTATCTCCTACTTGATTCCTTTACTCTTGTTTGCTCCTCCGGTTTTTTTCAAGGCAATGGCAGGCTTGCCCGCAAATGGAATACTGAAATTGATCACATTATCTCCGGTCGTAATCAGCGCTTCTGATGTTAAACTGACAATCTTTCCAAATTTTCTTGTTTTAATTTACTTTATCGGAATGATCTTTTTTGCTGCAAGGCTATTGATCAGGATAATCAACATTTACAAAATCCGTAGAGACGGGTACAAATCGGGCAATGAAAATTTAATACTCTGGAGTACTTCAAATATTCCTCCATTTTCATTTTTAAGAACAATGTATTTACCTGCAAATCTGAAAGAAACACCGCACATACACGACATAATCAGGCACGAGCAAATTCATATCGACGGATTACACAGTATTGATATCATATGTACTCAGGTTTTTCAAATCGTTTTCTGGTTCAATCCTTTTATTACGCTTACTGAACGAGCATTGCGTGAAATCCATGAGTTTAAGGCCGACAAAGTTGTTATTAGCGCCGGTATCGACCCGGTAGTTTATACCCGGATATTATTCAGCCAAGATAAAACAGCCCTGGCGGTTGTGCTGGGCAATAATTTCAATTACTCACTCATAAAAAGGAGGATAACAATGTTCTACAAAAAAAGCACCCGATATGCCCTGCTGAAGGCTATCGTGGTTTTACCTTTGGCAGCTTGCATCGTAATGATGTTTTCAATAAGTTGTCAGCACTCAGCAGATGATTCTCCGGCGGCTATTAAGCAAACTGAAGCCATTCCTGCACCACCCCCTCCACCTCCTCCTCCTCCACCAGCAGAGAAATCTGTGACTCCTGATGATGTATTTACTGTTGTTGAAAATATGCCTCAATACCCGGGGGGTGATAAAGCACGGATGCAATATATGATGGATAACATTAAATATCCGGAGAAAGCCAAGCAGGAAGGGATCAGCGGAACTGTTTATGTAACTTTTCTAGTTGAAAAAAATGGTTCCATCGGTACCGTTAAAATATTAAAAGGTATTGGCGGCGGTTGTGACGAAGAAGCATTGCGCGTTGTAAGTACAATGCCTAAATGGAAGCCGGGTTATCAAAATGGACAACCGGTAAGAGTTCAGTTCAATATGCCTGTAAGTTTTAAACTTAGCTAATCCAATGGTCAGGCTTACCCCTATATTTCTCTTATTTATTTTTACGGGGTTACATTTGTATCATTTCCCGCAAATTTGTTTTCATAAAAAGAACCAATTCGACGCCGAAAAGAAAAAACATGGGTATTGGGTAACTACTTCAAAATCAAATCCACAATGCTTAACCTTCAAAGGTTGGTACAATCACGGTAAAGAAACCAGAAGATGCGCTTACTACAATGATGGGATAAGATGGTCGAAAATACATTATCTGAACGACAGCGTAATGCATATCAAACGATTCAACCAGCAAGGTAAGATTGAATACAAAGGCAGGGCTTTATGGCTTGAAAATGATACCGAATTGCGTTTCTGCTGGGATGGCGAATTTGTATTTTACGGACCACACAGGCACAGAATTAAAAAAGTTATCTACATAAAAGGTGTGGAACAAGATCTTGAATGATCTTAAATTCGTAAAAACAGTATCGCTTTTAAATCATAATTACATTGTATTTAAGAATACAGAAAAATTCTAATTTGTGACGATTTCGTAAGTATCGTTTGCAATAACAAGTTCTTCGTTGGTCGGAACAACCATTACAGTAACTTTCGAACCAGTTTTGCTTATAACGGCTTCTTTCCCACGGAGTTTAGTATTTTTCTCCACATCAAAATCAATGCCCATAAATTCAAGACCTTTGCAGACTTCATGACGGGTTTCCCAGCCATTTTCGCCAACACCTCCTGTAAATATAACTACATCGACACCACCCATGGCAGCTGCATATGAACCTAAGTATTTTTTAATCCTGTAATGATAAATATCCAGCGAAACCCGGGCCCTGTGATTACCATCGGCTGCCGCAGCTTCAACGTCACGCATATCGCTCGATACCCCTGACAAACCATAAATACCGCTATGTTTATTAATTAATGTGCTGGTGTAAGGTATGCTTATTTCTTCCTTATCGGCAATATATAAAAGTGCTCCGGCATCCAGGTCGCCACTACGGGTACCCATAACAAGACCTTCAACCGGTGTCATTCCCATTGAAGTGTCGGTTGATTTTCCGTTCTGAATGGCGCACATCGAAGCACCATTGCCCAGGTGACAGCTGATTATTTTTAAATCTTCAGGCTTTTTGCCCAATATTTCGGAAGCGCGCTGTGAAACAAAACGATGGCTTGATCCGTGAAAACCATAGCGCCGGACTTTGTACTTTTCGTATAATGAATAAGGAATTCCATAAAGGTAAGCCTGCTCCGACATGGTTTGGTGATAAGCCGTATCAAAGACTCCTACTTGCGGAACATCAGGCAGTAGTTTTGTAATAGCATAAATACCTTCGAGATTTGGCGGGTTGTGCAAGGGAGCAAGGTCGATACACTCAACAAGCGCTTCAATTACATCTTTTGTAATAGCAACACTGGTATTAAATTTTTCACCAGCATGAACAACGCGATGCCCGACAGCACCAATTTCATTCAGATCTTTTACACATCCATATTCCTTATGTGTGAGTATACCAAGTAAAAACTCAATACCTGCCTGATGATCAAGTATTTCGCCTTCGAGTTTCAGCACATCTCCATTTGCCATATTATGTTTTATGGATGCTCCTTTAAGCCCGATCTTATCAACCAGGCCTTTTGCCACAACATCGGCTGAAGGCATTTCGAAAAGCTGATATTTAATGGATGAACTTCCGCAGTTCAGAACTATAATTTTCATTTGTTATCTTTTTAAAGTGAATTGAAAAAACTACCTGTATTCAGGGCAGGTTATGGTACTCTCAACAATCTTGCCTTTTGAATCGTATTTATAGAATCCCTGTCCGGAAACTTTACCGAGATAATTGGCACGAACCAGACGTTTCAATACAGGAGATGTTTTATACCCATGTTCTCCAAATTCATTATACAGGTTATCCATCCATTTCTGAATCTTATCCAATCCAATCTTATCTGCGCGTTCAAATGGGCCAAACTGATGCCCCAGGCTTGTTCTCATCAATTCATCAATATCATTGGTAGAAGCAATTCCTTCCATAAGCATTTCACAAGCCTGGTTTATCACTATACATAACATGCGTGTAGTTATGTTGCCAGGCGATTCCATCAAAGTTATAGGTTTCTTTTCGAGCATTCTGACGAAACGACTGATAAGCTCAAAGGCTTCATCTGAGCTGCGTGAACTCCGCACTACTTCAACAACCTTTACATGATCAGTTGGTGACATAAAATGCAATCCGAATACGCGATCAGGATATTCGAGTCCTGATGCCAGATCTGATACCATAAGTGTAGCGGTGTTCGAAGCCAGGATTGCATTACGGCGAACAAATTTTTCGGCCTTCTCTAATATGTCTTTTCTGATTTCGCGGCTGGTTCCGGGTTTACGGGAATTAATCGCTTCGAACACAATATCACAGTCAGCAAGTTCACTGTATTCTGTCGTCCCTTTTATGCGTGACATGATCAGGCGTTTCTCACTACTGGTCATCCCCCATCGAAGAATCTCTAAATCAATCATACGTGCGATACCTTCGAGACCTGCTGTTACAAGTTGTTCATTTATATCAAGGCACACAACCTCGAAACCATGCTGACTGATAGTTTTTGCAATTTCCTGTCCCATCGACCCACAGCCAATGATACCTATCTTATGGATCGAGCCATACTGCTTTGGGCTTTTTGTGAGACTAAAATCTTCAAGTTTTCCAATAATTTCTGACATTTCTATAAAATATTTTTAAATGTAAATTTCGACCGAATTAACTTCATTAACCTATTAATCAGCACGTTACAAGTTGTAACACTGAATTCCGGTGCAAAGGTAGAAATTTATTTTGTGGTTAAGGGATGATTACTGTTATTATTTTCACAGTAAGAACGGGAAATAAGTGCTACTGCTGATTGGGTTGTGGAAATTATCATTAAATATTTGATTAAATGACAGATATGAAAGAATAGTATTATAGTTTTTTAGTAATTCTCCCAAATTCAGAAAGGCCGACATTAGAATAGTCATAAGTAAAATCCCAAATTGCAAAGACGTCAATTTATAAGGCACCGAAGAGCTTTCTCCATTTCGTAAAAAGTGAGGACTAAAGAAGATAATTTAGCGTAAATCCTTGATTCAGATCAGATATCAGAACTTGTTGATAAGATAATGTTTCTCTATCACAAATGAAGTTGTTGACACCTCAATTTTTGTAATTTTGTCGTCTGAAATATGAAAGACTCTGTTATCAGATATCAGTATAATCCCATGCTCACCGATACGGTGGGCTTTTTCGATTATTGCATTCCGCTTACCAGGGAAAATACCCTTCATGTGTCAGATTCGCTGCAGAAATATTACGACTTAAGCGTATATAATTATATCACACAACCGCCTGTTCCAAAAGAGTTTTTACAGACAACTTCTATATTTAGCAATCATCAGCTCCTATCATCGCATAAAGGTCCATTACCAATAAACCGGCAGGCAGCAGATTGGGTTACACTAGGCTTTGTGGCTTGTCTTGTCATTTTTGCATGGTTACAAACATCCTATTCTAAAAGGCTTAATCAAATATTAAGGGCTGCAGTTCAGTCGCATTCAGTTAATCAACTCGAACGCGATGGGAATCTGTTTAGCGAAAGGATTACCCTTGGACTGGGATTTATATACTACCTTGTAAGTTCAGTTTTTATTTTTCAGCTTGTCAGAGAATTTCTTATCATCCCACCCGGATTCAGCAATCTGGCTGTTACCGGAATAATTCTGATAAGTTTGTTTTTATATCAGCTAGTGAAATCGGCGATTATTTATACTTCCGGAATAATCTTCAATACCCGTGAATCTGCTAGGGCTTATCAGTTAAATATACTGATTTTCAATCATATAACAGGCATTGTATTATTCCCTGTTACAATCATAGTGGTTTACTGGAATAGCAGAGATTTTCTAATCACAGGAATTATAATCATCTCATTATTATTAATTTACATGTTTTTTCGAGGTGTTTTAACAGGATTGGCTAATAAGAATTACAATTTGTTCTATTTATTTTTATACCTTTGCACCCTCGAAATTTTACCCTTGTTACTTATTTATAAAGTAATAAGTAAGATTTAGCGAAGGGTCTTATCTTTTTCTAAACTGTTAAAACAAAAATCAGTAACGTGTCTAAAATCAAGAATATACTGGTCTCGCAACCTGTTCCTGCAGAATTGGAAAAATCGCCCTATGGCGATATGATCAGGAAATACGGAGTGAACTTTGAGTTTACAAAGTTCTTTAAGATCGAGCGTGTTTCAGTTCGTGAGTTTCGTGACGAGAAAGTTTATATTAACGAACACACTGCAATTATTTTTAACAGTAAACACGCTGTTGACCATTTCTTCAGCATTGCCAAAGATGTCAGGATCGAAATTCCTGAAAGCATGAAGTATTTCTGCATATCAGAATCTGTTGCTCTTTACCTTCAGAAATATGTTCAGTTTCGTAAGCGTAAAATTTTCTACTCTGAAAATGACCTGTCTCAATTAATGGACCTGATCAGAAAACATAAAACCGAACGTTTTCTTCTTCCCTGTTCTGACAATCACAGCAAAGAAATTCCGGATTTACTCGACGGAGCAAAAATTAATTACAGTGAGGCAATTCTTTATCGTACGGTTCCTTCGGAAATGAAAGAGCTTTTAGATATCTACAAATTCGACATGGTTATTTTCTTTAGCCCTCAGGGGATACGCTCACTTTTTCACAACTGGCCCGATTTCAAACAAGGCGAAATGGTAATCGGAATATTTGGCGTTACAACTGCACAAATTGCCACACAATTAGGTCTTACAGTTCATCTTTCAGCCCCAAGCCCTGCTGCGCCGTCAATGACCATGGCTATAGATGCCTACCTTTCAAAATGTCATAAGAAAATATAAAATACTTATCCTATTTCTTCTAAGTAATTATTTCAAAATAAGTTCCTCAATTTTGTAACTTTAAAAGTTTACTTTTTTTCAACTTTTGCATGATCAAAAGTTGAACAACTTAGCGAAGCGATCTCATGCACACCTTTAAAAAACAAAACAATTTGTGCATAAAAATCTAGTCTTTATATAATTTCAGTGCATTTCATGTGTCATTGCTTATTTTTTATAGGTCACATGGATTACGCCATGATTAACCCAATACTCAAGATGTATTATAATAAAATCAATCATGGCTAATTCTACGTCAGGTTTTTGCCACGCCATAGTTTATCCCGTTTTTGCGGGACAAGCCGTTCGCTTGAAAGGATTGAACAAATATGCTGCTTCACAGCGGCGCTCACTTCTGCATGGCTTGAAATGCCCTACGCTCATAAAACCTTCCTTGAACTACTAC
>JBBRCH010000045.1:0-37386 GCA_038204995.1 Bacteroidales bacterium | reverse complement strand
TGCACAAATTGTTTTGTTTTTTAAAGGTGTGCATGAGATCGCTTCGCTAAGTTGCTCAACTTTTGATCATGCAAAAGTTGAAAAAAAGTAAACTTTTAAAGTTACAAAATTGAGGAACTTATTTTGAAATAATTACTAAGAATAATTTTCCGAAACTTAATGCCAGTAAATTGCTCTGTTAGCTGTCAATTTCTTACTTTTGCCTCACAGATAAAAACCGGCCTAATAACTTTTTAAGCCGCAAAAGATTGTTAATGCTTCTTCGACCCGGATAATCTTAATACAATATTCTAATACCATATACATGAAAAATACTGCTTTTACACAAATTCATGAAGCACTCGGTGCAAAAATGCTGCCATTTGCCGGATACAACATGCCGATACAGTTTTCGGGCATAAACGATGAGCATGAAACCGTTCGAACCAAACTTGGAGTTTTCGATGTATCGCATATGGGTGAAATATGGGTGAAAGGTCCAAATGCATTGGCTTTTATCCAGTATATAACTTCAAATGACGCGTCCGTGCTGAAAGATGGGAAAGTACAATATTCGTGTTTGCCAAATGGTAAAGGCGGAATTGTGGATGATTTACTTGTTTATCGCGTTGATGCAGAGACATACCTGCTGGTTGTTAATGCTTCAAATGTTGAAAAAGACTGGAATTGGATGAATAGCCAGAATAAAGCTGGTGCAGTACTGTATAATGCATCCGACGAAATAGCTCAGCTTGCAGTTCAGGGCCCACTGGCTTTAAAAGCAATGCAGAAGCTTACCACGACCAATGTTACCGATATGGAATATTACACCTTCAAAAAGCTTGATTTTGCCGGGGTTAAAGATGTGATTTTTGCTACAACCGGGTATACCGGCTCAGGCGGATGCGAAATTTATATGGCGAATGAAGATGCTGTTGAAATTTATAATGCGGTTATGGACGCCGGTGCTGAGTTCGGAATCAAGCCTATCGGCCTGGCCGCCCGTGATACATTGCGTCTCGAAATGGGTTTCTGCCTGTATGGAAACGATATTGATGATACAACATCACCCATTGAAGCAGGCCTGGGCTGGATCACTAAATTTACAGATAATAAAGATTTTATCAATAAAGATATTTTCCTGAAACAAAAAACGGCAGGTACATCGCGTCGCCTGGTGGGATTCGAAATGATTGATAAAGGTATTCCACGCCATGGGTATGATGTTATGGATGCACAAGGCAATAAAATAGGTGTTGTTACCAGCGGAACCATGGGGCCATTTGTTAAAAAAGGTATTGGCATGGCTTATGTTCCCACAGCGTATATGAAAGCCGGAAGTGAAATCTTTATCAGCATTCGCGATAAAGCGATTAAAGCAGAAGTGGTTAAAATGCCTTTTTACAAAGCATGAGATAAAAATCTATAAATAATAAACTGAAATACGTAGCATGATCTAAATTTGTGTTACGTATTTTTTTATAAGATTTGTATTATGAAAAGCATTGAGGTTATATTGTCGCCATCATTATTTAAATACAAGACAACGGTTGATGATTATATAGTTGTGGTTGTTGATGTATTGCGCGCCACCACGGCCTTTTGTGCTGCTTTCGATAGCGGGGCTAAATCGGTGATCCCGGTTTCGGGTCTTGATGAATTGCGGGACTTTAAAAATAAGGGCTACCTCGTGGCAGCTGAACGTAACGGCAAGAAAGTTGATTTTGCTGATTTCGGTAATTCGCCAACCGCTTTCTTACAAAGTTCATTATCAGGTAAAGAACTTGCTTATTCAACAACAAATGGTACACAGGCTATAGAAACAGCTAAAAGTTCGGGGAATATTGTTGTAGCTGCATTTGTGAATCTGAAAGCTGTTACTGACTGGCTCATTGTTCAACAAATGAATGTGGTTATTCTTTGCTCGGGATGGAAAAATAGCTTCAGTTACGAAGATACACTTTGTGCTGGTGCTCTTGTGGAATGCCTTGAAAAATTGGGAGATTTTGAACATATTTGCGATGCTTCATTTGCTTCAATTACACTCTGGCAATTGGCAAAAAGTGATCTAACTGAGATAGTAAAAAAGGTCAGCCATTATCAACGTCTTTTTGCTTTAAAATTGTATGATGACCTGCAACATTGTTTCATGCTTAATTCCTCAAATGCTGTTCCTGTTTGGGATGGGAGAGGTTTTTGCAATCGGAATACTTAATTTATCTGAGTACATATCAATTTTATAATATTGAATTATAAATTTTAATTTGACTCAGTTTATTCCATTGCTGCATATTCAAGTGTGTTGTTTGAGTGTTAAATATAACGAACTTTGCAGCCCTAATACACTCCGTTTACATTGGCCAGATTAAATTCTCATTTTTTTCAGAACGATGCTTACGCTGTATGGCATATCAGTGGTTTCCGAAGATTTATAAGTGGCCGTTTTTTCCTCACTTTTGCCATACAGATGCAGAGCGTTATCGTAGGCTGGCAGGTTTATGATCTTACACATGACCCGTATATGCTTGGATTGATAGGGCTTTCGGAGGCAATCCCTTTTCTTATAGTTGCGCTTTTTGCAGGCCATATAGCTGATTTATTTAACAGAAAATCGATTATTGCTATTACGGCTTCAGTGTATGTAGTATGCGCTGCCGTTTTATTGTATATGAGTTACACCATGAACGAATGGTACCTGGTCAATGGAGTGTTGCCCTTGTATTTCGTAATAGCGTTTACCGGCCTGGCCAGGGCGTTCTTTTATCCGGCCCAATCAGCTTATATGGCCCAGATTGTGCCTCGGGCACTATATGCCAATTCTTCCACCTGGAACAGCACCATCTGGCATATTGCAGCCGTTTCGGGTCCGGCTGCAGGCGGTTTGATTTATGGTTTTGTAGGAATTCATGCCGCATACATGTTCATAGTATTCTTTTCAGCTTTAAGCCTGGTATTTTTCTATTCCTCGAAATCAGTTCCTCTGCCTCCGAGAGTTTCAAAAGAAGGAATATTTACAAGCCTGGCAACCGGCATCAAATTCGTATTCAGTAACCAGGTTTTACTTGGAGCACAGGCACTTGATATGTTTGGAGTCTTATTTGGAGGCGCTGTGGCATTACTGCCGGTTTTTGCATCCGAAATATTGCATACCGGTCCTCAGGGACTGGGATTTTTGCGTGCTGCGCCGGCATTCGGTGCCGTACTTATGGCCATGATCCTGGCTTATTTTCCACCATTACACCGGTCAGGAATTAAGCTTTTTTGGGCTGTAGGAGGATTCGGAGCCTGTATCATACTTTTTGCCATCTCTGAAAATTTTATTTTATCACTGGGTCTTCTGGCGCTTAGCGGAATGTTCGATAATGTAAGTGTGATTATCCGGGGCACCATTTTACAAATGTACACTCCTGATGAAATGCGTGGCCGGGTTGCTTCGGTGAACAGCTTGTTTATAGGCTCTTCCAACGAATTGGGATCATTCGAGTCCGGGCTTGCTGCCCGTATTATGGGATTGGTGCCTTCGGTTATTTTTGGTGGTGCTATAACGGTTTCGATAGTTCTGGCTACAGCCGGACTTGCGCCTAAACTGAGAAAAATGGAAATAAAGGGAATAATGTAAGGAAGCGGGGATTCCGGGAATGGAGAAAAGGAAAAGGGGAGAGGGGCGAAGTGGTTAATCAATTTGTTAATATCAACAGATCCGGTTAAGGAGAAATCGGAAATATGAATAAATAGGTTGACCGGTTCCTTCAGGAAATCAGCATTAGTATAAATTTTTACAATTGCATCTTCGGTGAAACAGTTGAGCGATGGTTAAAAATCAGTAATACATAAATATACCCTGAATACGTAAGCCTGTTATCACTTCCTATTTCCTGTATCCAGTTTTTCTTAGACAAAAAAAACTGCGATTCCGGTAAAGAAGAATAGTTTTCTTATTTCACCGTTCATCAAAATTTTATTGATGATGGAAACCACAACCAGTTTGTACCCACATTCATAATAAAACCCTGTAAATGTATTGTTTACTGTGATATTGAGGTCATAAAGCAAGTGTTCGGAGAAAGAATCGGCTTTTTTGATATAAACTTATCCTGGCTCTGTTTCTCTGAGGGTGGCCTCATAATTCCAGTCGGTTTAAGGATGTTGGTTGTGCCAAAGAGTTTTTTAAATTCCTTGTTGTCAATGGTAGTATCGCCCTGAATTTTCTGTATGTGAAAGGAATATGTGCCGGGAAGTGATTCTTCGATGAGGTTCGACCAGAGGTTGTTTACTTTTACCATTACCTGTGACCTCAACGATGCAATAAAGCCGAGCATGAAGCTAAGCAGGAGTATAAATCTTAAACTCATAGAAATTGGAAACAAGCAGGGTAGCTTATTTAATTAATTGTATCGTTTTCCGAAATGGAAACTCAGGTAACCTGTAATAAATAATAAATTTGGATCCCTGAAAGCCATAACGGGCACCGGCTTTGGAAATACATCAACTGCAACTCCTGCTTCTACCGATTTGATCCTGTCATTCAGAGCGCTGAATTCAAAATTAAAACCTCCTTTTGCGTACAGACCAGGATAAATTTTTATTTTATCAAAACCGCTGAGGATGGGTCCGCGTCCGTAGATATCGCAATTGCAATTCGGATTGGTACCGAAATAAGGAAAATGCTTATCAGGGTCATATTTTTCGAGGGCAATATGATCAACAATGATCTGATTGTCCTGAACCGTATAGTATGCAATGTATAAGTAATTTGGTTTAGCCAGCCCAACGTCCAGGCCGCCATAGTAAAAAGCCCTGACTTCAACACCGCCCCAATAAGGTTTTCGGTTAAGTAAATGCTGTCGTCCTATTCCGGCACGGAGAATATAAAGGTTGTTTAGTTTGCCGTAGAAATAACTTCTTGGATTAGGGAAATTCTCGTTGTATCGTCGCACCTGGTTTGGAGAGCGCATTTCGAGCAGATCGAATTCGAACATCCGGTTTTTATAAAATGTTTTATTGTAGCCAAAACGATATCCTGCTCCATAACCGAGAGTATGCAGCATAACGTTCCCGGATTTTTCTCTGCGGAGTAAAAACCCCATATCAACAGTGTCAGCTTCCGAAATATCCTGAGCCTGAACAGCGATTGGCAGAATGCCAACAAAGGAAATGAAAAAAAGTATTAAAAAAAACCGCATGAGTTGTGCCTTTATACTATTAACAACTAAGCTACGGTTTGGTTGCATTGGAATTGGTGAAATACAAATGCCAGAAACCGGATATTCTATCTGCTCTCAACACGGTACTGTTTGTATTCCCCGTAAGCAGCACAGTTTTCAGAAGTGCCACAGGATGAAAGCAGTAATGTGAGAATTACGATAGTTGCAAGAAAAGCTGCTATTTTCTTCATATGATTATGGTAGAGATTATGGTTTAATTGATCTCAATGATTCACAAAAGTATGCACATTTTACTTACATATAACATGTAAACTGCATATTTATTGTATTTTATTAACCGTAACGTGTTAAAATCTTTTTACAGTGATTTTGAGTTAATGTATTTGCACTAAGGTATTTGTGCAGATAATTATGATAGGTTTAGTAATTCTGATTTTTCAACCCGGTCTTTGGCCATTAAATTTCGATCTTCACCCACAGACCTTTTTTGCCTGTTCCTTACCTTTTCCTGGTTTCTCCGGTTTAAGTCTTAATAACTGATTCCCCAGAACCACGGTTCTTCTGCCGCCTTACGCTCATTAATCTGCTTCTCAATCAGGCTGTTATATTCCGTCATGTTGATTTTTTTTCCTTTTATTTTTTCAGTAACATCCAATTCAGTGGTTAGGGGCTTCAGGTCGAGTTTATCGGCTGTCATGATCAGTGCACCATTATTAATATCCACTTCCAATATAATTCCTGGAAGGCCAATAAACCTGTCGGGGCCGGCGCTTACCGGCATATCAAGGGCAAACCAGACGAAAGTATTCTGATTGCGCATGGTGTCAATTAACGATGCATTCATACATATATGACCGGCTACTTCTTTCATATCATTCAATATTTTCCATGCAGGTGGTGCAATGGTGTCGTGAATCAGGTACGTTTTACCCAGTAATGTAACGCCATCGTAAAGGGTATTATCTTTAAAATTGCGTTTCATAAAAAATACCTCCTTACGGTTGCTCCAGCCCTCGTTTCCTGGTTCAGCTTCTTCTTCCGAGTCTTCATATTTCGATTCGGTTGCATTAAAGTGAAGCAGAGTGTAAGTTTTCCATTCGGAGCGTGTGCCCCACATATACATCATACGATCGCGCTGTTGTTTGCTGATATAATCGACTGATGACATCATTTTCGCCCAGTTTTGTGTACGCAGGTACTTGATGGTTCCTTCCATGGATTGAGCTTTGAGTTCCATAGATTGTAATGTGAGCAAGAATACTAAAACTGATAAATAAGCCGGAATGCTTTTTCCCATTCTATATAGTTGATTTTAGGTTATTTGTATTTTTTTTTTTTGAATAACAGTAAGGTAATGTTATCATTTTCTACCAGAAACGGTTCTTCTGAAGTTTATTCTCAAATCCTTTCATATTATACGTTAAACTTAGCATAAAGTAGCGTGCTAATGTGTTAGTAGTGCTTGTCTGAATATAGTTTTCGCCGGCGTATTGGCTTACATTTATATTTTTGTTAAAAATATCGAAAGCTGCCAGGCGCATCTCAAATTTGTTGTTTTTACCCAGTATTCGCCGCACTGATGCATTCCACAATGGAATTGACTGGTCGAAACCAAAGTCTTTGTTTTTATATACCGAGTATTGGAAATTACTCTCGAAAAACATGCGGGTGGCAAATTGCCATTTAACAGACGAACGCAGCTGATAATTATAATAATTCTGGTTATGGGTTTCATTTACAGTGTACCATATACTGCTGATTCTGCTCCAGATTCCCGCCCCAAGTACAAGTTTCTTACCTGGCGTAAAATTAATATTACTGCCGAAATTATAGCTGTTTGATTTTGAATGATCAAGTATTCCGTTAATGCGGGCTGGCGAGTTATTATAACTGAAACCTCCGTTAAAGTCGATGGTTAATTTTGTTTTTATAATTGGTATGTTCGACCATATCCAGGCATTCAAATTTTTGCTTTGTTCCATATTTTCAGGTGTTGATATGGTAATTATACCTGTACCGGGTTTAAAAACTGTAACCTGGTTATAGACAATTGGATTATTTGTAATACCTCCGTTCAGGCTGATACCTATGTTTGCGAATGATGAAGGGTTCCAGTAATATAGGTTGGTACTTATTTCATGTGAAATTTCCGGAATAAGGTTAGGATTTCCAACAACAAGGTATGCCGGATTGCTTGTGTTTTTAATCGGTTGCAAGTCGTTGAAATCGGGGGCTGATACATTATTGGTATAGCCTGCTTCCAGCCGGATATGATTCTTGAATTCGTAATTTATATTAAAGTTCGGTGTTATATTGGGATAAGATTTAGTAACGCCTGTGGAGTCCCATGCCATACCTCTGTCGGGGGCATATCGTCCGGTAAGATTTAGCTGTTGGGCGGCAACACCCACTGAAGCATTAACTCCGTTAAATGAATACCTGAGCACGGTACCCAGGCGGTTGTATAAGGTTAACTGCTCATAGTAATTGCTAAGGCTGTCAATACTTGCCTCACTCCCAAACAGATAAGCCTGCCTGTTATTATTGTTTGAAAGCTGGCTGAAATTATAGAAAAATTCGAGGTACCACTTTTTCGAAAATGGTTCGGTGTATAAAACACTCGATTTTATTTCCTTTACATTTTTACCGTTATCGATCAATTGCCTGATCTGATCGGTAGGAGTAATGGCATCAAAGAATTTATTGACCGAATTATAGTTTTCAGTTCCATCGCTGATATTGGCATTATATCCGCCACTCACTGCGAAAGAACGTCCTTTCTTTTTAAAAAGGTGCCTGTAAATGGCAGCTGAAGTAATTTTAAAGGATCCTAATTCAGAGTTGTTGTCAAGGTTCAGTGAATTATAAGGAAGTAATTCATAATCAGAGAATAACTGGCTTTGGGTAGTGCTGTTAGTATTGCTTGAGTATCGCAAATTTGCTTTAACAATAAGTTTATTACTGGAGTCGAATTCCTGTTCGAAACGGGTTCCGATACTGTGGCTTGACCGGAAATCGGAATTTTTGAGTGTATCTTTTTTTGTAAATGTAGTACTCTCATCCAGAAAAGTTTGCCTGAAATTTGTCTGTAGGAAATCGAGTTGTGTCTGGTTATAAAAATAACTTGAGTTGAATTTGGTTTTTTTGTTATCGTAATTAAAATTGGTACCTCCTCCGAAGTTCTTTGTAAGACCTTTGCCATTATAGTTGTTCAAAGGTGAATCGTTATCACCGAAATAATAAAATCCCCGCCCATACCTGTTAAAGCCGAAATCACCGTTGTCATAATCATTAAAAGAATTATTGCCTTTGAATTCACCATAATCTTCCCAGTTTACACCGGTTTGGTTTATATTATTTCCATACCCGATAACAGAAAACTGTATTTTATCATTAAACCGGTTGTAATTGCCCCTGCTGGCCCAGCGTTCTTCGTTACCGGCAGCCACGGACACTTTACCAAAAGAACCTTTCTTGAATTCTTCTTTCAACTCAAGGTTCATAGCCTTTTCTTTTGAGCCATCATCAACACCGGTGAGCTTCGATTGTTCTGATTTTTCGTTGTACACCTGAACTTTCGAAATAGTTTCTGCTCCCAGGTTTTTGGTAACGCTTTTCGGATCGTCACCAAAAAAAGTCTTTCCATCAACATACAGGCGTTTTACATCTTTCCCTTGTGTACTGATGTTTCCGTCAGCATCAACCTCGATCCCGGGAAGGCGGCGGAGCAAATCCTCAACGGTTGATCCCGGTGGCACTTTAAAAGTAGTTGCATCGTATTCTACAGTATCTCCGCGTATCCGCAGGGGCGCTTTCGCGGCTCTGATTACCACTTCGAGAAGTAATTTAGAAAGTGGTTTCATTTCGACAATCTGTAAATCATTAAGCCCAGACGCTGATGGTTCAATAATTTTTTGCAGGGGAAGAAAACTTACATGTGAAACCTTAAAAATATAGGTGTTGTTTTTTACATTGTTGAATGTAAATTCACCCTTGTCGTTACTTGTAGTAAAGTTTGCCAGCGAGGAATCGACCGGGTTAAGCAGCATCGCTGTTGCAAAAGGTATGGCTTCGTGCAAGGTATCCTGTAGGATTCCTTTAATATTGATGCGTGATGGTTTCTGGGCCTGGGCAAATATGCTGAAAAATATGACAGGGAGAAATAGGGTTAAGCATTTGATTTTCATGCTGAAAATAAGTTAAGATGAGTATTAAAACCAGAATATTACAATTGCTAAAAGTAACGATGAAAACTATGTAAAAAGTATAGTAAAATAATAAATATTGTTAAAATATACAAAATTCATTTTTAAACAATACCCAAACTGTTAGTTACTTGATTATTAGTATTGAGGTGGGATTAAACTTTTTTTAATGTAAAAGAAAAAGTTGACCCTACACCCGGAGCGCTGCGAACATTTATAGTCTGATTATGGGCTTCGATAATATGTTTCACTATCGAAAGCCCCAGTCCTGAACCACCCTGGGCACGGGAGCGGTGTTTATCGACCCGGTAGAAGCGTTCGAATAACCTGTGAATATGCATCTCCTCAACACCTACGCCGTTATCCGAAATTTCAATCAGGTAGTTTTCGTCCATATCATAAAAACTAATTTTGGTTCGTCCTCCGGTTATCCCGTATTTTATTGAATTGTCTATCAGGTTAGTTACTGCCGTACGAATTTTTTCTTTATCAGCACGTACGAGCATATTGTCGTTATACTCAGCCGCAAACAGAAGTTTAATCTGGCGTTCACTGGCTTTTGGCTCAAGAAATTCCATTACCTCCCTCACGAGGGATGTGATGGAAAAGTTCGAAAGTATTGGAGTAGCTTCACCGGTTTCGAGTCGCGAAATAACTTCTAGTTCCTCTACAATAGTGATCATCCGTTCAATATTCTTTTGCGATTTCCTGAGGAAATCGACATTAATATTTGGATCATTTATGCCGCCATCCATAAGTGTGAGAATAAAACCCTGCATATTAAAAAGAGGGGTTTTAAGTTCATGTGAAACATTGCCAAGAAATTCCCTGCGATAAACTTCCATTCTTCTAAGTTCATCAATTTCATCCTTGCGGTCTTTTGCCCAGTTTTCAACTTCTTCGTTAACTTTTCCTATAATATCTCCGTGAATGCTGGCTATTTGTTCCTTTTTATCATCCCTGTTGAGTTTTTGTGTGTGTATAGTTTTGTAAACCAGTTTAATACGATTATAAATAAACCGTTCGAGTGAATATCTAAGGATCAGGTATTGAAATACAATAAGTATAAGAATGGCTAATGTTATTAATCCCCAATAGTATTGTTTAACAACAATTACCTGAAAAAGAATAAACGTGATGGCAGCCATAAGCGAAAGCAGTATCGCAAGTATAAAAGCCAGGCGTTTTGGGGTGGTTTCAGCCATGGGTTAATGTGGTAATGTGGTAATGTGGTAATGTGGTAATGGGGTAATGGGTTGATGGGTTGATGTGGTAATGGGTTGATGTGGTAATGGGTTGATGTGGTAATGTGGTAATGTGGTAATGCGAAAATGTGGTAATGTGATAATATAGTATTGTGGTAATGGGTAAACAAGTTTATGAGCACAGAAGTAATGAAGTGGTTCGATAGCGTATTGATATTTTGGAGAAATGGTGTGATTAATGTTTTATTGTAAGTAAATTGATGTAGATCAATATAAAACTTCAATTCCTCCTTTTTTTTATTTTAATTAACGCGGATCAAACTTATATCCAACGCCTTTGATGGTTTTAATGTGATCGGTACCGGTTTTTTCGCGGATTTTGCGGATATGTACATCAATTGTCCGTTCACCTACAATAACATCATCGTCCCAAACCCGCATGAGTATATCTTCCCGTGTAAAAACCTTGCCTGGTTTTGAAGCAAGAATGCTGAGCAATTCAAATTCTTTACGGGCAAGTTGTATTTCATTTCCATCAATTATAATCATGTATTTTTCCCTGTCGATGGTGATGTCCCCTGCCTGGAAAACCTTAGATTCCAATTCAGCAACGGGTATTCTTCGTAACAGTGAATTTACTTTACTCAACAATACCGAAGGTTTGATAGGTTTTGTAATGTAATCGTCGGCTCCGGCATCCAAACCAAGAATCTGGGTGAAGTCCTCACTGCGGGCAGTAAAAAAAACAATAATAGTATCTTTCAGCTCCGGGTAACGTTTAAGCTCCTGGCAGGTTTCAATACCATCCATTTCAGGCATCATCAGATCGAGAAGGATCAGGTGCGGAGTTTCCTTTTGAGCAAGTTTAAGCGCTTCGCGTCCGTTATTTGACGTAATCACATTAAATCCATCTTTACGGAGATTATATCCTACAAAATCGAGAATATCTTCCTCATCATCAACGAGTAAGATGGTATATTTTGATTTATCCATTGGGATTAAAATGTTTGAAAGAGTTGGATTATTTGATCGGATTTTACTTGCAAGGCTTACAGATTTCAAAGTTTATGGTTTAAGAATCATGCTAATCAGCTTGAAGTTCCGGTATTTTTTATCGTACAGGGACATATCCGGTTTTCAGCACAAGTTGCTGACCTGCAGATGATAGAACGAAATCGACAAATGGGCTTATCGTTTCCTTAAGTCTTTGGGGATAAATATAAAACAGTGGTCTTGAAATCGGGTAAGTTTTGTTTTTGACCGATTCAACCGAAGGTGCAATATAAGTAGCTCCTTTATCGCCTGATATTTTTACAGGTTTTAGGGTTTTGTCGAGGTAAGCCAGACCTACATAACCGATCGCTCCCGGATCCTGGCTTACGCTTTGGGCAATAGCGCCTGTTGCCGGCATTTGCAACGCTGCAGAGGCAAAGTTTTTGTTGCTAAGAATATGTTCTTTGAAGAAATCATACGTTCCGGAACTGGGCTGGCGTGAGAAAATCACTATTTTCATATCTTCACCGCCGACTTCTTTCCAATTGTTGATACGGCCTGTGAATATCTCTTTCAGCTGTTGAATCGTCAGCTCACCCACTTTATTTTGCGGGTTAACTATAACAGCCAGTGCATCATAAGCTACCGTGGTTTCCGTTACTGGTTTACCTGCTTCAGTGAGTTTTTGCTTTTCTTCTTCCGTTAGTTTGCGGGCCGATTCGGCAATATCAATAGTTTCGGCCAGCAAGGCAGATATTCCGGTAACGGAGCCTCCACCTGTAATCAGTATGGATGCATCAATATTACGCTTCATATATTCTTCGGCCAGAAGTTGGGTTAGCGGCAACATTGTATCGCTGCCTTTTATCTTTATTTTTTGCGCAAATAGCTGATTTATTGCTACTAAACTTACAATAAGGTACAGTGATATTTTCTTCATACAGACAAATTTACACTATTTGTTAATTAATTGTAAAGTAAATCAGATGAGATTACGTGCCAATTACTGTAATATTAAATAAATGTTAACATATTGTGCCATTTCACTCATTTGTAAAGGTTTTAAGAATCTTACACTTTACTGAATCTGCACTTGAGGTTTTAATAGAATAATGGATTGTACCCAAAAGATATTAGCATGAGATGAATACGAATAATTATCAACTTTAAAGGAAAATGGAAACAATTCTATGGACTAAAATCTGGCAATCCACTCAATTGTAAATTTATCGAAATGAGAAGGATACAGACCCTTCAGATAATCTTCATACTGTATTCTGATTTCGGCTTTGAACAGTTTTGGCTCGAAACTGAAATTAATACCGGCAGTAATGCGTTCGGCGTTATTTTTTTCAAAAAAGTCAGTGCCCATGTAATCCCAGCGAAAAACAGGGCTGATGATCTTGATCATTTTGTGATTTATGAAAAAGTTATAATACGAATGAATGTAAAATGCATCCTGAAGGAAATTACTGCTACTGGTATCTGTGAAATTTCGTTGGAGATATTCTGTCTCAATAAGTAGTTTGTTTGTTTTGTATCGTATTTCACCACCAACCATTTTCAGTTTTTTTTCAACCAGTGTGGAGCCCTCGTAAAAGTTGTAAACCAGCCTGAAGTTTTTCAGGGGAGTAATGGCAAGCCTGGCCGAATAGTTTGGCCGGTCAATCCATTGTGGGTTATTGTTACCGGTTCCATTCATGGCCGAAAGCCATATATCTACCGGGATATGAAATGTAAAACTGTAATTGGCTGCAAAACCAATATCGCGCAATCCATTATTTACGTATTTGGCAACGAATGAACGGTTGGCGAAAAAACTTTCGACGGGGCTGCGCATATAATCCGTTCCGAATGGAACTTTACGCTGACCAAGGTATAAGTTAAGATTTTTTACAGGTGAAATTTTAACATATGCATCGAGCATTTTAATATTCCCTTCGTCCGACAGTTCAATTTCTGCCCGATAGCTCACAAATTCATTCACATTACCCCGCGCTCCCAGACGGGCATTGCGCACTTCAAAGCGCATTTGACTGTCTTCGGTGTTAAATTCGACTTTGGTTTTTAGCGAACCTTCAAGTTTTGGTGCGAAGGATATCTTTTGAACCGCACTGTCAGTGGTCTGCCCAAAAGTATGAACTGCGAGTAAAACAAAAAAGAATCCAAGCAGAGGGTGTTTCATATTGACTTAATGATCGGGCAAAAATATTAATTTCTGGCAGAAAAAGCCAATAAAATAAGAATATTATATTCAACCCGGATATTTGTATGCATGTGCTACAGATCCATGACTCGTAAATTGAATCATAAACCTTATGTTAGAAATAAAAGTAAGCGGGTACGATTATTTCAACTGATCTTTAGGATGGGCAGTAATCTCAAAATCCCGGGTTGCTTTCAACAGGTTAACAGCAAATAATGAAAGGTTTTTTATTTCTGAAAGTATATTCAGATAGAGAATGCTATTTCGGGTTCCGGTTTCGGAGCTCTTTATACGCTTGATCTGTTTTTTACGGGTTTCTTCAATAATCCGTTGTATACTGTGCTGCCGTTCTGCAATCATATCAAAATCCTCAAAATTTTTGGATCGTAGCATGCGCATGATTTCGCTGTACAGGATGGAAACCTCCCCGTTTATCCGCGAAAGTTCTTCTATCTGAACAGGAATCAGTGGTTTATGATTGTTTTCAACGTGTTCGTAAGTGGGTAGTACTATAAATGATATACAATGACTTATCTCGCGCAGGTAGTCAATGGCCTGAACATAATAGTGACCAGACTCTATGGATTCATCATTCAGTTTTGCCAGGGTAGGACTGATATGAAATTTGAGTCTTTTAGTATTAACATTCAATTCTTCAGAACCATGTTTGGCATTTTTCATTTTTTTCCGGTCCTCATCCATGAGGCCCATTAACACTTCATTTAAAATAGATAAGCTGTTTCCTAAAACCTGATGCAGGGTAAGCGAACATTTCTGAATGAGAGTTTCGCTGCTAAATTCTTCAGTAATATCATTTTCAAGATCATCTGCAATTTTATCGTTGGTACGTTGAACATGAATACGGTGTGTCCGATAAACCAGGAATCCGGTAAGCAGAAGTAATGCAAATGCTCCTATCAGACCTGAGAAGTATAAAAATGTGGCAGCAATCATTGAAACGATAAATGCAGCCAGAGCCGTAAAAAACCAGCCTCCTATTATAGACAGAACGCCCGTTATGCGGTATACGGCACTTTCGCGTCCCCAGGCACGGTCGGAAAGAGAAGTACCCATAGCTACCATAAAGGTGACATAAGTCGTAGAAAGAGGCAATTTGAGTGAGGTTCCCAATGCAATAAGCATACTGGCAACCACCAGGTTGACGCTTGCCCTGAGCATATCGAAGGCAGCTCCTTCGGGCATTTGCTCCATTGTAATTTTATCAGGAGCATCAAACCTATGCTCTATCCACTGATTCATGCCTGAAGGTGTAAACCTGCCTATTGCCGAAGCCAGGTTAATAGTACCTCGTACCAGGTTTCTCGAAAGTATGGATGAATTAAATCTTTCAGAACCTTCGGATTGCCTGCTCAGGTCAACCGATGTTTCAATAACTGAACGTGCCTTTTTGGAAGTCCACAAAGTTATAACCATAACGACTCCAGCCAGTAGAAGCATAAAGGTATCGGTCTTCACATCGTTGGCTAGTCCGGTCATCATAAAAGTTGCCGGATCGGCCCCTGGAACCGCTGAAAACAATTGGAATGCTTTTAATCCTGCCAAAGGAACCCCTATAAAGTTAACAAGGTCGTTTCCGGCAAAAGCCATGGCCAATGCAAACGTACCTGTTAACACTATTATTTTCAGTATGTTAATCCTAAATAATAACAGCAAAAGCTGTAAAAGTATTGTCCAGGCAACAAAACTTACAAGCATTATAGATGAAGTGTGATGCTGAATAAAATCGAGGTTTTCCTGTGTAATAAAAGATGCGCCTTTAGCGCCTTTAATAAGGATAAAATAAGTAATACCGGTTATGGCGAGTCCTCCCCAGATAGAAGCATAATATTTCAGATTATACCTGATATTAAATGTAAATAAAATACGCGTAATATATTGAATGAGAGCGCCGACACTAAATGCGATGGCAACCGAAATCAGGATTCCTGATATAATAGCCAGTGCCTTAGCTGAATTAATATATTGTCCGATTTCTGCCAAATTCTGGCCGGCTCCTGTAATTTTAATAACAGCAACAGCAACGGAGGCTCCAAGCAGCTCGAAAACAATGGAAACCGTAGTGGATGTAGGTAATCCGAACGTATTAAATAAATCGAGCAGAATCACATCCGTAATCATGACTGCCAGGAAAATAGTAACTACCTCACTGAAGCTAAACTGGCCCGGGTAAAAAAGCCCTTTACGGGCTATTTCCATCAATCCACTGGAAAAAGTAGCTCCAACAAGCACCCCTACACTGGCAACTATCAATATGGTTTTTAAGGAACCTGCCTTGGCGCCTACAGCAGAATTCAGGAAGTTAACTGCATCATTTGCAACCCCGACCATAAGGTCAGAAACTGCCAGGAAAAAGAGTAGTATAATAAAAATAAGGTAAATGTTATTCATCAGGGACACAACTTATTCAAACGACAAAATTAAGGAAGCATAAGGGAAGTAAAAGGGGTTGATTATTAAGTTATTGTTAAGTTCTAATGATTATTTGGTGTTGCTGGCTATAGCCTGATTTACATTTATCACATGGTCAGCCAGTTTTTCACATTGATTTAATAATTCTGTGAAGTAACCCGTTTGTTTATAATTATATGCTCCTGATTCGATCCGGAGTTTGTTTAATTGAACGAGTTTATCACGCAATTCATTGACTTTAATCTCATTTTCTGACGCTTTTGAAAGTATTCCAGGGCGGTATTCGTGCGAAAGATTTTCATTCATGGTCTGTAGCGCTTCATTTACCAGGTCGAAAAGAGAAAATATCTCATCCCGCATTTCCTGTGAGAACCAGGCTTGTGCCTCATTCTTATTATGTATAGTGCGTTCCATCTGAATACACTGATCGGCGATACTTTCAATTTCGTCAGCGATTTTAACCATGGCAGTGACGCGGCGTGAATTAGCCTCTGAAAGATCATTTTCGGCAAGTCGGGTGAGAAAATATATAATTTCTCTCTCCAGTTCATCTGACTGTTCTTCGCATCTGTAAATTCGTTTACGAAGCCTGCTATACTTGTCATTCTCCTTTTCGAGAATGTATTCAGGAATGAGGCTGAACATAGAGGTAACATGCTTGCCAAAATTACATATTTCTTCATGAGCCTGAAGTATATCTACCTCATTCATAGGGGTAAACCACGATTTAAAATACCGTAGCTTATAGTTTTTCTTTTCGCTGTTTTTGACAGGAATGATGAATTCGAGAGCTTTTTTAAAGGAAGGGATAAACCACATAAGTAGCAGACTGTTGATCAGATTAAAGCCTGTGTGGAAAATTGAAAGCCCGATTGGGTTGTTTATGTTGTTGAAAACCGGGGAGTTGCCTGTAATAAATGTAGCTGTGTTAAAAGATAACTTAACAAGGAAACCAAAAAATACAAATGCCCAGATCAATCCGAGAAAGTTGAATAGGGTATGTCCCAGGGCAAGTCTTTTTGCTGAGCGGTTTGCAACAATAGCCGCTAAATTGGCTGTGATGGTTGTACCCAGGTTTTCACCAAGTATCATGGCAGCGGCAGCTTCATAACTGATGTAGCCATTATTGCACATTACCAGCGTTAATGCCATAGATGCACTCGATGACTGAATGAGCAATGTAATCAACAAGCCGGCACCACCATAAATCAGGTACTTGCTCATTCCCTGCACATTAATGGAGGTGAAAAATGAAACAATCGGGGAGCTTTCATCAATTCCGGGAAGTGAATTCTTCATGAACTGAAGTCCAAGGAACAGAATAGCGAATCCGAGTATAAACTCTCCCGCTGACCGATATCTGACACCCTTCATAAAAAGCAGTGGTAAACTCAGTCCAAGTAGAGGTAAAAGAATAATACTGAATTCGAAACTAAAACCAAACAATGTAATTAGCCAGGCAGTAACTGTTGTACCGATATTAGCTCCCATCATAATTGCAAGCGCCTGGGTGAGCGAGAATAGTCCTGCATTTACAAAACTCACCAACATCACTGTTACTGCTGACGACGATTGTATGACACCGGTTACCAGCAGTCCGGCCATAATGGCTTTCAGTTTGTTGGAGGCAATACTTGAGAAAATTGTTCGTAACCTTTTACCAGAGAAACGTTGTAAACTTTCGCTCATCAGTTTCATGCCGAACAGGAAAAGAGTGAGTGCACCCAGTATAGAGAGAATTAATATGACTGTATTAAAGTTTGCCATAAATTTTAAGATACAAAAGTAATGGTTCAACCAGGTTCGTTTTCCGCAAATTATTAATTTTCTTTACATCCGGACGGTATTTAATATATGTGAGTTTGTTACAAAACCATAATATTTTTTGTTTCGCATTGGATACAATTCCTTACATAAACAAGATTGGAATTTTTCCTGGCCTCTAGTGATTCATTAAGAATCGACTTTCTTATACGAATAATTTCCACAAAGTTAAATAGTTTGAAGTTTAATTGATGGAATGTTTGTGAAAACTTTTTAACCGTTATACGCATTCAAAATTACTGATTGATTCAAATTTAAGTTACTACATTAGTATTGATAACTTTATAATTGCCCTCTTTTATAAATAAAACCGCCTCCGTTTGGAGGCGGCAATAGTTTTAAAAATGGCAATATAAAATACTATTTGACAATCATCTTTAACGAATTGTTTTTAATGCCGTCAGTTATCTTTACAAAATACATTCCCTTTGCCAAAGCTGAAGCATCGTAATCAATTTCATTGTCACCTGCTGAATATTTTGCCTGGGCAATTACGGCAATTTTAGTACCGGTTAAATCATACAGAATGACTGAAACATTTTTTTTGTTTTCAAGATTGAATCGTATGGTGGCATGATCCGAAACAGGGTTTGGATAAACCGAAGCGGCAAAAGCTTGTTTATTTTCTTTCAATCCTGTTTGAGGCCATATGGAACCTGATCTCAGTTCTGAACTGCTCTGCAGCAAAAAGTTTGGCTGACCAAGGTTGAAAGGATCAACATACAGAAGCAGGTCGTTGGTTGCCATAGTGTCATTTCCAAAAGAAGGAGTCATAAAGAAATCATGCTCGAACGAACTTGCGAAAAATGAACCCATTCCCGACATAACACACCGTTGTATTTTCATGTCTCCATTGCTTGCGTTACCCTGTGCGGCTGTGCCATCAATAAACAAACCTGTTGGCCAACCTGTAAACACTGAATTAAAGGTGCTAAGCCTGGTGTTTCGGCGGAGATGCATTGCACGCTTGAAGTTTGAGTTTATAGCCGTCGTAAGATCATATTTAGGCCCGAAAACTGACATGTTAGCCATAATAACACTGGTTATCGGGGTATTTGTTGAACCTGTGGCATCATTATCTGATTCGTAGCCATTTGATCCTGAGCCCGGATCAGCAATGTCCTTATCGCGCAGGGAGACACAAAACTGTAGCATTCCTGAAAAACCGAAATCGGTATCGAAATCATCGTCCCACCCGCGATAGGCGATAAGGTGTTTACAATTTACTTTTCCTCCGAACCATTCGTAAGAATCGTCGCCGCTGTATGATACTTGTATATAATCAATTTGAGTTCCACTGCCTACACCACCAAAAGTTAGCCCGTTGATTTCCTTGTCCGGGACAAATGGAATACCCGGGAATTCAATACGAACAAATTTCAGGCTTCCGCTGTTATCAGCATCATCGGGATTAGCGCCTCCTCCGTATGTTGAAGTCGGTCCGCCTTCGATAATTGCCGTTCCGCCCGGAGGGTTAATTGCTGCCTTGCCGCACAGAATTACCCCACCCCAGTCGCCATAACTACGGCTGCCTGCATCAAAGTTAGAGGTAAATACGATAGGTTGGCTTAACGTACCCTCAGCTATCAGTTTAGCGCCTTTTTCGATAATTAAAGAGCCTTTGGTATCTTTGTCGCCACGGATCACAGTACCTGGCTGAATAGTTAAGGTTGCGCCATCGCGTACATAATAGAAACCCTGAATAAGGTATATATTGTTAGAAGTCCATGTTGTACTGGATGTTAATTCGCCAGATACGTTCACTGTTGGAGTGCCGTAGCTCGTATTCTGCGGATCAAAATTGGCCCAGCCTGCAGTCCAGTCATTTGCAGCATCGAAAGCACCTCTGTAGGCTACCTGCTCGAAGAAAGGGTCGTTAATAGTGTTCTGGCTGATGCCGTTATATGTAAGGCAGATCAGCGTCACATAAAGGAGTACTCTTTTTTTCATAATTCTTATTTTTTTGTTTGCGACAAAATTATACCGGTAATCTTACAAGTGTGTTAATTCAGTGTTAAGGATATTGAATCAAATTGTTAGTGCCATATTATATTGAATTATCTTACATCGGGCACTCTCACAAACAATTATGACATTTCAGGTATATGGTCTAATCATAATACTTAGTTAACATTGAGTTAATATTAAGAAATGAATTTTGCAACTTATTAATATGAACTTAATATTGGATTCAATGCGGAATAAATACATCATCTTGTTGCTCTTAACATTATCAACCGGGGTTTTTGCTCAACCTACCGGCATTAAAGGAGTTGTATCCGATAAGGTTACACATGAAACGCTTGTTGGAGCGACTGTTTTAATCCAGGGTACTACCACTGGTTCAACCACCGACCTTGATGGTAATTATACAATAAGCCCTGTAACACCTGGATCTTATAACCTGGTAATTTCATATATTTCATATAAAACACAGATAATTGAAAAAGTTAAAGTAGTTAAGGATGTCATGCTTGAAGTAAATGTGGAGCTTGAAGGAAACAGCTTAACCCTCGAAGGTGTTGTGATTTCAGCAAACAGGCGTTCCGGAAGTGAAATTTCGATGCTTTCGACTATGAAAATGAGCAGCATGGTTGTGAGCGGTATTTCGAGTCAGCAGATCAACCGATCGCAGGACCGCGATGCTTCAGAGGTAATAAGGAGGGTTCCGGGAATCACGATAATGAACGACCGTTTCGTCATGGTTCGCGGACTTAACCAACGATATAACACCGTATGGCTCAATAATGCTTCTACGCCAAGTTCCGAATCTGATGTCAGGGCTTTTTCATTTGATGTAATTCCAAGTTCGATGCTTGATAATATTATGGTTTTTAAGAGTCCTGCCCCGGAGTTGCCGGCTGACTTTTCGGGTGCCGCTATTAAAATTTATACCAAGAACAATGCTGATAAAAATAGTTTGTCAGTTGGATATTCCACTTCTTACAGACCCGGCACCACATTTAACGATTTCAGCAATTACAGGATGAGTAAGTACGAATGGCTGGGATTCGATGATGGAAGCAGAGCATTACCCGGAGATTTCCCGTCGCACCTCAACGATATTAAAGATAAAACAGAAAGACAGCGACTGGGAAGAGAACTCGACAAGGTATGGTCACCTTCGGTTAACAAGGCAATGCCTGATCAGCGGTTTCAGGTAGGGTTTACACGCCGTTTTCTGGCAGGGAAAGTATCGGTGGGAACAATCAACAGCATGAATTACAGCTACTCACAGGATATCAACGAGGTATACCGGGCGGATTACCAGCGATATGACACCGTAAAAGATGTATCGGATACCAATTATTATTTCAATGATATCCGGAGCAGGGCAACTGCCAAAATAGGTGCTTTAAGCAATTGGTTATTTATTTTCGGTAATAACCAGAAGATAGAATTCCGTAATCTATACAACCACCAGGGTTATACGCAGGTAATCGAACGTAATGGCCGCGACAATTACGGAGGGCTTACCATTCGTTCGGAAGAACTGAGTTTCAACAGCCGCAATACCTATTCCGGGCAATTGGCCGGTGATCATAATTTTCGGAACAATCTCACCCATTTTAACTGGACAGCAGGTTATTCTTATGCCGACCGAAATCAACCAGATTTGAAGAGACTTTCATCTTCGTTGGTTGAGGATCCTGACAATCAGTATTACGGGCAATATGGAGTGAATTTTTCATTTGCTGCTTCGCCGGAGCTATCGGGCCGCGTTTACCAACATTTGAAAGAACATATTTATAACGGAAATTTTAATTTTGACAACACTTTTGCAATTGGTAATTTCAAACCTGAACTAAAAGTAGGTTTGTACTTAGAGAAAAAAGATCGTGATTTTACTTCCCGAAGTATCGGCTATGCCATTGCAAATTTTTCGAAATTTGACTGGGGACTGCCTTATCAGCCTGTAGATGTAATATTTGCAGATAGCAACATCAACTATACCTCAGGTATTAAGATTGACGAAACTACAAATAAGAGTGACTCCTATACCGCTTCGAATGATTTGTTGGCAGCTTATATTGCTTTGAAACTTCCATTTACAGCGAAATTGAATTTATATACAGGCGTCAGGATGGAGAAAAACAAGCAGCAGATGCACAGTTACTCCAGCGATAATGCCAGCGAACAAGTAAATGTAAACCTGGATGAAACAAATTATTTTCCATCGGCCAATCTGAGTTATAATTTCAGTGAAAAATCCTTACTACGTTTGTCCTACGGGCTTACCATCAACCGCCCGGAGTTTCGCGAAATAGCTCCTTTTGCTTTTTACGATTTTGAGATGAAAAAACTGGTAAGGGGTAATCCTGATGTGGTGAATGTAACAATAAATAATTACGATTTCAGATATGAGTATTATCCTTCCCCGAGTGAAACATTTGTGTTTGGCCTTTTCTATAAGGACTTTAATAAACCAATCGAAACAATTGAAATCAATTCAGGTAGTGGTAAGGACTTTACATTCCAGAATGCCCTGGGAGCACAGAACTATGGTCTGGAACTTGAACTGCGTAAATCGCTCGAGAGTCTTGGGGAAAAAGATAATTTCCTGAGGTATCTCAGGAATTTTATGCTGGTGGCAAATGCTTCGTTTATTAAAAGTGAGATTAAAGTTGACACTTCAAAATACTTTTCCAGTGAAGCCAAACGACCTATGCAAGGCCAGTCGCCTTATATAATAAACCTGGGTATGTATTACCAGGATAATGATCATGGACTAATGGTCAGCTTACTCTATAATGTGATTGGCAAACGTATTATAGTTGTTGGTCTTGATAATCCGGATGTATATGAAATGCCCCGGAATGTGGTTGATTTGCTGATCACCAAAAATATAGGAGAACACGTTCAGCTCAAGGGTGGAATTCAGGATATACTGAACCAGAAAGTTGTTGAAAAACAGTTTTTGGAATACAAGAACGCAGAAGGTACAACCCTAAAAAGGAATCAATCGACACTCGAATATAATCCTGGAAGCATAATAACCCTTGGTTTAACGGTAAATTTTTAACAAAAAATATTGAGTACCTTTACCTTTTCGTAAATTGTATTTGATAAAAATTATTGACAAATGAAAAAAATAATATTGATAGTATGCATGCTTTTAGCTACAGCGGGGGTTTATAGCCAGACGCTCGAATACAGTGACGGGTTTTATTATAAAAATGGCATGTTATATACCGGTACCTATACACAGAATTGGCCAAATAATAATGTGAAGGCAGTTCAGTCTATCCGCAATGGCCTGGAAGATGGATTTACGCAGATTTATTTCGAAAACGGAAACATGCAGGAGCAGCGCTCTTATCTGGAAGGGCAGAAACACGGTATCTGGTTTACATTCAACGAAAAAGGATTAAAGTTATCGGAGGCGTATTACCGCCATAACAAAAAGGATGGTATATGGCGGATTTGGGATGAGAATGGAAAGCTGAGATATGAAATGTTCTACAGCAATGGCGAAAAAACAGGAACCTGGAGAATATGGGATGAAAACGGGAAGCTGACCAGCGAAAGAAATTATAGCGTGAATTAATTAATGCTCTGCCCACTCTTTAAAATACCACTTCCCTTTTTTCTCAGTTAATAGCGGAGAGCGTTTTGATGCGTTCAGAGTTCAAGTATGAGTAAAAGTTTTAGGGTTACGTTTCTACTTATCCTCCTGGTGATGTCGTGCAAGCATGAAAGCCTGGTTCCGCCTTTGCCATCAGATCCGGGTTATTCTAAAAATATTGCTCCTATTATGAAAGCGCATTGTGCCTATTCCGGATGTCATGTTTCAGCCAATAATCTCAACTTCCCTCTCGAAAAATACAGCGACCTTATAAATTACGGACAGGTAGTGCCGTATAAACCTCTTGAAAGTGACCTGTACGATGTAATAGCACGGGAATATATGCCACAAGGCGGTGATACACTACCGATAGCCGATCAGAAGTTAATTTATAATTGGATACTTAAAGGGGCATTGGACAATTGAAACAGATTTCAGTTTTTTTGTCATCGTACCTTTCAGTGCAAAGAAAGTTAACCTTTTGATATCATCATTTTCCTGTTCTGTTCACATTCAATAAGTAGTATAGGGGAACTAATAGGTAGGGTGCTAAGTATTAAAAGACAGTTTTTCAATGGTTTCACTCTTTTTCAGGCCAAAAAAAAAGGCCATGCTTTGTGGGCACGGCCTTGAAGGTATAGAGAAAAATAAGTTAACGTACTGCGTCTAATTTAAGATCAATCACTTCTTTATCGCTTGCATTGAGTTTCAGATTCTCAACCAGGCTGTTTTTGTAAGAGATAAGAGACAATATAAGATTGTAGTTACCCGGAGCTATGCCTACCAGGGAGAATTGGCCATCAAGATCGGTATACACCTTCAGATCGGTGCCTTCTACTGAAATGGCAACTCCAACGAGAGATTCACCGGTTTTGTTATCTACTACTTTTCCGGATATACTTGCTTTTGCATTAGGAGTGGCAGGAGTGTTATCTCCGGATGCAAATACGGTATTGTTAAATACCAGGAAAAGTCCGATTATTACGATGCTTACTATTTTTTTCATTTTCTTTTTTTTAGATTTTGCTAAGCTGCAATAAACCTTGAATGATTAAAGTACTTATTCTAGCTGTGGTTAAATCATTCGTGTCGATTTCACAAAACGAAATTTTGTATGGTGCAAATGTACCCGGGGCGTATTACCTCAATATTACACCTGTATTAAATTTATGTTAAGCCTAGGCTGAATTCCTGCTCGCATTAATATTTCCGTATAATGAACGCTTCACAATCTTTTCATAGGTTCTTTCAAAGCCTGATTTTTGTTCAATTTTCTGCAACGCATATTGCTGTATGACGAGCAAAGGCAACACAATGTGCTCCCTGATCTCAATTGAGTTCCTGGTTACCGGCTCTTCCTCCATCAGGATCTGGTATCCGGAAATGAACAACACCATTTCTTTTGATAATTTATATTCTTCAAATAATATGTTCCAGAAATCTTTGTACCCTTCATCTTTGGCGATATAAGCGGTAAGTTCAAACAGACATTTCGATAATGACATCATACTGTTCAGTATTAATGCCTTAAAGAAAGGTACTTCCCTGAAGAGTCTTTTTAAATCATCCGGCTTCCCATCATTTTTCAAAGTCTGTATGGCAGTTCCCATGCCGAAAAACCCTGGGATGTTCTGTTTCAACTGGCTCCATGAACCGACAAAAGGAATGGCCCTCAGGTCTTTGAATTCAAGTTTTTTCTGATCTCCTCTTTTGGCGGGTCTGCTGCCGATGTTGGCCTGATTGTAATACCTGAGCGTGCTTTTATTCTCAAGGTAGGGAAGAAACATCTTATGGTTTTTTAACTCAGTATATTTATCAAAACTTATGGTTGCCAACTCCTCGATCGTTTGCCTGGATTCTTCGGAGATAGCGTTTTCTTTTGCGAAAAAAATATTGGATAAACCCGCTGTAAGCAGTTGTTCGCAATTAAAAATAAAATGTTCCTTTGTTCCATAAGTACTCGTTATAGTCTGACCCTGTATGGTGAGTTGAATTTCGTGATTCGCAATTTTCTGGCTCTGGGCTGCATAAAAACGGTGAGTTTTACCACCTCCGCGCGCAGGAGGACCACCGCGGCCATCAAAAAATATAGCCCTTATGCCGTTTTTATCACAAACTTCCGATAAGTTCTCTTTTGTTTTAAAAATTGACCAGTTGGCTTTCAGAAAACCGCCGTCCTTTGTGCCGTCGGAGAAACCCAGCATAATGGTTTGTTTGTTTTCCCGTTCAAGTAAATGCATCCGGTACGCAGGAATATCAAAGAGTTCCTGCATTATAATTCCTGAGTTCTTCATGCCTTCCATTGATTCGAACAGAGGAATAATATCAAAAGTTATTTTTTGCTTTTCCCAGCCACACCACCTGAAAAGTCCGTAAACAAATAAAACAGAAAAAATATCTTCCGAATTGCTGATAACATACCTGTTGCATCCCTCTTCTCCGTTTTTTTTCTGGATGAGCTTAAGCCGTCCGATATTGAGAATAGTGTCCTTAACCAGTTCATCTTCATATAATTCAGGATGAACCTGTATTTCCTTGTGCAGTAGAATGGAAGTCAATTTCTCCTTTGAAAGCTCACCGAGATTCTTTTTGATGAGATTCGACTTTTTCAGGATTTCCTCCACCGTTTTATAATGCACATGGTGATCCTGCCTTATGTCGAGAGCGGCAAAATGAGTCTTAAATATATTGACTTTGTCTATTAGATTATCAAGTTCTTCCAGATACAGACTGTTGTATTTCTTTATCAGTGTGGCTTTAACATTGTATAGCGGCTTAATAATATCATCATAAGCAAGGGTTCTTGATGGGTCGAACATGGTGGTGTAAATTCCGGCTCTGAGAGTTGCAAGTATATCCTCAATATCACGGAAGGTTAGTTTCTGTTCCAGGTTTTTAAAATCTTCATAGTAGCATTTCATCAGTGTCATGCGGAGTTCATCAGCCACATTCATCGTTATGGCGGCTGTAACAAATGGATTGCCATCTCTGTCGCCGCCAGGCCAGAACCCGAGTTTAATAATATCTGGATTGTCGAAATTGCTATTCCGGATATCCTTTTTGATATGTGAATATAACTCACCTACGGCATCATAATATAAATTCCTCAGGAAGTAAATAATGTTTTTAGCTTCATCAAAAGGGGTCGGTGCTTTTGCTTTGATCAGTGAAGTCAAACCCAGTTGTTGCAGTGTAAGATCAATTCCATTGATATCATTTTCGGTAATAAGCGATCTTAATTTGCTGATGATATCCAATACCGATGGGGGATAGAATTGAGTCGGATGTGCAGTAAATACCAGGCGTGTGCCGAAAGTTGATAGTTTTTCAGATATATCTTCCTCATTTTTTTTACTGTTGATGAGGTGAAAAAAATCTTTAAGCGATAAATGAGTGCTGAACTTTGTGATATCGTTAAACGCTGCATCTTCAACGCTGTCGAAGAGGACTATTTGCCTTTCGACATACTGAATAACCCTGAACATGAAATCGATTTTCTCGTTTTCCGTTTTTATGGAAGTATGCATGCTGAAAAAGGTATCCAGGATTTCTTCAGGATCTTTACCGGCTTTGAGTCCCTGCTCACACGAATGGTACATTAAGGGGATAAGCATTCCAACATTGCTTATGCCCTGAAAAGGCAGATTCAGGAATAAACTGTTGTAAACGTTAAACTTATTTCTGACTGATTTGTCAAATTCTTTGACCCTGATTAGTTCATTCATGCCGCTATAATTTTTGTTCAGTAATTTTATTGGAGACGTTAAAAATATTCCCTCAGCGAGCAGATGTATACATTCATGCTGTTTTTATTGAGTTTTTACATTAAACAACTAAGAAGTTTTGTATAATAATTTTTTGGTTATTCCCTTCCAGACTTTGCCCGATCAGCAGGTTGCTGTTAATGTTTAATTTTTCATCCTCCATTTCATCCGTAATTGCAAGTGCCTGGTAACTGTTATCCGGGGCTTTCGCGTATTTGTAAGTTGCCAGGCAAACTTTAACGAGGTTAATGTAGGAATGCCATTCAAGATCATCGTTGTTTGCCATTCTGCTGAGTTTAACCGACTCTAAGGCAAAATGCAGTGCCTTATCCGGATTTATTCCGGGATCGTGACATTCGATGTACCGGTTGTATGCGAGTATCAGCAGTCCGGGCTGATAGCTGAATTCTACAAGGTGAAGAGCTGACAGGCTGATGCTTTCGGCAGTTTTCTTATCTCAAAGATAGTCATAATTATAGAAAACTAATTCTGATAGCTTTTCAATTTTCAGGCTGCCGTTTTTGGCAAGTTTCATTTCCGATATAATGATTATTTATATAAACTTCCGGATCGGACTGTGCTAATGATATGATTGATAATCAAACTTAAATCAGTATAAAAGACAACTTCATGGATAAAATATATTTATTCTGCTTATTTTTGAACTGAACACAATACACTGCCGGATTGTTGACTAAATAGATGAATGTATATTGTGCAATTGCTATTGTTGTATAATAAACTGAAAACAACCAATTTATGTTCATCAAATAATTATTTTTAATTATGAAAATGAACCAATTTCCTTTGCTGGCTTTAATATTTGTTTCCGGAATAATAATAAGCATCGCGGCGTTAGGACTGTTATCGTTTACAAATACGAACAAGGTTCCGGTATCAAATCCCAGTTTTAGTAAAATCAGCCTACAGGAAGCTAATTCATTGTTCAAAGGGTATTATAACAGTGCCCATCCAACTGACGCAATAGTAAAAGGATATTCAATCAACAGGGATCAGTTAACTGTATTGAATGCGTTGCCAGCAGAAATCCCGGGCTTTCAGGATTCCGAGTATATGGGATATGATCGTAACTCAGGTAGTGTCGCAATTGTAGTGGGTGTAAATTCTGCAGGTCAGGATGTAACCGACTCCATATACTGGTCAGCTGCAATCGGTTCTGGTCCCTGTCCGACGATTTGTGATATAGACAGCGTCATAACTACTAAATAGGTTCACTTAAGAAGGTAATCATCTGGCTGTATATCCGAAGATATTTTAACTTAACTTTGCCGTTTAAGGATGATATTATCTGCCGGTATAAACTATTTTTTTGATATTCAGAAAGATGAACTTTTTTATAATGAATTGAAGATTCGTGTTAATTATTTATAAAAAGTTTTTGAAATTAAAACTTGATGATTTAATCGGTAAAGGATGAAAAGGTGTAATTCAGAGGTTGTTTGTATTCATGACAGGTCACTGGTTTTCAGTAAAGACGGATATCCTATTATGGATTGCAGTAAATGTCACCGTCGTTTCGCTGAGCTCATTGATGTTGAACACCATCTTGAAAGGGTTTATTCTGATGATTATTTTTTTAACGGGAAAGATGGTTATCCCAATTACCTTCATGAAAAAGAATTATTGATCAGGTATGGGAAATACTATGCTGAAATAATCAGCAGGTACGCAAAACCGGGTAAATTATTAGATGTCGGCAGTGCGGCGGGTTTCATTATGAAAGGATTTGAAAGCTCCGGATGGAACTGTACTGGTATTGAACCTAACTCAACCATGGCAGCTTACGGTAAGAATGAACTAAATCTTGATATCTGCAAAGGCGATTTGGAAACATATGAATCGGATACAAAATTTGATCTTATTATTTTGATCCAGGTTATTGGCCATTTCTATAATATAGATAGAGCCATGGCAAATATTTCTGACTTACTAAAACAGCATGGATTAGTGCTCGTTGAATCATGGAATATGAAAAGTTTTATTGCCCGCATATTGGGAAAAAACTGGCATGAATACAGTCCCCCAAGTGTTATAAACTGGTTTTCAAATGAATCTTTAAAAACGCTGTTCAACAATTACGGTTTTGAATTACTGGGTTCAGGTCTTCCTGCAAAAAAGATCATTCTGAAACATGCGCTTTCTCTGATCAGTAAGGACACCCCGAATGGTATTTTCAAAAAGCAGATCATTAATTACCTGAGCCGTTCAATTGGGAATATATCCATTAGTTATCCTCCGATTGATCTGAAATGGTACGTTTTCAAAAAACTTTAGTACCTGATATTCCATAATACCCGAATGTAAAAAAAAAATAGTGGTTTACAGGAGTTAACTCTTATTCTCTACTATTTTCACACAATAGAATTATATCTCAACATTTTCAGTTTCTTTGCACACATAATGTCGCTATTCATTTCATCAATCAATTCAGGAAGTAATGGTAATTGCTATTATGTTGGGAATCAACATGAAGCAGTGCTGATTGATGCCGGTATCTCCTGCCGGGAAACCGAGATCAGGATGGAACGCTCCGGCTTGTCGATGAACAAGGTGAAAGCAGTTTTTATTTCGCACGAACATACTGATCATACCCGTGGGGTGGAAGTTATTTCGCGCAAGTACAAGATTCCGGTTTATCTCACTGAAGCCACCCATAGTAAAAGCCGGCTAAGGATCGGGAAGGATATGCTCAGGTATTTCAATGCCCGGGTGCCGGTTCAGGTTGGCGGGCTTTCAGTTATAGCTTTTTCTAAAATGCATGATGCATGCGATCCTCATAGTTTCATTGTTTCCGGAAATGGTATTACCGTAGGGGTATTTACTGATATGGGTTCAGTTTGCGATAATCTTATTCATCATTTCAAGCAATGTAATGCTGCTTTCCTGGAAGCAAATTACGATGAAGAAATGCTCGAAAACGGCAGTTACCCTTTTTACCTGAAAAAGCGCATCCGCAGTGACGAAGGCCATTTATCCAACATTCAGTCTCTCGATCTTTTTATTAACCACAGGTCAGAGTTTATGAGTCATTTATTGCTTTCGCATCTTTCGCAGCAGAACAATGACCCTAAACTTGTAGAAAACCTTTTTGCCTCTTTAGCCGGATCCACTCGTATAACCATTGCATCGCGTTACAGGGAGTCGGCAGTATACTATATAAGTAAACATATTCCCGGATCACTGCAAGTAAGTGATACGGATTTTATCAGTCGAGCTATACAACTGACTTTGTTCTAAGTATTTATGGCTGTTTCATAAAAAAAACCACCCTTTTACAGGTGGTTTCTTCATTAAAATTACAGTCTACATGAAAGATTATCAGAGAACGCCCTGGTCGAGCATAGCATTGGCAACTTTCAGGAAGCCGGCTATATTGGCGCCTTTTACATAATTTACATATCCGTCAGGTTCTTTGCCGTATTTCAGACATGCAGTATGAATATTGATCATGATCTGGTGAAGTTTCTGATCTACTTCTTCGGCAGTCCAGTTCAGTTTCATGGAATTCTGGCTCATTTCGAGGCCCGATGTGGCAACACCACCGGCGTTAGCAGCCTTCCCGGGAGCAAACATAACTTTATTTTCCTGGAATATCTCGATAGCTTCGGGAGTTGTAGGCATATTAGCACCTTCACAAACGCAAATACATCCGTTTTTCACAAGCATCTCTGCATCTTCTTTACCCAATTCGTTCTGGGTTGCACAAGGCAGAGCAATATCACACTTTACTTCCCAAGGGCGTTTGCCTTGCACAAACTGGGCATTCGGGAATTCGTAAGAGTATGGTTTTACAATATCCTGGTTCGAAGCACGAAGTTCGAGCATATAATTGATCTTTTCGCCTCTGATGCCATCCGGATCGTAAACATAACCATCAGGTCCTGATATGGTCACAACTTTTCCGCCGAGTTCGGTTACTTTAAGGGCAGCTCCCCAGGCAACATTACCAAATCCCGAAATACAAACTGTTTTTCCCTTGAAATCGGTTCCTTTGGTTTTCAACATCTCTTTTGCAAAATATACATTGCCGAAACCGGTAGCCTCCGGACGCACCAGGCTGCCGCCCCAGTTGAGGCCTTTACCTGTTAACACGCCTGAATGTTCGCCGGCGAGTTTCTTATACATGCCATAAAGGAAACCGATCTCGCGACCGCCAACACCTATATCACCTGCCGGAACATCAGTCTCAGGACCGATAATTTTCCAAAGTTCAAGCATAAACGACTGGCAGAAACGCATAACTTCGGTATTCGATTTTCCTTTGGGATCGAAATCGGATCCGCCTTTTGCACCGCCCATAGGAAGTGAAGTAAGGCTGTTTTTGAATATTTGCTCGAAGCCTAAAAATTTAAGGATGCTAAGGTTAACCGAAGGGTGGAAACGGAGTCCGCCTTTGTATGGTCCTATAGCATTGTTGAACTGAATCCTGTATGCGAGATTCACATGTACTTTTCCGTGGTCGTCGACCCATGGAACTTTAATCGTGAGAATACGGTCAGGCTCAACCAAACGGTGGATAATGCCTGCTGCCTCAAACTGAGGATTTTCGTTGTAAACCTGTTCGATCGATTCCAACACTTCACGAACGGCTTGTAAGTACTCAACTTCACCCGGATGTTTTTTCTCCAGATCAGTTATGATTTTTTCAACTTCCATTACAAAGGAATTTAGGTTATAGAATTATGTTATAGTTGTAACTTTTTTGTTAACAGAATAACAATGCAAAAGTAATTTTTTAAGTAAAACACGGAGCATTTTATGCAAAATTATTTTCATTCCAAACAAGGCTTGTGAAAAATGTCGCAATGCTTGTTAATGCTCACATATAGCGAAATCTTATTTTATACACAAAAACGCAAGTAATTCAATATCTTCACTTTTACGAAAAATTCTAAACTTTTTTCGTCTCATTGTTACATTGTTTTTTCTTTTTTTTAAGAAATTTTGAGGAATTCCGGCAGTAAAATTTATTGCCCCAGATTTTGGTTAAAACCATGTAATAATATTACAGCTACTTTAGTTTCTATAAATTTCAAATAGCTAAGGTCAGAAGACCGAAGCCTGGAGGCAGAAGCCTGTATAAAATTAAAAGAAATATGACTTCGGTCTTCCGTCTTCAAACCCAACGAATTTTAGTTTTTCGAATTACATTCAATGTTTTTTTACCTGTACGAAATTCATAATAGTCCATCCCGATGGCTATCGGGAGAACTAAACGAATTTCTGTTCGGTATTTACCACTGTAGAATTTCAAAATGGCCTTTGGCCTATTATAAAATTCACATTGGTATTATTGTATGTCTGGTTTAATGAAAGGGCCAGCTAAGGACAAATACAAAAACAGGGCTGTTGAAGCCAACAGCCCTGTTCGTTAATAACTAATTATTCCTGGATTATCCCATTTATTAATAGGATGTTTTCAATTCAACTCTCCTGTTTTTCGCACGACCGAGAGCCGTATTGTTGTCGGCGATGGGCCTTGATTCACCATACCCTATAGCAGTTAACCGTGATTCCATAATTCCCTGTCCCATCAAATATGCTTTTACTGACTCAGTGCGCTTCTGCGACAGGTTAAGGTTATAAGCATCTTCACCCTGGCTGTCGGCATGCCCTTCGATAAGTAAGTTGGCCGCTTCATATCTTTTAAGAATTTGAGCCAGTTCATCCAATTGTGCCAGAGATGCTACTTTAAGTTTATCGCTGTTCGTTTCGAAGAAGATTTTACTTGCGATTTGAGTAATCCTTTTTGCATCAGCTACAGCAATTTCGGGGCATCCTTTATTTGCCAGTGTGCCTTTTACATTTGGGCAGAGATCTTCTTTATCCGACACACCGTCTCCATCACTATCAGGGCAACCTTTTAAAGCAGCAATACCAGCCTGATCAGGACAGGCATCATCTTCATTGAGAATTCCATCTTTGTCATTGTCCTTCGGGCAGCCCATAGCATCAACTTTATAGCCAGTTTTTGTGTCCGGACATTTATCATCTATATCAGCTACGCCGTCATTGTCAGAATCAGGACAGCCTTTGAATTCAGCAGGTCCGGCTACATCGGGGCAGCGGTCTTCATTATCGGCAATGCCATCACCATCACCATCAGGACAACCATTTAATGCTGCCAATCCTTTAATATCAGGACAATTGTCATCTTTATCAGCGATGCCGTCACCATCTCTGTCAGGGCAACCATTAAGGGTTTTCAGTCCCGCGAGATCAGGACAAGCATCTAAATAATCGGCCACCCCATCACCATCTTTATCAACCGGACAGCCCACTTTATCAACCACAACTGATGGCGGGGTATTTGGGCATTTATCGCGATAGTTGGAAACGCCATCATGATCAGCATCTTTTTTCTTGCCAAAGTTGAAAGACATTCCAACCGTATGTAAAAGATAGGCATCATTTTCATTTCCAGAAACTCCATCCCGGCTGTCAGTATCGGTATAGAAAAAAGTTTCCTGCAAATTCAGGATGACTGAGGGCCCTAATTTAAAATTTATACCTGCTCCACCAGAAGGTGCAATATAATCTACTTTCTTTTCAGTAATGTTGATGTTTTTATCGAACAGCATAACTCCTGCGCCAGCAAATAAATAGGGTATTACATTTGACTGGGGGCCTAAAATGTTAAACCGGAAATTCATTGTAGCGGAAGTAAAATCTCTTCTGAAATTTCCTGATGTCCGGTTGTAGCCAACCGTTCCTTTAGCAACAAATAGATTTAAATCGAAATGGCTGGCTATGTAACGTGAAACAGATATGCCACCCACGCCATAGAATGCCATATCGGTTTTATAAAAATCACTTCCAAGGTCGCCTTTATATTGGCTTAATCCTCCGTGCAAACCGATATTCCATTTTTTATCAATAGTTTGCGCATTAATGATAAAAGTAAATGCAAAGCATATACTTATTAAGAGTAGTTTTTTCATGGTTTTTTTAGATTGGTTAATTAAGAGCAAAGTTTATTAAAATAATAAATAAAAATGTTACATAATACTTTGAAATATTTACATAATTCACACATCTACAATATGATAACTGATCAGCCTACAGCAAATTGAACAATTTCTTTTATTTTATTAGACAAGTGTATTGCTGATTATTCAACGTCTGAAAGTAATATAAGATGGATGGTTATTTTTTAATGAAAGAAACAGGCCGGTATTCTTTATAGAGAAGCCTTGCAAAAACAAAGGAGAGGATCTCAAACAGAAACCCTGGGACTTCGATCGAAAATACTTAACCCAACTTGCAGCAATCGACCCCATAAATGTTAAAAATTGGGTAAAAATCAGCAATAATTATTTAAATTTTAGGTATAAATCAAGATTTCAAGAGATGATTTAATTTCAAATCGTTCATTATCAATACTATTTATTTTTACAGTTTGATTTGTAGTGACCAGGGAGGTATTGACAAGCCGGGGTTGAATGCGTACTTTTAGTCCATGTATTTCAGGTCCAGCATGCGCCATAATCCAAAGACCGGAGAGCTATCAGGCTACTACCGGTTAGTGGAAAGTTATCGCGACATGAATGGCAGGGTTTGTCACCACATGATGCTAGCCGCTGGTTTTTTGGATGAACTCAATGCCGATCAGTTGAACTTGATTCAGAAAGGATTAAATGTGCGTGTTAAAGGGTTATCTAATGAACTATTTCCGCACGATACCGATCCAGTGATAACAGGATATATTGAACGGTTTTACCCGCAAATGGTAAAAGAGAACCGGATAGATGTTCGGTCAAAGTCCAGTAAGAACAAAGAATGGCAGACAATAGACATGAACTCTATACGGAACAAAGATATCCGGGAAGTTGGTGTTGAATGGTTATGCTACCAAGCGATCCGGCAACTGAACATTGATACTTTTCTCGAAAGCCAGGGATGGGAACAAGATGAGATATCATTGGCTATAACTCATTTAATCAGCCGTGCAGTATATCCGGCATCCGAGTATAAGACCGGTCATTGGATCAGGGAAAATTCTGCGGTTTGTGAAATCACCGGTTATGATGTCCAAAAGATCACAAAAGACCGTCTTTACAACATCAGCCACGCACTGTATGCCCAGAAGGAGTCATTGGAGTATTTTCTTTCCCATCGCACTAACGAACTATTTGATTTATAAGATAAGATCATTCTTTACGATTTGACCAAAACGTATTTTGAAGGCGAAAAGCACCACAGCCTGATAGCCCTGTTCGGACGAAGTAAAGAGAAGCGCAGCGATGCAAAACTTGTGGTTATGGCCGTTGTGGTTAATCCGGAAGGGTTTATTAAGTACTCGACCATTTACCAAGGGAACAAGGCCGATTGCAAAACGCTGGCAGATATGGTCGAAAAACTTCGTCTGGCTACTTCTTCAACTGGTGGAAGGGCACTGGTAGTGATCGATGCGGGGATTGCCACAGAAGATATCCTAAAGCTGATTAAGGAAAAAGGGTATGATTACCTGTGTGTTTCACGTACCACTGTGAAGGACTATAGTGTAAATCCCGGAGATAGTTGTGTGACCATCACTGACAAAAAGAAACAAAAGATTGAGCTTCGCAAGATAAAAGCTCCTCATAACACGGATTACTACCTGCACGTAAAGAGTGATGCAAAGGCCTGCAAAGAAAGATCGATGAACAGCCGCTTTCAAGATCGGTTCGAGGAAGGATTAGAACGTATTGAGAGCAGTTTGCACAAAAAGAGCGGTGTAAAGCAATTGGAAAAAGTACATGAGCGGATTGGTCGTCTTAAACAAAAATTTCCATCAATTCATCGATTTTACCAGCTTAAAGTTGATAACAACGAAAAGAATATTGTTATCTCGTTAACATGGTCAATTGCGCCGGCCACTGATCCCGACCAGAACAGTGGAGTTTATTTCCTACGCACATCGCTCTGCCAGCCTGATGAAACTCTTGTTTGGATGATCTACAACACCATCCGAGAAATAGAATACACCTTCCGGGTTTTGAAAACCGACCTTGACTTGCGCCCCGTCTTTCATCAAAACGATAATGCAACAATAGCTCACCTAAATTTGGGATTATTGGCATACTGGGTAGTGAATACCATTTGCTATCAGCTCAAACAGCAAAGAATAACAAGCAGTTGGCGCGAAATAGTCCCGGATTATGAACACTCAAAAGTGTATAACCACAATAGCCCAACACAAACAGGATGAGATAATAAGTATCCGAAAATGTTCTGAGCCAGAACCCAAAGCCTCAGAAATTTACACTGTGCTGAAATACAAACACGCCCCATTTGTTCGTAAAAAAATCTGTAGTACTCAAACCGGAATCCGAAAATCATAAAATCGTTCATAACAAGATAGTTATAAGAATTTAGCTGCAAATTGGGTTAAGATATCCTGATTATAAAAATATAGCGGGAATAAAATGTCCGTTTTCCGGTATGCGCAGGGAAAGGCGCCCCGGAAAAGGATTTGTTTTTCTTTATTTAATATAAAATGCTTACCTCTCACCCAAAGTAATGGAAATAACCATTTTCTTACCATCTCTCAGCACTTTCAATGATACAACATCGCCGGGTTGATATGTCTTTAGCGCATCGGAATATTCCGTCAAATTCGTCACCGCCTGGCCGTTCAATGCATTAATAATATCACCTGCCTTTAGGCCTGCTTTTTCTCCGGCAGATCCTTCAATAACCGATCCTACTTTAACACCGCCACCCGTATAAGCAAAATCGGGGATGGAACCGGTCGAAGCTTTGCGATTTGTTTTTGGTTTATCCGGGGCAGCGGCGTCAGCTACCGGTATTTTGCCGGTAAATTCGAAAGGCGTGTCGCGGTCGGCTAAGTACACCAATACTTCCTTGGCAACGGTAGCCACTTTTACCATTCCTTTGCCATCAATTTTATCGTAAGTGTCAGTTGGACGGTGGTAATTCTCTGTTGCACCGGTAAACAATTGCACGGCAGGTATTCCTTTTTCAATAAAAGCAACCTGGTCGCTGGCATCTAATTCCTGCTGAACCACATCACTTTTAATTCCGGT
>JBBRCH010000044.1:0-37419 GCA_038204995.1 Bacteroidales bacterium | reverse complement strand
TTGTACAATATTTATTGTGCCGTATGCCGAATATCGTGCAAAACCTGATGCTGATGCCAGCTATTCCTGTTTATTCCTGTTTATTTCTATTTATTTCAATGTATTTCAATGTATTTCAATGTATTTCAATGTATTTCAATGTATCTTATGATTTCCATTACATGATTTATAGGCAAAAATTTGATCTGAATGTTTTCTTTTTATTCTGCATTACATTAAAAATGGTAGATTTTTGATCTTTTTTTGAGTAATATTAAAACCAATCATTTGTATTATATAAAGATTTACAGGCTCGATACCCTGTTTTGGGGAACAGAATTTTACCCTAAATAAATAATCCGGCTAGTTTCAAATCAGGTAAACTATTTTATTATCAGCATACTATAACTTCCTCTGGATTTCTTTTGTGATGGTTTTCGCTGTAAGAATTATCTTACAGAAATTTAAGCCTTTTCCTTACAAACTTACATCCTATATCTTACAGGCGATCCTGCAATACGCTCATACTTTTACCAGGAATAAAATAACACATTACAAATGAGGGTATTACTAGCAGATGATTCAGCATTTATTATTGAGAGATTACAGGATATGCTGGGCGCTTTCGACGGGGTTGAGATCGTAGGATCATTGAAAAATGGAAACGATACCCTGACAGCGCTGAGATTACTGAAACCTGACCTTGCCATTGTTGATATTAAAATGCCTGGGTTAAATGGTCTTGAAGTTTTAAAACAGATCAGAAAAGAAGACAAAAGCCTCAAATTTATCATTCTGACATTTTATTCATCGGAGTCTTACATGAATATCGCCATAAACTCGGGTGTCGATTATTTCTTTTCAAAAGTCGACGATTTTGAAAAAATAGCTCCGATTGTAAGACATTTAATTGAAAAAGAGGATCACAATACTTGTAATATCCTAGCAAGAGTCTGATATGCACCAATTGAAATAATCCAAATATTAACAAATATTATTGTATGTAAAAAAGAGAAAACAAACAAACCCAGGCAAGCTGCATGGCGAACCGCTTTGTTTTTCATTACCAGGTAATGGACTGCATTGATTAATATGCAAACCACCATTTATTTTGAATACTACTCTACATTACTTGTAAGACAAACACTAAATTACAGATTAAACATCATCTGATTACTACTCAAAAGCTCATAATTACTACTAACACAACTCTTAATTACTACTAACACGACTCTTAATTACTACGAACACGACTCTTAATTACTAACTAACACAACTCTTAATTACTTCTAACACAACTCTTAATTACTAACTAACACGACTCTTAATTACTAACTAACACAACTCTTAATTACTAACTAACACAACTCTTAATTACTAACTAACACAACTCTTAATTACTAACTAACACAACTCTTAATTACTTCTAACACAACTCTTAATTACTAACTAAAACAACTCAAAATGAAAAAATCATTAATTCTTTTCGCAGCTATCGTAATGGTGGCTGGATTTTCTACAACTGCAATGGCTCAGATGACTGCTACCGATAATGCATCTACTACCGCAGAAATACTCGCGCCTCTTACACTTACCAAAACGGCAGATATGAACTTTGGCAAAATCTCCATTGTGCCTGCCGGTGCTGGAGGAACTGTTATTCTAGCTCCTGCCACTGGTGTAGTATCCTTAGGAACTGCTGTAGGAACTGAAGTGTTTATTGTTCCTGCATCGGGTGCGCTTGCAGCATCTTTTGATGCAACAGGTGAATTAAGCACAGATTATACTATTGTGTTGACAGGATTTCCACTTACGGTAACAAGCGGACTCAATACAATGGTTGTTTCAGCACCGGTTAGTAGTCCTGCAGCAGGTCTGCAAACTTTAGACGGCGCAGGTCTGGCTACGATTACACTCGGCGGAACACTGACTCTTGCTGCCTCACAAGCATCTGGCGTGTATACAAATGCTGCCGATGCAACCGTAACTATTAACTACTAATAGCTTTGAATAAAAAAAGTGCTGTGAAAGCAGCACTTTTTTTTTTACTTAAACTGTTGAAAGATAATTTATTAAAAGGAAAACTTAAAGTATTACATACATGAAAGCCAAAAAACAATATTGCAAAGTAAGCAGGAAACTACTTATAGTCGTTTTTTTGATTGTTTTTTGTTCCCTATCATCATTTAAAGTCTGGGCGCAGGGCGATTTGATGATCTCTCCCAAAAGAGTCTTTTTTGATAGCAATAACAGAAGCCAGATAATTGACCTTATTAATATGGGGAATGATACGGCCATATATTCTTTATCTTTTGTCGAAAACCGGGTAAAAGAAACTGGTGATTATGAGCTTATAACAGAACCCGATCCAGGACAAAAATTTGCGTCTCCATTTCTGCGGGTTTACCCACGTCGGATAATTTTAGCACCAAGGGAAGCGCAGACAATAAAGGTTCAGCTTACCAATATTGCCGGTCTCCAGGAAGGCGAATACCGTTCTCATCTTTATTTCAGGTCCGAAAGAAATAATAAACCGCTTATTAAGGAGACTAATGTTGATGATACAACAGCAATGGCTGTAAAAATTATAACTACCTATGGAATTACTATTCCATGCATTATCGACAGGGGTATCTCCAATACTACTGTTTCTATTTCTGAACTGGAATTTGAAAATGCCGGCGCTGGACAATATTTTTTAAAAATGAAATTTACGCGCAACGGGAATATGTCAAGCTACGGGGATTTATCTGTGCTGTATTTTGACAAAAAGAACAGATCTACCGAAGTCGGGAGATCGAATGGATTTGCTGTACATTCTCCGGGAAGCATCAAAAAATGTAAAATAGCGTTGAAAACGCTGCAGGATACTGATTTTATCGGAGGCAGGATTAAGGTTATTTACACCTTAAAGAAAAGCAAAAAAGTGCTTACTGAAGCTGAGCTGCAATTATAGATCGAAAAAAAGATCTGTAAAAGGAAAAAGAACTTCAGATTAAAAGGAATGAAAAAAACTAAATCAAACAGAAGCCTTATACAAACGGTGCTAGTAATAGCATTGTTCTTTCTGATTGTTGGTGGTTCGTTTGCTCAGCCCGGTTTGCCACCTAGAGTTATAACCTTGCAGGCCACCCAATCAATTGATTTTGGGAAATTTGTCGTTATTGGAGATGGTACAATTACAATGGATTGGCAAGGAAACCTCTCTTCGACAGGCGGAGTTTATTTAGTGCCAGGTTCATTTGCTCAGCCAGCCATTTTTGAAATAAAGCTTTGTGAAGGCAGAAGTGTTACTATGACTTTTAATGCTACTGCAATTTTAACAAATGGCACCGGCGGTTCTCTTACACTCAATATTGGTCCCACTGAAAAAGGGGGAAATGGTGATAGTTTTGAGACAATCGGCGATTGTAATTTTATAACTCCGCTGCGGGTAGGTGGTAATATTAATGTACCTGCCGGTACTCCATCAGGTATATATATAGGGACTTTTGAAATTACACTTGAGCAAAAATAATGAATAAGCAAAAATCATATAAACGAAAAATACATGGATGCATAATGTTGATTATGCCTCTTCGAGTGTTATTTGTTCATAGAATTTTATTGCTTTTTGTATTACTGTTCATTTTCTCTCCAACAAAAGCAACCGCAAAGGATAGGTACACAGGTGAAGGAGCAGAAGTACCATTTGTTTATGATGAAATTCCCGTTGATGTTTATGTTGATCATTACGGTAGTTTTGAAATAGATATTATTTATGTGAAGCCAAATTATGTCTTCGTAAATGTTGAAGATTTATTTAAAAACCTTGGAATTTCTTGCATTCCAAATTCGGATCACAACCTTGTCGGCTTTATTGAAAACGAAAGTAGGCCATATGTGATTGATTTTTACGCCAAACAAATTAACGTTGGCAGTAAAAAAATAAATACGCAAAATGGACTAATCAAGGAAATTGGTGCTATTTATATTGAATCATCCCTTTTATCCTCAGCATTTGGATTATCCATCACATTCAATTACCGGTCTCTGTCAGCTAAATTAATATCAGATTTTGAGTTGCCTATTGTAAGGCAAAAGAGACTTGAAAATACACGTAAAACTATTTCTAAATTACAAGGTAAAACATTGACTGTCGATACTGTAGCAAACAGAAATTACCACCTGTTTAAATTTGGTACTTTGGATTGGGGGTTAGGCACTTTTCAGATAGTGAATGAAGCAATCAATAATCGTTATATGCTTGGAGTCGGAGCTGAGCTGCTTTATGGAGAGGTAAATATATCATTCGATTATAACGATTATTATAAATTTGATCATCGTCTGCTTCGATACAACTGGCAATGGGTTGATAATGATCAAAAGTTTATAAAGCAAGCCCAGGTGGGTAAAATATCAACTCAGACAATTGCATTTATTAATTCCCCTGTAATTGGCGCAACAATTCGCAATACACCTACAACCATAAGAAAAGCATCCGGAAATTATCCTGTTAGTGGCCATACCGGCCCCAGCTGGACTGTTGAACTTTATATCAACGATATTTTAGTAGACTACACGAAAGCAGATGCGTCAGGATTATATGTATTTAATGTACCTAATGTTTATGGCTATACAAAATTGAAATTTAAATTTTTTAGTCCACTGGGTGAAGAACAATCAGAAGAGCGAATAGTTAATCTCCCTTATTCCATTTTACCAGCAAAAGAGTTTGAGTATACTATATCGGGCGGAATACTTCAGGATAACTTTTCGAGCCGCTTTGGAAAAGGAGAATTGAATTACGGGCTTAACCGTTTGATTACAATAGGCGGAGGAATGGAATATTTATCTTCTATAACAACCGGAGTAAACATCCCTTATGTTAAAGCTACTTTTCAGCCAATAAGCACCCTGACAATAAATGGTGAATATGCTTATGGGGTGAGAACCAGAGGATCGTTAAGTTATTATTTCTGGGAAAATGCACAACTGGGAATTGATTATACCAAATATACTACCGGACAAAGGGCAACACTTTCGAATGCGCCGGAAGAACGTAAATTACGACTTATGCTCCCGATAAGGATTAAAAGCATTTCCGGCTATGCCCAGGTGAATTACACTCAACTTATATACAACGAATATATCTTTAACCAGGGTAGTATGATATTTTCAGTTTATTATAAACAGTTTAGCGCTAATTCATCAACACAAATTAACTGGATTATGGACCGGTCTCCATATCTAACCTCTGATCTTTCACTTTCTTACAGGCTGAAAAATGGATTTAAGATAAATACTTCAGCCAGCTACAATGTTTACGAAGGGGGCCTGGTATACTACAAAGCAGAGATTGAGAAAAACATCAAAAAAGGATATCTTTCAATTTCTTATCAGGATAATATTTTATACCATGATTATTATGTTTCGGTAGGTTTTAAATATGCTCTTCCATTTGCCAGGACAAATGTCTCCGTTTCGCACAGCAGAGGTAGAGTTATGACTTCCGCCGCAGCCCAGGGAAGTCTGGCCTTTGCTGGTAATAACTATACTCATTTCAGCAATAATTCATCCGCAAGCAAAGGTGGCATTTTGCTGTATCCTTTCCTCGATATGAATCATAACGGCATTTTTGATATGGGCGAACACTTAGTAAAAGTAAACACTATAAAAATAAGCGGGGCGAAAGCTATATTCAGCGAAAAAGATTCAATTATCCGGATTCCTGATTTAAATGCATTCACCAGTTATAGCGTGGCATTTGATGATAACAGCCTGGAGAATATTGCATGGCGTTTCAAGAACAAAACTTACCAGGTGTTGATCGATCCCAACCAGTTTAAACGGGTGGATATTCCTGTAAGGGTTGTTGGCGAGGCAAACGGAACGGCTTATCTTAAAAAAAACAATTCGCTGCAAGGAATTGGCCGGATATTGATAAATATTTACAAAAAAGGCGAAAGCAAGGCAGTAACTGAAATCCTTTCGGAATCGGATGGATATATTTATTTCCTGGGGCTTGAGCCCGGCGAGTACTTTGCCTGCGTTGATTCGGTCCAGTTAAGCAACCTCGGCTATTCAGCAGAGCCTTTATGTAAATATTTCAGCATCAGATCAATAGAAGCTGGCGATATAGTGGATGGTTTGAACTTTATTTTACGACCAGATACAGAAGGAAGCATACAGCAAAAAGAGAAAGAAACAGGTTTTCAAGCAGAGAATGATACAGTTGAAATATCACCTTCCATTGAAAATCCACTACTCATTGAAACCGTACAAAAACCGGCAGAAAAACAAACGGGGGGAGCAGAACCTACTACCCTGCCCATAGCGGATACAACTGAAGCAGTGAACAATAACGACGAGCAATCCTATTTTTTTTCACCCTGGAAAGTAAACGGAAGACCTCCTTCAGCCGCTAAAACGAACAAAGCTTCGAAACCGAAAGCTGAAGAAGCAGATCCATTTTCAATCGTAAAAGACTCAATAAATTACTTCCCTATTGATACACTTTACAAAGTACAGGTGCTGGCATTGCGCAATCCGTTGAAGAAAAACGATCACTTCAAAAAGCTTCAGGCCGCTTTCCCGGGTTTGACAATTTCGGAGCTCCCGCTCGGAACCGGATTTTACCGCTACCAGACCGGAGCTTTCCGCAGTGAAGCCGATGCAAGGGCTCTCCTACGAAAAATTCGCACCCTGGGATGGAAGGATAGTTTCTTTGTAAAATACAATCCGGGAGCCAAAACTGAAAATACGTACCACCTGAAATACAACAGATTAAACAATAACCCGGGTAACACCGCAAATCCGAAACCAGCAAGCCATGCAGATGAGAATACGCAAAGTGATAATTTGCCGGATAACTTACCAGGCAAGGAATGTGGTACAAATTCAATAACGATAAACGGGCATATGCATAATGCATCGATCAAGAATCCAGTTGATGGTGACATTGTTTCAGAATATGATTTTGCGTTAACCAGCATTAAAAATTAAACATAATGAGAATAAAATTTCTATATTTCATTATACTCTTACTGCTTCCGTATACTCTATGGAGTCAGGCTGCTGCCAGCTCCAACTATGCTACTCAAACCGGTACGCTTGGAGCAACCTATAGCTGGATCGACTGCTCAGCCGGCACAAGTATTGTCACCGGCGACGATGCCCAGGGTTCCTTTTCCTGGCCCTTCACTTTCAGTTTTTACGATAATACTTACACCACAACCAACAGCATCAGTGTTGCGACCAATGGTTTTATACGTCTCGACGGCACTGCCAGTACAGATTATGGTACAGCACAAAATTATACTTTGTCAAGTACTTCTACCGAGTTGGGTCAGATTATTGCTACTTCGGTGTATGATTGTAATGTGGCTGGAACCGGTTGGGTGAAATATTTAGTAACAGGCACTGCACCCAACCGTATTTTGACTATTGAATATAATAACATAAACATCCCTTATAGTTCAAGCAATGGAGCAAATGTACAGGTTAGTTTCTATGAAACGCTGAATAAAGTAGTGCTCAAATCAGGAACTGATAATATTACACAAGCCGGAGCTGACATGGGCATACATAGCGGCGTTTCAGGATATTATAATAAGTGGCAGGAAGTAGCCAGCGGAACCAATAATGCCTGGATTGAATATACCCGTACAACTCCTCCTCTTCCTCCTTCAGGTCCCCAGGCCAGCTGGAACTATGATTTACAAACCGGCGTGTTAGGAACTACATATAGTTGGATAAGTTGTTCATCGGGAGCCAATGTTGTAACGGGTGATGATGCACAAGCCACAATAAACTGGCCTTTCGACTTTAATTTTTATGATAATTCATACACAACGTCAAACAGTTTAAGTGTTTGCTCCAATGGATTTATTCGTCTGGATGGTGATGCCAGTACAAATTATTCAGCAGCAAGCGCTTATACTTTATCAGGTACTTCTACCGAATTAGGACAGATTATAGCTTTAGCAGTTTATGATGATAAAGTGGGAGATAATAGTGGTTGGGTAAAATCTTTAGTATCCGGCACTTCACCAAACAGAATATTTACCATTGAATACAATAATCTGGAAATTAATTATAATGATGGCAGGTATGCAGATGTGGAGGTCAGCTTTTATGAATCCAGCAATAATATAGTAATAAAATTTGGTGCTGACAACGTTATTCAGGCTGGGGCAGATATGGGAATTCACAGTGGCATAAGTGGTTATTTTAACAAATGGCAGGAGGTTGCCAGTGGCACAAACAGTACCTGGATTGAATACACGCCTCCTTACATTGAAGTTGACGCAACAATTGGTACTTCAATCGCATATTACCCGACACTTAAAGCGGCTTTCGATCAGGTTAACAGTGGTACACACCGGGGGAATATCACTATCAAAATAAAACATAGCACGACCGAAACGGCTTCAGCGGTACTCAATGCCAGTGGAACTGGAAGTTCAAATTACTCGTCAGTTAATATCTATCCTACAGAAACCGGACTTTCAATAAGCGGAAACTTAGCAACACCACTCATTGAATTAAACGGAGCAGATTATGTTATCATAGACGGAAGGGTGAATGCTACCGGATCTACCAAAAATCTGATCATTAATAATACAAGTGTTAGCGCTACCTCTGGCACTTCTACTATCCGTTTTCTTAATGATGCTACAACCAATACGGTAAAAAACTGTACTATTAAAGGATCAGGAGCTTCAGCCGAGGGGGTCATCCTATTCTCAACAACTACCGGCAGCAGCGGTAATGATGCCAATACCATTGACAATAATAATATCACTAATTCAACTGATGCCAACAGACCAGTAAACGCTATTTATTCGCTGGGAACATCAGGAAAGGACAACAGCGGGAATACCATCAGCAATAATAATATCTACGATTTTTTAAGACCCGCATCAAATTCAAATGGTATATATCTATTGGCAAATAACAATACATGGACGTTGGATGGGAATAGCTTTTACGAAACAACATCCTTCGCATCAACCGGAACTTTCACTTATAGCGCTATTCAAATAAATAATACTTCCGGCAATGGATTTAATGTGTTAAATAATTATATAGGAGGAACAGCTGCACAATGCGGTGGAACTGCCTTTACGAAAACCAATGCACGATCCAATCCGTTTAATGCTATCTCTCTGAATGTTGGAACAACAACTTCCAGCTCAGTGCAGAATAATACTATTCAAAACTTTAACTGGAGTAATATAACCAATGATACATGGGCAGCAATAAATATTGCAGCAGGAGCTGTGAATATAGGAACAACAACAGGGAATACAATTGGCGCAGCAACAGGTACCGGGTCAATTAGCGTAACCGGCACCACAAACGGGCAAAATGTGTACGGAATTAATATTGCAGGAAGTGGTACGGTAAATTGCGCGAATAATATCATTGGATCTTTTGTGGTAGCTAATGCGAATTCAGCTTATGCAAGCAACTTTACCGGCATAAATACAACAAGTACAGGCACAAATATCATTAGCAACAATACGATAGGTAATATAAGCCAGGCAAATAGTATTAATGTAAGTTCAGCCAGCACTGCAAACGCACAAAGTGTTTATGGAATCAGAAATACAGCAGCCGGAAATATAACTATTGATAATAATACAATTGCAAACCTGAATAATGGTACAACAAACACAAATACAGCTACATTAGGTCTGATAAGTGGTATTGCATCGGGTTCGGGAATAAACTCCATAACCAACAATAAAATTAGCAGTTTGTCCATAGCGAATGCTAATACGGCTTCATCAAACGCTGCTTCTGTTACGGGGATTGCTGTAAACAGTATAAATACACTTAATACAATCAGCGGAAATACAATTTACAGCTTATCCAACTCGTACAATTCGTTTGCCGGAAGTGTAATTGCGTTGTACTTTGGGTCATCAGGGACTTCTCATACTGTTACTGCAAATTTCATCTATGGCCTTACTATTACCGGTACTTCAGCAACGAGTGCATCAATTTACGGTATTAAAATAAACACCGGGCAAACAACGTATGCAAATAATATAATCAGCCTGGGCGGCAATACCGCAAATACAATTTATGGCATTTACGAATCAGGCACAGCTACAAATAACAATAGTATTTTCTTTAATACAGTCTATATCTTCGGAAGTCTGGGTTCGGGAATTACGAATAAATCATATGCATTATTTAGTAATGCATCAACCAATGTGCGTGATTTCAGAAATAATATTTTTATGAATGCCCGCTCAACAACGGCTGGAACCAACCTGCATTATGCCGCTTACTTTAATTATTCAGTAAGCACCAACTTAACTCTAAATTATAATGACTATTTCGTATCGGGTACAGGTGGTGTAATAGGCTATGCCGGAGCAAATAAAACTGCGCTTCCAATTTTTACAGGCCATGATGCCAACAGTTTGAATACTAACCCTGTATTTGTCAATGGTGGTGGAACCAATTTTTTAGATTATATAACAGCTACTTCATTGCCGGGTGTTTTTGGCACAGGAATGCTTACTGATTATGAGGGAATTACACGTAACAATCCACCCAAAATGGGGGCTTTGGAATCAGGCCTTACTTTTACCTGGCAGGGAAATACCAGTACCAATTTTGCCACGGCAAGCAACTGGGTGAATGGTGCTGTTCCTCCAAATGGTGTCGATATTTCGTTTGCTGCAACTCCCACGAATGATTGTTATTTGGACCAAAACAGAACACTTAAAAACATTACCAATACAAGTGCTAAAAAGTTGGTACTAAATGCCAAACAACTCACCATTACAGAAAATATAGTTACGGCTACAGCAAATCAGATTGATGCTACAACCGCTTCTTCCGTTGTTATTTTTGCAGGAACGGCTGCTCAGATTATTCCTTCAGGGGTATTTGTAAGCAACACTATTGATGGGATAACGCTGAATAACAGCCTTGGCCTTACTCAAAATGGTGCCATTATAGTCCCAACTTCACTCACTCTTACAAGTGGAACATTTGCCATCGGTGCGAATACATTAACACTGAATGGATCGGTTACCTCATTTTCGGGATCGCTTACAGGAGGCAGCTCAACCAATATCAGTATAGGAGGCAATGGTGCTAGTACCACTCTTCCGGCCGTATCACTTAATAATCTTACTTTAAACCGGGCTAATGGAATCACTACCGGCGGAAATATAACGGTTGCAGGAACACTGACCTTAACAAGCGGGACTTTAGTATTAGGTGCAAATACCCTGACTATCTCAGGAAATACACCGGTTAGAACAAGCGGCAACATAAATGCAGCAAATACGGGTTCAACTCTTGTTTTTACCAACTCAGTTGCAATTACACTTCCGGCATCTGTATTTACTGTTAACCTGAACAATTTAACAGTGAATGGTGCTGGAATTACAGCTTCGGACGACCTAACAGTTAACGGAATCCTGAATTTACAAAGTGCAAATGCATCGGCAGTAATGGGGAGCCTGGATATGAGTTCCTATACTTTAAATATGGGTGCTTCGGGAACTACTACTGGTATTGGTGATGTAACCGGGATTGTGAAAAGGGCGCAAACGTTTATACCAAGTGTGGAATACAGTTTCGGCAACCAGTTTACCTCTCTTAGCTTTATAGGTCTTGCAGGTGCAACAAAACCCGCCTGGATAAGCTGTAAGATTGTTATTGGTTCTGTTCCTGTTTGGTCTGCTGATTCCTGGATAAGTTCGGGTTTGGGTGCAATTCAAAGATACTACACTTTTGCTATTGATGATATAACGGCCACTGATCTGGTTAATATAAAACTGCATTATCTGGATACAGAATTAAATTCAAACGACGAGACTAAAATTGTTTTTTTTGATGCTCATGATGGTTATCCCTGGACCGGAACAAGAGAGGAGCATGGAAAATCAAACAACGATCCAATAAATAATTGGGTCGAATTAGCCGACAGGCGTATAAAATACCTGGCACCGTCAACTTCATTGGATAATAAGCAATGGGCTTTGCACAATTCAGAAGCGGTTAAAAATACCTGGCTGGGAGTAGCTGACGATCACACAGAATGGAATGACGGTTTAAACTGGACATCAGGTTCAGTGCCTGTTTCAACAGATGATGTATTGATCCCGGCAGGTAAATTATATTACCCTTCGTTAACATTAAATGTTGAAGTTAAATCACTCGAAATAGAAACAAATGCATCAGTTGATGCAAATTCATATACTATAACCATCGATGGTGATAACGGAGCCTGGCAAAATAATGGTTCGTTTAATGCAGGGACCGGGAAAGTAATTTTTAACCGTAATAATGTTACCAAAATTGTAACCATAGCAGGTACTACAAATTTCTACGATATTCAGGTAGGTCCAAACACATTATTGCAACCTGTTTCGGGAAGTATTGTACGGATAGCAGGTGCCGAAACTTCCGATATTACAAGTTTGGTTGATTTCTCAACGGTCAATAATACTGTTGAATGGAACGGCGCAGATCAAACAATCGTGAACCCAACTGGAATAGGTGGCCATAGTGGTTATAATATTCTTATTCTTAGCGGAAGCGGTACCAAAACTATGCCGGCGACAGCAATGAATATTACTGACGAATTTATACTGTCAGGAACGGTCACTGCCACAGCAGCTTCAGTTTTAAACATTGATAATGAACTGGAAATCCAGAACGGAGCCACCTTTGCTACAGGAAATTTCGACCATATCGTAGGAGGACATTTCGATAATTCAGGGACTTTTATCCCTTCAGCAGGTACAACCATTACGCTGAACGGAACCGCCGTACAAAACATATATGGAACCACATCCACAAGTTTCGAAAAATTAACCATAAACAATGCTGCCGGGGTTGATATCTTTACAAACACTACGGTAAACAATACACTCACCCTTAGCAGTGGTAATTTAAATGTCGGATCTACATTATTAACGCTGAATGGCGGTATAACCAAGACATCGGGATTTCTAAATGTGGGTGCTTCCTCTTCCCTGTATTTTGGAGGGACCACTGCACTTACCACTCCATCCGATTTGTTTACTTCAACACCTGTTATCAACAACCTTACCATCAACCGCAGCGGTGGGGTGGTTTTCGGAAGCGATATCACAGTGAATGGCATACTCAGCCTGCTCAGCGCCAATCCGACTGCCTTCCTGGGAAGCCTCGATTTGGGAACATTTACATTGCTTATGGGAGCTTCCGCCACTACTACCGGCACAGGAGATGTTACAGGCAGAGTAAAGCGTACAACCATATTACCAAATATTGAATATACTTTTGGACATCAGTCTTCGAGTGTTACCTTTCCTGACATAGGGACTTTACCGACTGAAATAACTCTGAAAATCAGTATTGGTACAGCACCCACCTGGAAGGCCGACGGACTTAAAAGGATTTATGATATCAGTCAGGTTGGCGGAAGTGGCACCAAAGGATTACTGAAGTCGCATTACCTGGATAGTGAATTAAATGGGAACACTGAAATCAACATCAGTTTCTTTAGTTATATTATCCCAAGCTCAACGTTGCTTGACAGGGGTGTGACCGAAATAAATACCACCGACAATTGGATCACATTAAACAATACAAATTTTGGAAATCTCCCCTCTGCTTTTGGAGTTATTGAACATGGTTTTGGCGTTTCTACAACCAATGTAATAACCTGGGATGGTTCAGAAAGTATAGATTGGGCCGATCAATATAACTGGACCCCAGCCTATAGCCCGGATGCAACCAGAAAAGCTGTTATACCAGACACAGCCACAACACCGAACGACCCAATTATTGCAAACAGCAGCAGCACTAATGTCAATACGCTTACAATACAGCCTGGAGGAATATTAAATGCAGGAACTGGCTCACAACTTACGATAGCAGGCTCAAGCGGCGCCTGGAACAATGATGGCACTTTTAATGCCAGCACTGGCAAAGTGATTTTTAATAATGGAGTAGTTAACGAAATTGTTACAATTGCTGGAATAACGAATTTTTACAATATTGAAGTGGGCACAAATACTACCATACAACCTGTTGCCGGCAGCACATTAAGAATAGCCGGGGCTGGAACCGCAGATGCAACAAGTGTTATTGACTTTTCTACTATTGATAATACTGTTGAGTGGAATGGTGCCGATCAAACTATTGTTGTTCCAAATGGAATAAGCGGAAATGGGGGCTATTATAACCTGATATTGAGTGGTAGTGGAACCAAAACAATGCCGGCTGGGGATATGTTAGTGAAAGGAAACTTTTCCACTTCAGGAACGATTAATTCTACAGCGGTTTCTTCATTTACAGTAGTGGGAAATATAACTATTGGAAGTGGAACTGCAGTTACTACCGGAGTTTTTAACCATTATGTTGGAGGAAACTTTGAAAACAACGGAACCTTTAATGCATCAGCAGGTGGTAATATGATTTTTAACGGTAGTGCAGCACAAACAATTTCAGGATCTTCCACAACTAGTTTTGATAATTTAACCATCCAAAACCTAATGGGGGTAACACTGGAATCCAATATAAATGTAAATAACGTGCTTACCTTCAATAATGGAAATTTAAGTGTGGGTGCAAATACATTGGGAATTAATGGAACTGTCAGTAATCCTTCCGGTAAAATTGATGTTATCAGTACTTCGTCATTATCTTTTGGCGGAACAAGTGCAATTACAGTAAATAATTACCTGTTTATTGGTAATCCAACAATCAACAATCTTACTATAAACCGTTCGGGTGGAGTTACACTTGGTAATGAGAGCATAACTGTGCATGGCACACTGACTTTAACATCAGGCACACTCGCCATTGTTGCTAATACATTGACACTGACAGGAAACTCACCAGTACGAACCAGTGGTAATATCGACGCCAGCCATGCCTCAGCCTATCTGGCATTTGAAAATGCGGCTGCAATTGCACTTCCAGCATCTTTTTTTATTGGGAATGTAAATAATATGACCATCAACGGAGCAGGAGGCATAACCGCCGGTGGTGATTTCACGCTTGACGGAATCCTGAATTTGCAAAGCGCCAATCCATCTTCATCAAAGGGAAGCTTAGATATGAGCAGCTTTACCCTGATCATGGGAGCATCTTCAACTACAATCGGACAAGGTGATGTATCAGGAATTATTAAAAGAACAAGCATTGCCACCAACACAACCTATACGATGGGAAATCAGCACACAACTATTTATTTTCCAAATGTTGGCACTTTGCCTACACAAATGAGCCTGAAGGTGACTTTGGGTAGCGCTCCCTCATGGAGAGCAGGAGCCGTTGAAAGGGTGTATGATTTTATTCAATCAGGAGGCATTGGAACAGAAGCAGTACTGCAAAGCCATTACCTTGATTCGGAACTGAATGGCAATGATGAAAATAAGCTTGTTGAATGGATGCACATTTACGCATATCCATTAACCATTGAATATGGCCGGTCAAACTATAATACAAACGAAAACTGGGTTGCCGTATCCCATGTAAATGTAGGCGTTTTTGCTTCCGTTTTCGGAGCAATAGAAATGATAGTGGATGAATATCAGCTCACTAACCTTACCTGGAATGGCTCTACGAGTACATCCTGGATTACAGCAACAAACTGGACGCCACAAGGCGCCCCTTCGGACGAAACAGTGGTTACTATACCCGATGCAGCTACAACAACTTATGATCCCTCCATTCCTGAGACTGCATTGTGCGGAAAGGTGATCATAGAGAGTGGTGGTATTTTAAATTCAGTGAGTGACGGTCAATTAACAGTTAAGGGTGCAAAAGGCGCCTGGAAAAATAGCGGAACCTTTGCACCAGGCACGGGAACGGTAATTTTCGCCAACGGTGGCGAAACAGATACAGTAACTATCTCGGGAACCAGCAATTTCTATAATTTAACAGTAACCGACAAAACGAGGTTTCAACCTGATACAAATAGTGTAATCAATATAGAACGGGTATTCACTGCCAACACCAGCAATTGTATCCTCGATTTCAGTTCAAATCCAAATACGGTAGGTTATAACGGAAGCAAAGCACAAAATGTAATCGATCCGGGAGCTGGTTATGCTTATTATAATTTAGCTCTTAGTGGAAGCGGAATAAAAACACTGTCCGCTGCTTCTTTTCAAATACTTGCAAATTTTGCGCTATCGGAAAATGCTTCGACAACTGTAATAAATAACCTGGCAGTTGGTGTCAATCTGAATATATCGAATACGGCAGTATTAACAATTGAAGCAGGGAAAACATTAACCGTCAGCGGAAGCACTTCCAATACCGCCGGCAATGCAGGTCTGGTGTTGGAATCGAATGCTACCGGCACAGCATCATTGATGCATAATACCGCCGATGTGCCGGCAACAGTACAACGCTATATTAGCGGATTTCCTGAAGACTGGCATCTTATTTCCAGTCCGGTAGCGGATCAGGATATCGGAGGCACCTGGCTGCCACCAGGCACGTACGGAAACGGAACAGGTTATGATATGTATGCATGGAATGAGCCGACCAGTTGCTGGATCTATAAGCTGAATTATACAGCGACTGTTAACTGGAATACAGTGCATCCGCAAAGCTATTTTGTTGCAGGACGAGGTTACCTTTATGCGACACAGGAGAGTAATCCCACAAAAGAATTTATAGGGAATTTAAACAGTGGTTCAATAACGGCTGCTGTTGCCTACGAAGGTACTGATATAAGTCTCAAAGGTTTCAACCTGGTTGGTAACCCGTACCCTTCGTCAATCGACTGGCAAGCTGCTTCGGGCTGGACACGGACAGACCTGTTAATTAGCGGGGGCGGATACGATATGTGGGTATGGAATCCAACGGCAAACAATTATGGAGTGTTTAATTCAGCCACAGGTATTGGTACCAATTCTGTAACCAGGTATGTTGCTCCTATGCAGGGCTTTTTTGTGCAAGCGTCATCGAATGGTAATATGAGTATGGATAATGCAGTGAGAACCCATGATGTTGCCTCCGTTTGGTATAAAAGCAAAGAACAGGAAGGCGGACAGGTTAGTCTAAGTGTTAATTCAAAAGAAGGATACGGTTCGGATGAGGTTCAACTCCTTTATGGTTATCCCGAAAATAAGAATGGTGCGAGGAAAATGTTCAGCAGTTCGCCAAAAGCTCCAAGTCTGTACATGACGGTTGAAAAAGTTAATTATTCCGTACTTTATTTTACCAATACAGAAGAAAATCCTTCCGTGCCTGTAAAATTTGCTGCAGGAGCTGATGGTAATTATTCCATCAATTGCACCTGCAACACGGATGATTTTGGAATTGTGATGCTTGAAGATCGTCAAACACATATCATTCAGGATATGAAAGAAAAGCAGACTTATACTTTCAATGCATTAGAATCAGATGATGGAAACCGGTTTGTGCTGCATTTCAAAAATCCGGAGGAAAAAACGGGCAATCAGCTGCCCGCCAGAATCTATTCGGTAGGGTCTACCATGTATGTTGACCTGAGCCTTGTAACCGAGCCTACCATGGTCCTCATATCTGATTTATTAGGCCGTAAACTATTTCAGCAGAAACTGCAGGGAAAAACCAAACATGCCATTCGTTTGAATACTGAAAATCAAATACTTGTTATATGTCTTCACAATCCGGAAGGAAATCTAAGCAAGAAATTATTTTGGTTAAATCAATAGTCAGAAGTTCAGAAACAGAACCTTTTGCGAAAACCAGGCAAAGTTAAAAAGAATAAAATGATCATAGTACATTGACAAAATTGAAAATTAAAACAAAAATACGGTTCAACGATTGTTTTTTGATTGCTTTGTTTAATACTACCAACCTTAAATTTTGGAATTGTTAATCACACAAATTCAGAATTTCCGGTTTACTCGTAGACGCGCTTCAGGCAGCAGCCGCAAGGCAGCCCTCCCCTATCCCATTTTTATCGGGATGGGAGGGCGCTGAATGAAGTAAAAATAACCGGAAGGGACATGATTGGTGAAGTTCTAATGAATTTTCCTGTAAATAGTTACTCCTACAATTGTATAATTATCGGAAAAATCACACCTATACCTACACTAACGATACACAACTCTCTAAATTACAGACTGTTGCCTATATTATATTTTGTCAGCATTTGTTATTGAACGTTTAAAAATAAAATCATAAACCGGCTGAACCAGGCATGTGTATTGGCAGGATGTTAGTTGAACCAGGAAGGATGTATAAATTTATTATTTGTTCTTTAAAATTGAAAATGTACATATGCAAGTGAAAATATATGTATCTTTGTTAAATTTGAAGGTCCGGCCTGTTACCCTCCTCCCTCCAAACAATACAATAAGACACAAAATCTTATTTATTGTAAAGTTGACTTGTTATTCGTGGATAAGCTACAAAAAGTCCTATTCCTGATATGAAGAGCAAATAGCATACCGGATACCTGCTTTTTAAGTTATGATACCATACTCCTTGTAACTCACTGCAGACTGATTTTTACCATACTAGTTTGCGAACTAAATTAACAAATATAACCATGTTTATTTTACAATTGAACAGGTTCCGCAGATAACAAAAACTTCAGATGTTGAGTTTCGAAGTAATCGTATCAGTTCCGGGATTCTATTCATAAAACCGACTCCATTACAATGCAAACCGAAGTAAATCCTGTCAAGAGCAGTTTATACAAACGTATATTCCTATACCTGATAAGCATTGCGTTAATTTCAGTATTTACACTGGGGTTTTTCTGGATCGACAGCCAGGTGCGATCCTATCACAAAGAAGTAAACTTTCTAAAGAAAAATTACTCTGACATTAAAAAATCGGAAATTAAAAAAAAGATACTTGAGGCAACTGCAATTATCCGATGGTTCCATGATTTACCTGCAAAACCCTTAAGTCAGATTCTTACTAAAGAAGTCAGACTTCTGAAACCTGCCATGTTGAAACCCGGATTATCTTCTCAAATCACAAGCGGTTCAATACCAAAAATAATGAAGGACTCCATTCAAAATTCCAGGGTCCCGATTTATATTTTCAATAATACAGGGGAAATGGTTTTCGCATTCAACCCTTTTAATAAAAACCCAACTAACTTACTTTCGGAAGCAGAAAAAGCATTGATTATTGAAACTCAAAAAAAGAATCAGAGCAAGCATGGATTCATTACCCGTTTTAAGTCACTAAACAATAATGATTCTATCCTCGAAATTGCAGGATATTTCAATAAAGAAATTCTTCCGGGTTTTGAAATTGTTTCCATTGTAAATTCAGAAAATCTGGATGATGTATTGAAAATCTTTGTTCTCGACTCCATAAGCAATCTGCGTTTTGCCGAAAATGAATATATTTTTGTTAATTCATATGAGGGAAAAGCACTGGTGACCAATGGCAAATATAATCAACCCCCAATTGATATACTTTCATCGGGAGATTCAAATTGGATTAAAATATTCAGGATAGAACAATCAGCGGCTAAAAATATTGACGGAGTTTATTATACATACACATGGACAAAACTGAGCACGCCATCGAATTCTACAAAAACTTCCTATTTCAGTTATATACCGCACTGGAAATGGATTATCGGCACAGGATTTTATGAAGATGATGTCGATGTGATCGTTGAAACAAAAACAAAGGCTCTATATGCCACTTTGAAGTATAACATCCTTCTGGCTGTGTTATACCTCATTGTATCAATGGCGCTAAGTTATGTGATTGTTCTAATTTTTGCCCGTAAATTCGAAAAAGATATAAGGTTGTTCAGGGACTTTTTTCAAAAGGCAGCTTCTGAAAACCTGTTGATTGAAAATAAAAAATTAATCTTCAAAGAGTTTTTATCTATAGCTGAAGCTGCTAACCTCATGGTTGAGGACAGGAAAAAGAAAACTGATAACTTGATTAAATCAGAAGAAAAATTTGCAAAGATTTTTAACAACAGCCCTGATGCGATGTCAATTACATCAGCTTCCACCGGGCAAATAATCGAAGTCAACGAATCAATATCCCGGATAACAGGATACACCAGGGAAGAACTTATCGGGAATAACGTAACATTTTTGCACTTATGGAACGATGAGGCTGACCGCGACCAGTACGTTGAGAATTTAAGTAAAAATGGCAGCGTACATAACTTTGCGGCAGATTTCAGAATAAAATCAGGTGAAATCAGGTATGCGCTTGTCTCCGGTGAAACCATAACTATTGATGGGCAGGAATGCATTCTGGGTGTAATCCGCGATATTACCTCGATCAGGACTATGGAGAAAAAAGTGCTCGAACTGGAACGCCGGTTTCGCGAATCCCTCGAAAATGTGCAACTTATTGCGGTATCACTCGATTTGAATGGCCACATCACATTTTGCAACAAGTATTTACTCGAACTTACAGGGTACTCGTATGAGGAAGTTATCGGTAAAAACTGGTTCAATTTGTATATCCCTGAAAACCAGCAGGGAGTGAAACAAGTATTTGTGGATACTCTACAAAATGGTAAGATTATTCCCTATTTTGAAAACCAGATATGCAAGAAAAACGGGGAGCTACTACTCATTCATTTCAGCAACTCCCTGCTGCGCGATACATACGGGAATATAACAGCAATAACCTCGATAGGAGAAGATATTACAGAACGCAAAAAAACAGAAGAAACCCTGCTTTTCCAGCGCGAATTACTTAATGCCATGGGAAAGACGGCAAAAATTGGCGGCTGGGAGTTCAATGCTCTTACCGGTAAAGGATCATGGACTGATGAAGTTTCAAAAATGCATGATCTTACTCCCGATGATTATACAAATGTTGAAATCGGATTAAGTTATTATCATGGTCAGTCACGCGCTGAGATAGAACAGGCGGTTAAAGACGCTATTAACATAGGCAAACCCTATGACCTTGAACTCGAAATGACTACTGCAAAAGGCATTCATAAATGGATTCATACCATTGGAAATCCCATAATCGAGGATGGAAAGGTTGTTAAAGTTCAAGGTTCATTCCAGGATATAACCGATCGCAAGAAGACCGAAAAACTTATCAGAGATCAGAAAGAACAATACGACGAGCTTGTACAGAATGTAAGTGTAGGTATCTACAAATTCAGGATGAAGACTAACGGTCAGATACTTTTCGATTATATTAGTCCGCGGATGTGCGAAATCGGCGATATCAGTGCCGAAGATGCCTATAGTGATTTTATGAATGTTTTCGGACTGATACACCCGGATGAATTTGATAATTTCATGAAAACAGTTCTGGATATGTATAAAACTCCGGCTGACTTTAAATGGGAAGGCCGGGTAGTAGTTAATGGAAATATAAAGTGGATGCAAATTGAATCGCATTATAAAGTTATTGAAAACGGCGATCTCCTTTTTGATGGTGTAATAGCGGACATTACGGATCGTAAAAAAGCAGAACAAGCATTGCAGATCAGCGAGGAAAAATTCAGAAAAGCATTTATTACAAATCCTGATTCAATCAATATCAACCGGATGGATGATGGCCTGTATGTATTGGTTAATGAAGGATTCGCAAGGTTGACGGGATATTCGGAAGAGGAAGTTATTGGTAAGACCTCCTCCGAAATTAATATATGGGAAAACCTTGCCGAACGGGATTTGCTGATTCAAGCTTTGAATAAAAAAGGATATGTCGAAAACATGGTAGCGAAGTTTAACATGAAGAATGGCGAATCCAAATATGGAATGATGTCGGCATGTACAATAGAACTGGATGGTTATAAGCATATACTCAGTATAACGAGAGACATTACCGACCGCATGCAGATACAGGATGCTTTAAGCAAGAGCGAAGAAAAATACCGCAGCATTTTCGAAAATGTACAGGATGTATATTATGAAACCCGGCTTGATGGCACTATACTCGAAGTAAGTCCTTCAATTTTCACCATGTCACGGGGACAGTTCCAGCGCTCGGATTTGATTGGTAAATCGATGTACGAATTTTATAAATCAAGCGAAGAACGCGATAATTTAATCTCGTTAATGCAAAAAGCGGGAAATGTCGGCGATTTTGAAATCACACTTAAAAACCGGGATGGTTCGCTTATTCAGTGTTCTGTTTCAGCCAAAATACTAACTGATATCGAAGGCAACCCCGAGAAAATTGTTGGCAGTTTGCATGATATAAGCGTACGTAAAATAGCTGAAAAGGCGCTCCGTGAAAGCGAGAAAAATTACAGGACCCTTATTGATGGAATGAATGAAACCGTATGGGTAATTGATTTTAACGGCAACCTGGTTGATGTTAACAATACTGCTCCCATGGCTCTGGGGTATTCAAAGGAGGAGTTGCGCAGTATCGGGTTTCACGGTATCGACAACTCACTCAAAATGGCTGATTTCAAAGCCCTCGCAAAAGCAATGCCCGTGGATCAGTTGCAGATTTTTGAATCGACACACACCACAAAAGACGGAAGATCAATCCCGGTTGAAGTATATTCAAGCAGGGTAACATACCAGGGAAAAAATGCAATTTTATGCATCGCCCGCGATATTACTGAGCGGAAAAAAGCCATTGAAGTGATACAGACACTCAACCAAAATCTTGAACACCGCGTAACTGAACGTACCGCTCAACTCGAAGCCGCCAACCAGGAACTGGAAGCTTTCAGCTATTCAGTTTCACACGATTTGAGAGCCCCATTGCGCCATATTAACGGATTTATCAGTTTGTTCCTCGATAACAAATCAACACATTTAACTCCCGAAGAACATGAATACCTCGACGTTGTCTCAAAATCGGCGGAAGATATGGGAAAACTGATCGATGCACTTCTGGCCTTCTCAAAACTAAACCGTTCCGAATTAAGTAAAACCAATGCTGACACAAAAAAAATAGTCAGCCAGGCATTACAACTCTTCTACCAGGACATACGGGAAAGGGGTATTACGATAAACATTAACGCGCTTCCCAAATCGTTTGGTGATTCACAACTCCTCAGTCAGGTATGGATAAATTTACTTTCGAATGCAGTTAAATATACCCGGAATAAGGAAAAAGCAATTATTGAGATCGGAGGATATACCGAAAACAATTTTTCGGTTTTCTTTGTTAAAGATAACGGAGCAGGTTTCAACATGAAATATGCGTCAAAATTATTTGGCGTATTTCAACGTCTTCATAAACAAAGAGAATTCGAAGGAATTGGCATAGGATTGGCTAATGTGAACAGGATCATTTCACGACACGGAGGACGATGCTGGGCAGAGGCCGAACCAGATAAGGGCGCAACGTTATTCTTTAGCCTGCCTGTGTATTCAGAGACATCTTCCTGAGAGGTCAAACTGAATGCTTATACTATTTATAATTTCAGGAATTTGTCGCATGTTGCAATAATTAATCCCTATTTTAGCCAGCTTTACTTAACTCTCTTACTAATGAAACAAATCTTCCAAAACATCCTCCTGGTTGACGATAGTGCAAACGATGTATTGCTCGTAAAAGAAGCGCTCAAAAAAGCCTGGTTATACAATACTATTATGGTGGCAGAGGATGGCGTAGAAGCTCTTGATTTTCTGTACAGGAGAGGAAAATTTTCGGATTATAAAGGCAAGGACCCGATTTTCATTTTACTGGATATTAAAATGCAACTGATGGATGGCATTGAGGTATTGAAAAACATCAGGGCCGATGAAGCATTTGACAAAATCCCGGTCATTATGCTGACATCATCAAAAAACTCGAACGACTTAAAAGAATGTTACAGAAACGGCGCCAATTCTTATGTAGTTAAGCCTGTGCATGTCAACGATTTTATGAGGGTTGTGCATGAAATCGGAAAATATTGGGTTGTAATAAATGAAATTCCCTAATTATGGATTGAAATAGGAACGCAATACAAATCACCAATGAAAAATGCAATTAAAATCCTGCATCTTGAAGATAATCATACGGATGCAATATTAGTACATTCGATACTTGAAAGTGCAAAGATTCAGTTTGAATATTTTTTAGCTGATAATGAAGAAACGTTTCATTCCTATCTTAAAAATCAAAAAATTGATATCATACTTTCCGATTATCATTTGCCCGACTATAGAGGGAATGAAGCATTGATATGGGTTAAAAATTATTATCCACGACTCCCTTTTATTTTTGTCAGCGGCACCATGGGTGAGGAAGCTGCCATCGAATCCCTTATAAACGGGGCCACCGATTATGTTCTTAAAAATAATCTGGAACGCCTTGGTTCGGCTGTAAACCGGGCTATTCGCGAAGCGAAAGAGCTACAGGCAAGACTTGAAGCTGAAAAACAGGTTCTTAAACTTTCCCGTGCTGTGGAGCAGAGTCCTAATTCCATACTAATTACCGATTCTGACGGAAACATTGAATATGCCAACCTGAATACCCTCACCACCACCGGTTATTCAAGTAATGAATTGATTGGAAATAATCCGCGTATTTTTAGTTCGGGCGAAACATCCAAAGAAGAATATGCAAGGCTTTGGAGCACTATTAAATCAGGCTATATATGGCGCGGCGAATTCCTGAATAAAAAGAAAAACGGCGAACTTTATTGGGAGAATGCATCTATTTCACCCTTAATGGATAGCAAGGATAAAATTATTAACTATCTGGCAATTAAAACTGATATAACCGAATACAAAAAACTGACCAGCGACCTCATTGCGTCAAAAGAAAAGGCCGAGGAAAGCGACCGATTAAAAACATCGTTTTTGAACAATATATCTCACGAAATCCGCACACCCATGAATGCCATTGTTGGATTTTCGGAATTCCTAACTGAACCGGAATTGCTTCCCGAAAAACGCAAAGAATATGCCGAAATAGTAATTCAAAGCTCAAAGCAGCTGCTTTCCATAATTACCGACATTATAGAAATTGCTGAAATCGAAGCAGGGCAGGATAAAGTTCATCTCACAGTTTTTGAGTTAAATGAAACCCTGAGTCTGATGGTTGAGCAATTTCAGCTTAAAGCCGAAAAACAAAATATTCTTTTTACCCTCAAACCTGCTGTACCTGGTGAAGCAATTATAGTAAATTCTGATCAGACAAAGCTCATACAGATACTTAATAATCTGATTATAAATGCATTAAAATTTACAAAACATGGGCGCATCAGTTTTGGCTATTCCATAAAAGATAACAATATTGAGTTCTTTGTTCAAGATACCGGCATTGGTATTGCAGCCGATATGCATGATGAAATTTTTAAACGCTTCCGCCAGGTTGAGAGCTCACTTGCCCGAAGATTCGGGGGATCCGGCTTGGGACTGTCTATTGCAAAAGCGTATGTTAATCTCCTTGGAGGCACTATATGGCTGGAATCCGAACCGGGAAAGGGTACATGCTTTTATTTCACCATACCATACAATAAAGCCCCTGAGCGTTCTGTGCCAGAAATAAATCCCGACACAAGTCTGCAAATAGAAACCGAATTGCCAAAAACACTTTTAATTGCCGAAGATGAGGATTCGAATTTTATGTTGCTTAAGGCGATGTTATCGGCCTATAAAATAAATATCCTGAGAGCTGTAAACGGCATACAGGCAGTTGAGATATGCAGGAATAATAAAATTGATCTTGTGCTGATGGATATCAAAATGCCTCTGATGGATGGGTATGAAGCGACAAAACAAATAAGGGGTTTTTTGCCTGAACTGCATGTTATTGCTCAAACAGCATATTCGACCAATACTGATAAGGAAAAAATATTTGCTGCAGGTTGTAACGATTACATCGGCAAACCCCTGAGCAAGGAAATTCTGGTTTCTAAGATTAAAGTTCAGTTAGAAAAGTCTTAGCAGTCCAATCTGGTTCAATTATCACAGAATTGAATTTACCGGTAAACAGTTCTGAGACGGGAAAAAGTACGTATCAGAATACTTCATATCCTTCCGAATTAGTCATAATCAAAAAGGGTCAATCGGAAATAAACCTACTCTAAATCACATAAATCAATCAGAAAGAAGAATGATCCTGACCACTGAATACTTAATAAAACTCACCCGACACTGCGTTATAAAAATATAATAATGATCAAAAAGCCTGACAATCCGAATGTGAGTGAAGCCGATGACAATACTATGCAATTTAGCGCACTGTTCGATATCGAAGACCTGCAGCGGATACAAAATATATTTTCGGATGCTACCGGTGTATCGTCCGTAATCACAAACCCCGAGGGCACGCCTATTACCACACCCAGTAATTTCCGCAGGTTGTGCAGCAACATTATCGGTGGAGCAGTAAAAGGAAGTACTGGCTGTTTCAAATCCATATCAGATAAGGAATGGTGGTACAGTTCAGGTGCTGTTGTTCAGCCATGCCTGAACCCGGTAGTATTGCAAGCCCGTGCCAGCCTGACCGCTGGCGACAAACCTATTGCAAGCTGGATTATAGGACAGGTACGGAACGAAAATCCTGATGAGGGGCAGCTGACCAGAGATGTTGACGAATCAGGCGTTAGTAAAGAAGAATATAGTAAGGCACTGGACGAATTGCCGGTTATGTCACTTGATCAGTTTAACAAAGTTGCGGAAATGCTTTTTGCTTTTACCAAACAACTATCAGAACAAGCATACCAAAACCTGCAACTTAAATTACAGGTCTCAAAGCTTGAGAAAGCTGAAGAGCAACTGATGGAAAAAGAAGAAAAATTCCGTAAACTCGTTGAATCAACTTCTGACATCCTTTGGGAAACCAATGTTGAAGGCATATACTCGTATATAAGTCCGCAGATTGAATCTGTACTCGGATACAAACAGCATGAAGTAATCAACCGGTCACTTTTTGATTTTATGCCACTTGCTGAAGCAGAAAACACAAAGAGTATCCTACATGAATTTATTGCATCAAAAAAATCATTTCACGGACTCGTAAATATTAATCTGCACAAAAATGGCCATAGGGTTGTTATTGAAACCAGCGGTGTACCTATCCTGGATAACAATAATAACCTGCTCGGTTACCGTGGCATCAATCGCGATATTACACCATGGGAAATGGCTAATGCAATGATTCGCGAAAGCGAAGAAAAATACCGTTTTCTGTTTATCAACAACCCGCAACCCATGTTGATATATGATCTAGAAACCCAGGCATTCATGGAAGTAAATGAGGCAGCTGTAAATCATTACGGGTATTCAAAAGAAGAATTTCTGGCAATGACTATAAAAGATATTCGCCCGGTTGATGATTTACCCGCTTTTAATGAAAATATCGAAAAAATTAAGAATTCAGCAAACAGAATTAGTAAAGCCCGGCACCTAAAAAAATCCGGCGAAATAATTCTTGTTGAGATCAGTTCTCACCTCTTGAAATTTAATGGCCGGAATGCACGACATGTAGTGGTTAACGATATAACCGAACGGGTAACAATTGAAGACGCCAACAAAAAAGCCGAAGAAAAGCTTAACAATGAACGCTTGCTGCTACGCACTGTTATTGATAACTTACCGGATTCAATTTACGCCAAAGACCTGGATTCGCGAAAAACTCTGGCTAATACCGCCGAAATTAAGTATCTCAAAGCCAATTCGGAGGCTGAGGTTTTGGGTAAAGATGATTTTGCTTTTTATCCAAAAGAGCTTGCCGAAATTTTTTATGCTGATGATCAATCGGTGATTGAAAGCGGGTTGCCGGTCATTAACAAGGAAGATTATATATTTGACGATCAGGGCCGGAAACGATGGCTGCTCACATCAAAACTCCCGTTGCGTGACAAGGAAAGCAGGATTATAGGCCTGGTGGGCATTGGCAATGATATTACCGAACGAATGCATTTAAAGGAAGCATTGCTCGAAAGTGAAAAAAAATATCGCCTGATCTTTGAGCATTCGCCTTTAGGACTTCTGTCCTATGATGAAAATGGGGTAATATATGCCTGCAATAATCGCTTTGCCGAAATAATGGGAACTTCTGTTGAAAAGCTTGTTGGGATCAATATGCTCACTCTGCCTGATAAAAAGGTTGTTGCAGCGGTTCAGCAAGCTCTTAACGGAGATACCGGATATTACGAAGACATGTACCAATCAATAAATTCAGGAAAAATTACACCCGTCAGGGCAATATTTGCGCCAATCGATGCTATGCAGGGGAGTGTGAAAGGCGGTACCGGAATTATCGAGGACATTACAGACCGAAAGAAAGCAGAAGAATTACTTCAGAAAAGTGAATTAAGATATAGACGCTTGTTCGATGACGACCTTACCGGTAATTTCATTGTTACCAGGGATGGGAAATTTGTATTGTGCAACCCGGCATTGGCTAAAATACTGGGTTACGATTCCGTCGACGAACTTTTTGAATTAAATATTTTTTTACTCACCAGGAACAATAACGACCAGGAAAAATTACTGCAATTAATACTTAAAAATAAAAAAGTTGAAAATTTCGAACAGGAGCTGGTTGGCCGCGACGGGCAGATCATATCAGTTATCGAAAATATTATAGGCGAATTTAATGAGAGTGGGGAATTAATCGGATTGAAAGGCTATATATTCGATAATACTTTGCGGAAGCAAGCCGAAGAAGCATTAAAATTGTCAGAAGAAAAGTTTAATAAGGCATTTTTATCTTCACCTGTTGCTATGACCATACAAAATGGTTCTGATTTATTCCTGGATGTAAACAGTGCCTTTCTGAAGGCGACCGGGTATGACAGGGATGAAATTATCGGTAAATGCGGTAGTGATTTGGATCTATGGGTCAATAAAAAAGAACGTCTTCGCGCTGGCAAGCTTTTTAAAACTCACGGTGTGCTGAGAGATTTTGATTTCCACTTCAGGAAAAAATCAGGAAGTGCAGGTGCCGGAATCATTTCGTCAGAGTCCATAATTCTTGATGGCAAACCGGCATCACTAACGGCTATGATGGATATTACAGAACGAAAGCACGCTGAGCAGGCCTTACGCGAAAGCGAAGAAAAGTACCGTACTATTTTCGATAATATTCAGGATGTATTTTATCAGACTGACCTCGAAGGAATTGTTCTAAACCTTAGCCCGTCAATAAAGCATTTCACTGAATTTAACAGGGATGAAATCATAGGTAAGCCGGTTCATGCCCTTTATTTTGACCCCGCTGAAAGGCTCAGTCTACTGGAGGAGATCGGAAAACACGGCGAACTGAGGGATTACGAAATAATACTCAGGACAAAAAGTGGCGGTATAAAGTACACATCAGTAAATGCACGACTTATTAATGATGAACAGGGAAGACCACACCATATCGATGGTGCCCTTCGTGATATAACAGAACGTAAACTGGCAGAAAAAGGCCTGCAGCAGGAACAATTCTTTTCAAGTTCAGTTATTGCCAGTCTTCCGGGTATTTTTTACATTTATACATACCCCGATCTGAAACTTATACGGTGGAATAAAAACCATGAAACACTTTTGGGATACAGTACCAAAGAACTTAAGAATTACGCCCTTAATAAATGGCTGAAACCGGATGCCAGAAATCTGGTGATCGCAGCTATGGAAGTGGTAATGAAGGAAGGCCAGAATATGATAGAAACTTCTCTATTTGCAAAGGATGGCCATTCAATTCCATATATTCTAACAGGTGTGCGATTTGAGGTAAATGATGAAAAATACATCATGGGAATGGGAATTGATATTACCGAACGCAAGCATGCGGAAGAAATGATAAATAAAGCCAAAGAAAAAGCCGAGGAAAGCGACCGCTTGAAATCAGCATTTCTTGCCAATATGAGTCACGAAATCCGTACACCCATGAATGGGATAATCGGGTTCACCGAATTGCTTAAAAAGCCTGATCTTACCGGTGAGAAGCAACAAGAGTATATCCGGATCATCCAGAATAGTGGTGATCGCATGCTTAATATCATTAATGATATTATGGATATTTCCAGAATCGAGTCCGGACAAATGGAGGTTATTTTGACAAAAACCGACATAAACGAGCAAATAGATTTTATCTATGACTTTTTCAAACCTGAAGCTGAACAAAAAGGAATACTGTTAGTACAAAATAAAACTTTGGAAGCGGAGTCTGCTTTTATTCAAACCGATAAGGAAAAAGTGTATGCTGTACTTACTAACCTGGTTAAAAATGCCATTAAATTTACAGATAAAGGAACCATACAGTTTGGGTACAATAAAAAAGACAATTTCCTCGAGTATTATGTAAAAGATACAGGTGCAGGAATTCACAGCAGTAAAAAAGAGCTCATTTTTGAAAGATTCAGGCAGGGAAGTGAATTGCATAATAGGAATTATGAAGGGGCCGGCCTGGGATTATCCATAACAAAAGCTTATATACACATGATGGGTGGGGAAATCTGGGTTGAAAGCGAATTGCATAAAGGCTCTGCATTTTATTTTACTATTCCTTACATTACTGATGTTCTCTCAACTGAAACGCTACAACCTGAAGTTCCCGAAGAAAGTGAGAAAATACAACTTAAGAATGCTAAAATTCTGATTGCCGAAGATGATGAAACATCGCTGAAATTAATCTCAATCACGGTTGAAAAAATCGCCAATCAGCTGTTAATCGCCCGAACAGGAGCTGAGGCTCTTGAAATCTGTCGGAACAACCCTGATATTGATTTAATACTTATGGATATACAGATGCCCAAGATGGATGGTTTAGAAGCAACTGACCAAATCCGGAAATTTCTGCCTCACCTGCCGATTATCGCCATTACTGCAAACCCGGCTGATATAACCGGGGATAAAATTAAGGCAAGTATCTTTTCCGATTATGTTAGCAAGCCTTTTAACCGGGAATTGTTAATTCATAAAATTAAAGAGCTGCTGAAATAGGATATGGCGATCCATCGATAACCTCCTGTGCCGGGGGAATAAGAAAAATTAAGGGTTTAGGCCTGAATAATTCTACCTGCCAACATTAAGGCTTCCGGGCGTTCGAATAAGTCTTCTGCTACTTTGTTGATATTCTGCCAAAAACGAAAAAGAATACTTATTCAAAAAGCGACTTATTGCTTTGAAAAAAAGCATAGGTCTGCTTACCTGTTATATCTATGATTCGTATCAAATTTATATTCATAACCTAAAGCTACAACATGTGGTAAGCCGGAGCAAAAAAACAATGCATTCTTTACTGACATCCGAAGAATCATTTATATCTATTCCACTGAAAAACTGAAAGTTACAAAAATAAATTGATTTTCTTGAAAATAATAATATTACTATTTATGTATAATCTTCTGTTTATCGTATATTTGCATATCAAGAGTAACATCTACTGAAAGTTTATAAGTGAATGATAATACTTCACTATTTTTTTGGAAGTTGGCTAACATCTTTACAAGGACTCAGATTTAAAGTCCATATAATAAATAGCGGATTAACGTCAAAATAGAACTGACTAATGACTATTCCGAAAGAAACAAAGAAATATCAGGCTATTATCCTTAAAGCTAAGTCATTATTCCGGAAGCATGGTATTCGCAGAATCTCGGTTGAAGAAATATGTAAGGAAGCCGGGGTGAGTAAAATGACTTTTTACCGTTTTTTTGCCAATAAAACAGAATTGGCTGAAGTGGTATTAAAGGATATTGTTGAGAGTGGCTTTCAGAAGTACAAGGCTGTTATGCGGCAGGAAATTCCTTTCCCTGAAAAGATAAAACAAACCATACTGTTAAAACACGAAGCATCAACCGATATAAGTGAGGAATTTCTGAAAGATGTTTACCAGGGCAATAAATCCGGCTTAAAAGAAATTCTGGATCATTACATGAATGTTTCATTAACCGAAGTGATGAATGACATGAAAACAGCCCAGGAGGCAGGCTGGATCAGAAAAGACCTGAAACCGGACTTTTTACTGTACATGATGAATGACATCGGTGAAAAAATGTTCGACGAGAAACTTAAAGCCATGTATAGTGATATGCACGACCTGATTATGGAGCTGACAAATTTCTTCTTCTACGGCATTTCAAATACGTCAGAATAATATTGTATGCATAAAACCAACCTGACATATTTATTGATAGTCATAGTTTTTACCACACAAATCCGGGCACAAAAAAATCCGGATTTCCAGGGACAGGCAATGGCATTTGGTAATTACAGTCCTGATTTTAACAATAATATACTTATTGGTGGCCGCTACATCCCACAACTGAATTACACTATTTCTATAGATTCGGCAAAAAAAACAGACTTTGAGGCCTCTGCCAATTTGTTCGGAGCGGTTTCGATTTTCCCTCCCGATTCGTCAGACTTTGATGGAAATATTAATCCTTATCGCATTTGGGCTAGGTTTACCGGCAATCAGTTTGAAATAAGACTTGGCCTGCAAAAGATTGATTTTGGCTCGGCCACATTGCTTCGGCCTTTGCAATGGTTTAACCAGATTGATCCCCGCGATCCTCTGGCCCTTACCAATGGCGTTTACGGCGCGCTTGGAAGGTATTATTTCCTCAACAACGCCAATATCTGGTTGTGGATTTTATATGGCAACGAGAAAACACGAGGTTCTGATGCACTTACTACCTATACGAAAAATCCTGAATTCGGCGGACGCGTTCAATATCCTGTTCCTAAAGGAGAAATTGCTGCTTCCTATCACCACCGGACTGCCGATTCACTTGGCATTAAACCACCTGTTTCATACGGTCAGATACCCGAAGACCGTTTTGCTCTGGATGGCAAATGGGATGTCAAAATCGGTTTATGGTTCGAAGCTTCCTATATTCACAAATCAAGAAATATTGGCTTGCTTACCAATCAGACGCTGCTGAACCTGGGTGCGGATTACACATTTGGCCTGGGTAACGGGTTAAATGTTATTGCAGAACACCTGTTAATGGGTTATGGCAGCCAGTCATTCGGATTTACCGGTCGAAGTAATATTTCGGCAGCTACCCTTGCATACCCGATGGGTTTGTTCGACAATCTCAGCAGTGTACTTTATTATAGCTGGGATACAGAAGCATTTTCTGTATTTGTAAATTATCAACACCAATTTAAAAATATAACCGGCTATATTATGGCATACTATAATCCGGGAAGCCAGCAAGGCATCAGGGAAAACGAATTGTTTAACCAGGTATCAGGCCCCGGAATAAGACTTATGTTAGTATACAACCACTAAAAACGTTTTACTATGAACAACGAGAACATCATAACGATTCAGAATGTATTCAAACGGTATCCTATTGGTGACGGGGAATTTACAGCATTGAGCAACATCAGCCTTCAATTTAGAAAGGGAGAGTTTGCCGGAATTGTCGGGCCGAGTGGTTCCGGTAAAACAACCTTGCTGAATATTATCGGTTCGCTTGATACACCTTCTGAAGGTACTGCCATTGTGATGGGCCGCACTATATCAGAGCTTTCGCATACCGAATCTGCTCTTTTACGAAATAAACATATCGGTTTTGTTTTCCAGGTGTATAACTTACTGCCTGTTTATACTGTTTTTGAGAATGTGGAATTTGTACTTATTCTTCAAAAGAAAAGTGAATCGGAGCGCAAAAAAGCAGTAATGGAAGCGCTTGAATGGGTTGGTCTTGCTGGCATGGCTAATAAAAAACCATCGAAGCTTTCAGGAGGCGAAGGCCAGCGTGTAGCCATTGCCAGGGCCATGGTTAAGCATCCTGATCTTGTGCTGGCCGACGAACCAACCGCCAACCTCGATGCAAAAAATGCCCATGCCATTATTCAAACCATGAAGCAACTTAACAAAGAACTAGGCACGACTTTCCTTTTTTCCACACATGATGAAAAGGTTATGAGTTATCTCGATCGTATGATTCATCTGGAAGATGGAAAAGTTGTCCGGGATGAAATTATTGATCAAAAAATCAAAGTGTTATGAAAATAGCTTTTCAACTTGCATACAGAAACCTCATGGGAGCAGGTTTGAGGACCTGGCTCAATGCGGGCGTGTTGTCATTTGCCTTTGTCGTTATCATTTTTTACAACGGCATAATTGATGGCTGGAACAAACAAGCCAGTGTGGATGGTGTGAACTGGGCTTATGGAAATGGCAACCTGCTGAATGAAAATTACGATGCCTTTGATCCGTTTTCGCTACAGGACGGGCATGGAATCCTGCCAGAGGATCTACAGCAGGATTTAACACCCATATTAATCCAGCAGGGTACTATCTATCCGCAGGGAAGAATGTTATCGGTACAAATAAAAGGTATTGATGTAAAACAAACAGTGGTAAAACTTCCTACTTACATTCTTGACTCCAGCTCAGCCGATTTTCCCGTTATCATTGGAAAAGCAATGGCTACTTCGGCAAATTTAAAACAAGGCGACCAGGTATTGCTTCGCTGGCGCGATAAAAACGGAACCTTTGATGCAACAAATGTAACTGTAGCCGGCATTTTTGAAACCAATGTTCCTTTTGTAGATGGCGGCCAGCTATGGATGCCTATAAAGAAACTTTGGGAGATGACCGGACTCACCGGACATGCCACCTTATTTATCGCCGATAACAGGTATGTTCCTGAAGACATTGCGGGCTGGAAATTTGAAAGCAAGGAATATCTTTTACGAGAGCTGACCAAAATTATAAGCATGAAAAAAATAGGTGGTTCGATTATCTATTTATTACTACTTTCCATCGGGCTGCTAGCTATTTTCGACACGCAGGTATTATCTATTTTCAGAAGGCAAAAAGAAATCGGCACGTATATCGCACTGGGTATGACCCGGTGGCAGGTAGTTGGAATATTTACCGCCGAAGGAAGTATGTACAGCTTGTTCGCTACTTTTTTAGGCTGTGCATATGGCATACCTCTGCTGGCATATTTAGCTCATAAAGGATTAGGAATGCCCATGTCATCAGGTCAGGCGGGAATTATAATGGCTGAGCGGATATTTCCTGTCTATGGCGCAGCCCTGGTATTAAGCACAATACTATTAGTGGTAGTATCTGCTACAATTGTCAGTTTCCTTCCGGCTCGTAAAATTGCCAGGATGAACCCTGTTGAAGCGTTAAAAGGTAAATTACAATGATAAAATTTATATTTAAAGCAATACTGCGCGACAAAAACAGAAGCCTCCTTCCTGTAATAGTCATCTCAATAGGGGTCTTTCTCACTATTGCATTAAGTGGATATATGCGTGGCGTAATGGGCGACATCATCGACCAAAGTGCACGTTTTGAAACCGGGCATGTTAGAGTAATGACAAGAGCTTATGCCGAAAACAAGGACCAGATGCCTAATGACCTGGCGCTTTTGGGAGCCGACGAATTAACTCAATCCCTCGAAAAACAATTCCCCGGTTATCAATGGGTGCAGCGTATCCGTTTCGGCGGATTAATTGATGCTCCTGATGAGCAGGGAGAATCAAAAGGCCAGGGACCATCTGCAGGTATGGCAATTGAATTGTTTTCGAAAAACAGTGGTGAGTCCAAAAGACTAAATATTCCGGGGTCCATTGCTTCGGGTCGTCTTCCGCTAAAATCAAAAGAAGCGCTGATTGGTGAAGAGTTTGCACAAAACCTAAAACTTAAAATCGGCGACGAAATAACCTATATGGGCACTACCATGAATGGCAGTATGACTTTTGAGAATTTTATAGTTTGTGGTACCCTTCGTTTTGGAATGGCAGCAATGGATAAGGGAACCATTATCATCGATATTTCAGATGCCCGTGCAATGCTTGATATGAATGACGCTTCGGGTGAAATACTTGGTTTCCTCAATGATGGTGTGTACATCGACGAGAAAGCTTTGCTGACAGAACAAAAGTTTAATGCTGAATATGCAAACAGCAAAGATGAATTTGCCCCGGTGATGTCGCGATTAAAAGAACAAGGTTTTCTGGCTGCATACCTGGATTATGTTGATTCCTTCTCCACTATGTTTGTAGTTATTTTTGTCATCATTATGTCGATAGTTCTCTGGAATACCGGATTGATCGGTGGATTGCGCAGGTACCAGGAATTTGGTATCCGGCTTGCTCTTGGCGAATCGAAAGGACACATTTACCGGACCTTGATGGCCGAAGCCGTGCTGATAGGAATTCTTGGTTCGATAACAGGTACTTTATTGGGATTATCTGCGATTTTTTACCTCCAGGTGTACGGCATAGATATCGGAGGTATGCTTTCGGGTGGCACCATGATGATGCCAACAGTTCTGAGAGCAAAGTTCACGGCCGATTTGGTGTATATTGGCTTTATACCCGGCCTGGCAGCGATGGTATTTGGCAATATGGTTTCCGGAATCGGGATATACAAACGGGAAACAGCAACATTGTTTAAAGAATTGGAAGTGTGAAATCAAAAAATAAGATTTTTTTATAAAAAGGAGCGCAGTAATAACAGGCAACAAAAATCCATTGGCTATCGGAGTAAAGAAAAATTGAATTACAGCTAATTTTACTTTGTCAATTTTCCTGCTCTCTTGTCTTTTAAGCACATATTGCTCTGACGTTAAAACTCAAGAATTAACCCATAAATTTAATTTCTAAAAAATGAGATCTTTATTCATTCTGTTTATACTTCCTTCCCTGCTCCTGGCACAGCAAAATTATCCCAATGCGGAACTGATACTGCAAAAAGTGGATAATAACATGACTTCAAAGACCCAGGTGATCGAGTCGCAGATGATTATTCATGGGCGAAGGAATGACCGCACGGTTACCTCGAAAGGATATTCGGAAGGTAATACCAAATCATTTACTGAATACCTTTTACCTGAAAGGGAAAAAGGCACAAAAATGCTGAAACTCGAAGACCGGCTTTGGATTTATTCTCCTTCAACGGATCGGACTATACAGCTTTCGGGGCATATGCTCAGGCAATCGGTTATGGGCTCCGACCTTTCGTACGAAGATATGATGGAAACACGAAAGCTTACCGATATGTATAATTCGAAAGTTACGGGAGAGGAAACAATCGACAAACGGAAGACCTGGGTGCTCGAACTCACCGCAAAAGCAGATAATGCTACCTATGAAAAACGGAAGATCTGGATTGACCAGGAACGTTACATTCCTTTACAAGAGGAACTTTTTGCAAAAAGTGGCCAACTTCTGAAGAAGACTGTGCTGAGTGACATATCAAAAATCGGGAACCGATGGTTTCCAAAAAAAATAAATTACAAAGACATGCTCAAAGATGGCCTTGGTACTGATTTTATAATCACCAGTATACAATTCAATACAAAAATACCTGATTATATTTTTAGTAAGGCTTCGCTAAAGAAATGATTGGGTTAAGTGGCTCTGATCTTTTCTATTATTCTCCGGAAATATTTCCCCTCTTTGGAAACTTAGTTTTCAACCCTCTTTCGATTCAATTTTAATTGCACCCGGATTAATTTGAAAGCAGTGAGAAAAAGATGGCATTCTTGATGCAATAATGGTTCATTCTACTCTACTTAGTTTTACTAAGAAAACCTGCAATTAACAGGTTATCAACACTATACTGTTGAAAACTTGTTTGAATCTTAGGTAGTTTTCGCTTGTGTGAATCAGTCAAAATGCTGAACTTTAGGGTATTAATTAAACGAGATTC
>JBBRCH010000043.1:0-37590 GCA_038204995.1 Bacteroidales bacterium | reverse complement strand
TTTAATGCCCAATCAGGATGATTTATCATAACATTACGTATTTACGTAATATCAAAACTACAACAAAAAATCCGACAAGTCAAGCCTGACGGATATTCTGTTAATAACTATTACGTATTGTTGAAAAGTTACGGTTTAAATACCAGTCCCACAGAAACAGGATAAATCTGAGGACCCAGATCCTTCTTGAATACTGATGATAGCTGGTAAAAAGCTGAAACACCAAACCATTTGTACCCGATTACAGCGTAAGGACCATAGTGAAAGTTATCAACATTGCGAAGTTTAAGTGATTTTTCCTTTACCTGGAGACCACTGCCTTCAAGATCGCTGCCTTTGTATTTAGTATGGGCATTCAAACTCCACCCTACTTTGAATCCCAGGGTACCGTGTATTTTGTTGGTAGCTTTATATTGAAATCCAAATGGAATATCAAAATAAGTTATTGAAAGCTTGCTTTTTTTAACATCTATGGTATTGCCGGATACTTTCTCAGGTGCATTGTAAAAATAAGAGACATTAGGGTCAGAATATAATTCCTTCCCGAATGCATTGTATTTGCCTACGCCCAGGAGAGCCTGGTTATAAAAGTTATGCGCGCCGATGCCTCCGCCAATAAAGAAAGATAAATGGCCTTTTTTATCCATAGGGAACATATAATTTATAAAAACGTCAACACCCTGGTTAATTTTTCGGGGGCTTATGGAATCAGGTACTTTCATCCAGAAATCATTAAAAACACCAAATCCAAGGCTCATCCGCTTGCGGATAGATTCTGCTGATGGCTTTTGAGCAAATGAGGATGCTGCCAGCGCCAAAAGGATGATAATTAAAAATACGTTGCGTTTCATCTAAAATAGTTTTTCGTTAGCAAAGATAAAGTAAAAACCGGATTAGAAATACTCCCCGGAGAAAAAGTGAATGTTAAGAATTGCTAATATCCTCAAATATCCGCCGGCTTTCAAAAGGCCGGTAATTAAAATCTGCAATATGAAATTGCTTTGTCAGACAGGACTGCATAAATTCAAACAACCCGGTGATGTACAATGTGTTTCAATTCGTTGTAACAGGCTCACAAATGAATTATGAGTACAGTTGAAAAAATGCCATGACAATATAATGTTTTCCCGGGGTTCTGTATCCGGAAAGCATTTGATAATAAAATATTACTTGCTCAAAACCAGGGCAGACTTCATAAACAACTAATATCTTTTTACTTAAAATCTATAATCAGTCAAAATCATTCCACCAGTGCACCTGATGCGGAATCTGGCTAAAACTATACATTTCACCTAAACCCGGCGAAGCCATATTAATGCTTTTACTCTTTGCTTCTAAAGCAAATCTCAACACCGGCTCTTTCCAGGGATGCAGCGACAAGGCAAAACCAGCCCAGTGAACAGGCATTATGCTTGCGGCGTTTGCTTCCATGGCAGCCTGTACACTTTCCTCCGGGTACATATGTATCTGGTGCCAGAGCTCGTTATACTGACCGCACTCCATAAAGGCAAAGTCGAAAGGGCCTAAACGCTCACCGATTTCTTTAAAATGTTTTCCGTAGCCTCCATCGCCTGAAAAATAGATATTTTCAGTTTCGGTTTTGATAACCCAGCCTCCCCAGAGTGATTTTGCCCTGTCGGTAATTCCGCGGCCTGAAAAGTGCCGGGAAGGAGTGAACGTTACCTTAAGATTATCAAAACTCTTTTTGTCCCACCAGTCAAATTCATGTATGCGGGCGGCCTCAACTCCCCAGTTTACCAAATGCCGCGCATTACCCAGCGCCACAAAATATTGATTAACTTTTGGAAGTAACTTCTGTATACTTTCATAATCCAGGTGGTCGTAATGGTCGTGCGTGAGCAGCAGGATATCAATGGGTGGCAAGGCATCAATAATGCCCAATGTGTTATCTGAAAACCGTTTCGTGGCGAATGGAGCAATGGGTGAGGCATCGCGACCAAACATCGGATCAATTAAAAGTGTTTTATTGTTTACCCGCAGTAAAACAACGGAATGCCCGTACCAGATAAATTTCGATTTGGCAGAAGGAGTTAAAAATGCTTCTTTATTAAATGGAAGAACAGGAAGTTTTTGTTTGGGGTCCCTGCCTTCGCGTTCGCAAAATTGTTTGCGAAGCAGGCCGGGCATGGTTCGGAAGTTAACTTCCATGGTGGTTTCTTCCTGGTTTATAAACCGTTTTCCATCCCAGTTCTTTGATCTGGCATAGTGTTCTTCCAGTTTCTTCGTTATCCTTCCGCCGAAATGTTTTCTCATCTTATTATTAGTCAGTAAGCTCAGTATAACCCCTTGTAATGAATTTAAGTTTATCCCAAATTACGCAGTAGCGTAATCGATTAAACAAATCTAATGTATTTCAATTGAAAATCATTGAAATACAAAGATTTGCTTCCCGATTTTATCGGGAGGGGTTAACCCAACTGATAAAAATGCCGATGTAACAGTTGTTTAGTCCAAAGCATTTGGACTATTACGAATGTACAATCGGTATAACGCAAATAGATCAACGTTGTCTCCTATAGCGCAATTTGGGTTTATGGTGTTGTATTATTTGCCTGATAAAATAAGTATATCCTTTGGCTTCAGTATCTTTTTATCGTAGCCATGAAGCATCGAATTAATCATGGCCAGGCCAATCTGGGTGGTTGTTACGACTGAATTTGGCGCAACCGCTTTAATTCCTTTTACCAGCCACATAAAATAATCGTACATGAACTGGTAACTCTTTGTTCTTGATTTAATTCCCCTTAGCGGGATTATGGCACCCGGTCTGAACATAAAAGCCTGTTTAAAACCCAGTTGAAGCAGGTCGTTTTCGGTTTTTCCTTTTACACGTGCCCACATCATTCTTCCTTTTTCTGAAGAGTCGGTCCCTTCGCCCGAAACATAATTGAAGGTGATTTGCGGATTGATTTCAAGCAGAGTCTGAGCCAGAGCCATTGTAAAATCGTAGGTAATACGTTTGTACTGCTCCTCTTTCAGCCCGGCAGCGCTGATACCAAGGCAGAAAAAACAGGCATCGTAACCCGAAAGCTGTTCCCGGACTCCTGAGAAACCGGTGAAATCTTTTTGAACCAATTCCTTAAATTTCGGATGCTCCACCCCGGAAGGATTTCGCCCGATTACCAGTACTTCATTGACATCTTTGTGGTCGAGGCATTCAAGCAGAACACCTTTTCCAACCATTCCGGTTGCTCCGGTTATGATTATTTTTTTTTTCACTGAGTATTTATTTATTATGGATTTGATTTCAACTCAAACCACGTGAGCAAATCTACTGATTAGTTGATGTTATATTATTTCTTTTTTTAGCCATGTGTATGGGTGAGTAATTACATGCAAAAAGTGATCTGATGTTTTGAATCAGAATCATTTTATTTTATTTATTACAAGAAATATTTCCTGAAAATCTTATAAAATATACTAACAGATAGAGTTATCCTTTGTTTAGGAGAAATTTCCAAACTTTAAAAAATGGAAGCCATAGATTTCAAACCACAAAACTCCTGCTTCAGAAGCAGCAAGGCAGGCAATCCAGGTATAAGCCACTCATAAAATATCTGAACAGCGTATTAATATTCACGCCATTCGTAAGTATAAGTTGCTTTAAAACCCGAAACTAAATCTGCAAATGAAACTACCAGGAATACCTGGATTGGCCAAATTGTTTATCCAGTTCATATAAAGCATCTACCGGGTTAGTAAGTGGCATTTCACTATTAAATATTTCATATCCCAGAAGTTCAGATTTTTGCATTCTTTCAATTGTAGGTAATTTTATTCTGTTCGTTGTTTCTATATGCTTCCCCTGCTCGTCAACAACTATTAGTTTTGGAAGGAAAACGCCTTTTCTTCCAATAAAATTATCCATAATTTTTACTCCGTTCTCATATTCTTCCCTTTTGGTCCTGCCCAATGCTTCGTAGCTAGCCAATTCCTTCCCATCCCAGGTGCTCACGGCAGCATAACTTTCAGCTATCTTATCGTCGATAGATGTGTCTGAATGTAAAGTGTTATGTCCTGATGGCATAAGCAGGATTTTACCTCCTCCTCCTTCTACATTTGCTGCATATTTGGGAATAGTAATACCTGAAAGCCAGCCTTGCAGGTTTTTCATGTAAATCTCTCCGATCTGTATGGGAGTAATAAAGTGAACAATTCCTTTTTCTTTGTGACATTGCAACAAATAATAAGGGTGAATGCCGATCCAGAGCATTCTCCTGAATGTTTCAGCCAATGTTTTAAAATAGTCATTAATATGATTTAATAGTACTGTCTGGTTGTGGATGGAATATCCATGATTATTAATCTTTTTTACTGCGACAGCTAAATCCTCGGTAATCTCATGGTAATGATTAATATGTGTCATAAAATACACGTATTTATCAATACCATGATTGTATTTGTTTGATGAAACTCTGATTAATTCGAGCAGATCATCTGTTATTGCCATAGGCAACACAACAGGGACCCTGCTAGCAATCCGGATCACACGAAGATGCTTTATCCTGCTCAACTCTTCTAAAACATACTGCAAACGATCCATGCTGATCATAAGAGCATCTCCTCCAGTAACAAGAACTTCGTCAATATTTTTATTGTACCCGATATAAAATAATCCTTTATCTATTTCAGTGCTGTTAACATCCACAGTTCCATACAAAGATTTTGCCCTTTGACAATGCACACAGTAGGATGCACAATTTGTGTTTTCGGCAACAAAAAGGGCAACCCTGTTGGGATAACGTTGGTAGGCAGCACCAAAACTTCTGGAGCCTTCGCTCATAGCCCCTTCAACTCCGGTGTCAGGGAAAAGCAGGTTGGCAGGGGTTGGCACACTTTGCCAGAACACAGGGTCAAGTCGTTTATTAGCTTTTTCTCCGGCCAGCATAACCGGATGAAATGGATCGGCATGCATGAGTGAAGCGTAATAAGGCGTTATCCTTAATGGCTCTCTTCCCAAATTCTTCAGAGTCACTATAGTTCTTTCAATTTCACATTGTTGAAAGTCATTTAATTTTATTACTGCTGTTAATTGCGCAACACTCCGGATTGAATTTTTTAATTGCCATTCTGCATCATTCCATTGTTCCTCTGTTACGTCCTTCCACAATTCAATTGTGTTAAATTTTCTAGGTTTGTAGAATATATTATTTTCTGTTTCCATTAGCAGATCTTTTATATTTATTTCTGCAGAATCTCATTGCCAGATTCTTAGAGTAAGTATACAGATAGAAGTATACAGATAGAAGATAGAACCATATTAGTCCTGATGGGGCGGCTTTCGGACTGGGAACGGTTATTCTGATAGCTACCGGAACCAAACTTACATAAAATTGCGTGATATTGCAAACCATGCCTGAAAAAGAACTTCATTCTTTAAACCCTGCAATTCAAAGATAATTTATTAAAAGGTTAACGCGGATTAACAGGTATGTAAATTCAAGGAAAAACTAAACCCTTATGGATTAAAAATACTTTGGTTTGAAGATTTCGAATGAAAATCGATAAAAGAACTTGTTGGCTTGAAGTCGGTAGACAAATGACAGGACATTATTACTATATTCATTTTAAACATACTTCTGAGTTCGGTCTCCTGTCTTACTATTTTCCCATATGCTTCATAATCCGATTTTCGGTATGTTGGTAATTGATAATAATTTATTTTTTCGTTTTGATGCAAGTTTCTCTTTCCTTGTTTCAAGAATATAGTTTTTCTGAAAGATCTTTAACGAGTTATTCATTTGGTACAATTCAGGAAATATGAAATTGTGGCCTTATTCCGGTTCTCACACTTTAAGTATTTCCCCTTCACTCTTGGCAATCACCACAGCCCCGCAACTGTCGCTCCAAACATTGGTAGCCGTGCGGAACATATCAAGAATCCGGTCTACAGCCAGGATCAGACCAACACCTTCGAGAGGTAAACCAACTGCCGAGAGAATGATGGTGATCATTACAAGCCCTGCCATTGGTATGCCTGCAGCACCTATGGAGGCAAGTATCGAGGTAATAACGACAATTACCTGCTGCCCGAAACCAAGTTCAAATCCGTAGGCCTGAGCGATAAACATGACTGCCACACATTCGTAAAGAGCTGTTCCGTCCATGTTTATGGTAGCGCCTAACGGCAAAGTAAAGCTTGAAATTTTATTTGATACTCCATCGTTTTCTTCCACCGATTGCATAGTCAGAGGCAGCGTCGCATTTGAGGAAGAAGTGGAGAATGCTGTTATTAACGCAGTTTTTACTGCCTGAAAATGCCTGAAGGGATTGACCTTTCCGATAAAGTGCGTGATGAGCGGCAGAGTAATCATGGCATGAACTGCCAGTCCGGCCAGTACCACCAACATATAGCTTCCGAGACTCTGAATAAGTGCTCCCAGATCGTCCTGCTCTGAAACCTTGTCGGCAACCAGCCCGAAAATACCAAATGGAGTGAAACGAATTATGAACAGGGTAACTTTCATCATCACATCAAAAACCGCATTGAAAAAACCCGTGAGCATATCGCGTGGCTTTTCGCGAACCTGTGTTATAAAAAATCCAAAAATCAATGAAAATAAAATGACCGATAACAGTTCGCCATTTTGGGTCATCGATAAGAAAATATTATCTGGAATAATGTGGATAAGCGTTTCTTTGAAGGAATGCCCAACCAGGTTGAGTTCGCTATTCTGAGACAGATTAAGGTCTGCGCCTACTCCGGGTTTCACCAGGTTCACCAGCGCCAGGCCGGTCAGTATTGCAATGGTGCTGGTAGAAAGATAATATAGAATAGTTTTCATGCCAAGCCGCCCGAGATTTTCGGCATTACCTATGTTTGCAACCCCCGAAATAATAGAACTGATAACCAACGGGATGATGATCATCTGTAAGGCACGGAGAAAAATCGTTCCCATCCAGCTGATATAGCCAATTTGACCAGGAAAATAAATACCGAAGAGGACCGCAAGTACAAGAGCGATAAGTATCTGCCAGTGGAGAGGGAATTTTTTCATCCTTTCAAAATTAACAAATAATCTGTATTTAACACCATTGCTGTTTTGGCAGAGCATTAATGTACCCTGTATCTGTAGTAAAACAGAAACAATGCATATTCATAAACGAACTACCCCGTCGCAGACGGACAGGGTAGCATGTGATTATACGTTTTAATTCGCCTCATCGGGCGGGGCAGATGACCCATAAGATCTCCCGATTTCGCAGCCCGTCCATGGTCTTTTCACCCATCATGAAGCAGCCAGCCCTTCAGATAAGAGCTGACAGTTATGAAAAGCTATAATTTTCCTATTGGAGTATTTACCTGCTTTTAAACGACATTATTAATACGATAAGTAACAGAACCGATCTGAACGAAACTACCATACTTTTATAAGGCTTATCTTCATTCTGAGACATCCTGCTTACTAATCGCATCAAAGAGGATTCGTTTCTTTCAGGCATATCGGGCAGAGGGGAGCGCTGCTGCCATGCGTTATAACTTGACACCATCCATTCTGTGCCTTTACTTTGGGCTACCTGGGCCCTCATGCTGTTCTGGCTTTTTGCCATTGAATTTGTTTCCAAGGTTGTAAGTAGTTAGGTGAGTAAATATAATTCCTGCTAATCATGAAAAGTATTAAACGGAACAATAATGCTGCCACAATTTTTAATACCTTGATTAACAGAGACATAATAAGTCTAATCAATTCGCAGGCAGCAGTTTTTCCCCAAAATGAAAATAAATTGTCCGGTTAAGATATGACTTTATCCCAGTAATGCAAAAAGGCATCGGGAATCCATACTATCTTATCCGGAATAAAGATGAATGGGATGAGCCCTCTTAAAACCGATAGAAGCCGGTTTAGAGATATGGGAGATTTATTGTAACAGAAAAACTTATTTTATTTGCTTTTGCCTATTTCTTCAGTTCATTAAACCAGTTTATGGTTTTAAGCCCCCATGGCAGCAAACTTAATTCGTGATCAGTTCCTGGCAGACTTATAAACTGGATTTGATCCTGGCTAACTCCAAGGTTTATGAAACTGTTATACATAAGCAGCGATTGTTCCGGGGGAACATTGAGGTCAGCAGAGCCATGATAAAATTTAATTTTTGAGGTTGGTAACCATGCCGTTACACTATTTTTTACCAGCAGCGAACGCAGTTGTGCAAAATCAGTGCCGTTGCTGAAATCCGAGATCATATTGCTTTTAAGAAGTATAGGTATGGTATCGTTAAGTTGGGCGTTAACCTGGGTGTTGGAATAATTCCCGTTGAAAAGTTCCGGAATGCGGCTGGCATAAGGTTCGTTGAAAAATTTAGTGAGAGGGTCACTATGAGCCCCGAACAACTGCTGCGAATATATGAAATACGGAAGGTAAAGAGGTCCGGGAAAAACCTGTTGTCCCAGCACGTAGGTTGACATGGCCATCATATCGTATGCCCCTGCACCACATGAAGTTGCTTTAACAGGTATGGTGGTTTTGTAGTTCGTTTCTATGTTTTTAAGACCCGACAAAGTTGCCCATCCTCCTTGCGAGTAGCCCATAAGGTAATGATCACCGTTGAATCCGACTTGTATATCTTTTTCGGCCAGCAGTTCGTGGCATGCCCTTATCATGTCAATCACGGCCCTGTCAGTGGTTTCCCTCTCATAATAGGGGTGAAGATACTGCGCCGATGCTCCGAACCCGATGTAATCCGGGATCGTTATTATATAACCGTTCCCAGCCATGTATTCTATTAAGGCGTAGTAAAAGTCGGTCGGTTTCTCGCTGGGACAACCGGATTTAAGTGTATTAGTGCCGTTTTGGAAACTAATGATAGGGAAGGATTCCTGGGATTGAGGCAGGCATACCAGGCCGGAAGCTAAAACAGATTCACCTTTATACATTGAATTATAGGTGATTCTGTACACATCAACTCCATAGGCAGTATGGTTAACAATGGGAATTGCATCAGGATAAAGAACCTGCCATACGCCCAGCTGTTGCTTGATGGTTTCAATCTGGTAGCTAAGGATCTTCTGATACGAAACCAATACTTCATTTACCGGTTCTGTAGTTGTGCTTTCCTTTTTACATCCCTGTGGAACGAAAAGACCTGCAATCAGAATGATCAGCAGTCCGTAGCGGAGAAATGTGGTTTTCTTTTGTTTATTCAATAATTCCATCGCTGTATATTAATAGTATAAAAGTATAACAATAATAGAATGAAATAAGTTCAGCTAACAACTATCTGTGATCCGGAATAAATCAAATTTAGAATGATCCGGATTCATCAACCTAAACAAATAATAACAAACAAATTTGCAGTATGGTCATGGAGGCAAATGCGCCATTATCATTCATTACATCATTGTGCAATCTTTTATTCAGAAGAATTACAGGAATTTCATACCATTTACCCGAAGGAATTAAAAAAAATTACAGACCTGGAAGAAGAATGCAATTCCTTTATTGGTATTGATTAACAGGAATATTCCATTGGAATTAATCTTGTTTAAGAAGATTTATTCGTGTAGAAAAAAGAATAAAATCTATACATTTACACAGAAAATAAAATTAAATGTTACTACAAATCTTCAATTAATAACCGGGCTTACCTACGATAAAAAGGGTATGCTAACCTCAGTTTTTTCCAAGTTTACTGAGGATATATTCAAGTTGCAATCAAGGTTTAACAACCGCTCAGCCCGACATGGCAAATAACCAATTGCACAACATGGTAAGCAAATCAGAAAAAGCATTACGGTAATGGAAAATAAAAAGAAGTTGTCACCAGATCAAGCTGAAGAACTCATAAGAGTGTTAAAAGCCCGTTTTGAAAAAAATATGAACCGCCATAAAGGTCTTGAATGGGCTAAAATACAAGCAAAGCTGGATCTGCCAGCAGGCGGAGAAAAACTGTGGTCTCTCAATCAAATGGAATCAACCGGTGGCGAAGCGGATGTTGTGGGATTAGATCAAAAAAGCGGCGAATACATTTTTTATGATTGTTCAGCAGAAAGTCCAACAGGCCGCAGAAGTACCTGTTACGACCGTATAGCACAGGAGTCAAGGAAAGAACATAAACCTGAAAATAATGCTATTGATATGGCTGCTGCAATGGGAATTGAGCTTTTAACGGAAGAAAAATACCGAGAGTTACAGAAGCTTGGAAATTTCGACTTAAAAACATCGAGCTGGGTAAAAACACCTTCTGAGATCAGAAAACTCGGTGGAGCAGTCTTTTGTGATTTTCGCTATGACCATGTGTTTTTGTATCATAACGGTGCGGAATCGTACTATGCAGCCAGGGGATTCCGTGGATTCTTGAAGCTCTGATAGTAAGCAGGTAGCTAATTATAAATCTGAGAATGTATCAGCTGCGAAATAATCTGCCGAATGAATCGGATAGTATAACGAATAAATAACCAAAGCCCATCTGCCGGCAAAGGTTTTAAGCAAGGGCGGGATCAGTAGTGTGTTCAACGCTTCGTTGCGCAGCTAAGTCTGGCTAGCGGTAATGCAATACTATTAATCGTTTTCATTCAGGTTCAAATATATCCAATGAGCCTTTTTCCTGATTGTATATCTTGAAGTTTGTTTGTGCCGGAACAGATTACAAATCTGCGCCAGCGGGGGTATTTCAACACTAATTGTCTGACCTATATTAAAACTATCAATTACAGCAGAATATAGAACATAAAAATAAAATTTGTTCATAGAACCAAACTTAATCGAAAAAGGCTGACTCGTAATGAATCAGCCTTATATTGTGGGCCCACCTGGACTTGAACCAGGGACCTACTGATTATGAGTCAGTTGCTCTAACCATCTGAGCTATAGGCCCTTTAATCGAAATGTAACTCAACAATTGGAATTACGGCAGCAAATTTACAACTTTGTGCCCATATTCAAAGCCCGTAACTAATATTTTTTTTATGTCCGGAATCCAGCCAGTTAAAACCAGGAATATCATCTTCGACTTAGGTGGTGTTCTTCTGAATATCAACCCCTTACTTTCATTAATTGAATTTGAAAAAATCAGCGGAATACGGCAGGATGAATTAAAAAGAAGGCTGGCCGGAGAGAATATCTTTGAAAAATTTGATACCGGCAGTCTGAGTCCGGATCAATTCAGAAGCGAATTATGTAAAATAATGTGCCGGAATGTTAACGATTCAGAAATTGACCGGGCCTGGAACGTGCTTCTACTCGACTTTCCGCCACAAAGGGTCGAATTGCTTGAGCAGCTGCGAAAAAACTACCGTGTTTTCTTATTATCCAATACAAACGACATTCATTTCCGGCAGTATACGAAAGAGTTTTACCAGAATTATGGTTTCCGGATGACAGATTTATTTGAACAACTGTTTCTTTCCTACGAAATCGGAATACATAAGCCGGATGCGGGGATTTATACGTTTGTGCTGCAAACTGCTGAATTAAAGCCTGAGGAATGCTTATTTATTGACGACTTAAAAGCAAATATTGATGCGGCAGCCCTTCAGGGAATAGCCGGGATTCACCTCACAAATGATCACGACGTAACCGATTACTTCGAAAATGGATTAATAAGAAAATATCCTGGTAAGTAATACATCAAAATTAACTGGCATTTGCCTTGATTCTTAAATAATTGTGTTTAACATTCACTGCCGAAGAGTTAGAGTATACGATTAAATGGTAAGAGCACTTATCTGTTAAAAAAGCATTCTTCTTCGTATATCGATATTCGGCATTCGGCATTCATTATTCATTATTCATTATTCATTATTCGTAATTCGTCATTCGTCATTCGTCATTCGTCATTCGTAATTCATAATTCGTAATTCGTAATTCGTAATTCGTAATTCGTAATTCGTAATTCATAATTCGTAATTCGTAATTCGTAATTCGTAATTCGTAATTCGTAATTCGTAATTCGTAATTCGTAATTCGTAATTCGTAATTCGTAATTCGTAATTCGTAAATAACAAAGCTCTTACATAATCACCTTTTTGCAAACTCCCGTTTACTTAGCCCCTGATTGGCTTCGCTTTTCCCTTACTGCAATTCATGCACGTCATCCTTGAGCATCCTGTAGATTGTGGTTTTACCAATATTCAGCTTATCAGCTACCAGCCGCACTTTATTATCATATTTATTCAGGTAATGGGTAATAATGATCTTTATATAATCGTCGAGAGTCGCCTCTTCATTCACAAAATCGAGCATTGCAGTGGTATTCGGTAACTTAACATCCTCGGCATGAATGGTATTGGTGTTGGTCATTACTGCAGCCAGCTCAACAATAGCTTTTAACTCGCGCACATTTCCCGGAAAAGGATACTTACGGAACTTCTCCATAGCCTCTGCTGAAATAGTGAGTTTTGACATGCTGTTTTTTGTACAGAATTCATCAACAAAATACCTGGCCAATAAAAATATATCATTCCCTCTCTGGCGTAAAGGAGGAAGTTCGATAGGCAAACCTAATAGCCTGTAGTACAAATCCTCGCGGAAATTACCTTTTTTAACTTCGTCAATTAAATTTTTATGTGTGGCCACAATTACACGGACATCCAGTTTCTGTGCTTTATTTGAGCCGACCCTGACTACTTCTTCTTCTTGTAAAACCCGGAGTAATTTCGCCTGCATGTTCAGGTCCATATCCCCTATTTCGTCGAGGAAAATAGTACCGTGATTTGCTTCTTCAAACCGGCCGATACGCTGGTTATTAGCCCCGGTGAAAGAACCCTTCTCGTGACCGAACATTTCGCTTTCGATAAGTTCGCGGGGGATTGCAGTAACATTAACCGCAACGAAGGCTTTGTTTTTTCTTTTTGAATTGAAATGTATGGCTTTAGCAACCAGTTCCTTACCTGTACCGGTTTCGCCATGAACCGAAACGGAAATATTTGTTTTTGTAGCTTTTTCGATAAGCCGGAAAATATTTTGAATAGGCGGGCTGTCCCCTTTTATCAGGTTATTATATTCATACTTTTTACCAATTTCATCTTCCAGGTTCGAAATGCGTTGCTTCAGGTTAAAGTTGGACTTAATGTTTCTCATTATCGACCAGATTCTATCCTTGGTATCCGGATTTTTGAGCACATAATCATACACACCTTTTTTCAGCAACTCTACGGCAGTAGAAATATCCTGCTGTCCCGAGACAATAATAACAGGCAATTCAGGATCAAACTCCCTGATGCGTTTGAGCACATCAAATCCGCTCATATCAGGAAGATTGAAGTCAAGCGATATGGCTGAAGGGCCCTTATACAAATTAGCAAGCAGTTCTTTGCCGGAAGTAAAAACTGTTACTTCATAATCCGGGTTCTGAGATAAATGATACGACAGAATTTTCGCATACATCTGATCATCCTCTACCACAAAAATTTTAAATGCATCCATTGAGTGTCCTATTCTAAGGTTAATTTCCTAAAAACGGAAAAGTAACAAAGTAAGTTAATAATATAGTACAAATCCCATTTTGGGACTAATTTTTTCATTTTAGGAAACTTCTTTGTTTGCAGCACCGATAGTAAACTACTAATCTACGATGGTAAGCTGTCAAACCTATATATCGATAATCATTCAATTTACGAGTCGTGTTAACAAGAGACATGGTAGCAAGACAATCATATATTATTGATTATCATTATTATAAAAAATTAACAGAACAATGAAACAAACAATTGCAACTGTATAAACTACCCGGTTTCAGCCTTCTGCCGCGACAGATAACCATCTGCTCCATGGTAGTATAATAGTAATTTATTCAGATCGCCATTTAATCAACATATTGACTTAACCCTTTTAATACAAATTTCATGACAAAGTGTATGTTAATTTTATATTTATCAAATCACTGATTTATGATGATTCCGGCACAGACGAAAAACATAGTTATGGAATGCAACAAGGATAGCCTTGATTTCAGGATATTTCTTTGCCTCAAACGGGTAAAACACAAAAAATCAACTGCTTAATAAACAAATCTGAATTTTAATAATTAAAGATAATAAGAGAGTAAACAACCTGTTCAATAGCAACTAATGCAAATCAAGGGCAGGATTATATTGTTGCTTCTATAGACGATAAACCCTTCAAAGATTTAAAATCCTTGAAGGGTTCGCCTGAAAACCACCAATTTACGATTCATACCCTTGATTCACAAACCTATATAATATATAAATCCTGATTATACTAATTTCATGAGGATATCTTCTACTTCGCTAAAACTTTGCCTGGTCAGGATTTGCAACCTTACTTTTTTAAAGCCTGGCAGCCCTCTGAAATAACCGGCATAATGCCTTCGCATTTCGATGATTCCTTTATGCTCCCCCTTTTTCTCTATCGCAAGCTTTAGATGCATTAAACTCACAGCAATGCGTTCAGCCAGGTCAGGAGCTGCATGAAGCTCTCCGGTCTGAATAAACGCCCTGATATTATTAAATATCCATGGGTTACCGATTGCGGCCCTGCCGATCATGATGGCGTCCACACCATACCTGTTGAACATTTCAACGGCTTTTTCGGGACTACCTACATCTCCGTTTCCGATTACAGGAATGCGGATCCTGGTATTGTTTTTTACTTCGCCGATCAGGGTCCAGTCAGCCTCTCCGGCATACATCTGCGCCCGCGTGCGGCCATGAATAGTCAGTGCCTGTATTCCTTCGTCCTGCAGCCTTTCGGCAACATCAGCAATTACCTTGCTTTTCTCGTCCCAGCCCAGCCTTGTTTTAGCGGTAACAGGCAACTTCACAGCATTAACTACCTCCCTGGTTATCTTGAGCATTAAGGGAATATCGTTGAGCAGGGCGGCTCCTGCTCCTTTCATGGCAACCTTCCGCACCGGGCAGCCAAAATTAATATCAATCACTTCGGGGTTTTGCTGTTCGGCAAGCAAGGCAGCATTTTTCATGGCCTCCGGACTGTTGCCGAAAATCTGGATACCGATTGGCCTTTCATTTTCGCCGAACAACATTTTAGTATTGCTTTTAAGGGCTGACCGCACCAGGGCTTCAGACGAAACAAATTCAGTATATACCATATCAGCACCATGCATGCGGCAGATCGATCGGAATGCCGAATCGGTAATATCCTCCAGGGGAGCAAGAAGAACCGGGAATTCTCCCAGGTCGGTTTTTCCTATAATCATTACTTGGAATTACGAGATGCAAAAATAGCAACAATATCCCGGGTTTACGATTGCATCTAATTCATTACTTTTGCCACAAACATCGGATCATGCTCAGAGGCATATACAGTAACATTAATAATTTTAGCAGGTTTATACTTTTAATAACGCTTGTATTCAGTTTCCTTCTTTTCTCTACTCTTCTCGGAATATTAGCCCTTGTTCCTTTTTATGGTTCAGAAGTCCTGAGCCTGCTCTCAAACCCTGACTTTCATGATGCTTCTGTTATACATGCCATGAAGGTAATTCAGATAGTTAATATGGCAGGAGGCTTGTTACTCCCGGCTTTTATTTATTTGTGGCTTTGCACGCCGGTAACAGGAAAGTCTGCAATGCTTACCAAATCTGTAACTCCATTAGCTGTTTTTCTATCCGTTATTTTGATTGTTCTTTCACAACCACTTATAGGCTGGGCCAATGATTTGAACAGCTATCTCACACTGCCTGATGGACTTTCGTTTCTTGAGGACTGGATGAAAAATGCTGAAAACCAGGGTGAAATGATCACGGAAGCCTTTCTCTCAACTACTTCCGGCGCCGGCTTGATGGTAAATATTTTTATGATAGCTATTTTACCGGCTTTTGCGGAAGAGCTGCTTTTCAGGGGTGCGTTAGCAGGATTGTTTAAGGATTGGACTAAAAATACACATGTCGCTGTTTTTCTTTCATCGCTTATTTTCGCTGCTATTCACCTTCAGTTTTATGGATTCCTGCCACGGTTTTTACTGGGAATGGCTCTGGGATACCTGTTTTTCTGGAGCGGGAGTCTTTGGCTACCCATATGCGCTCACTTTACCAATAACTTCCTTTCGGTAATCGTCGAATTCCTTTTTCGCAAAGGGCTGATTCATACAAACGCAGATAACTTTGCCATGGATAATACTGCGTGGTTAACTGTATTTAGTATTGTTGCAATAAGCGTGGTGTTGTATTTTATCCACTATCAGAGCACCAGGCAAAAGGAAGAAGGGTAATAAATGCAACCGCATCATGGCATGTTCGTCCCTCGCCTCTTACCCTATCGCCATTTGCCCCTACTGAATGCAAGAAAAAAACATTTGTCAACAGCCTCTAAGTATTAGCAAATAATAATTAAAGTATAAAATCAAGTCAGTGATACCACTGTAGAATTTTAAAACGGCCTTTGGCCTGTTATAAAATTCACATTGGTATATCTTATTTTGTTAATAGCGGTACATATATAGACCCTACTTTCCAGAAAATGAATCTGATCAAAATAATGCGAAAGAAATTTTACGGATTCTTGCAGAATAAAAAAAAGAGACTGCCTTTTTATGACAATCTCTTTTAAAAAATTATATTACACTGCTTACTCAGTAACTTTCCCTTTTTTTCGGGTTGAGTAGTTTATTTTTAAGGCGTTTGCTTTTCGTAATTCCTGTTTCACATCAGTAACGATACCCATTTTGGTTTCGCCATCCACTTTGAGTGAGGTTGTCAGCATTTTACGGTCAATTTCGTTGCGCGACTGGCGTTCGGCTGCAACAAACGACTGTATATCAGCAACAGAAGAAAAGGAATTATTCAGCTGAATACGCGATTCATTTCCATATTTGGTTTGCAGAGGTTGTCCGATATAAATAAAACTGACCAGTGCTTTCTTTTCAAGTTTCTGTATTTCGGTGGCTTGCGGTGGATTAATCTTTACCAGCAGAGTAACTTCGCGAATGGTAGTAATAACCATAAAAAAGAACAGAAACATGAAGATAATATCCGACATGGATCCGGTATTAATTCCGGGAACTGTTCGTGTGCCTGCTTTTTTAAAACGTGCCATCTTATTTGCCTCCTATATTTTCGGGTTCAGCTTCGGATATTGCTACCGGAACAGCTTTTGATATAGCATCGCTCTTCTCACTTGTAAGATCGTTAAATTTCACACCATACCTCTGCTTTGATAATTCATCACGCAGTTCGCTGATGGCAGCTGCCAGTTCATTCTGAACATTGATGTAGGTATCGTATGAAGTTCCCCTGTCGTTCTTAAGGGAAATAACGCCCTTTGAAACCTTTACTTTTCCTAAACCCGGGATATCTTTTTCCTCCACCTGGGGAAGGTCTTCGCGGTTCTGCGGATTAGCAAGGAAATTCTTGGCAGTTTCTTTCAGATCGCGGATATCAATATATTTTCCCTGTACCAGTAACGCGTTGCTTTTACTAACCAGTACCTTCAATACATTTCGTTCCTTGATATCTATGTCTGGTGGTGGATTCTTGGGGTCGAGGGGGGGAGGAAGTTTCCTGGTAATACCCTGGTCTGTATCGATGGAAGAAGTCAACAGAAAAAAAGTAAGAAGCAGGAAAGATATGTCCGCCATTGACCCTGTATTTATTTCAGGACTTTTTCGTGCCATAACATAATATATTTATGGTTTATTTAAACCACCTGACAACCGATGTATAAACCGTAATGAGTACCAGTGCGGCGAAGATGATATATGTAGTTATTAATCCGGCTCCAATCAGTTTTGAAGTTCCGGCCGAAACGTTCATTTTGGTATAAAACAGTCCCTGATCGGCAGGGGAAATGATATACGAAAAAATGACAACCAGGGCAAGAACAGCTATTCCAATAAGAGTGCCTTTTGCATTTTTGAAGTTACCCTTCACCAATGTAAGTAAAGGGAAAAAGATCAGGGCAGCAACAGCAATAAACAGCGCAAAATAAGCCACGTATAGCCCTATATTGATTAAGCTATTCATAGTAGTTAGTTTTTAGCATTTTTGTTCTTAACCAGAATATCCATAAAACTGATAGTTGCATCTTCCATGCTGTTAACAATAGATTCAACTTTCGAAACCAGGTAGTTATAAATGATCTGAAGTATAATAGCAACGATCAAACCAAATACAGTAGTGAGAAGGGCTACCTTCATACCTCCTGCAACAACCGTTGGTGAAATATCACCTGCAGCTTCGATTGAATCGAAGGCGAATACCATTCCCACAACTGTACCAAGGAAACCGAGCATAGGCGCCAGGGCGATAAACAAAGTGATCCAGGTAAGGTTGGTTTCAAGACGTGCCATCATCACACCGCCATAGGAAATAACCGATTTCTCAACAATATCAATCCCTTCGTTGTATCGGTCCAATCCCTGGAAGAATATTGATGCAACCGGGCCACGTGTATTTCTGCAAACTTCTTTAGCAGCGCTGATACCTTTGGATTGGAGTTCGCTTTCAACTGAGTTGAGTAATTTGGTTGTGTTGGTTGTTGAAAGATTCAGGTAGATAATACGCTCAATACAAAGACCAAGTCCGATGATAAGGCACAGGAGAATAGGGGTCATCCATCGCGCACCTCCTTCAATAAATTTGCTTTTCAGTACCTGATGGAACGACTGTGTTTCTTCAACTGTAGCATCGGTAGTTTCAGCAGCCTGCGCTGAAGCAGCATCAACTTTCGCAGCAGCATTTGAATCGGTAGCGACGCCCTCACCCTGAGCAAATGTATAATTCGACAAACCGATAGATAGCATTAAAGCTATTGACAAGAAAGCAATTACTTTTTTCATAGTGTAACTTTATTGAATTTTAGTAGTGTATGGATCGATTTTTAAAAGCAATCATATAAGCGGAGAGGATGGGATTCGAACCCATGATACCCTTTTGAGGTATACACACTTTCCAGGCGTGCGCCATCGACCAACTCGGCCACCTCTCCAATTAATTTCTGTTTCCGTAAAAGAACTATGCCGGATCATCTGTTCGCAACGGGGTCGCAAAGTTACAAAATTAGTTCAGAAACTCTATCTGAAAAAAAATTTATTAAATATAGCAACAAACTATCCATTAAATGATCTTTTGAGGATAATTTTTAACTTCATAAAGCCCCTAAAGTTTCAGAAAAAAAAAATCAAGTACCATTCACTGACTGCCCCCAAACAGGGATAACACGAAATAACCTCAGTTTAACTTTGTTTCCTGCAATATTGCATTTCATTTCGGTGTTCAGTTGTCAGAAACATCCGTTTTATAAGTTGCCGGAGTTAAGATTCTTCTGATAGTGCGTATTTGAAATGAACAGAAAATAAAAAAGGGCAAAAAGGTTTACTATGCCATAGATAAAATATGTGCGGGGTAGTCCGATCCTATGAGCGAGAAAGCCGGTTATCAGCATACCGAGACCTATACCAAGATCAAGGCCTGAGAAAAGTGTTGAATTTGCTGCTCCGCGTCTCTGTGGTGAAACAAGGTTATTTACCATCGCCTGAAAGGTTGGGAAAACTATACCGCTGCCCAATCCAAGCAGGAAGCCGGCGATCATAAACGCTTCAGTATTTATTACCAGTCCGAGCAGAATATGTCCTGTTACAAGCAACAGTATACCTGTAATTGAGAGCGATTTCGGGCCATGCCTGTCGAAAATTTTACCCATATAAATACGAGCCAGTGTTATACCGGATGCGAAAATGATAAAAAATAAGCCTGTATATCCGATCCCGGTTCGTAAAGCATAAAGGGAAATGAATGAAACAAGGCCTCCATAGCTGATATTTATCATCAAAAGATTAAATGTTACCGGAAGCGCGGATGATTCAATCAGGTTACGGAATGAGAAAGCAGTTTTTCCCGCATGGGGAACTTCAGGATATTTTATGAATAAGGTGAGCAGGAATCCCGCCATGGCAAGCGCTCCGGCAGATAAAAACATCAGTGTATAGTTGTTGTTCTGTGTGAGCTGAATGCCGGTAAGAGGCCCCAATGCCATTGGAAAAGTCATAGCAAGTCCATATAAGCCGATACCTTCACCTCTTCGCTCCGGCGGAATTATATCGACAATAAGCGTGCTTCCTGTAGTGGTGGCAACTCCCCATATAAGGCCGTGTGTAAAGCGAACAACAAGCATCATTATAAAGACACCCGCCAATGGATAAGCGGCAAACATGATGGCAAAAAGCAGTAATGAGGGAATAAAAAACAACTTACGGCCATACCTGTCGATCATATAACCGCTAAACGGCCTTATAAGCAATGCAGCAAGGGTATAAACGGCAAGGATAAGCCCGATTTGTCCTTCGTCAATTTTCAATACCCTGTTCAGGAAAACCGGAAGAGTGGGAAGCAGGATGTAAAACGCCGTAAACATAAGCAAACTGGCAAAAAACACCAGAAGGAAATTACCTCTGAAAATTGAGCCTTTTGCTAGCGACATACGGGTTTATAGTACATGACCAATAAATCTAATTTTATTGTTATAAACTGAAGCAGCCACTGCCTGTTCAGCAGCAGCAAAGGTATTAATTCAAATGTATTAAATCAGGTATCTCCATATATTTTCAAAGGCCACATTCTCACGGATTAATTCAGGCATAGGATAGAATAGGATACTACTCCGAATATGGAAGATGTGTCTTTATCTATCCCGGGGGTCCTGAATTATTTTATTCTTTCCATAATCACTTTTTCTCCTGACTGGCTTATTCCCTTAAGTATGTTTTTTGAAAGCTCAACGAACTCAATTCCAGCAGCATATGGCATATTGTAAGTACTGTAAGCCTGTGAACCTTCGAAGAATAAATTCTGATTTTGCACCCACCATCTTCCCTGCAGATGAATGGGCCCCAGAGAAGCAGAATCAAGCGTGCCTGTGAATACATCAGGAGAATTAAAGCTGAAAGTTGCGGGTATTATTTGTCCTGAAGATTCGATGATTTTTGTTTGCCAGGAACCGCCGATTATTTCTCCCAATGCAGGAATCTTCTTTTTTTGCCTGGCTTTGCTTTTAACGTTATTTGACTTAATTTCCGGGATGACGAGTGTATCTTCATGACCATATGCAATAACGGTCATTGTTGAGGTATAAATACCTTCAATAGTATTAATGAGCTTAACGATTCCGTCGAGAGGAATCAGCTCTGAAAGCCATTTCCTTGTTTTCAGAACTGTATGCTCCTTGCCCATTCTTATGTCGCAATCAATGTTAACCCATGTCGTGTAGTAAACTTTTGAACCGATGAACAACTTTTCCACTCCACCTGAATTCTGATGAACTTCAATGGAGGCATTGCCGGGAATTTGTTCTGATGTAAAGGAACTAGCAATCAAACCGGCTGAATCCTCAAGGGGTTTATCAAGAGGTATCCCTATAGTTTTCTCATCATTACCGAGTTCTTCCGAAAAAGTTAATACTTTTACTGTTGCAGTATCGTCGTTTTTATCAATTACCGACATGTGAAGAGTGGCGATCTTTGACTCCCCGGTCTGGTGTAAATCATATATTAATTCAGCCTCAATCCAGTCACCGGTTTTACTGATGGTATAAGGATTTGCAGGATTGCCGGGGATTGCGCTCACCTCTTTGCATAGCTTACGAAGGTGTTTGGTAACATCAAACATAGCTGCATCACGGTCTTCCCATTCACTTATAGCTCTAGCCTCAGATGGAATAGCCTGGAGTTTCGAGAAGGGAGCTCCAAGCCAGTCAGCAGGCCTGATTAAGACCGGAATAACTTTCGAAATACCCATTCGCTGCCGTTGCATGGCACGCTGAACTTCAACCTCACTACAATAGGATGATGCCATAAAATCGGGGCTGATGAATAGAAGAATAATATTGGATTGATCAAGATGTGCTTCTATTTCCTCTGCCCATTCCGAACCGGCCGATATCATCCGGTCAGTCCATTCTTCAATTAAACCTTCACGCTTCATACTTGTGAAATGTTTTTCAAAATCAATTCTGAAAGATTCATCTTCGTGAGCGTAACTTATAAATAATTTTATACCCATGTTTTATGTTTTAAAAATTAAAATTATCGTTTCGTGAACAATTTACAATAAAAGTACAAAATAAGTGATGGATTTTACAATTCACTCAGCCGCATAACTGATACTTAATCATGTAATTATATATCCCCACCCGCTTAACGTGATTGAAATAGTATGTTTAATTTTTGTTAAAGCCAGGTCAGAGTCATACAACTCTGCATAAGAGGGTGCCACCATTTATCGCGGTTCCGCATTGCAGATTACATTAAAACTTAAGCCGTATAGAACTCCGATCATTACAGTATAAGAATTTAAAACAAATTTCATACTCAATTGTTATATATTTTTTAAAATTTTGGCTTACCTTTATTGTACCCTAGTTTGTTTTTTAAACAATTCTTTTAAGCTCAGATTCCGGATTTTTTATAATCACGCAGGATACTATTACGCAGCATTATTACTGTTATAACCTTTAAAATCGAGATTTATGGTTATTTCAAGCATCTTTACATTTTATCCTCTCCTAAAGCAGATTCATCCTGAAGCTCTAAACCAATGCTTTATTTTAAAAGTCAATCGCCTTCGCAAAGTTGTAACATCAGATCATCCTGCATGATCTTTATAAAATACTGAATTTGTAAAACTGCCATGTTGCTTGTAGTATTTATCAACTGATACTGATTCATTAAAAATATTGTGTATTAACCACAAAACCCTATGCCATGAAAATCAACGACATCGTTATCAAAGGGTACGACCAGACTAGCCAGGTATCCGGTCAATCCACCGAAGACAATCTGACTATCCGCAAATCATTTCAAATAGGCCGGAGCACCCGGGGAGTCACTGAAAGCCATCCGGTCACACTTCAGGATGATGATCTCCTGGAAATGGTATTTGAGGATGGAACCACCTGGTTTTCAAGTCCCGACACCTTAGACGACCTGTTCCCTGAAGCCATGAACGCCAGGAATCGTTCGGGTGAAAGCGTATTTGAAATCCCTTTTGAGCTCAGCAGCGAAAGCAGCGAGCGTGGTATACTAAATAAAATAGCACTCAAAGTACTGAATATTTTTACCAAAAACATGGTGGGAGCGGAAGTTAAAAAACTGGCCTCAAACCTCGAAGAAAAGCAATTGGAAGAGAAAATCGGGCTATTCAGCCTTGACGGCAATTTTCAACTGCACGATTTTACCCCGGATACACTTAACAAGCCTTACCTGCTTTTTATTCACGGCACGGCATCTTCAACCAATGGGTCTTTCGGTGAATTGAAAAACACTGAGCTTTTTAAACATATTCAGGAAACCTATGGCGACAGGGTTCTGGCTTTTCAGCACCGGACACTGACCGAAAATCCGCTGCATAATGTCAGGGATCTCATAAAGGCCTTACCTAAAAATTCAGTTTTACACCTGATCACCCATTCGCGCGGAGGACTGGTAGGCGAATTATTGTCCAGGTTCTGCAACAGCACCGAAAGTAAGAGAGGATTTACGGATACTGAGCTTTCAGTGTTGAAAAACGAATATCCTGAGGCCTATTACACTGATCTGACTGGATTAATTAACGATATTAAGAAAGAACTTGAGAATAAACGGGTAAGCGTCGAAAAATTTATCCGTGTTGCTTGCCCGGCGGGAGGAACGACTATCATTTCGAACCGCATGGACAACTTTTTCAATTTTACATTCAATCTGGTCGGGATTGGCACCGGGATTGCTACTAACCCTGTATATTCTGCTTTCAGGAACCTTCTGGCTGCTGTTATTGATTGTAAGAATGACGTAAACACACTGCCTGGCTTGGAAGTGCAAAGACGCAACTCGCCATTTATCAAAGTCCTCAACAGTAAAGCCGATTCAGGCAACTCTTCCAGTTCGGTGATAATCGACAATTCATTGATCGTTATTTCGGGAAACGCCAAAGCAGGGCTTAAACTGAGCGCTTTGCTGGTAATCGCCAGTAAACTTTTCTTTATGCAGAAAAACGATCTTGTTGTTGATACGGAATCTATGTCGCTGGGCACGAGGAGATCAGGAAAAGTCCAACGATTCTTTGACGAGGAAACCGAAATAAACCACTTTAAATATTTCGAAAATAAAACAACCAATACCGCTATGCTGCAGGCTTTGCAGTCGGAATGGGGAACAAGATTACCCGGATTTATTGATGAGCAACTCAGCCTTACTGTGTCAGCTGAGAGGAATGCCTTACTTAAGCTGGATGGAGGACAGATTTTCGAAGATACTGTAACAGGAACCAAACCTATCGTTGTTTTGTTGCCCGGAATCATGGGATCGAACCTGGCCCACAGCGACAAGCTTATCTGGATTAATTACTGGAAGTTCCTTACCGGTGGACTTGTTGAGTTAAGAAACAGGCAGGATTTCCGGGCTACCTCTTTGATAGCTACGTCCTATAAAAAACTGGTTCAGAACCTGTCAGATACGTATGATGTTGTTACATTTCCGTTCGACTGGCGACTGCCTTTGACTGAAACGGCCAAACTGCTTGATAAAAAAATACTTGGTTTACTGAAATATAAACAACCGGTAAAACTGATCGGCCACTCGATGGGCGGAGTGCTGATAAGAGATTTTATTGCGACACATCCTGATACCTGGTCATTACTGAATAATTCCAATGGTTTCAGGCTTATTTTCCTGGGCGCGCCTTTAGGAGGATCATTCCGGATCCCTGCCGTTTTGTTTGGCAAAGACGGCATTATTGACAAACTGGCCAAAATAGACCTGGCCCATTCAAAGAAAGAGTTGCTTGAAGTATTTTCAGGATTTCAGGGTTTGCTAAGTTTACTGCCCTTATCCACTGATGCCGACAACGATTTTGCCAGCATGGCAACCTGGCAATTAATGAAAAAAGGAATAGATGAAGCAGCATGGCCGCTTCCGGCATCATCAGACCTGGATAGTTTTGGTGCATACAGGAAACTCGTTCAAAGTAATATCAAGCCTGAGGATTATACCAATGCAGTTTATATCGCAGGTAAAGACTCTGCGACTACCTGTGGTTACCGCATTGATAAGAAAACGTCGGGCGACGAACTGGTATTTCTCAGTACCGCCGAAGGAGACCAAAGTGTAACCTGGGAAAGCGGTATCCCGAAAAAGATGATTGAAAACAATACCGTGTATTATGTGGATGTAACGCATGGCTCACTGGCCAATGAGCCTGGCATTTTCAGAGGCATCAGGGAATTGCTGGCTAACGGGAACACGAACCTGCTGAGTAAAACAAGGCCTGTCGTTCGTGGAGAAGAAAAGCTTTTCAAAACCCCTGCATCCTTTGACTTTGACCTGTCGCCCGCCGGCCTCGAAAACACCTTACTTGGTTTAAGCACCAAAACAAGACAGGAAGTGAGCGAAATACCTATCCGTGTCTCCATAAGCCATGGAGATTTGTTCTATGCTTCATATCCGGTATTTGCCGGCCATTTTTTAAACGATGGTATTTTATATGCCGAAAATGCAATTGATTCAAATCTCAACGGCACACTAAGCAAAAGGCACCAGCTTGGGATTTATCCCGGTCAGATTGGCACCAGTGAAGTGATATTGTCAACCCAGGATAACTTTAAAGGAGCTGTTATCATTGGCCTTGGCACGCCCGGTGAATTAACAGCATTTGAACTAACGAGAACTATTGAGCAAGGGATTTCCAATTATTTACTTCACTTAAGCAGTTGCAACCTGCTGATCAAACCTTCTGCCAAGGATACGGAACACGTTGGCATTTCTTCTCTGATCATTGGGAGCGGGTATGCCGGATTATCCATTGAAGATTCGGTAAAAGCCATTATCCAGGGAGTATATAACGCGAATCTCAAATTTAAAAATTTACATGTTGAAAACACACAGACAATTGAATGCATTGAGTTTATTGAATTGTATGAAGACAAAGCCCTGAGTTGTTTTTATTCCATCAACCGAATTGAGAAAGAAGAAAGCAGTTCACTCAGCATCACCACTGAAGGGAAGAAAATCAAAACCTTACTTGGATCACGAAAACGAATTCCTATTAATACATCCGAAGGATGGTGGAACAGGATTACAGTTAGTAACGAGAAGAATGATGACGGGAGTGTGCGTTGTCTGCAATTCAATGCGTCGACCGGAGGCGCCAGGGAAGAACAGCAGGAATTATTCAGCAGCCCGGTTTTAATGGAGGAATTGATTGAAGAGATATCGACGAATAACCGCTGGACTCCAGAAATGGCAAAAACAATCTTTGAATTATTGATACCGAACAATTTTAAAGAACAACTCAAGAGACACGGTCACATAAACTGGATACTCGACAGTTACACAGCGTCCTATCCGTGGGAACTTCTGCAGGATGGTGTTACTGATACAAAACCTATCTGCGTATCGGCAGGTATGATCCGCCAGCTGGTCTCCAAGGATTATCGCCTTACAATAAAAACCGTGGCAAAAAACAATGCACTCATTATTGCCGACCCTGACCTGAAAGGATTTGTTAACCAATTGCCAGGTGCATATAAAGAAGGTAAAATGGTATCAGAAATGCTTAAAGCCCAGGGCATGAACACCACACCCAGTTTGAATGGCAGCCATTCAGAAATCATTGAGACTCTGTTCCGTGAAGATTACAAAATCATTCATCTCTCAGGGCATGGATTATTCGATAAGGATCATCCCGAAGAATCAGGAATGGTAATTGGTAAAAATTTATTTTTATCAGCCCGGGAGATACGACAGATGAGCACTGTGCCTGAATTGGTATTCGTAAATTGCTGTTTCCTTGGTAAAACGGATGGCATAGCTGAAGAGTATTACCATCAACGCTATAAACTGGCTGCCAACCTGGGTACCCAGCTTATTGATAACGGTGTAAAATGCGTGATAGCAGCAGGATGGGCTGTAGATGACGCAGCAGCATTGGAATTTGCAAGGGTATTTTATGATAAAATGTTTTCCGGCTACAATTTCGGGGAATCCGTTAAAGAAGCACGCAAAACAGTATTCGAAAAATACGGTCAGACCAACACCTGGGGAGCTTACCAATGCTATGGAGATCCTTTTTACAAATTTGAATCAATAATAAGAAGTGTTCGTCACACAGATACAAAATCATACCTGATTTCGCAGGAGGCGGAGGTAGCTCTTTCTAACCTGCTAAGCGAGATGGGAATAAGGAATGTAGCCGCTGAAACAGCGCTTAAAAACCTTCGTGAGATTTCGGAAGCCGTGGATAAGGCAAAGATCCGTAATGCAGCCATTACCGAATATGAAGCCTTAATTTATATGGAATTAAGCGAGTATGACCAGGTGATTGAAAAAATCAGTTCACTGTTAAAAATGGAAAATGCTTCATACTCATTTTCAGTTGCTGAAAAATACTGTAATGCGAGGGCTAAGAAAATAATCATGGACCTGGAACTTTATCCGGGGAAGAAAAAAGAATATCTGGCATCGATCAAAAATGTTATCAGGGATCTTGACATCCTGATCAGCCTCAGTCCCACTTCCGAACGGCTGAATATAATGGGGAGCACTTACAAGCGGCAAGCATTTTTATCAGGCAAATCCGAAAAATTGGCCGCGTATTCAAATGCTGCTTTTTACTATAACCAGGGCTACACGTATTCAGTAAACAATTATTCACAATACAGTGAGAGAAGCTGGTACTCACTCACTAACTGGCTGGTTATAGAAAGTGTGCTGGTAAGATCAGGCTTTCACAAGTGGAACACTGACATCCAATTGAATCATAATAAAGAGTATAAACTTTTTTCGGAAGATCAGGCCCTGAAAGAACTTGAACTGTTAAATGATTCCCTGCACCTTCGCTACGACCGGATGAACTATTGGGACCTGATTGCGGAATGCAACATTCAACTGTGCTTCTATATTTTGCTGTACCCCAAGCCTGAAATTTCCGATAAATGGGATTTTATATTCCGGTCATTCAGTTCCATTTGGAAAAAGGCAGGTTCGAAAGGAATGCGTCTGGCTGAGATTGAACACTTCAGGTTTATAATCGACGCACTGAATGTTGTTGATAACAAAGATACAACACCTCTGAAAAACGAACTTATGCTGCTGAAGAACGAATTGGAGAAGCTAATCTAGCAGGCTCAAAGACTGGTAATGAAGAATTATCGGGTCGAGAGGATAGTAACTTTATAGCTTTTTTCGCCGCTATTGCCGGTTTTATCAGCCAGGCGGAGTTCGTATGTATACTGGTTTCCATCCTGAGATTTTTCATCAATAAAGCTGCTGTTGGTAAGGCCTTCGGCAAGCACCATCAGCGGCGATCTGCTGTTTGCAGGGCCATATTTACGGGCCAGAGTATAAGATGCATAGCTGCTTTTTCTGTTCGCAACATCATCCCAGTATAGCGCAATCTTTCCTTTCGAAGGGAAGGCATAAAAGTATTCGACCTCATTCGGATCTGATATCTTTTCAACCGGCATTTCCTCTGATAAGCTGCTGATGCCTGCACCGGGAATCTCATTGCGAACCGCATAAAAAACATCCTTCTTATCCCCTGGAGCCAGTGTTGAATCAGTAAATGCAATCACAGCAGCATTTTGCGTTTCCAAAAAATCAGGCAAGGCTACCATTCCTCCTTTTGGCCCGCGGTATATCCGGAGGTTAGTCGCAACGCTGTCATTCACTTCAATAAGCAGGCGGACGCCGGACTTCACAACTGAAACCTGCCTGAGTAAAGGTGCGTTAAGTTTTTGCCTCATAACAATACCTGGAACCTCAGCCATCATCACTTCACTTTGTTTTGTGCGTCTACCTGCTTTTGCTACAACCTGTAAATAATAATAATATGTTTTTTCTGGCCAGATCTGCTGATCCAGGTAGGAAGTGTCTGTAGAAAGAGCATCTGCCAGCTTTCGAAATCCTGCAAATTCTTTCTCGCTCCTATATATTTCAACCGTTTTCACAGTATAAGGATCGGAAAAATGCCAGCAAACCTGAACGCCTGAAAGCTTGGGCATAAATTCTATATGATTACGCATAAAAACGGCCTTGTTAAAGTTATCCTTGGTAATAACAGCAACCTGGGAAGATTGTCCTGAATTTCCAAAATGATCAAACGGAGATACAAAAAACTGCAGATCTTTTCCGACTTCATTTATGATAGCCGAATCCATGTAAATATAATAAGTTGTATCATTCATTTCATACCGGGATACTTTTCCCCTTGCAACAACAGGAGCACCGTACCTGAATTTATAAACCATAAATAAGGGTGCCGGATTTTTGCCGAAAGACTTCCATTTGATAAATACCGAAGTATTGTTATAACTGCTTTCGCTGTATTTGATTGTATCAAACTTTACCTGAAAAGGTAATGAAATTGTATCGGAAACGCTACTATGGGATACTTCACCTGAGGATATGATACTATTCACCCTGTACTGGTACGCTATGTTTTTCTTTGCCGAAGTATCGTAAAACATAACACCCAAAGCCACTCTGATGGGGAAAAGCAACCGCATTCCCTTTAATGAATCGGTAGTACCTGTTAATACTGCTTTCTGATAAAGCTGATTAAGTTTATCTGTTGCCGGAATGGGTTGTGAAGGGAAGTATAATTTTGCTGCATCAACTGCTTTAGTAAAATCATTAAAACCAGCAGGCGTTTTTATTTCAGCAATCTTTTTCCATTTTCCGGAATCCTCTGATCTTTCAATTTTATAGGCAGAAAGGGTCTTCCCTGAGGGTATTTCTTTACCAGGAAATATAAAAATACCGGAAGGTCCTTGCTTTACTGTGGCAGGAGCCTGTGCTGTTACCGCAGTGTACATGCATATCAGGCTGAGTGTACTAAGGATGGATCGAATAGACTTTTGCATCAGTTTTAATAAATTAAGCCCGCAAAGTTACACCAGTTTTTCTGTTTTTTGAGTTTAGATACGGGATGTGTGGTTGTTTTTAAACGTTTGAGTACTCAAATTGTTGGGTTACCAGCTCTTATGTATGATTACAGATATGAGTCTTTCTAATTTCCGGGAGCAATTTTGACTGCTCACTAATCCGAATCTATTTTGGAAATTATATCATTCAATGAACATGTTTGCGAATTAATACACATTCCCTGTGAACTTAGCGGGGTGATCTCGCCGATCGTTAAAAGCAAACATGGAGATTCATCCTGCTTTTAAAATTATTCAGGATGAAGTATTATTTGTACAATTCTTATTCAGGGATGAATGAGCGATTCATTCAGATTCTGGTCCGATTTCCTGATCAAATACATAAATTTTATGGTAAGAAGTGAATATAATAAATATCAGTAGAATTCGTTAGTAAACACAACTCCTTTGGATTCAGTAATTAATTGTGAGAATTAATCAAATATGGTACGTTTGTTGTTCCTTAATCAATAATATTATTTCAGAAGGTCATCCGAATGGAAGCAAGTTTGCCGGATGGGCGTAAAAAATCAGGATGGTATAATATAACAATAACTTTCCAGGGAATCCTGGTTAAATAGATTATATACTCTGAGTATCATTTGACCAGAATACAGAATATTAACATGAATTATTATCCGATATACCATTGGACTTTACAGAATTAAATTCTTGCTAAATCAAAGACACTAACTCTAATTCAACTTAACAAAAACAAAATACGATGAAAAAGATCATTTCGCTTGTTGCAATCCTTATAATTGCATCTTCCCTTGCAAATGCGCAGAAATATATGACTAAAGGAGGCTCCATTACATTCTCGTCAGATACTCCGATGGAAAAGATTGCAGCTGTAAACAGGCAGGTTAACAGTGCCCTTGATTTTACATCCGGCAATTTCGTTTTTAAAGTACTGATTCGTGGGTTCGAATTTGAGAAAGCACTGATGCAGGAGCATTTTAATGAAAATTATATGGAGTCGGACCAATTCCCAAATTCAACTTTCAACGGGAAAGTCACTAATATCAAAGATGTAAATCTTGGTAAAGATGGCGTTTACAAGGTTGTGGTTGAAGGCGATATGTCAATCCATGGCGTTACCAATAAAGTAAAAACAGACGGAACACTGGAAGTAAAGGGTGGGAAAGTCCTGGGAAAAGCAACTTTTAATCTGGCGCCAAAGGATTACAATATAGCGATACCTAAAGCTGTAATAAAAAATATTTCCGAAGCCATACTTGTAGAAGTAAATATTTCTCTTGATAAATTAGGCAACTAATTCCGGCATTTTCGTTGCATATTTGACGGAACTTTAATCGAGCAAACGCTAAAGATACAGGTTTTACCGCCTGGGATCTCAATTTTTTGTGCATGGTGCTAAAAAGAAATTTCATAAGTAATGGTTGTAATATCTTTTGGCGTCTTAACAGCAACCTATGTGTTTAAAACTCCTGATTTTCATACTTTCTGATTAAAACGATATCCTGTCCTGGGATTCATTCCAAACAGAACCGGGTTTCTTCATGCAGCACAATAGTGTGACTCACACCCGTTTCGGCCAAAACCGTTTATCATTTATTCTGATATAATATGCGTTACATATAAAACTTTAATTTTATGAAATTTAATGATTATCCGGCTTATAAAATTAAATTTGCGTGATGATACTTAGCCGGATGAGGCTAAACTCCTGACAAAAAGGCTGAAAGAATGAGTCACATAATCGGAATTGTTTTTATATCATTCATGCAGAATCTACATAACCTGGATATTCGGATTCTAAAGGGAATATATGAGAACAGGTTTCCGGTATATGATTCAACTTTTATCTTTATTACGAATACAACTGCTGCCATAGCTTTCGGAATACCCTTAATTATTCTGATGGTTGCAATTTCTAAGAAAAACGTTGTTTTACGCCGGAACATGCTGCTTATCCTGATTTCTGTTGCACTGTCAGCCATAGTGGCAAACATTCTGAAATACGCTTTCGATCTGCCCAGGCCTTATGAAATATATCCTTTTATTGAGAAGCTAAGCACGGGTGGCAGCCCGACTTTCCCTTCAGGTCACACGGCAGATGCTTTTGCCTTTGCGACAGCTGCCGGTTTAGTATTTCGGAAATGGTATATAATTCTCCCGTGCCTTTTTTGGGCGGTCTTGGTGGGCTACTCGAGAATGTGCCTGGGCGTACATTTTCCTTCTGATGTGATCGCCGGTGCGTTTATCGGAGCAACTTGCTCTTCAGTTACTTACCAGATTGCAAAAAGAAACGCTGCAAAACGTGAACAACACCTTTCAAATAGCTCTGAGAGTTAGTTTTCTTAAGAATGTTACCTTATCAGCGTAATCGTCCCATACACCTGTTCCGGCAGTCCCTTATGTTCGCCCACATCCGTGTTGTACCAAATAGATCCATCGCGGAAGATTGCCGATATTTTCCATACATACACATCCTGCTGGCAGGGCTTGTGGTTATAGGTGCCATCCCAGCTTTCTGCCGGAACTCCCTTATCATCGAGTAAACTGCTTTTCCATAGCAACGCCCCATGGCTGTTGTATACCTCGGCGCTATACGACGCCAGGTTTACACCCACCGGCTTCCATATCCGGGTGGCCTGTATCGTGCCTCCCGGAGCAAACGCATTGGGTACATACAAGCCCTTGAACATCATGTCATAAGCCATCAGGGCTGTGTCGTGGCATCCATGCTCTCCCACCGTGACCAGCATCACCAGGTAGGTGCCATCGTCAACGTAGGTGATCAGGGGCGATTCGGCATAAGAAGTTACCCCGTTGCCAAAATCCCAGAAATAATCCGTAGCGCCGCTACTTCCGTTGGTAAACTGTATCTGACCCTGTATGTTTTCCACATTTTCGGTATAGGTGAACGCGCTTACCGGCGAAGCAATAACCGTCACCTGCTGAACAACCGTGTCGGTGCATCCGTTCGCGTCAACTACCATCAGCCTCACCTGGTAGCGCCCCGCCGAATCGAACACAAAGGAAGGAGAAGTACCCTGCATGCCCCCTATAAGCCCGATGTTGTTGTTCACTCTCCATCCCCAGGTGCTGAGCGGGGCAATATAAGGCTGCGAAGCATCGAAGAAGTAAGTCTTCTGCCCCGAACACGAAAGGCTGTTGGCAAAGGAAGCATCAGGCAAGCCGTTGACCATCACATCCGATGTCGTGGTATCGGCACATCCAAACTGGTTTCTCACGATCATCTCCGTCACAAAGGTGCCGGGAGCAGAATACCTGTATTCCGGATTCCGCTTTAGGGAAGTATCCGCATTTCCCGCATCGCCAAACTCCCAGTGATAGTAGAGTTCTGTGGCACCGTTTGCCAGGCTGGTGTCGCTGAACTTAGCAATTTCACCCAGGCAGACCGCGTCGACACTAAAACCTGCCACAGGCGAAGGTTTTATCAGTACATCCGATTCCGTTTGATTACTCACGGTGGAAGTGCCAACTTCTGTGCTGACTTTCAGGCTGATGGTGTACAGGCCCGGGGTAAGGAAGGTGTGGTTTACCGTAGGTTGATACGAAGTATATATAGTGGAAGGAGTGCCATCGCCAAAGTCCCATTCCCATTGCGTGATGGTGCCATCGCAGGTACTCATATCGGTAAAGGTAAGGTTCTGGTTCTGGCACAGCAGGTCTTGCGTATTCATATAGGCAGCAATAAGGCAGGCCGACCGGGTTACGGTATCGGTAAACGTATCGGTGCATCCATTGCCGTTGATAACGGTGAGGGTAACCGTGTATTCGCCTGGAATATTGTATTTGTGCGTACTCACAGGGGTTGTGAGCGTTTCGGAAGTGCCGTCGCCATACTGCCATATCCAGGTGTTGATCACACTGCTGGTATCCATGCTGTTGCTGGTAAAGATCAGAGTGCTGTCGCATTGCCCCGTGGTATAGCTGAAAGCAGCCACCGGTAAAGCATTTACCTGCACGGTCCTATAGGCTGTGGCTTCGCATCCGAACGTATCGGTGGTGGTAAAACTAACGGTATAGAAACCTACGTTGCTGAAGTTGTGTGCCGGGTTCTTCTGGGTGGAAAGATTCGCGTTTCCTGTTGCCGGATCGCCAAAATTCCAGCTGAAACCGATCAGCGAATCGGCAGGGGCTGCAGGAGTCAGAAGCTGAGGGGTGAAATGTACCGGATCACCGAAACACCTCAGGTCGGTATTGAAATCAACTGTGAGTTGCGCAGGAACACAAATCTGTTGCATGGCCGTATCCACACAGCCCCGCATATCTTCAATGATAAGGGTCACCTGGTAGCAGCTGTCCACGGCATAATACTGATGGCCCGGATTGGTGCCCGTGCCGAACTGGTAAGGCTCAAACTCCCACTGCCAGCTGTTCACCGTGCCCTGGTAGCTCCACGACGAATCCTGGAACAGCACCAGGCCGTTGGCACACGGACTGGCGGTGTAGTTGAAAAATGCCGTCGGGTTATTCCATACCTGCAGTGGCAGGCTCTTTGTGTTGGAACAGCCGTTTTCGGTGGTGGTGGTCAGGCTTATGGTATAGGTCCCGGGAAGGGTAAAGGTGAAAGCCGGATTCTGCAGGGTGGACGTATCTGCTGAAGATCCGAATTCCCAGTACCAGCTTACAATAGTATCTCCCACAGGTGGAGCACTCAGGTCCGAAAACTGTGTAGGGACATTTTCGCATACACCGGTGAAGGTAAAGGACGAAACCGGCGCCGTATGAATGGTAAGCTGACGTGTTTTTACATTTCCACAGCCGACAGTATCCTGAACGGTAAGGGATACCGTAAAAGTACCTGCTATAGTGTACGTATGCGAAGCATTCCGGGTGAACGCATGCGGGCTTCCGTCGCCGAAATCCCATTCATAAAACAGGATGGCGCCCGTATTGGTAACCAGGGTATCGGTAAAAAGAGTGGTGGTGTTCCCGATGCAAACCAGGCTGTCGCTGTAAAAATCGACAGTGGGTTTTGGGGTGATGCTCACATTCTGCTGCACGGTATCAGGACATCCGCCGGTATTCAGGGTGATGAGGGTAACCGTATAGGTTCCGGCCTGTGAAAAGGTATGGGTCGGGTTTACAAGAGCAGAGGTGTTCAGCATGCCGGAGGTAGGGTCGCCGAAATTCCATAACCGCAAGGTGAGGGAACCGCCTCCGTTCAGGCTGGTCATATCGGTAAACTGGGTACTTTGCCCCTGGCAGGTATTGGCATACACAAAATCAGCAATGGGCGAAGGTGATATCGTAATCGTGTGTTGGGTAGTGTTTTCGCATCCCATGGCCGAAAGTACATGCAGGCTTACGATGAACGTGCCGGGCTGGGCATAGGTATGAGCAAAGCTGGCAACAGACCCGTTGTAGGTAGTATCCGTTCCGTCGCCAAAGTCCCAGGTCCAGGTGGAGAGGCTTCCGCCGTTGGCATTGCTCAGGTCGGTAAAGGTAACGGGCAGTGCTGAACACCCGGGACTGCTGCTGCTGAATGCGGCGGTAGGTCCGGGGACAACGATAACAGGCTTCACTTTGGTGTTGGTACATCCCGCCGTATCGGTAATCGTCAGGGTGACGCTATAGGTTCCTGCCGTGGCATAGATATGAACAGGGTCAGCCACAAAAGCGGTGGTTCCGTCGCCAAACTGCCAGTACCACCCCTGGGTAGTTGCCATATTGACCAGTGTACTTGAGGTAAACAGCGTAGTGTCGCCGTTGCAGCCGGCTTCAGGGGTAAAATCCACCATGGGAGGTGCACTTACCACGATCTGATGCGTGGCCGTATCGTTGCATCCCCCGGGGATGGAAACCACCAGCGAAACCGTGTAGGTTCCTGCCGCAGTATACATATGGGTCGGATGCTGCAGCCCTGAGAAATTAGCAGTTCCGGATGCCGGGTCGCCAAAATTCCATGCCCATCCGTTGATGCTCCCGGTTGTGTTGCTGATGCTCAGATCATTGAAGGTGACCGCATTCCCCTGGCAGGCAGCGCCAAACATAAAGTCAGCCGTAGGCTTGGGAAGGATAGTGAGCACGCGGATAAGCTGGTTGGTACAGCTGTCACTGGTTTTCACCGTAAGGGTGACATTAAAGGTACCGGCATTGGTATACGGGTGTGTAACATTGGGGCTGCCCGGGAAAAGAATGGTTTGGGTATTCCCATCACCGAAATCCCAGGTCCAGCGGGCAATAAATCCGGTTGCCGTGCTGCTCATATCCGAGAAACTCACCACATCATCCTGGCAGGTGGGTGTGGAATACCCGAAGTTGGCATCCGGGATCGGAGCTATAACAATAGGTTTGGTCCGGGTGTTGCTGCATCCGGCGGTATCATTTACCGTAAGCGTGACCGTATAGGTGCCTGGCGATGTATACACATGCGTGGGCGCCTGCAGATTCGAGTTTCCTCCGTCGCCGAAAGTCCAGTACCAGGTGGCTATGCTGTTGACAGCCATTCCCGTGGGGGTGAACGATACAGGGTTATTGGCGCATGCGCTCTGGGTGTTGAAGTCGCAGGACGGGTTGGGCTTGACGACAAGGTTTTTTGCGAGGGTATCCGAACAGTTGTTGCCGGTAAAGGTGATCAGGGTTACAACATAGGTTCCTGCCGTGGCAAAGGTGTGTGTGGGATGCTGCAGGGTGCTGGTGTTGAAAACCCCCGAGGTTGGATCCCCGAAATTCCAGTTCCAGATGCTGATGGTTTGCGTACCTGAAACAGTGGATAAATCGGTAAAACTTACCGGGGTACCCATACATTGTCCTGCCGACATAAAAGCGGAAGTCGGGGCACCCAGGATATGGATGAGCCTGCTTTCGGAGTGGGTACACCCCTGGCTGTTGACCACCGTGAGGGTGACGCTGAAATCGCCGGTACCTGCATAGGTATGGCTCGTGCCCGGGTTGGACGGGAAGTTGATGGTTTGGGTGTTGCCATCGCCAAAATCCCATATCCATTGGTTGATAAACCCGGTGAGCGTGGTACTCAGGTTCGTGAAGATGACAGCCTGTCCCTGGCAGTTATCGCTGTTAGCTGAAAAATGTGCTGTGGGTGGCGGGTTCACGGTAACGGGAAGCAGAGTATCGCCCGAGCACCCCGCGGTATCGGTGATGGTAAAGGTTACAGTGTAGGTGCCGGGAGCCACAAAGGTGTGCATGGCATTGCGGCTGAAGGCAGTACCTCCGTCGCCAAAATCCCAGAGGTAGGTGGCTACAGCAGCGATATTGATTATAGTGCTGTCAGCCAGGAACTGGGTAGGGTGGTTCACACAGCCGGGGCTGCTGAAGAAGTTGGCACGGGGTGACGCCTTTACCAGTACAGAATGCTGAACGGTATCGCTGCATCCGTTCAGGTTGGTGACAATAAGCCGTACCAGGAAGTTGCCGGCTGTGGCATAAGTATGCACGGGGTTTTGTAAAATACTGGTGTTCAGGGCTCCGGAGGTAGGGTCGCCAAAGTTCCACAGCCAGCCGGTAATCTGTCCGCCCAGGTTCGCGTTGGAATTATCGGTAAATACAGCCTGCTGGCCTTCACAACTGCTCCAGGAAGTGAACTCCGCAAGCGGGCGGTTGCTGACCGAAACCACCAGGTGGTATTCCGAGGTGCATCCCTTGCTGTTGGTCGTAGTCAGGCTTACATTGTAATTTCCCTGTGCCGGATACTGGTGAGTTACATTCGGGCTGCCAGGAAAGATGACGGTAACAGGCGGTGTGCCGTCACCAAAAGTCCATACCCATTGATTCAGGTAGCCCTGCGCCGGAGGGTTGGTGCTCAG
>JBBRCH010000042.1:0-37774 GCA_038204995.1 Bacteroidales bacterium | reverse complement strand
AGGATTTGATTTTAAATTCAACCCATCAAGTTCCGTTTCAATGAACTGAATTTCATCTTTTGAGAACTCTCTGTTTTTCAATTCGTTTAGAACATGAAGGAATTTTTCATACACTTTGATTTCATTTTTATTAGTTGTTTCTGTTTTTAAACTTTCGAAAAAGTTATATGCTTCCTGTAATGTCATACTATTTATTTTTTAATGTTTTCCTGATTAGTGGCTGGAAACAAAATTTATTACTTGCAAAATTTATTTTTTTAAAAATAAGAGCTAAAAAACCTTTAGATTTATGAGCTTTAGGAAATGTTTATTTTTTTAATTCTTCTATATCGGCTATTAATTCTTCTAATTTTCTAAATACTCTGCCATAAACCAGGTTTAAATCCCATTGGTAAATTCTTCCACCAAAGACATAAATTAAAACCGCAAATCCCAGGGCTAATATCCAAGCAAAAGTGGGAATTCCATAAACGAGGTGAAATCCTGAATTCAAAATCGCTTCATTCGTCACTTCTCTTGCTTTCAATGCATGTGTTATCGGCATCAAAGCAGCTAAAAATATCAGAGGATAGAAAAAGCGCATAACTTTTATATTGTTTGAAATGGCCATTTTGAGCCAACTGTTAAATGACTTGACATAATCATAGCTACTCAAATTAGTATCAATGTTTTTCATGGTCTTTGCCTGTTTAATACTTATCCAACATACCCCCATTAAGAGTAAAAAAATGAATCCCCCGGCAATGGGAGTCCCAAGCGCAGCGTACAGTCCCAAATTTAAAAATGCAAAAACCAAAATGACGTAAATATTAACTTTCATCATTCTTTTAAATTTATCAATGATATGAATTGATTTTTGGTTGTATAGCTTATTGATCTTTGGCGCTACCAATACATCACTTTTCAGAAAACCTTCTTTCCAAATATTTTCAATTGATTTTTCCATCTAATATTTTTTTTAAACGTTCTTTAATTCTTTTTACTCGTACTCCAATATTATTTGAATTTGTTCCAATAATATCAGCGATTTCCTGATAGGTTTTTTCTTCTAAATAAAGCATAATAATAGCTCTGTCAATTTCATATAGTTGTCTGATAGCATCATAAAGCATGTTGAGAGATTCATCAGAAAATGCGTGATTATGTTCTATTTCTTCAGCTGCCAAAGAATCAGATACAAAATGCTGACTATTATTTTTCTTTTTCTTAAGTAAGGTCAAACAAACGTTTAATGAAATCCGGTAAACCCAGGTACTCCATTCCGATTCTTCACGAAAGTTTCCTTTACTCCTCCAAATTTGCAAACATACTTCCTGAAAATAATCTTCAAAATCCTCTTGTGAATTGGTATAGGCCCTGCACAACTTGATGATTATTCCCGAAAAGGGTACAATAGATGTTTTATAAAAATCGCTACTCAATATTGCTTTATTTAAGTTAGTGGTGTAAATCTTGAATTATTACACTTTAGTTTAAAATTATAAAAAAAAACGATTGTAGGAATTGTATTAAGTAAAACGGTTTGTCACTATCGGTTGGTTGGGATTTCGAAGTCACTTACTAACTCCCCGAAGAAATCGAAGTGTATATCGGAAAGCCTGTTGTTGTAATGGAAATCGACAAGCATTTTAATACCGAAACCCTTGCCTTTCCTGCCGAAACCAAACCGGACTGGAAAACCCTGATGCTTGAAGCGGAGGAAGAAGAGAAGAACAGGAAGAAAAGGAAAAAGAAAAAGTGATGGGGATGGATAGTGGGAAAGTAAATGCACTATAAGGGTTAGTATAAGAATAGCAGCCGACTGCATGTCACTTTCCTGTCAAGTTACAAGAAAGTTGAAACGGGCTTATGAGCCTCATAAACCACTAAAACCCTTATTGTTTATACCGCTTATTATGTGAAGTTGCCCGTTTATCTGTGCAACAGAAGTTTTTTCATACCAATGAATTCGGATGTCTTAAGTTGGCAAAAGTAAACACCATTCAGATTATTATTTGGAATCCATTGTGTACGATACTGGCCTCGAGGAAGATTCTGGTTCACAAGAACTTCAATCTCCATACCAGCTGAGTTGAAGATGCTGAGTTTAACCTGGCTCACTTTCGGCAATGAAAACTGAATCGTGGTAATTTGGTTGAATGGATTCGGGATGTTCTGATACAAAGCGTACCCAATCGGGATGTCAGGTTTAATTTGTTTAATGAATGCCGGGCTTGTTATAATGAAGTTCCACGTGCTAGAATAAGAGTTTGTCCCGCCTGCGTTAGAAGCTTTGACACGCCAGTAATAGAGCGTGTTGTTGGCAAGATTTCTGATTCCATAGGATTGTCCTGTAATGCTAGTGTCAATAACCATTGATGAGAAATCGGAATTGTAAGAGACCTGCAACTGATACGATGTGGCACCCCGGTGGCCATCCCAGCTTAGCAAGAGAGTGGACGGGACACCGGATGCACCGTTTAAAGGTGAAATTAGCGTTGGTACCAGCGGTGGTGCAATGGAAGCCGCCAGATCCCAGGAAGATGCATAGGGACCACCATAAGCACCCATATCATTCCGTATGGTTCCCTGAGCCGGATATAATGCATAACCAGGTTCATCTGGATTTACCGGGTCGTTGTACTGTTTAGCAGTGTCCCCTTTGTCAATACAAGCTGAAGTGGCCTGTAGATGATAATCATTCTTCAAGGAATCGACAAATAATGGATCTCCATAAACTGCGTTTGTGCCTGCCGTTTCGTAGATGACATTCCTGAATCCATTGAAGAAATTGTAATCAACAGTAATACTATTGGATGGGACTTCGGGTGCAATAAAAATAGTGCAATAGGCGTTGTTACTAACGATATTATTTTTAATCAGCATATTCTCAGGACTTATATTGAAGATATTTATGCCTGAATTGTCTGCATCCCACCCGTTCCCCAATGTACCATTTCCGTGGATCGTATTGTTGATGACTGACACGTTTCGCAGCGCACACTCACCCGTGTCATAGCGGCTGATCCTCACTCCTGCTCCTTGATTGTGATAGATGAGGTTATTGTAAACTGCTATGCTATCCATAGTCGTTCCTGTGTAAGCTCCAATTTCGAAGCCGAAACCGTTCTCATATGACTCATTCCCATAGACTTTAATATTCTTTAATGGATGCGTCAGTCCTATGCTCCAGCCTGCAACTATGAACCCTCTTGAAAGATTTTTATAAGCAATATTATGATGTACTCTGATTCCTTCAAGTAGCCCTCCAAATTCTGAGGACAAGGCAATACCTATATTGTTGTCATGGGAGATATTATCAAATGCATCAATATTGAACTCATGGCTATCCCAGGCATCAATATAGATCCCATTAGCACCATTTAGGTTGTATGTTTCATTGTTACATACGATACCATTTGACGAGCCAACCTTTATATCAATCCCAATTCTGTATCCTTCGTGAATACAATTATTCTTTATTTCAAAGAGGTTTGTTTTTGCAATGGAAATACATTCTTGATCGGCTACTATAGAGCAGTTAAGAACCTCATTGGCGTCAACTACGACGTTACTGCAGATATACGTGATTATACCTGAATCATCAGTGCTATCAACATAATTCTTCTCGATGGTAATATAGCTGCTGTTATTAACATTAATGCCATAACTTGTCGAGTTTATCACCCTGAGTCCGGATATCCTAATATAGCTCAAACCGTCAATAAATATTAGTCCTGATCCCGACTCGGCAGGGGTTAGTCCCACTCCGCTGATTGTAACTGTATCACCGGGGTAAGATGCGAAAGTTATAGGTGCTTCTGCTGTTCCTGAGTTCACTGGTATGAGTGGCTCGTTGTAGGTGCCCTGCTTTATAAGAACGGTTACACCAGCAGTGGCCATCGAAGAAACTTTCGCCAGTGTCTTCCAGGGTAGCAATTCTGTCCCCGGATTGGAGTCATTACCGTTTGGTTCAACATAATAGTAAATTGGCGTTGTTTGTGCTTGTAACCTGATTGTTACAATTAAGAACAATAACGACCAAAAGTAGCAGTGAATTCGAAAGTATTTGTTCATAATGGTCTTATTTATTATTCTGGAGAACTGGCAATTTCACATAACATTTCGCTCTAAGAATAATTGCATATATCCGTATACACGAAACTCACCTTTTCTGGTCAGCCAGCAAAACACTGTAAATATAATGAAATTTCATATTCATTTCAAGTAAATATTTCATCTCTCAGAAATATTTCCATCCTGACTGAGTATTACCCCAAGGAGATCGAAGAGAATACTGTAAAGCCTGCTGATGTAATGGAAATCAACAAGCACTTTAATACCGAAACCCTTGCCTTTCCTGCCGAAACCAAACCGGACCGGAAAATCCCGGTGTGTGAAGCAGAAGAAGAAAAAGTGATGGGGATGGTTGAAGGGGAAGAAGGTGATAATTGACGTTTGGAGGTATGAAATAGATGGGGAATGAGGGTTACATGCTTGTCAACCGGCACAAAAGTTTATGCCGGTTGAAAGTATAAATAATCGCTTAACCTCAAATGTTTTATGGCTCCATGCTGGCCGCTGCTATCCATTCATTGCATGTATAGAATAATTATTGTATCAATTTGAACAAGCCTGTCATTAATTGTTAATCCTGATTCCTTCGTAAACAATTGTATAATAATAACCTAAAGGTCCGCTTACTGAATAATGAATACTGTCATGTGTAAATGAAGCCCCGGAATGATATCCGTAATAAAGACCTGATGGATAGCTATAATAACCATTTGAATTAAGATACGTCATATTGTTTCCTTCGTAATTATATAACAAATCATTCCTGGTTAAAATGTTTATCATATTGAATACATCGTTTTTTACAACTGTTAGTGTGTCCGGGTAGTATTCTGTTGATCCGTTATACGAATTAGCTGCATTACAGCTATACTTCCCAATATACCTGTTTCTATAATCATATTGCAGCGAATCTATGGTGCCAATTTTTATCTCGTAGGTGAATCTTGCTGATGTATGTTTAGCATCCAGAATCTCAAAATCCAATATCAGATCATCACTTATATCAATTGAATACGGACCAACTTCTTTCAGAGTATCCGGTTCAAACCATTTTAATGAAAAAGGCCCGTTATCACCGGCAGGCTCTATATTGAAAGTTATTGAGATATGTTTTTCAGGATAATAAACAATCTGACTGGCATGGAATTCAAAATTCAGTTCTGATGTATTTTCTTTCTTGCATGAAAAACAAATAGGAATCAGCATAGCCATGCAAACCATTTTCTGAATCCATTTATTTCCTGAGACAAAATTAGAGGGCGTCTTCATAGAATTACAGGATAAATAAATCAATAGTTATAGCATTACCTGTTTTATACCTATGAGCCGCTGGATGGACAATTGCATATATGCGCTGATCCGCAACCCAGGCTTTCGGATAAACCGGTAAAACACCGTAAATATAGTGGAATTTTGTATTCACAAAAAGCGAATATTTTATCCGTCAGAAATACTTTCTTTTTCACTAACGCCCCTAAGAAACTGAAGAATCTACCTTGAAGCCTGAGGATGCAACGGAACTATCGGAACAGAATCATACCGAAACCTGTCTGGTTTCCTAAAACCAAACGTTACCGGAAAACCGTGATACATGAAGTGAAAAAAAACGGGATGGATGGTTTCAAAAAGTGCGTTGGTTAATAGCAAGAGCAAGCTTATGCCGGTGTGCAGTAAATAGTATCGCGTTTGCATTTTTACCTGCCGGTTCTCCTGATTGAAATTTAGATTAATTCAGAATGCTTGCCAATTAATCAGGCTTTGGTCGTAATCGGTAGTTCTGTTTTATGCTTTAGTGTTTATTTGGCTTCTACCTATAGGCTATATCTATAATTTCAAAAACAACATCTTCCCTGGCTCGTTTCAATACAGCTTTATCCCCGATTTTTTTATTTATTAATACCCTGGCAATAGGTGATAAAAAGGAGATTTTCCCTTTGGAAATATCGGCCTCATCAACACCTACAATTTGAAAGGTCTGAAATTTTCCGGTTGCTTCTATTTTGAGAGTTATCGTTGCACCGAATCTGATTTCATTTTGTGGTTGCTCTTTCAGATTAATTATTCTGGCTTCAATAATTCTGTTGTTCAACAGTTGTAATTTTGCATTGATATGGTTCAGAGCAATTCGTTTCTCATTTTCGTTGGCACTATTCAGGTTTTCTTTTTCATTGATAAGCATCTGTTTTTCGGCCAATAGTTCATTCATACCCACCTGGGTTACATAGTTTGTTACTCCGGCTGGTAAATCTGACCTCGGTGGCACCATCGGAATTTCTTCCTGATCGTCTTCTTTAACAAATCCTCTGCTCATTGCTATTATTTTTGGTTTTATACCCTTTTATCCGGCAGTTTAAATGAAACATCTATACACAATCAAGTTTGCACTTTCTTTCAATTCAGGGCTGGAATGGCCAGGGCTGAAAGGCTCTTTGGTATAATTTGATCCCAGTAAGTCCAGGGATATTTTGCAAAAGTATCGTGTTGCAAAAGGATGGTGAGAATGAGAATCTGCCAATTATTCCGAACTTTTTTTTCATAACGCTAATCTTCTACTCCTGTAAAAGTTATTGAGGGCCGGGTAAAATAATTACTTCTTTTCCAAAAGCGAAGTAAAAAATCTATATTCTTCAAATACAGCTTACCTTCTTCACTTTTTAAAAAGGGTAGTTTAGTCCTGAAATTTTCAACACAATACATTGCCAACTCAGGTGATAATTCCTCGGCATAAAATAAGCGCATAATATGTTCTTCGCTCTCATTTTTATTAAAAAACGAATTGTTTTTTACAGGGAAAGCACTGTTAACTGCCAAAGCAATTTCTGCTCCACTTGAAGGATTAAAAAACACTAAACCGCTATCTGAAACTTCTGAAAAATCCTTTGTCTCATTTTCTTTTCCAAAGTATCCTTCATCTCTTGTTCTTTGTTTAGCTTCTTCTTTCTCTTTTTCGGTTAGTTTTAAAGAGTTGTTATAGAACTCTGTATAGTCTTTAATAAAGGATTCAATTTTTCCTGAATCCATAAAGGCAATTTGCTTGTCGTTATTAAAATCTTTAAATGCTTTTAGTTGTTCTTCTAAGATTTCATCCATATCTACAGACTTATGATCCAGGAAATTGACCGCCATTCTGCTTTCGACTGAATTTTTTTCATCCAAAACCAGGTCCGGGTCAAATTTGTTTTGAATAGAAACACCTGAAAACCACCATTCGTTTCTCCACTTCACTATACCCATAAAAAGAATGGTATCGATTTCTTTTAGTGTTTGAGAATGGTCAAATGATTTTTTCGTCAGGTTAAATTTCTTCCCTGAAGCAATATGCTCAAGAAAAACATTTTCTTTGTCCTGACCCTTGTATAAGAAATAGCCTCTTATCTTTTTTGAAATGTTTTGGAAATCTTCACTCAGATGGTGGTTCTCTCCTAAAATTTCGGCAATCCATTCCTGACCTTTTAAACCAAGTAACCTTGTATATGCATTATGAAGTGTATGGTCCCGGTTTTCATTTAAGAAGTTTAATAAATACTCATCTTTCTTACTTTCTTCTATAATTTCATACTCCTTATCACGCAAATCCATTAATGTATCAGGATAAAATAAGTAAGTTTTGAATAACACAGTGTCAATTAAATTTCTGGCTATATAAAAATCAGTTTCTGTTTCATCAATAAAATAAAATGTTTTTAAATGCTCATTATCAGGAGCATATTCCCATGCATTATCAAAAACATCCATTACTTTTTTTGATGTTTCAATAATAAAATTATTAAATGGCACTATGAACTTATCATGCTGAATGGTATTCATAAAATACCAGATCAAAAAGCAAATATCCTGAAGATTAATTTCCTTCTCATAATATTCATCTAATTCGTAAAAAGGCAATTGTTTTCCATACAGTCTTTTATGGATCCTGATAAAAGAATTCCAAATATCAGTTTCCGAGATTAAGTCTTCAAAGTATGATGTCAAAAAGCAAGCTAATACATCAAGTTCATCTTTGTCTAAATAAATCTGTAATACAAATGATTGTTTATTGGTTATTAATGACTGTTTAACTTCGTTGCACAGTTTCAAATAATAACTATCTGTGGGGACTTGATTGTTATAGGGTTTCAAATCCAGCCACTGTTTTATATATATTCGCTCTTTTAATTTATTCATTTAAGACTTGGTTAATTAAAGTCTCCAAATTTAATAATTCGAAATCACTTTCCTGTATTGGGCTGGTAAAAAAAGCAATTGTGTGGAAGCAAAGGAATGATTTTAAGATGGCCCGGAACACTCCTACTTTGAGCGTTGGCGCTTATTTTATTTTTGCTATTTGATATTTTTAAAGTAAAAGCCCTGTTTTCGCGAAGTATCTGCATAGGTTGCACAGCTTGAATGTATCATCAAGTAAATACCAATTTATCTGGCTTTTATAAGTTGCCATTCGTTATGACACCATACTTCTGACCATTTCCTTATCACCTTCAAATATAAACTATTCCGATATATATTCCAATCGCACAATTTGAATTAGCATTTGTAAAAAGAGAAAACCTATTCCCCCTCTGCCATATTTTCTTTGGTGGTGCGCAAGCGTATCATGTTCTTCTTGGTTCGGGCGCGTCTTATGACGCGTTAGGTATATTATTCAATTCATGGGACAATTATATTGACACGCGACTGAAAATAAGTCGCGCCAATCAGGTTTTAGTTTATTTTTCCAAATGCATAAAAAACGAATTTGTCCTGGTTCCGCTGGTCTAATCGATTTAGATTGTTAAATATCTCTTCGTATGGATCAGAATCTTTCCTGCAAACCAGACACAAACCAGGTTTAGGTATAAGGTCAGGATTCAGAGGATTGCCATCGTCGGTAAAATATCCATTAATTTCTTCCATGGTCATCTGAAATGAAATTTTAATTTTAATTCTTCATAAACATTAAAAACAATTGGGCAGAAAGAATAATTATCAATTACTGCGAATAGTCTTGATGCAAAGTCTTTTTTATGCAAATGGGGGTATGATCTGCAGTCATTTGGTCTCAACTCATAAATTGTACATTTCCTGTCCAATAAAAAAGGACATGGCAATTCTTTGAAATGCATATCACCTTCATCATCAACTTCAATAAATGCATTTTTGAAATCGCCTATCGATTTCTCTGTCACAATGGCTAATGGCTTAATATCATTTCTTACAATGTGTGGTTTTAATTTTGAACAGCAGTTTCCACATTGAGTACAATCAATTTTTGCAGAGTAAAACCCGAATAACGCATTTACCGTACTGTCAAGGTGTGATGAGTCCTTAGATTTTAGAAAAGACCGGAATCTGAAGTTAATATCATAGTTCGTTTCTCCGAGTTGTATTATAGTTTCTAAATCTGTGATCATTATCTTAAGTATTTTTTTGTCTGATTCGTCATAGTGACTTTTGAAATGGCGCCAGATTTCAAGCCATTGTATTATCACCTTCAAATATAAACTATTCCGATGGATATTCGACTCGTAGAATTTTTATAAGCAAGGGTATAAAAAGAAAAGCTGTTCACGTTCATACTTTTTCCAGGCAAGTAAGGCGATAAACACTGAAACCCTGCGCTTCGGCTCCGCGCAGCGGTCTGAAACTCCGAAACACCTGAAATGTGAACCTTTAACTTCAAATGCTAATCTGAACATTATGTAACTCTGAAACAAACCTACTTACCGATCTTCCAAAACTCTTCCCTGTCCCTGAACCCTTCGTTACGGACAAACTTTTTAAACTGCTTGGGTGTCAGAGAAAATACTATCGGAATGGTGTCCTGTGTACTTTCTGTCAGCGATTTCAATTGGTCGAGATCCTCCATGGGGCTGATGCTGCAGATCGCAAGTTTGCCCCGTGAAAGATCAAGTTTCATTACCTGCCAGGTATCCTGGGGCATATGAATGTTTACAAAATAATGCCCTTTGTTTTTTTTCAGTACGCCCAGGTCATCCACTGTAAATAAGGTATCCTGTTCATACACATGCATGACTATTGAATCGCCTTCAATCTCAATAATCCGGCCCTCATTTGTATTCTCATCAAAAAGCGTATCGCCGATAATCTGCAGGTTACTGTCCAGCTGGCAGATATGCAGTTTCTGATCAAAATCATAGATCCTGATCAATGAATTTGCAGTAACCTGCAGCACAGAGTTATCTTCGGCGCTAAGGTATCTCCCCTGAATCCTTTCCGGAAAGCCGCCAAGAGCGTTACCATTTGCCGGTTGCGGTTTATCAAAAACAACAGGAGGTTGACATGCACACAAGAATAACAGCATTGAACCTACTGATTCAGATAAAGTGATCCTCTTTTTCATCAGGAATAAGTTTGCATACTAACGCATTGTGTTGGATTGTAAGTATATTTCCGATGATTTTTTTAAACCTGAAAGCCGCCTTAAAAACTGATTTTGTACGGTCAGGGTAAGTGAAAACTACTTTTCCGCTATCTGATTTAAAAGTATAGTCCTATTTTTCTTACTTTCATCGATTAATTTGAAATGATTAAATGGATAAATCTGAACCTAAAATTGAACCGGAATGGCTTGAAGTGCTCAGGCCGGAATTCGACAAACCTTACTTCCACGATTTAAAATCTTTCCTTTTGGAAGAAAAGAAGTTGTATCGTATTTTCCCTCCCGGGAACAGGATTTTTGCAGCATTTGACCACACACCTTTCAGTAAAGTGAAGGTAGTTATCCTGGGCCAGGATCCCTATCATGGTGAAGGACAGGCTCACGGACTCTGTTTCTCTGTTCCTGACGGAATTGCAATACCACCTTCACTCATAAACATTTACAAGGAACTAAATTCAGACCTCGGTATTGCAACTCCGAAATCAGGAAATCTTGAAAAGTGGACACAACAGGGTGTGCTTCTTTTGAACGCTACCTTAACCGTTCGGGCTAACCAGGCCGGATCACATCAGCGCCGGGGTTGGGAAAACTTTACAGACGAAGTGATCAGGCAATTGTCAGCTCGGCATACCGGCCTTGTTTTTCTGCTATGGGGAAGTTATGCCCAGGCTAAAGAAGCCATAATTGATACCTCGAAACATTTTGTGCTAAAAGCGGTTCACCCGTCTCCTTTGTCGGTATACCGCGGATTTTTCGGATGCCGTCATTTTTCAAAAACCAATGATTTACTTCAAAAAGCCGGAAAAGAACCGGTTGACTGGAGCCTGATGTAAAGCAAAAGTACATTGCATTGAAAATAAATAGGTTTAAAGATTTCGAATGCAATTTGATACAATAAAAACTTGTTGGCCTGAGGTCGGAAGGCGGAAGACAGGAAGTCGGAAGACGGAAGACGGAAAACAGGAAGTCGGAGGTCGGAGGTCGGAAGAGAGGACGTTATTACTAAGCCATTTAAGCATACTTCAGACTTCGAACTTCGGTCTCCCGTTTTCTGTCATTAAACGTTTTAAATGTATAAAAGCTAAAGAATCTGCAATAAAATTGCAGGTTTTTAACCATTAATCAGAAAATAAAAGCCAAAGATTGAGTATCTTAGGTATTGGATTTTGAACATCATTTTTGTGAACCGGACAATGAAAAAGGATACCTTTATAAACTATAAACCATAAACCAGCGACCCTGAATTTTCAACTGCTTAATACTTTCAAATGACCTATCCGGCCCTCTGGTATAACCTTCTTAAAGACAGTAGTGTTCAGTGCACTCTCTGTCCGCATCAATGTATTCTGAAAGAAGGAAAACCAGGCATCTGCCGGGTGCGGATCAACCAGGGTGGAGAATTAATTACGGAAGTTTATGGTTTTGTATCATCCATTAATTTCGATCCTATTGAAAAGAAGCCTCTCTATCATTTTTACCCCGGATCAACTATTTTTTCCATAGGAACCTATGGCTGTAACCTCAGGTGTTTTTTCTGCCAGAACTGCTCTATCTCTCAAACAGATGCCGGCCCTGATTTACCCCGTACAAAATATACTCCTGAACAAATTGTACAGATTGCGCTTAAAAATACTGATAATAAAGGTATTGCATTCACATATAACGAACCCATAGTGTGGTTCGAATACATGTACGACATTGCCCGGCTGGCCAAAAAAGCCGGCCTGAAAACCGTAATGGTAACAAATGGATTTATAAATAAAGAACCACTTGCTTCTTTACTTGAATATATGGATGCTTTCAGCGTTGACCTTAAAGGATTTAATGAAGAGTTTTATACCAAGGTTACCTCCTCTAAACTGGAACCGGTAAAAGAAACCCTGAAACAAATAAACAGGGCGGGCAAACATCTTGAAGTTGTTAATCTGCTGATACCGGGGCTGAACGATGATGAAGATTCGTTTTTATCCATGGTAAAATGGATTTCAAGCGAACTCGGGAAAGATACCGTCTTCCATATTTCAAGGTACTTCCCAAATTATAAGCTGAGTACGGAAGCTACACCCCTGGCCTCTATCAGCAGGGCTAAACGCCTGGCCGAAAAAGAACTGACCTATGTTTATGCAGGGAATATATCTGCCGGAAGCAATGAAACACTTTGCCTGAAGTGCAATAATATACTGATTACACGACGTGTTTATGATGTGAATACTGAAGGGCTTGATAATGAAGGAAGATGCATTGTGTGTGGCACCTTTTTTCATAAAAAAGCTTAATTTTTTTTTCTTTTTAACTTGTTTTAAACTACTTTTGAGAATTCAGTGGTTCATATTCTTCTGAATACCATATAGTACTCTTTACCAAAAATTAATTCATGGCGTTACAAAAAAAGCTTCTTACACTCTTTATCACACTGGTATTCAGCCTGTCAGGAAGTATTGCTTTTGCACAGCAGCTTGCAAATGAACCGGCAGGTGGAATAATGGATGAAAATGAACTGGAAGAATCCGAAATCTCGCTTCCTGTTTCAAATTCAGCAATTCCGTCCATATTAAATATCCCTGTCTTAAATGAGTACTATTCAAGCTGGGATACATTATACGTGCGCCGTTCGAACGATTTTACATTTTCAACTGCTGATTCTTTGCGTCTTCCCTTGTTCAATGAATATTCAACAGGCTTTGTATTTCCGATAGAAGGGACATTTTTATCACCTTTCGGTTACCGGGGGCGTCGGGTACATTCGGGCGTTGATATTAAACTGGAAGCCGGTGATCCTGTTGGTGCTGCCTTCGACGGTGTTGTGAGGATGGCCCGCTATTATTCAGGCTATGGGAACTGCGTTGTGATAAGGCATTTTAATGGTCTCGAAACCCTTTATGGCCATCTTTCAAAAATAAAAGTCAAAGTAAATCAGCAGGTAGCTGCCGGAGATATTATCGGACTTGGAGGACATACAGGCCGTGCTACATGCAACCACCTTCACTTTGAAACCCGTTTCCAGGGCAAGGCCTTCAATCCTAAACAAATGATTAATTTCGATAATTACAGCCTGCTTTCGGATACCTTTTCCATTACAAGGTACACCTTTGGTTTGTCGCGCGATTATCTTCCCGAAACATCTTCAACCGAACTGCTTACGGATAACGGCAATTCGAAATCTCACGCAAAATCAGCAAAATCAAAAAAATATCATACCATAAAAACAGGTGACACACTCTATGCACTTTCAAGAAAGTACGGCACCCCTGTCAAACAAATCTGTTCCATTAACAAGATAAAACCATCCAAAAAGTTACAGCCGGGAACTAAAATCCGGGTCCGCTAACTTCACATTTTTCTATTTCAATCTATTTAGGGACAGGATTTTTCCGGCCCCGTTTTTTTTGTAATTTTATCCCGAAATTAACTTGAACTTATTTTGGCTTTTTCTACAAAACGTTTTATTCGCTATTCATTACTGATTTTCCCGTTTTGCCTGCTTCTGTTTGCCGGATGCAACCCTGCACTCAAAATCACGGGGATGGATATAAGCAGTCTCTATACCGGGCAAAAAGGGCACTCACTTCAGTTGAATCAATTGTATCATATCAACGATAGCATTTCAACCATTAGTATCATTTTACCTGCAGGGCTTATACTGCCTGAGCCGGGAACCAGGAAATACACCCGTAAAGGAACACTTACCTATGAAATCATCGGAGAAGGAAAACGTATAGACCTTATTGACAGCGCAACTTTCACCATTGCCGACACAACTGATTATCTGAACTTTATAACGCATAGCTGGACTTTCAGAGCGCCTTCAGGTATGGATTACTTTTTAAAAGCCACTTATTCCGTTCCCGGAATACAGGATGACTTTCTGCTGCTGCAGTATTTTAACAAAAAAAATCATCTCAGCCAATCCTGGTATCGGTTTCAATCCGAATCGGGAGAATACCTTTCAGGAAATATAACAACCTTTCCACAACCCGTCAGGCTGGTTACAGAAGATACAAGCCACAGGTTTTTCCTTGTAAAACACTACTCGCGAAATTTTCCGAGTCCGATTCCGCCTTTCATTGAGAAATATCGCGACCCTTTCAATTATACACCCGACAGCACATTTTACCTTGAACTGAGGAACGGGCAAACTGCTTTTTTCGCTCCTGAGCACACCGGATTTTATTTCTTCCAGGCTGATACATCCTTACTGCAAGGGCCTACGCTTTTCCGAATGAACACCGGATTTCCAAAAGTTACGCTACACGTGCTCATGCGCGAAACTTTACGGTATATCACATCCTCAAAAGAATTTCAGCAATTGCTTTCGTACAAAATTCCCAAGGTGGCAGTCGACAGTTTCTGGATTGTTAACGCCGGCCGGCCGGATCTTGCTACTGAACTCATCCGAAAATATTATATGCGTGTTGAAAATGCCAACAAACTTTATACCTCGTATACTGAAGGCTGGAAAACCGACAGAGGCATGATCTATATCGTTATGGGAAAGCCTACCAAAGTTTTCAGAGCTTTCGACCAGGAAGTCTGGATTTACGGCGATTATGACGATCCAAGGGCATTGAGATTCAATTTTAATAAAGCACTAAATCCTTTTACCAGTAACGACTATGTACTGGTGCGTAACCAGTATTATAAATCAATATGGTACCAGAATGTACAATTGTGGAGAAGGTAAGATCAAAATAGGATGTTGGATTTCGGATGTTGAAACCCACCTGACTCGTTCTACCCACACACCCTGAACTGATCCGCCTAAGGCGGAATACCCACCTAAGATAATCCCATCGACACCAAACTTAAATCCCAGGCAAAAAATATGTACGAAAAACACTTTAAAGGTCCACGCAAACAACCTGAAAACCTGATTTATGGAATCCATCCTATTTTGGAAGCCCTGAATGCAGGTAAAGATATTGAAAAAATAATGCTCTCGCGAGAGGTACGTAATCCCCAGGTACGGGAAATTACTTCGCTGGCTGAACAATTTGAAATTCCGGTCCAGAAAGTACCTAACGAAAAACTCGATTCTTTCACAAAAGCCAACCACCAGGGTATTATTGCTTTTGTTTCTATGATTGAATATCAGCCTATTGAAGACATTTTAATCCGGACCTTTGAATCAGGTAAACAGCCGATATTCATTGTGCTTGACCGGATTACCGATGTAAGGAACTTCGGAGCCATTGCCCGCAGCGCCGAATGTGCCGGAGTGGATGCGCTGGTCATTCCTTCGCGCGGCAGCGCCCAGGTGAACTCCGACGCCATCAAAACTTCCGCAGGAGCCCTCAACCTGGTTCCCGTGCATCGCAGCCCGAATCTCAAAAACACATTGCATTACTTCAAAGAATCGGGCGTAAGACTTATCGCCGTAACCGAACATGGAAGCACCGATTATGGCACAACTGATCTTACCGGTCCGCTGGCGTTTATTTTAGGGTCGGAAGAGGACGGCATCTCGCCCGAATATTTAAAACTATGCGACGAAAGGATTAAAATTCCACTGTTGGGAACCATTGGTTCGCTGAATGTTTCAGTAGCAGCGGGGATTATTGTTTTCGAGGCGCTGAGACAGAGGAATAGGTAAGTTCACCTGCCATTTACACACCAGAATTTACAATTGACTATTTTTGAATTACAGTTTTGAGCTTATTATCCGAAAAAATATAAATCCAGGCAATCACTGATGAGACTTCGCAAATTTATACCTGAGATCATTGTATTGGTATATGCAGTTTTATTTTTAGTCACTAAAAATCCGTCAAATGAGTGGGACAGAGTAATTGTGAGCGACGGGAAAGGGTATTATGCTTATCTGCCTGCGCTTTTCATTTATCATGATACCGATTTCGGTTTTATAGACCAGTACGAAACAGACTATTATCCTGCCAGTCGCCAACTCTACAAAGATTACAGGTTCGATACAGGAAACGGAATTGTAAACAAATACTTTCCCGGTCCGGCTCTACTCTGGCTGCCTTTTTTTGCAGCCGGTCATGCATCAGCCGCCTTACTGGGTTATGCAACCGACGGATACTCTTTGCCCTATCAATGGGCGATTGCAATCGCTGCATTCTTCTATTTCTGGCTGGCGCTTTTGGTATTACGGAAAATTCTGCGCTTCTATACAAAAAATGAAAACGCAATTGCTTGGTCACTTGTGGCAACCGCGCTTGCCACAAACCTTATTTATTATACGGTAAATGCCGGATGCCAGGTGCATGTTTATGATTTTTTCCTGATCAATGCTTTTGTTTACTCTGTTCTGGCAGCCTGTAAATGGGGTAAAACTTCCTATTTCGCATCGGCGGCATTTATGTTGGGAATGATTATCATCAGCCGTCCGCAGAACGGGCTTATCGTTTTTGCGTTGCCGTTTATTTGCGGAAGCCGGGAGTCGTTGAAATTATTTATCACGAAAGTATTTACCAAAATCCGGTTTCTTATTCCTTCGGCACTGTCCCTGATGATTCCTTTGCTGGTGCCGGTAAGCTGGTGGTACATCAAAACCGGGCATTTTCTCGTTTACTCCTATGGCAAAGAATCGTATGATCTTTTGAATCCACACTTATTTCCTTTTCTCTTCAGTTTCGAAAAAGGCTGGCTGTTGTATACCCCGATTGCAGTATTCGCTGCCTTAGGTTTTGTTTTCCTGTTTAAAAAAAGCAAATGGCAGTTTTTCAGTCTGGCCGGTTTCCTGTTTTTCCTGGTTTATTTTATGTCGAGCTGGTGGGTATGGACCTACACTTCGTATGTAAGCCAGCGCGTAATGATCGATTTTTATGTTTTTATAGCCCTATTGCTGGTTTTTATTTTTGAATGGATCGGGAAAAGCCGGAAACGACTCATTGTTCCATTTATCCTCACTGGGTTTATTGCGCTAAACCTCCTTCAGCATTTCCAGCAATTAATATGGATTTATCCGGCCGGACCGGTTACGGCAAAGGTCTATTTCAGCAATTTCTTCAGCTTTAGCAGAGGCACTACCTATATGATTCCCGGTGATGAAATAACAGGTGAACAAACCTATTCAACTGATTTTGAGAAAGAAGAACCACTTTTCCAAACCACACGATTTTCGTTTTCTGATGCCGCGTATTCAGGCAGAAAAGCTTTGATACTTGATACCCTTTCTAAGTCCAAACTGATATTCGCCCGTGGAATGTCTGACTATAAAGAGGTTCAGCCTTTGATTTTAAAAATCGGGGCCTGGTACAACCCAAATAGTACGGATTCAACATTAACAATAAATGTTTCTGTCGGAAATTCGAAAAAAAAATATTCCACTACCCCTCACAACCTTATGCCCGGGCTCAATTCCGGACAATGGAAATATGCTGAAATGGCTGTTTACCTGCCCTATATCCGCTCTGTTTCCGATAGCTTGTTTATTTCGTTTAAAAACCTCAGCAAAGGAAATGTGCAGATTGATAACCTGCATGTTGAATTTCTGAAAATGAGAGGTCCGTATCACCACGACTGGATTTTACCTGCTGAAGACCCCGTAGATACTGCCATTCTTTACCGTAATGACCTCGAAAAGCCTCTTGTTGTGCCTTGGGGAAATGCCGGCACCATTAGCTCGCAGCAGTCATACTCGGGTGCAAAATCATCATGTATCCGGCTTTCAGCGCCATACAGCGTGGGGTTTGAAAAGGAATTTAATTTTACAAAAGAAAGTGACGGATATTTAAGGGTATGTTCCAGAATAATGGGTGACAGCCTCTCACAAGTCTTGCTGGTTTTTGATTTTTCGTCAAAGGGCAAACAGGTTTTGTATAAAACCTACCCCGTGATCTTAAAAGGAAATTCTACCAGCTGGAACATTTCCGAAATTTTCAGGGAATTTCCGGTAGCGCTGCTTAAAGCCGATGAAATTAAAATTTATTACTGGTATCAGAAAGGACAGAACTCCGTATATATTGATGATATACAAGTAGATATGGTAAAATACAAACCTGCTGTAATCCCATGGCGGAAGCCATTTACCGGAATAAATAATACTGAAACAGTGCAAACAGTGTGTTGCGATTTTGAGCAGATTTGTCAGCCGGAATCAGGTTACCGCTCAGAAGTTTCTGATGCCTTTTCAGGTAAATATGTGAATGTTATCAATTCTATATATCCTTTCAGTTTTTCACACTTTGTACCGCTGAATGCATTACGAAATAACAAGGGAGGTTCCGTTTTCATAACCGCAAAAGTTAATTCCGACCACCATATTTCGGAGGCAGCACTGGTTGCTGATTTCAGGCAGAAAGGGAAATCCGTTTCCTATCATCCGGATTACCTGCATGGACAAACCATCAAAGGCAAGTGGAACCAGGTTGATTTCAAAGTGAATATTCCGGAAGGCATTACTGCAAATGACTCGGTACTTGTTTATTTTTACCTTCCCAAAAATGATGAAGAGATGATGGTTGATGATTTTTGTGTTAGCATTAAAAAAAAGAAATGAATAATGAATAAGGATTAACGATTTACTATTTAGATCACTGAATAGGCATATATCTTCCCTGCTTCTAAAATCTTATATCGTGAATCCTTGGTCTTAAATCAAAATAAAAACAGCAATTCAAAAATGCTCTTTGCAAATAAACAAAGAAACTCCGAATCCCTCTGGCTTCTGCTAATCCTGGCAATAGCCGCTGCGCTTCGCTTTTATCATTATGGTTCATTTTCGTATTCCAACGACGAACTGAGTGCCCTAAACCGGCTTCATTACGATACATTTTCCGAACTGGTTACCAATGGGTTTTATATTGATGGACACCCGGGTGGCATACAGATTTTCCTATGGCAATGGGTCCGTTATTTTGGAGATAGTGAATGGGCCGTGCGACTGCCTTTTGTAATTTTTGGAATTCTTGCCGTTTGGATGAGTTATAAAGTTGCCCGGTTCATGTTTGGAACTACTGCCGGGCTTTTCACGGCAGCAGCCATTACGTTTCTTCAATTCCCGCTTTTATACAGCCAGATTGCCCGTCCCTATGGACCCGGAATGCTTTTCAGTTTGATGCTTGTTTACTACTGGCTTAAAATATTTTTTTCTGAAGATGGCGGAATCAAGACCCAAATGCCAAAGTTTAAACACCTGCTTGGTTTCACCCTGTCAGCCGCTCTCTGCATGTACACGCATTATTTCAGTTTCCTTTTCGCGCTGATAGTCGGGTTTTCGGGGTTTGTGGTTGCCAGGCGTAATACTGTTTTCAGGTATATTACTTCGGCATTGTTTGCTGCTTTGTTGTTTGTCCCTCATATTCCAATTACGCTCAACCATTTAACTTATAAAGGCGTTGGTTTATGGCTGGGTGTTCCGGGCAAAGGATGGATGCTCGAACACCTGTACTTTATTTTCGATCATTCGCTGTTTGTTCTTGTGTTATTTTTTATCACTTTGCTGGCGTTGGTTTACCTGTACCGCGAAAATAAAAACAACTTAAGGTTCAGGCTTTTCCTTGCTGCATGGTTCCTGCTTCCGGCGGTGATCGGGTATATTTATTCAGTTAAGGTAAGTCCTGTATTGCAGCATCCTGTGCTTATTTTTTCATTCCCATCATTTATTATATTGATTTTTAGCTATGCAGGCGAAAAGTTTGACCGGAAAAAACAATGGATACTGGCACTTTTTCTGGCTGCCGGTATTTTGAGCACAACAGCTGTTAACCCGTATTACAGTAAGCAGCATTTCGGCGAATTTAAAGATATTGCCAGGCTCACAGCCCAATGGCAGCAGGAGTTTGGAGATTCGAACATCACAAAAACTATAAATATTAATAATCCTTTATATATTGAGTATTACCTGAACCGGTTAAATGCCAGGGCCAGATTCGATTTGTATAAAATTGACGGAACTGAAGGTTTAAAAGCATTGTCAGAAACTGTAATGAACAGTCAAAAACCTTATTTCCTGTATGCCACCACCAAGCCAACACCCGACGAAGGTGAAGATATTATCCGTTCCGCGTTTCCGTATATCGTTGATTGGATGGATTATGGCCAATATTCAAAAGTCATTCTCTTTAGCAAGGTAAAAGGCGAATCATTCGAAAAGGCAAATCATCTCACCAAGATCAAGGCGTTAAAAGCTGATTTAAAACCTGATACGGTGATCGCTGATTTATACGGGAATACAGTGAAGGCTTTCACAATGGATTCAACGTCGGAGTACAGCCCGGGCATCGAATTGAATTTTAACGAATTCAGGAAGGCCGAAAACCTGATTATTTCAGCCGAAACTGACTTGCTGGCTCCTCTTGGTTCTGGTGACGCCGTGCTGGTTATTTCGCTCGAAACCGCTGATGGTAATAGTATTTTCTGGAAAGGCGCTGTCGCGAAATATGTGGAAATTCAAGGTAAATGGTGTACCGTAATCAATACATTAAAAATTACTACTGCTATCCCTGAAGGAGCAAAAGTTAAAGTGTATTTCTGGAATAAGGATAAGAAGGTGATGTATATCAGGGGTTTGAAGTGTGGAATATACATGTATTGATTTTGAAACGATTTTTACATCTTTGCACTTGAGGCATCTCGATTCCTGAGATGTGTTAGTACGATTTTAACTGTATAATACCACCAGCCGGCCTCAATTAAGTTTAAAAATGCAGAAAGAAGAAAGAAATACCGTTCTATTATTTTTACCCGATTGACTACTTTTGCAAATTATTAGAATTCAAATGCATAATTTAATAGAACACTTAATATAGGTATAATGAACACAGACAGACAGACAGACAGACAGACAGACAGACAGACAGACAGACAGAAAAACTAAGACAGATATTTATAACGATCAAACGTATTTAAGGAATAATCCTACATGGCACGAAGAAGACGCTATTTTTAAAGTAAACAGAATACTTAAGCTGTTAGAAAAACATCCGATAGAATTTAAGCAAGTTTGCGAAGTAGGATGTGGAAGTGGCGAAATACTGGTACAACTTCAAAAAAGGATAAAATATGTTGCTAAATGGGATGGGTATGAGATTTCTGCTGATGCAATCGCTATTGCAGAAAAAAAAACCAATGAAACGCTAAATTTTATTTTAAAGGATATTGCCCTGGTTGATCCTGGCATTCAATATGATTTGATGCTGATAATTGATGTAATTGAGCATTTGGATAATTATTTTGCTTTCCTGGATTCAATAATTAACCGGAGCAGGTATTTTATTTTTCATATTCCACTCGATATGTCAGTTTGGTCGCTTATGCGCGAAGGAATTCTGATTGAATCAAAAAAGCGGGTCGGACATATTCACAATTTTACGGAAGATTTTATTAAAAGTATTTTAACTGACCATGGTTTCAAAATGGTAGGCCAGATTTATACTGAGCCAGTTGCCAAAGTGCAATCTTTCAAGCAACAGATAGTCAACATTTTCCGAAATATTCTTCATCAAATCAGTCCAAGGTTCTGTTCCAAAACGTTAGGGGGTTACTCCATAATGGTGTTGGCGGAAAAAGAATGATTTGGCAAGGGTAATCACGACAATTCCCACGCTGGCCCAGGGATTTATCAATAATCAATAGAATAAAGATTTACAGCAAAACAGCGATAAAAGTATTTGAAGCCAAATCAATAATCATAAAACTCCACGGGATTTATTCAAGTTCAAAAATAATATTTATATCCTACCAAGCCTCATGTTTAAATTTAAATACCTTTGGGAGCAAATAATATGTCTATCCCAATTGATAGAGATTCACGCAGACAAATTATTTTTTATAAGCAATATGGAATGATAAATTTATCAAGATAAATACTTGTATTTAAAAACAATACCAACTCCAAAACTATGAGACGGATAACATTTTTACTTATCTACCTGTTCAGTTCATTTCTTGTTAAATCTCAATGCCCTGCCAATGCAGGCCCTGACATTACACTTGGATGTGGCGACACAGCCCAACTTAATGTGGAATTATTTCTTACAAAAGAGGTCAGCAATACAACCAAGAGATTATCTGCAATTTTTTTTGTGAATTATGACCTTGGATTTATAGGTGGTCAAGATGGAGTAATTCTCAAAACTACGGATGGAGGAGAAAATTGGACTCCGCAGGTATATTTGCCTTCCGAATGGTGGATTGATATCTTTTTTATAAATGAGACTACTGGTTATGCTGTTTCATATGGTGGTGGAAGGATTATTAAAACAACAGATTCGGGCGCTACCTGGACAACTGTATTTCATTCAACATCTGCAAACTATCATTTAAAATCTGTCTGGTTTACAGATGAGAACCACGGTTTTGCTGCCGGGGCTGACGGATTAATACTTACAACATCCGATGCTGGATCAAACTGGATTGTAAGACCAAGCGGAACAACCGAACAATTGAACGATGTTGTATTCACAAACGGTCAAAGCGGTTATATCGTTGGTGAACATAATATTTTATTAAAAACAACAAATGGAGGTGTTTCCTGGAGCACTTCTAATCCATACATCCAACCATTGGCGCTCACAACAATTACTTTTGTTAATGAAAGCGTTGGATATATCTGCGGAGAATTTTACTTAGTGTTGGTAACTAATGATGGAGGAAATACCTGGATTAAAATGTCTGGTGCTTATGATAAAAGTTATATGGGTGATATGGGTATGTCCTTCACAAGTGAAACAACCGGTTATTTTTGCGGCACTTATCCTTCTATTTCCAAAACAACGGACAGCGGTTTAAATTGGACTGTTATCTCCCCCTTGGAAACAGCGATTTTTTATGCTATTGACTGCCCTGATAACCAGTCGTTTTTTACGGTTTCCGATAATGGAGGTATCTATTCGTATCACGAACCAGTGTCGTACCACTGGGAACCATCCACAGGTTTGAATTCCGCTGCAATACAAAACCCTAGTGCAACACCATCAGAAACTACAACATACATTGTTTCAGTTACTACCTCTAACGGATGTATTGCTACTGATACTGTAACAGTTTTCGTTAATAAATCCTCGTTTATCCCTGTTATTTGCCTGGTTACGGTTGAGCCAAATACGAACTTCAATAAAATAGTCTGGGAAAAACAAAACCTGCCTTTATATGATTCCCTTTATATTTATAAAGAAGGTAGCATAATGAATCAATTCGATAAAATAGGGACATTAGCTCCTGATCAATTGAGTGAGTTTGTTGATACGCAATCAAACGCTCTTGTTCAAAGTAACCGATATGAAATTTCATTTAAAGATTTTTGTAAAATCGAATCTGAAAAGAGCCTGCCACATAAGACGATGCACCTCTCAATAAATCAAGGGATCGGAAATACGTGGAACCTGATTTGGGAACCTTACGATGGATACACCGTAACAACATACAACATTTACCGTGGTACGTCACAAGATGATCTTGTTTTGATCGCCTCACTTTCAGGAGGAAATACACAATATTCTGATTTAAACGCAGCCACCGGGAATGTATATTACCAGATTGAAGCTGTAAGTGACTTTAGCTGTAGTCCAACAAAAATGTATAATTCGTCTTATTCGAATGTTGCAAGTTATGTTGAAGGTAATACAAATATTCCTGAAACCTGCCTTGTGACGGTTGATCCTTCTCAAAACATGAACAGGATTATATGGAATAAACCCGGTTCACCTTCCGTTGACCAAATTTATATTTACAAAGAAGGAACTACTCAGGGCCAATACCTGAAGATAGCAAGTGTTGCACAGAGTGAGCTTAGCGAATATGTTGATATTTCTTCAAATCCGTTGGAGCTAGCTGACAGGTATAAACTCTCGACACACGATATTTATAATAATGAGTCGGATAAAAGTACTGCACACAGGAATGTCTTCCTTTCGATCAGCGAAGGACTTAATAACGGTTTAAATCTTTCGTGGAACGAATATGAAGGTTATGCTGTTACTTCATATGGCATTTACCGCGGGAACACAACTTCTTCACTGCAAAAAATAGCTATTCTTTCAGCAGGCAATTCACAGTATTCAGATTTATCAGCGCCCACCGGCGATGTATATTATCAGATTGAAGCTGCTGGGAATTTTTCATGCAATCCATCAAAGTCCTTTAATTCATCTTTCTCAAATATTGCTGAATATAAAGCTGATGGAATTGAGTTAATGAAACTGGATCAATTGTATATCGTTTATCCAAATCCTGTGAAATCAACATTCACTATTCAAACAGCTGAATCTTTAGTAAAATCACGCTTTGAGATTGTAAACACTTTAGGAACTGTGATTAAGTCATTTGATGCTAGTTTAGGTTTTGCTTTTGATATTTCGGAACTTCCTGCAGGCATTTATTATTTGAGGATACAGCAAGATCAAAAGAGCCATAACACAAAAATAATCAAGCTCTGATTTTATTTACCCCTGATAGGCAAATTTACCTGGCGCGGATTTTCAATCCGTGCCGGTGCAATCTAACTCTGCACGCGCACGTTTATACTGAGCGCGCATCCGTCAAAAATCTCTCATCACAGAATATAATTTATTTTTTTTTCACCCGAGGCTACGATAATTATCGGAATGTAATCCGTGCCGGTACAATCTAACTTTTAATAGAAAAGGTTTATTGGATATATTTGTAATGGAATGAAAACGATAAATAATATAGGATTGCTGAGTGGCACGGATTGCAAATCCGCGCCAGCGGGGGAACCCCTGCAACAAAACTCGATGTAAACGGTGATGTTACTATTGAAACTTTACGAAATACAGGAAATAAAGTGTTAACTACTGATGCAACCGGTAAGCTTACTCTTGTAACTCCTGGATTAGGATATGGCGACAATATGGGGAATTGCGAAGCCGGTTATGCGTTAAAGATGTTTGACCATAGCATATATAATGGAAGCGTTGGCAGTAAAACATTTACACGTCCTGATGGAACTACAACAGAAATCGGCTTACATTTCGAAAGAAACAATAATATGATTCTTGAACCAGGAATTAGTAATGCAAAATTTCAAATAGTTAGTTGCTCAAACAGTTCCACTTCAATGTGGGTTACTAATTATAGCAGTGGTGGTTATGGTTTTGCATTGAACCCTGATAACCGTTCAGGAGGCATTTACTCCGATATGAATGATCCACAACTTGTCATGGGTTTTAATAATAAAAAGGTTGGAATAGGTGTAACCCCACCTTCAGATGGTAGTTACATGTTATATGTAGCCGGAGGTATTCTTGCCACGGAAGTAAGAGTACAATTGCAATCAGATTGGAAAGATTTAGTTTTTAAACCCGAATATAAATTGCTATCTCTTAATGAAGTCGAAACTTTTATCTCTAAAAATGGCCACTTGCCCGAAATTCCAACTTCTGAAACGGTACAAAAAGAGGGTATTAATATTGGTGATATGAATGCTCTGCTTTTGCAGAAAATTGAAGAACTCACTTTATATATGATTGAACAACAGAAACAGATTGAATCGCAACAAAAACAGATAAATTCAATTCATGGTAATTTGTCAAAGTAGGTTTGTTATCTATAACCATAATTATCTTTTCACGCGCCTTTTAAAGTAATTATAGTGAAAAAAATTACCTATGAAAAAAGCAATCGTTTTGTTATGTGTTTTTCTGAATTCAATTACAAGTAGTGCCCAATTTATCACATTGGAAGGCAGACAGTTCTTTGATTCAAATCACAATAAATTCTATCCTTTACTATTAAACTATGCTGTCGATTATGCATTTTTCATTGATACAGCTAATTATGTAATTGCACCTACAACTAAATATGGCCCAAAAGATGAATACGAATGTAATGATTCTATTACATGCAGTCAGGATATAATCAATGATCTCATAAAGATTAGAACTATGGGATTTAATATGATCAGGCCAGTTTTTACTCCTAGCTGGGATAAAGCAATAAAAAAATTTACATTACCAGGATATGAATTCGTACCCAACAATTGGCATCATACTTATGTTACATTGAATCAGCCCTATTCTGAAGATTCAAATGTGGCAAAATACTTTCGTTGCCTTGACTGGCTTGCAGATCAGGCTTATCAACTTGGCATGTTAACTATGATTAACGGCACTTTAGGTGACCATTCTGATACGCTAGCCAATGCTGCGTATCTTGAATTTCTTCCGGTTTTAGGGAATCATTTCAAAAACAATCCTAAAATAGCATTTTACGATATATTAAGCGAGCCAATATATAACTACAAAAATCAATTAACGAAGCAACAAGCTTGTGAAATGGTCACTGATTTTTACGATGCGCTGAAAACTGCTGACCCCAACCACTTAATAACTGGATGTAACATTGGTTTTGAAGAATCTTCTTTCGAGGTCGGCTTATTAAAACTTGATTTCAGTCAGCCTCATCCATATTCATGGCCGATGACTTATGATGGATTTAGCACTGAGAATACAATAAATAGGGTAAAAGGACATCTATACTGGATAAGTAATAACTGTCCGATGCCATGGATGGAAGGTGAAACCGGTTTTCGGTCTTCCGATGCAATTTTAGCCCCTGGCATAGGAACCAATATTCAGCAGAAAGAATTTGCTGATTCTATATTAGAAGCAACTCGTAATTATAAAGGTAGTGGTTTCGCATGGTGGCATTATCAAGATTGTCATTACCCTGATCCCTTGGATGGATATGGGCTGCTACCTTTATAGTGTAATATTGATTCAACTTACAACTGTGATAAACCAGCTGTACAAAGTTTTAAAAATTACCTTAATCCTTTTACACATCAGCCGCCTGATCTTAATCCAGCTCAATACGTTAAACCCCCAAATTATTATGATCCTTTTCTAAATGGTTTTTATAACCCAACCCACCATAATGCAGTTAGTGGTTACATTCTTGATATTAATAATAATCCTATTGAAGATGCATATATTTCTGCTGTAAACGCTAGATATAAAAAAGTTGAATCAAATGGAGACACTACTTATTATAATTCCTGGATTTATACTTTAACGGATGAACATGGATATTTTGAGATAATTCCTTTTAATGATACAATAGCAGGGAACGATAGAATAATTTGTATAAAAGGCAATAGTGTTGGTGGTGAAAAATTTGAAAAAGGACAAACTTGGCCTCCATCTGATATTCAGATGGAGCCACAAAATATTGGAACTATCAAACTACAGAAAGTTGATTTCCGATATGATCTTATCCTTAAAAATGACACCATCAAGAATGGCAAGAATATCAATTTCCTGACTTCAGCACCGGGACACCCAAATTAAAATTAAGTGGATTAGAATAGGATATTTGGCAAAGAAAATATTTTTTTTCTCGTTTTTTCTGTTCTAAAGAGGTCAAAAAAGTCCGGGACACCCAAGTGTCAAAGTCAGGAGAATGGCAAGAATATCAATTTCAAGGCATGGAATTCAATTACTGCATCTGATTTTTTCATTCAGACGGGTTCTAACTCATTATTTAGAGCGAGGCAAAGCATTAATTTATTGCCAGGATTCTTTGCTCAGTCTGGTTGTTATTTACAAATTTTACCAGCTGAAACTTTTTCAGAATGTAATGATTATACAGGGTTCTCCAACCTTAAAAACACTCAAGTTCTGTCAACTTGCAATCTCAATTATATTAATAAGACTCAAAAAAAGATCGAGTTGCAGTTTGCATTTGCTAAATGTATTAACTTAGACGTGGCTATAGTCCCCAATCCAAATAATGGAACCTTTTCAGTTAAGTTAAACAGCGAGTATGGTAATACTCCTGTACAACTTAAAGTTAAATCATTGTTAGGTTGTAACTTGGCTGTAATAAATACTGTGGGCAATGAAATTAAATTAGATTTGAGTTACTTCAGTAAAGGAGTATATATGTTAGAAATAAATGCCAATCAACAATTTGCATTTAGGAAATTCATAATTCAATAAAATTCAATATGAAAAATTTTTGCTTAGTTACTGCAATTATTTTCCTGTTTTCATTCCAATCAAATTGCCAGGGATGGGAATGGGCAACGCAGTTGGGATATAACTCCCAATTAAACAATGAATCAATTAGTAATATTATCTCTGATGGTACAAATTATTATGCAATCGGAAATTATTGGGGAACACTTAACACTCCCGGAGGCAAATTATTCAGTAATGGGTTAAATGATATTTTTATTATAAAATTTGATGCTAATGGCAATCAACTCTGGGCAAAATCTTTAGGGGGTAATTACGCTCAACCTGATAATAATGAAGATGGATATGGTATTTATGATCCTATAAACAAATGCATTTATCTGGCAGGACAAATTATTGGAACAGTTGAATTTGAACCTAACATATTAGTTCTGAATGCCCAATCCAACGCCCCTGATGCATTTGTAGCCAAAATGGATTTAAATGGTCATTTTTCTTGGGCAAATCGCATCGGCGGGACTGGCATAGATCAGAGTAGCTGCTATGTTGAGCCAAATGGAAATGTTACAGTCGTTGGCAAGTTGCAAAATAGTGGTTCGTGTAATGGTATATCTGTTGCAGCTGGTGGCTTTTTTGCACGTTTTGACACGGATGGTAATCTGAAGTGGATTGAACAAAAGTTTAATGGTGTCGAATTATATTGCATGGCTTTCATTGATACCGACATATTAATGGCAGGGTATTTCAGTTCGATTGCTACAATTGATACAGCATCCATTACTTCAAAAGGTTCCTGGGATGGATTTTTAACCCGGACTGATTCATTGGGCCATGTAAAATGGATAAAAACATTTGGGAATAATGATTTGGATGGGATTTCAGCTATTTCAACAGACAATTTGAATAATATATACATTACTGGTGCTTTCAAAGATTCAATAAATATAGATGGTATGATCCTGAGAAATGTTGAAACAGATTTGTTATTAGCAAAGTTTAATGAGGATGGAAATCTGATTTGGGCCAAACAGGCTCAAATACAGGGAAACAGCCAGGTCTTTGCAGGTCTTAATTTACTTTCTGATCCGAACGGCAATACCTATTCCACTGGAGTATTCAGTGGCACTGCAACTTTTGGTGATCATATGGTGCATTCCACTAATCCTTCTGAAATGTTTTTAGCTCGTTTTGATAATAATGGAAATTGCATAGGTGTACTTAATTTTGGGTCTGCAAAAGGTTCGGGTATAGCAGTTGATAATAATCTTAGTGTTATATGTGCCGGCTCATTTCAGAATACAGTAACTATAGGATCAACTACCCTGTCCAGTTTTGGTGGCAAAGATATATTTATAGCAAAGTCTGGTGAAATTAATGGCATTCAGTTAAACAAACAAGCCAAAGTGAACCAACTGTCTATTTATTCAAATCCGACAACAGGCAGATGCATATTATCAATACCGTATGAGTTTTTGTCCGACAACATGTTGATTCTTACTATTGTCAATATTATGGGCTCGGTGATTCAGCAGAAAACGTTAGTTCTTAATGAAGAGAAAATAACGATTGACCTTGATGCAGAGGCGAAAGGAATATATATTGCTAAACTTAGCAATGGGGTGAAGGAGTATTTTGGTAAAATTGTTTTTGAATGATTCCTAGTATAACCTGAATATTTAATCACTTTTAATCTTTTATTGTTCATTGATTTATTTCAATTCCTATTGATAAATAAGTCATAATTTTGAGAAACATGAATAATGATACGCATTCTTTGCCAGCCATTTCACAAACTTTATTTCCCACAAACAATTTGAATTATACTGCTATTCAAAAACTTCGTGTCAGCTTCCTAAAACTTGGGTTAGCATTGATCCTTTTGTTTGGTTCTCGTCAATATACTTTGGCGCAGACTCCAAACTCTTCTATAACACAAAGCGGGGATACAATTATTGTAGATTTCACTTTACCTGATTACCAAATTGTAGATACAAGTTTATTCGATCCCTTCGGAGTTACACAGATTTTTAAATATATAAATATTGATAATTTTGGCATTATCGACGACCTTGGTTTTCCTGAATTACCGCAGATTAGCATTGATTTGGCAATTCCCCGCTGAACCTGAGCAATACTATTTTCACCCTGACCACCTGGGCAGTTGCAACTACATCACCAATATCGACGGCACTGTAAGCCAGCATACAGAATATTTTGCCTTTGGGGAGACTTTTGTGGAGGAACATAAAAACAGCCACAACTCTCCTTATAAATACAATAGTAAGGAATTAGATGAGGAAACCGGATGGTATTATTACGGCGCAAGGTATTATGACCCGAAGGTAAGTTTGTGGTTGAGCGTAGATCCTTTGGAGGAGAAGTATCCATATATAAGCCCCTATGCCTATGCTTTTAACAATCCAGTAAAATTCATTGACCCAACCGGTATGGAAGGAGATGAACCAGTAATATCAAATGCTGACCCAGGTAAATCATATGGAATTATGTTAGTTTTCCCTAAAAATTTAACAGATAAGAATGATCCTAACGGAGCATTAAGGCAAGATTTCTCAGCTGCAGAAAAGCAAGGATTACCAATAATGCAAGTTGAGAATATAAAAGAATTTGCACAAGGACTGGATAAGTTAGCCAAAGATAAAATTAATGTTTCAGCATTTATTATTGAAAATCATGGTGGCCCAACCTATACAGGAATAGGAAATCAAAAATTTTATGGAACCAAACCTGATTTCAGTTCCTTAAAAAAAGGGTTGTCAGGTAAAAATGTGTTTTTTTCATCTTGCAATTTTACTGAAGATTGGGAAAAACACGGTTCTTCTACCGGTATGTTGATGAAGTTTGCAAATCAAACAAATTCAGCTTACGTATTTTCATCTGATCATGGATTACTATCAGGGTATAAATATGATGGTGGATATGGCCTGAATGCTGATGCTGACGGACATTGGGGTATTAGTAAGAGTTTTCCTTTTATTAGAAGAGAGGGTGTACATGGAAAGAAAGCAAACGACTTCATTATGGCTCAACCAGGGAATCGTTTTCTACAAGTCTATAATTTAAGGATTCTGCCAAACGGGCGAATGGTTTGGGATACAAAAGATAATATTACGACTGGAAAAAAATCAATAGATTTGAAATAAAATAGATTTGAAATAAAAATATACCTGCCACATGAATGAGTATTACCTTAAGTATGGAGTTTCATTATCAAAAGTACTTTTACTTTTTTTGGTGTCAATATTATTAAGTTGTTGCGCCAGCAAAAGCATGAAGGGTTATGAGAAATATTTATCATTCGATGAATACAAACTTCAAGGTAAAGAACCGTTAACTGATGATGCAAAGGCCCCGGCGTATGTTTCTGTAACAAAATCACATGATGCGATAACAGTCGTTGTTCATTACCGTAATAATGAAGATAATAAAGAAGAAAAATATTATAGAAAAGGGTGGGGTTGGTTCTCAGAAAATCTTAGCTATTCAGATAAAAATGAAGCTCCCGGTTTGACCTACATAACAAATAAATACATATTCAATGATACTATCCTACAATACGATTTTATTATAGAACATAGAAGAATCGTAAATAAATTTCTAATACTATCAACCAAAACTGATGAATATCAAATTTTTATTGATTCAGAAACATATCCAGGAATAGAAAATTATGAGTCTTTAAAATTGTATATTAAACAAATTCCAAATATTGAATATGTTGATGATTTTGCATCCAATTCAATTGAATATAAATATTTTAAAAAGATTTTAAGTAATAATCGCCTTTATTGGTATGAAAAAAATCCTAGGCAGACAAGATATAAAAAAGGATGTCTGAGAAAGGTTTATATTATTGATAATTTGGGTGAATATGGTATTAATGCATCAGAAAATGTTTCAAATGAATATCTCAATTCTGATGGGAATTTGCCATGTGAGTAAGATATTCTGTTGTCCGTTGTATTCAGTAGATAAATGTTATCACCCAGTTGTCCCTTGCTGGCGCGGATTTGTAAGCTTGCTGACGCGGATTTGTAATCCGTGCCGGTACAATTTATGTCCTAAAACAATTACCTTTACAAAAAAAAGCAGGTTGAGCCGCAAATATAAATTCCATAATCCGGATGGAGTGTATTTTATAACGTTTGCTGTGCAAGGCTGGGTTGATGTTTTTACCCGTAGCGAATACAAGGATATACTTATTGATAACCTGGCCTATTGCCAAAAGAACAAAGGACTGGAAATTTTTGCATGGTGCATTATGACTAATCATGTCCATTTGATCATTCGTGCAGAGGAAGGATATACATTATCTGATATTCTTCGCGATTATAAGAAGTTTACCAGTAAAGCTGTATTAAAGGCAATTACAGAAAACCAAAGAGAAAGTAGGAAAGAGGCACCCCGCTGGCGCGGATTTGTAATCCGTGCCGGTACAATCTAACTTTAAAATGTGTTAATAGGAGAGGTTTATTGGATATATTTGTAAATGAATGAAAATGATAAATAAAATAGGATTACTGAGAGGCACGGATTGCAAATCCGCGCCAGCGGGGTATTCGGATGAAGGATATATTGTAGGCCTAAAAAGTGGCCATGTTTCAAGAGCAGTAACCCAGTTTAAAGGAAAAATTTTCGCATCTGGCCCATCTAATGTCTTTTTTTCTCATGGATATTTGAATGCAAATGAAATGACTACGCCATATATTTTTAAAATATCTACCCTTGGTCATGAATTTGTTCACTATTTTCAGAATAAAAATACTTTATATCTTTCACATGCTGAAAGAGAATTAAGTGCATATAGCTTTACTATTGAGTATTATAAATCACATAACTGTGTTGTCCCAGCTGTGTATATAGATAATTTTAATCAATTTAAAATTGATGCCATATTGAATTATAACCCTGGATTTTATGACAATAGGATTGGTTTTTGGATGAAAGGTTACTAAAAAGTTGCAATATAGAAATTTCTTGAAAAATGAGTATAAAAATGAGCAAAATTGACCACTTAAATAATATACTTAAAAATACTGTATTTTTAAGCTTAATTTTTGTTATGTATTCATGTGATTCTAAAATCAATTATATTACTGATTTTAGATATGAGCTGAAATCATTCCCTGGTTCAATTCACTATTATCTCAGTAGTGACTCTTTATATTCAATGAGCTTGTACAAGGACTATGACGATAGATCTGAGAAAATGATTTTCCCAATTTCTGTTGGAACTTATAAAAAAAATGAAGATAGTGTATTCTTAACTAACTCACTTTCTGGAGAATTAATCATAGCTTTAGTTAAGAAGGGAAGGTTCATTCCGCTAGCCGGTTCATATAAAGGCCACATTTTTATTGAAGACAATACAAATGATGAATACTTTGATACTGCATGTTTTGATAGGATAAAGAATGATTATTTAGAAGCAAAGGAGAAAAAATCTCAAATGGACAAAGTTAAATTCAGTCCTTATTTATTAGATTCATTAGTAATCAGAGATTTTTTACAGTTCAAGCGTGATAAACTGTGTTTAAATCTTCACAATAATGCCAGATATATATTGATTTTTGAAGATTATATTTTTTCTCAGGGTTCTTGGACATATACAAGGGGTGCAATTAAATTTATAGAAGATAGATCTTTGACAAATTATCTTGCTTATTTATTAGAAGATACAACTCTTATTCCTGGTAGTTTGCCATTTTCTATCGGTGTAATAACACTGCAAACAAAATAGTTAATATTAAAACAATTAAAACATGGAACCAAAAATGCTTTTCATTTTCTTCTCTTTGCTCACATGCACTGTTTTTGCCCAAACTAAAGTCTGCTATAATTACGATAAAGCCGGCAACCGCACTGACAAAACAATATGCCTTAAAAGCACACCGGCTAATGCGGATAGCGATTCAATTGCAAAACCCATAACCGAAATCCTCGGTGAGATGTCAATTACATTGTATCCCAACCCAACCATGGGGCAAGTGACAATTAATGTCATGAATATTCCCATTGATGCAAAAGGGGAAATTATACTTTCTGATATGACTGGAAGGTTGTTAATAAAGCAGAATGCTATTAGGGAAACTACCATGCTAGATCTTTCTTCTCGCCCGACAGGGATATACGTTTTAAAAATTAAAATAGGTGATAAAGTGAGTGAGTGGAAGGTAATTAAGGAATAGGAAGAGAATGTAAAATTATATTTTCGATGGTCCTTAATATCTCATACGTAAAGGGTTGAAGATGGAAGCATAATACTTCAAGATCAATTTAATAAAATTGCGTTAATTGTTTTATAGTTCATTGATTCCCAATTGTCCCTAGTAATAAATAAGTCATAATTTTGAGAAACATGAATAATGATATGCACTCTTTGCCAGCCATTCCACAAATTTTATTACACACAAACAATTTGAATTATACTGCTATTCTTAATCTTCGTGTCAGCTTCATTAAACTTGGGTTAGCATTGATCCTTTTGTTTGGTTCTCGTCAATATACTTTGGCGCAGACTCAAATCTCTACTATAACACAAAGCGGGGATACAATTATTGTAGATTTCACCTTACCTGATTACCAAATTGTAGATACAAGTTTATTCGAACCATTTGGTGTAACTCAAATTTTTAAATATATAAATGTTGATAATTTCGGCATTATCGACGACCTTGGCTTTCCTGAATTACCTCAGTTTAGCATTGATTTGGCAATTCCCAACAGTACAATATGTTCAGGTATTTATGTAAGCAATATAACATCATCAACGGTTACAATCGACAAACAAATAATGCCCTCACAGGAATACCCTGAAATTGGACAGCTGTCATTTTCTTACGATACGCCGTATTATTCTTCGGATGGTTCTCTTTATGCTTCCGGACAACAATTGTCTGAACCTTTTTTTGCATTCAATCAAAAAGGAACCACTCTTACAATATTTCCATTCCGATATAACCCTACACTTAACAAGCTTATAGTTACTCATTCTGGCAGATATAAAATTTTACTCTCACCTGCTCAAGGGAATAACAATACCTATACGTCAATACCCAGAGAAGATTATCTAAGTGCAGTATTCAATAATTACACAGCACAAAAATCCGGGGCAATTCATATTGGCAGATATTTAATTATTTCACCACCGCTCTATGAGAATTCGTTATACTATTTTGCAAATTATAAACGTAATCTTGGATATACTGTGAACATAGTAAACACAAATACCACCGGTACATCAGCTAGCCAAATACAAACTTACCTTCAAAATATCTATAATGACGAAAATAACCGTCCTGACTTTGTTCTTTTAGTTGGTGATGTTGCCGATATACCAGCATCAGGTGGTAATGAAGGTGATTATGAAGACCCGCTGACAGATCTTAATTATGCATTGCTTTCAGGTGACGATTATTTTGCTGATATATTCTTAGGCCGTTGGTCAGTTACTTCAGCCGCTCAACTTCAAATAATCATCAATAAATCGATTTTTATGGAAAGTAATTTGCATAAGATGCAAAAGAGAGCTGTTTTTCTAGCAAGTGCCAGTGATGGAGATAATGGGGCTAAAAAATTCAACAGTGGGTAATTGATAATACCTTTGAGCCTGCTGGCTGGTCGTGTGATTGGCATTATGCATATGATGGAGCAACTCATCAGGATGGTATTGATGCACTAAATGGCAATTACCTCTTTTTTGTATATCGAGGGCATGGATACGATCCCGCTGTAGGTTGGACAAGTCCATTTGAAACAGATGCATTAGATATTCATAATTCCACGAATACACTTTATCCAATGGCATTTTCATTTGCATGTTTTACAAATAACTTTGGCGAAGATGATGCAACACTAGAACCATGTTTTGGCGAAAGCTGGATGAGGAGCATGCATGGAGGCGTTTCATTCTTTGGAGCCACTACTTCAACTTACCGTTTTACTAATAATAATATAGAAAAAAAGGTTTTTGGTGATGCGTTTACAAATGAAGAGCAACTCGCACCGATGACTACACTGGGAATGAAAAGATATTGGATATATTCTTGGACTAAATTCACAAAAAAAAGATGTGAAAGGCATATGAAATCATATAATCTATTAGGCGACCCATCTTTCAATAAATCAGGAATCGGTTGTGTAACAGATTTTATTTTTAATCAGGATGAACAATTTAATAATGGTGATACGCTCTCTTATCATGCAATAAATGAAATTGAAAATAATTTTGATTTTACCTTGAATACTGGAAGTGGAGTTAATCTTCTTGCTGGAAATACTATTACATTAAATCCAGGATTCAATGCCTTGCAAGGATCTCTGTTTCATGCCTTCATTACTCCTTGCACCAATGATATCATACTAAAATCATCAAAATTTATTGATACTAAACTATCAAATGCCATTGACACCAAATCAAATGTCAGTAAAGATGAAGATTTCGTAATTGCTTTCCCTAATCCATTTTTAGACAATATTACTTTCCAATTCGAATTAGTGAATGAAGCGAATGTTACTATATCAATTTACAACCAAATTGGTATGAAAGTAATTAGTCCATTAAATGCAAAACTGAAACATGCTGGAAATACCCAGGAAATTATTAATACTACAGGTCTTTCATTAGGAATATACATTTATAGTATAAACATTGGTGGTAACATTATTTCAGGTAAAATAATTAAAACCAACTGAAAATGAGAAAATCATTTTTTCTATTCTTATTACCTTTACTATTCTTGGGATGTGGTGAAGTAAATTGCCCTGCTTTCCCTGAGAAATTCCTTGGATGGTTTCCGATTGACATCGGAGCGAAGATGGTATACTCGAATAATACTGACTCTTCTTCATTTCAAATAATTGAATCTTTGCGAAGTTCACCTACCTCCTTTAAAAAGAGTTGTGATTGTGAATGTATGGCAACATCTAAGTACACTTCTGATCTCTCTCAGAACGCGGGTTTTCAAATTGCAATCGGGTGTTCATTTAATACTGAATCCAACATAATATTTGATCTGAACTTCAAGAACACAAATTCTGATGATCAGTACAGTTTCCAGTATAACAATAGTGCCAAAACCTATGAATACATAAGCCACATAACTGATTATACAATTGGTAATCAAACCTTTCATAATGTAGCTGTTCTTGAGAAATTGACAGGATATACATTTGTTAAAAAGATATTTATGTCACCCGAAAAGGGATTATTAGGGTTTGTTGATGAAAATGATAAAGAATGGAAGTTAGTTGAATGATTTCCCCCGTTGGCGCGGATTTGCAATCCGTGCCGGTACAATCTAACTTTAAAATATGCTAATAGAAAAGGTTTATTGGATATATTTGTCCTGACTTCCGCACTTTTCCGCACCAAAATAATTTAGGTTTGATTATGAATGAGTTATAGTGATATTTTTTATTTTTTGGGTGTCCCAGCCTGTTTTTAGCCTTAGCTTTGTGGGATGTATGTCAGGGAAAAAGGGAA
>JBBRCH010000041.1:0-38087 GCA_038204995.1 Bacteroidales bacterium | reverse complement strand
GAAACTGCCGGAGCCGATATTTTCATAACTCTCCCTTGTTCAAGTTACCTGGTAACAGTAAATGAAAGTGCCGATGCACTTGAAAAAGCAGAACAAAAACTTATTGACCTGATGACGGCTTTCGATTACGAAAATCAATTGTAATTATAACCCCCTCTTGATTCTTTAAATCTTGAGGGGGAATTAACTTTCTGCCATGTCCAAATCCACCTTAACACCCCACCTCCAAACCCTTACCAAAGATTAACCCTGTCAGGGTTCCAAACCCTGTCAGGGTTAAAAAAACTAAATCCAATCAAAAAAATGAAACGATACGACCATCAGCTTATTTTCGACCTTTAGCGTGTGGCTGCCAATCCTCTGGCTCCTTATATTGAGCCGCCGTTTCACCTGGCCATCGATATTGTAATTTTAACCCTGTCAGGGTTCCAAACCCTGACAGGGTTAAAAAGGTTAAATAAACAAACAACTACCCCATGACAACACTTGAAGCAGGCAACTATTACCACATTTACAACCGGGGAGTCAACCGGTGTAATCTATACCGTACCAGCGAAAATTACCGATATTTTCTGCGGCAATACGAAAAATATATTGATCCAATTGCGGATACTTTTGCCTGGGCGCTGCTTAAAAACCATTTTCACCTGCTGGTTAGGATTAAAGAGGAATCTGAAATAAATTTCACCCGGCTGCCGGTTCCGTTAAAAGTAAAAGATGCAGATACACCTGTTACTCTCCGGAAACCACATTTATATTTCTCCGACCTTTTCAATTCCTATTCGCAAGCCTTTAATAAACAGGAAAACAGAACAGGGTCCCTCTTCCAGCGCCCTTTTGGTAGAATTCATGTTGATAATCCCGAATATTTCAAAAATCTCATTGTTTATATACATAAAAATCCGGAACACCACGGCTTTGTTACTGATTTCAGAGATTACCCTTGGACATCTTACGGCACCATTCTTTCGGTAAAGCCCACGCGGCTGCAGCGCGAGAAAGTAATAGGCTGGTTTGACGGTAAAGGTGAGTTTATGAATACACACAAACAGGAATTGAACATCACATTGTTTGAAAAGTACATCATTGAATAACTAACTTTCAACCCTGTCAGGGTTTGGAACCCTGACAGGGTTGAAACACCCAAAACTTCAAAATGATAACAGGCACCCAATTCAACTACTATTTTATCTGCCATCGAAAACTATGGTTATTCTCAAACGGCATTCAAATGGAACACACTTCCGACCTGGTGTACGATGGGAAATTAATACACGAATATTCGTACCCGCAGCGGACCGAAAAATTCCAGGAAATAGAAATCGGAGGTATAAAAATTGATTATTACGATCCTAAAAACAGGATTATTCATGAAGTAAAACGATCGGATAAAATTGAAACTGCACATGAATGGCAACTTAAATATTATATTTATGTACTTGAACAACATGGTGTTGAAGGTGTAAAAGGAGTTTTGGAATACCCCGCATTGCGCAAAACGGATACTCATTTTTTGAGTGAACGCGACCGACAGGAAATTGAAGTTATTAAGCTGGAAATTGAAAAAATTGTGTCTTCGGAGCTTTGTCCCGAACGATTAGAATCACGAATGTGTAAAAATTGTAGCTACTTTGACTTTTGCTGGTCGGGTGAAACAGACAGCGAATAATGAATAATGAATAATGAATAATGAATAGTAAATAGCGAAACATGAAGAAAACCTACTATTTATTTAATCCGGGAAGGCTAAGCCGGAAAGATAATACCCTTGAGTTTACAGCCTTCGACGAAAACGGTGCTGAAATGAAAACCAGGTATATCCCTGTCGAAATGGTAGATCAATTGTACGTTTTTGGTTCGTTGGATGCGAATAGCGCATTGTATAATTTTCTGGGTAAAAACCAGATTTGTGTTCATTTCTTCGATTATTACGAAAACTACACAGGCTCATTTAACCCGCGGGAATACCTGCTGGCCGGGCGGATGCTTGTTGCGCAGGTACAGGCTCATCTGAATAAAAAGAAACGTATGGAAATCGCACAGAAGATAATTGACTGTGCAGGTTTCAATATGCAGAAGAACCTGAAATATTACAATACGAGGGGGAAAGAACTTCAACCGGTAATCGACCGGATTGAAACGTTGCGTGAGACCATACCATCAAGCCGTGAAGTAGACGAACTAATGGGAATTGAAGGGAATATGCGAATGGCTTATTACAGCGCTTTCGACCTGGTGATCAACGATTTTGAAATGGGAGGCCGGACGAAGCAACCTCCGCGTAACGAGATAAATTCGCTGATATCGTTCGGCAATATGATGTGCTACAGCGAATGTCTGAGAGCGATCCATCAAACGCAGCTAAACCCTACTATCAGTTTTTTGCATACACCGGGCGAACGCCGATTTTCGCTGGCACTCGACCTGGCCGAAATTTTTAAACCGTTTCTGGTTGATAGAGTAATATTTAAAGTGCTGAATAAGCGCGAGATACAGGCAAATGATTTTGAGCAACGTATGAATAGCGTTATTTTAAAGGATAAAGCAAAAAAAACTTTTGTAACTTCGTTTGAAGAAAGGCTTCAGGAAACTATACAACACCGGAGTTTGAAAAGAAATGTTAGCTATAAGCATCTGATTAAGCTTGAGTGTTACAAACTTTCGAAACATTTGTTGGGCTTGGAGGAATACAAACCTTTCAAGATGTGGTGGTAGAGGGATGCAGAAGGGTTCAGGATTTCAGCCCTTATTGTTTCTGCGTTTCAGGAAAAGTTTCAGGGTTTCAGAAAAGCAATACTAAAAGTTATGTATATTATACTTGTTTATGACATTGGCGAGAAAAGGGTAGGGAAAATGCTAAAGCTATGCAGACAATACCTGAACTGGATCCAAAATTCGGTCTTCGAAGGCGAGATTACAGAAGTTAAATTGAAAGAATTAAAGTTTCGCGCTTCTGATATTATGAAGATGGAAATTGACAGCGTTATAATATTTCATACACGGCAAGAGAAATGGCTTGAAAAAGAGGTAGTTGGGAGAGAAAAAAGTACGCTTGACAATATACTGTGATTGTCAGTCCGAAAGTAAAATCCGAAAAACACTGGTAAAGAAAAAAATATTTTGAATAAAAATAGTGCTATTAGCAGATAATCAACCTATTACGCAAGTTGTCGAACATAGGGTAAAAAACTAGTATTGCCGATCGACAACATATTTCACTAAATTTGCCCCGGAAATAAAATACAAGTTGTTGGCAGGCAATATATTAAAAACGGCATGCAAACGGCTTTTAATCGCACCTTTAAGGAATTGAAACTTGGTCGATCTGGTATTCTACCTTTTCGAGTTGTGCTTTTAATCGCACCTTTAAGGAATTGAAACTTGGTTCCGGTAAACTCCTGAATAACACGATTAGTGCTTTTAATCGCACCTTTAAGGAATTGAAACCAATCAGCCGATTATATCGGTGATATTAGGATTGTGGCTTTTAATCGCACCTTTAAGGAATTGAAACTTGTTGGCGATCCTTTCTTATCTCCTTGTTTGCGTCTTTTAATCGCACCTTTAAGGAATTGAAACCCGTTATAGGTAATTCAAGTGTGACAGACGTATATTCTTTTAATCGCACCTTTAAGGAATTGAAACTCTGAACGGGTCGAAATATGTTGGCAGCAATTATTTCTTTTAATCGCACCTTTAAGGAATTGAAACTTTAACCGCTTCCGGAATACTGCACTGCCGTACAACTTTTAATCGCACCTTTAAGGAATTGAAACCGCAGATCTCTAAGTGCCTTATCCATTTCCCTTCCAGTCTTTTAATCGCACCTTTAAGGAATTGAAACCTTCTAAACGCTTCAGGGATGGTGAATAATTGCTCACTTTTAATCGCACCTTTAAGGAATTGAAACTATTTAAATCCTGACCCCCGTCTGTAATTACCCAACTTTTAATCGCACCTTTAAGGAATTGAAACATAGCTAGAGTTTGCTTGTAGTTGCCTCTTAAATCACTTTTAATCGCACCTTTAAGGAATTGAAACTATAATGAAGTGAAAGTCTGATCGTCAGAATAAGAACTTTTAATCGCACCTTTAAGGAATTGAAACATTCGGCTTTTTCCTGTTCCTGTTTGGCTTTCAACTTTTAATCGCACCTTTAAGGAATTGAAACGCCTTAATCTTTTTATTGCTTCAGGGATTGTCATTTGCTTTTAATCGCACCTTTAAGGAATTGAAACATGCTAATAGTGAGGTTGGTCAACGGGCTATGACTCTTTTAATCGCACCTTTAAGGAATTGAAACAATCTGGTTCTCAAACGATGACCAGAACGTTAAAACTTTTAATCGCACCTTTAAGGAATTGAAACTTATTAATTTTCTCAAATACGGCATTGCAAGTATTCTTTTAATCGCACCTTTAAGGAATTGAAACTAATACAAAGAACTTTATATTTCCCATTTTTTCTGGGCTTTTAATCGCACCTTTAAGGAATTGAAACATCAATAGTTGCACCAATTGTACCTGCTGTTAAATATCTTTTAATCGCACCTTTAAGGAATTGAAACAGCGGAACAGCAGTTAAAGAACGGCAGGCGGTAACCTTTTAATCGCACCTTTAAGGAATTGAAACAACCAACTGGAACAACGTTGATTCATTGGCTTACTGACTTTTAATCGCACCTTTAAGGAATTGAAACAACGCCGCTATCAGCGAACCCCCAACCAACTGCAACTTTTAATCGCACCTTTAAGGAATTGAAACAGCTGTTCGATTAATTACATCGTAACTGGCCGTGTCTTTTAATCGCACCTTTAAGGAATTGAAACATGATCTTTTGTTGTCGGGTTCAGGATGAGAATTGTCTTTTAATCGCACCTTTAAGGAATTGAAACTGCATCTTAATATTGCGGTAATCATTAAACTTAAACTTTTAATCGCACCTTTAAGGAATTGAAACAAATATTAGATACACACTACACGATGATTCATCAATCTTTTAATCGCACCTTTAAGGAATTGAAACATCGGAGCAATGAAGTCGTTAGAGATTGAACCTTCTCTTTTAATCGCACCTTTAAGGAATTGAAACGGATTTAAAGAAAAGGAAATGCAGGTTAAATCACTGCTTTTAATCGCACCTTTAAGGAATTGAAACAGGAAAGCAGCAAATGAACTTGCTGTTTCTGCATGTAAGCTTTTAATCGCACCTTTAAGGAATTGAAACTTCAGAATCTTTTGATATACAACTTTCAAAATCAGCAGCTTTTAATCGCACCTTTAAGGAATTGAAACTTCAGTAACCATTTGGTATTGGTCAATGACAATGATCCTTTTAATCGCACCTTTAAGGAATTGAAACTTTAATATTGATTGGGGTGATGGAACTGAAAGCGTTCTTTTAATCGCACCTTTAAGGAATTGAAACGGGAGAACTCGGCTGAAAACACGTTGGGTATTACGACCTTTTAATCGCACCTTTAAGGAATTGAAACTGATAAACGTACCAATATCCCAAAGCATAAGATTCAGGCTTTTAATCGCACCTTTAAGGAATTGAAACAGGTAATTTACTCCATCACCGCCGGTAATTCCGCAGGCTTTTAATCGCACCTTTAAGGAATTGAAACAACTTATTGTAATTATGAAGCAGGGCGTTTTGATGTTCTTTTAATCGCACCTTAAAGGAATTGAAACTTACATTTTGATACAGTTAACGAAAGTACGCTGAATGCTTTTAATCGCACCTTTAAGGAATTGAAACGTCCTATTTCGAGATTTGTTATTTTGAGGTCAGTTTCTTTTAATCGCACCTTTAAGGAATTGAAACTCCTTAACCTTTTTATTGCTTCAGGGATTGTCATTTCTTTTAATCGCACCTTTAAGGAATTGAAACAGGTTCATAGCATTTAAAGAACGGCAGGCGGCAACTCTTTTAATCGCACCTTTAAGGAATTGAAACCCACTAACTACATTAACATCAATAGGAGTTGATCCTTCTTTTAATCGCACCTTTAAGGAATTGAAACTTACTCAGCTTAACGATCTGTTTGGTACTGAAAACACTTTTAATCGCACCTTTAAGGAATTGAAACTGTTAAAACATCGGCGTACAAACCAAAGAAAACATGCTTTTAATCGCACCTTTAAGGAATTGAAACAGCATAGGCACTCGTCAACCATATTTATTTTAATTCTTTTAATCGCACCTTTAAGGAATTGAAACTTCAGTGAAGGAAGACCGATAACTTTCAGCGGGGTCTTTTAATCGCACCTTTAAGGAATTGAAACTACTTGACACAATTAACTATATGGTAAACAACCAGAACTTTTAATCGCACCTTTAAGGAATTGAAACATGGAGTTACCCCGAAATACTCTTTGCCTGTAGTGCTTTTAATCGCACCTTTAAGGAATTGAAACGGACGATGTATAAATTCAGTGTTTACCCCGATGAACTTTTAATCGCACCTTTAAGGAATTGAAACGAATATGACCCGCATACTTGGCATGTTGAGCCAGCTTTTAATCGCACCTTTAAGGAATTGAAACATTGTTAACAGGGTGAATCAAGTTGTTGCTGAAGACTTTTAATCGCACCTTTAAGGAATTGAAACAGCGTTTTAAGGTAGATTTGCCCTTTATCGCCTTGTCTTTTAATCGCACCTTTAAGGAATTGAAACCAAATAGCAGTCCTCTTGTATTCTACCCTCTGTTCTTTTAATCGCACCTTTAAGGAATTGAAACAACCATGAAAACAAGAAACATCCTTATCGCTATTCTCTTTTAATCGCACCTTTAAGGAATTGAAACATTAATTGATGAGCCGGATAGGTACAAAAGAGTTAACTTTTAATCGCACCTTTAAGGAATTGAAACCATGAAAGCAACAAACGTATACATCAGATATTTCCAGTCTTTTAATCGCACCTTTAAGGAATTGAAACCAATCAATACCCGGCAAATACAAGGGAGTTTCAACCCTTTTAATCGCACCTTTAAGGAATTGAAACATGCAATAGAGATCGAAGGGCTTACGATCACAATCTTTTAATCGCACCTTTAAGGAATTGAAACTTTATTTCGTTTCGTATTTCCCTTACACCGGAATTCTTTTAATCGCACCTTTAAGGAATTGAAACATGATTTCCAGACCGGACTTTGGAATATATGGGATTCTTTTAATCGCACCTTTAAGGAATTGAAACGGAAACATAACGCATCAATATGCTGCATCTGGTATTTACTTTTAATCGCACCTTTAAGGAATTGAAACGCAGATATTGCTTCACCAGCTTTCGATACAGAACTCTTTTAATCGCACCTTTAAGGAATTGAAACTCGGTTATAACATAAGGAAGTTCAGCAGTGGCCCTACTTTTAATCGCACCTTTAAGGAATTGAAACCTTGCACCGAATTATTCATCAAGAGAAATTTACAGTCTTTTAATCGCACCTTTAAGGAATTGAAACTGGGTCGCAAAGGGTCGCACTATTTCTGATTCATCACTTTTAATCGCACCTTTAAGGAATTGAAACTTCGGTAAAGTTGCCCTTTCCGTCACCGGAATAATACCTTTTAATCGCACCTTTAAGGAATTGAAACTGAAGCTAAATCATAATACCGGATCAGGATTGAGCAACTTTTAATCGCACCTTTAAGGAATTGAAACACATCAGATGCAGTCGGCACATGCCACCCCGCACTACCTTTTAATCGCACCTTTAAGGAATTGAAACAAAGGTAGACCACCGCTGCCCGGACTTCGTGATGCGCTTTTAATCGCACCTTTAAGGAATTGAAACATTTTAACCGTTATCAGCCTTATAGCTACTTTATTGACTTTTAATCGCACCTTTAAGGAATTGAAACGAAGTAATGATCTGATAACGTGGCAAGTAGTCAACTCTTTTAATCGCACCTTTAAGGAATTGAAACAAGAGCTTAACCACGTTATCAACAACCTCAACAGATGCTTTTAATCGCACCTTTAAGGAATTGAAACGCCGTAAAAGTCTATATTCTTAGTCCGCTCCGCTGCACTTTTAATCGCACCTTTAAGGAATTGAAACTCATGTAAAGTAATCGTAACGGTATCGGTTTTGTGACTTTTAATCGCACCTTTAAGGAATTGAAACCAAAATACCAGATTGAGAAAAACAATCATCCCGGGATCTTTTAATCGCACCTTTAAGGAATTGAAACAATTTCCAATATATCAACGTTTGCCTGGTTGAACAATCTTTTAATCGCACCTTTAAGGAATTGAAACAGCAAAATTCAAATACTCGCGTTTACGTGTCGTTTAAACTTTTAATCGCACCTTTAAGGAATTGAAACCGAAGAGTTTGAATACATGATGCTCCTGCTTACCAGGCTTTTAATCGCACCTTTAAGGAATTGAAACTTATTAACTGTAATCGTTACGGTGTTTGATTGTGACTTTTAATCGCACCTTTAAGGAATTGAAACGTTCAAGTTCTCCATTGGCTGCAGCTGCCAGAATAACTTTTAATCGCACCTTTAAGGAATTGAAACGATCATTATTAATTACGATATCGAGTTGTACCCGGTCTTTTAATCGCACCTTTAAGGAATTGAAACGACATAACTCCTCCACCGCCTTATATTTCGTGCTGGACTTTTAATCGCACCTTTAAGGAATTGAAACATCTTCGCGCGACATCCATCCGTTTTTGAACTTGTCTTTTAATCGCACCTTTAAGGAATTGAAACATAGAAAAGAAATGGTACAAAGTGCCTTATCTTACTCTTTTAATCTCACCTTTAAGGAATTGAAACCGTATCGATGTTATTGCCCTCGACATTAATCAGGAGCTTTTAATCGCACCTTTAAGGAATTGAAACTTTTACAACCTCAGTCATGGAGCATTGACGAACCAGCTTTTAATCGCACCTTTAAGGAATTGAAACAGAATAATGTTCATTGATTCCGTGAAATACAGCCGCCTTTTAATCGCACCTTTAAGGAATTGAAACTTTATTCAGACAAACCAATAAAAACCAACCATGCAATACTTTTAATCGCACCTTTAAGGAATTGAAACTCCATACCATTACCGGTAATACCGGCAACACCAGGCTTTTAATCGCACCTTTAAGGAATTGAAACTTGAGAATGAAGGTGCAGTTACTGGTGCAGTTACTCTTTTAATCGCACCTTTAAGGAATTGAAACGGCTCAGCACTGTCGTGCTTTGCTTCCCGTCCGAAATCTTTTAATCGCAGCTTTAAGGAATTGAAACGTGTATCGTCGGTAGATTTTAATACTTCTGCAGTCTTTTAATCGCACCTTTAAGGAATTGAATCCTTTAATATAAATTCTACAAGCATAGAATTACTGCCACGAAATGCAAAAACTGCAGAATTATAAAAGAAATGTGGAGAGAAGAAATCTCTCTCCATAAGTATTTTGTTATTTGAAATTCTGATTTCTGTTTGAATCCTAAGCAAATAGTAAGATATTCATCAATTTGTGAGCGTTTTTTTATATTTATACATAAATATATGATCCATTAAAGAGGGAAACAACCTGCTGATTACAAATGCGAACTTTCCCATAACAGAATGCACTTTTTGTCCATCTTCACGAATGAGTTGCTTTAATAAGAGCTGTGCGGTCTTTTGCTGACTGTTAACTTTAAAATTATTTCTTTCGGGTATTTTTACAAGCTTGCCGTCGGGAGCAAATGTTCTTTTCTCTGTATCGTTTTTAGTGAACCCAACATACGCAATGCCTACAAAAACTCCTTTCGCATGCATCTCCTTCTTTAAACTTTGGTAAAATGCAGTCAAAGCCATTTTTGAACCGGAATAGAGTGAATACTCAGGGATACCATGGAATGCTGCAAGAGACGAAACAAACAAAACCTTGCCTTTTGATTTTATTAAATGAGGGATTGCAAAACGTGTGGGGAAAACAGAACCGAGAATATTGCTTTTAATAATTTCTTCAATAACCTTCGGTGAGCTTTCCAGAAGCTGGCCATAGCTCGAAACACCTGCATTATTTATCAAAACATCGATCCGGCCAAAATGATCTATGGTGGCTGATATCAGAAGATTTGCTTCTTCAGCCACTGAAACATCAGCAGGAATAAAAAAGCAGTGATCTTTATACTGATCCAATAAATTGATAACGGAGGAAATTTTTTCTTTTTTCCGGCTATTTAAAACTACTTTACCTCCAAGCTCTAATATTTGTGTGGCTACCTCTTTTCCGATTCCCTGGGTGGAACCTGAGATTACAAACACCTTGTCTGCCAGATTATTCTTTTTCATTACAGCATATTATTTTCTTTCAGCCATTCTGAGCACTCTTTTATTGCAATTTCAATACTGGTCTGTGGCATTTTCAATTCTGAAATTGCTTTCTCAGATGAATAATACTGATTGACTAATGCAATGCGTGCCATGCTGTAATTCAGTTTTGGAGTTACCCCTCTTAACCTGGCAATCATTGATAAGATCATTGCGAAAAGAAGAACAAATGACGCGGGTATTTTCCTGTATTTCACCTGAACATTATTAATATGGCACACCTTTGAAAAAAAATCTTTGTAACTGAGGTTTTGTCCGCCGGTAATATAGCATTGCCCGTTTTTCCCCAGTTCTATTGCATTAACTATTGCAACAGCTACATCTTTGGCATGAACAAAACTTTTCCCCCCGTTAGTATAACCAGGCAACATTTTTTTTGATATTGCAATAATCATTTTGCCTGATGATGGCAAGCTGTCATATTTCCCGATCATATAAGTTGGGTTAATTATTACAACAGGGAAGTCTTTCTCACGATAAGCTTTTAACAGTAATTCCTGTGCCTGGTACTTGCTGTCCATGTAATCCATTTTGAATTTTGACATGGAATATTTTCCCTCTTCCTTGCCTGGATTAAGCATTGTGCCAACCGGAAAAGAAGTTGCTGTTCCAACCTGAATAAATCTTTTAATTTTAGCCTCCATGCAAATTCCGATAAGTGACTCAACAGCTTTCAGATTAATTTCATAAGAAAGTTTGTTTCTGCTTGGATTAACAACGGTACAGGCAGCAGCATTTATCACATAATCGCAATCCATCATCGCGTGTTTGAATGTTTCAGGCTGAGTCAGATCGCCTTCAATTATATCAATAGGAAGTCCATTTAAAGTGCCATTGTCCCTGCCTTCTTGTTTCAGGCATGTAACCTGATAATGCTTGTTTAGCAACTCCCTTACAATGCTGTTGCCCAACATTCCGTCTGCACCGGTTAAGAATACTTTAGCCATTCAATTGAATTTAATTTATCGGGTATTCGTTTTTGTATCTCTTTACTATTCCTAAGGAGTGTAAAACTAACAACTTTGTGGAAAGTGGAGCAATATTTTATAAACAGGAGGTCAAAGTGGTTTAATTTTATAAGGTGAAATTTTAAGGCGAAGGTCAAATGGTTTGAGTACAAGTTGTTGACATACAGTTAATTGTTGCTCTTTATCATCCAGGTTGTTGAGTGTTATTTAATGTGAATGAAATGGATCTGATTTACATTACAAAAATCAGATTTAAATCTAAATTTACAAATAAAACCTACAGTAGGTAAAAATTGTTCATTAAGGCAATTTCTTTGTTAACTGAGGAATAATATATGAGTAAAATCAATGAATTTAGAATGCCCGGAAAAATCATGAGTCATGATTTTTGGGTTTTTTGCACTTTGTTTTCCTGTTCTGGATTTCTGAGATTGAGGCAATAAGACCTGTCATGTCACTTTCCGTTTTTGACTCGTTTTACTATTAAATCAAGAATTCAATATGTAAAGTAAACCGGACAAGCAATGCAACTGAAGAGTAGATTGTATAATCCAATAATGGAATAAACTTCTTAAGGTCCTTTGCTTGCTGCCTGTGGAGCCTGCTGTTTAAAAATTTTGATGAAGCCGCCAGTATAATTATTGAGCGATCTTTAAAAATGTAGATGTACAAGAGCCTACCGATATAATTTATAGGATTATTATTGAAAATTATTTTTAAGTCCTCAACCCCTATAATAGGTTTATTATGAGGGGATTGAGAACGAAAAAATGTGCTATTAAAGGTGAAATAATAATTCGGACAATTTACAACTTGTACATTTGAAACCCGGATAATACAATTTTATTCAAAATGGTTGCTGCTGTAATAGGAATCTTCGCTGATTATTTTTCCATCCTTATCAAAGCTATGTGCTAACATGAGTGGAAATTCAACTTTTTTACCATCTTTTTTGGTAGTGCCTGACCACACCCACCAGGAATACACTGTATAACTGTCATTCTTGGCGTAATAAATACAATCCGGATAGCCAACCTGCTTCATTTTAATATTATCTGAGTTAGCAAAATTTTCTGCCCATGCCTTTTTCCGGGCGGTTAAATCTTTTGATTCGCCCCATTTCATAGTTGAGTTACTGAAACTGGCATTTGGGGAGAAATAACCCGCCAACGCATCTAAGTTCTGCGAACAATATGCATTTACTGCTTTTCTTACGGTAACTATATAGGGATGATTTATATAAATTTTACCATTTTCCTGTATGGACCCACTAGTGTTTATTTCTTCAAACTGGTCATTATTATAATATGAGAATATAGCAGCTATTTTACCGGCTTTATTAAAACTGTACAAATTATGCATATGCAAATTCAGGTTAATACCGCTTTTCTTATGAGTGCCTGTTATTAATAACCAGTCCTGCACCCATAGCCCGCCCTTTTTATAATCAATTGCATCAGGATATGCCGGTGAATCATCAACAACTTTTAGGTTTTCGAACTCAGTTGACCACCAGTCCAGGCCTGCGACATAATCCTCTTTCTTGATAACATCATCGCTCCCGTTACGAATGGCAACCATAGTGTCAGCAAGAAAGGCCCCGAAAGCTGCTTTATCCCCTTTAACAAAAGCGGACCAAAGATTTTTGGTTTTCTCAATCGCAGGATGCTTACTATAAACAACCCCGTTGTTTTCCTGGGCATAGTTTATCAACCCTAAAGAAATAGCAATAATAAGTAAAAAGACTTTTTTCATTGTGATAGTTTTTAGTTTGTAATATTTCCTACTCTGTTTAAGGATTTTCGGATTATTCCTGAATTGAAATTTATGATACTTACTAACATATGTAACATATATAATATAAAATTGTTTTGTATATTTGATAGATTAACAAATAGTTAACATATCTTTATACAATCAGATCAGTCTTGTTTAAATAACTTATGTATAGTGAAAAGAAAAATAAAGATGAGAAATTAGAGACTTTTTGCAGCATTTCCTCATATTGGCTTACTAATATTATCCCCCTCAGCTGGCACCAGGTTTATTCATAAGCAATCAGGGAGATTCTCGCTTTTTCCGAAATAAAGTAAAGTTTCAGATAGCAGAAATGAATCTGTTTAGTGGACATGATTATTTTCTGCCTAAAGCATAATTAGTGCCTATAGAGATTTTAAAAAGAGAAACTCCCGGCATGGAGGAAGTGTTCACAGCAAAATACGAACTGGAATGAATTACCGGGATAGTTACCCCGAACTGCAATATACCTTTTACTTTTTAACCGCCTCCTTTCAAGGTTAGAGTAGGTTCAGGATTTACAAAATACAATGAGGTGTCGGAATAAAAATGAAAACCGGTGTTCCATCAATCAAATGAGTTATACAGTTATGATAATGACTATAGTATTAACTTCCTGTCTCCTGCTTCCTGTCTTCCATCTTCAAACCCACAAGTTTTTTTTATCTGATTTCATTCGGTATCTTTAAACCTATACATTTTCAATACAAATTGGATTCGTTAATATCCATCTTCTATTTATCAAATTGAGTGAATGAGAGGCGAAAACTGCAATTTGAAGAAAAAATCAGTTCAATGTCAACTGCCTGTTGCATACCTTATATATTCATGGTAGTTGCCGGAATCGCTGGTATAATAGTGATGTGTCAACCTGGGCTCATTTCCCGATTTTAATTGATTAACAACAGTTTGCTCACTTTTGTGCCCTCATCCGAAACAACACGTATAAAATATGACCCACGGGCAAGAGAAGCAAAGTTAAATGAATACGATTCGGATCCGCTTACGCTTGTGTTGTAGACTGTAGTCCCAATGGCATTAATTACTGAAATTTCAACTGTGCCGTTAGTAGCTTTGCCTAATGATAGTGTGAAATTAGCTCTAGTCGGGTTTGGATAGATACTCAATGAACCAGCCTTATTTTCAACTACCGAAACACTGGACAGGTCCTGTGTTACTGTTACAACCTGAGGGGCAATACCGGCCACACTTACAGTAATATTTGCAACACGAACTGCATTTGTCTGGTTCTCACTAAAACTAGCTGTTACTGTTCCGTCCCCGTTTCCCGATGCTGTTACTGTACACCAGGTCTGATCAGATATGGCAGTCCAGTTTGTATTGGAGCTGACACTGAAGAGAGTTGTTCCGGATGTATAACCAACATTCTGATTACCAGGACTAACTGAAAGAGTGGCTGCAGCCCCGGCTTGTGTTAATGTCACAATTTGTGAAGGAATACCCGCAACGGTAACCGTTATACTGGCTATACGCTGGGTTACTGATAAGTTGGCAGAATAGGTTGTTGTAAGTGTTCCGTTACCTGTTCCTGATGGGGTAACAGTACACCATAATGCGCTGCTTGTTGCAGCCCAGCTTGAGTTGGATGTTACATTAAAAACTACAGATCCTGCACCAGAAGAAACATTTTGGTTTCCCGGCAATACCGATAGAGTTGCAGCGCCTGTTGAGGCAACAAAGGAACCAATCATTCCGCTGGCTGCATGGAAAGTACATTTATAGTTATATGTTCCTGCAACGGTAACTTTATATTCGTAGGAAGTATTTGAGCTGGTGATAGGACTATCCCAGGTTGAGGCGGTTGCAGGGATGGTTGTCGAAGTTGTTGTGTGTGTACCCGATACCCATACCCATCTCATGGTATCGCCTACAACTACATCAGTTATACTCGAAGGATTAAATGAGAAATTCTGAACAGTAATTACATGCTTTGTTGCAAGTGCATGGCTAGTTGGATATATGGCAAGTGACAGTATCGCTACCAGGGATAAAAGTATAGACTTTTTCATGACATCGTAATTTAGAATTAATCTAAATAAAACAATAAAATGAAAATTTTGTTTGCAGTTAACAGATAAAAAATGATAAAAAATAGTGTTTATATACTGTATGTTATTCTTTATCAATGACTTGATATAAAATAGTTCTCTTAGAATAGAAGTTGTTATTCAAATATAAAGAGTAACAAATTGGGGAAACAGCATTATTCCCTCCCTCTTATTTTCGACCTGCCAGAGCTATGTTTCGACCACAGGCATGTACATAGTAATATCTCAAATATCAAGACTTTGATAAAAAAGCTTGCCTGATCAGCATCGGAAGGCAGTGGATTGAACTTTGAATATTCTGCAAGAGTGAAATGGAAATGAATCGCTGAAATAATTCAACTCATTTCAGGATTTTTAAAAGTGATATTATACTTGTTTTTTCCTTTTCAGATTTAAATAATAATAAGGAAGGTCCTCTTCAAAATGATCCTCACGTTCAATGGTTTCCCAATCCTGCAAGTCGATTTCTAAAAAGGTATCGGCATCAAAATCTTTCATCACTATAGTCAGGTAGAGTCGCTGCGTCATAGGTAGAAACTGACTGTAAACGGATCCTCCCCCAATAATATAATTCTCCTTGTCATCGTCCATTTTTTCAATTGCGTCATCAATTGAATAAGCCATGGTGCAGCCTTCAATCTTCTCATCTGCTATATCGGTTATAACAACACTTCTCCTTTTGGGTAAGGGTCTCACCGGCAGCGATTCGAATGTGCGTTTTCCCATTACAATAGTATGACCCGTGGTGAGCTTTTTAAACCGTTGAAGATCCGCCGGTATATGCCAGAGTAACTGGTTATTTTTTCCGATTGCTTTGTTCTGAGCTATAGCTACTATAATGGAGATAGATTTCATGTTGAGTTTTAAGGTTTGTGATCCTGGATTTGAAATTAGAAATGGATTTAGACCACTTTCATCTAACAAGAATGCTATTGCTTGAATTACAGACAGATAGATCTTCTAACTATTTCAATTTATTTCAATTTATTTCAACGTATTTCTATATATTTCAAATTTTTAAGTTAGTTCCCTTTTGTGCCATTCCTAAATAGTGATTGTCTATTCATTTTTTATGTTACTATGGAGCAATTCTGCATGGTAGATTGAGCATCTGAACAGATAAACACTGAGAAACGAAAAGTTCAAAACTTCCTATACCGCCACCTGTCCCTTGATAGCAGGATGCGGATCATAGCCGGTTAGTTCGAAATCTTCGTATTTAAAGCTAAAGATATCTTTTACTCCGGAATTGATTTTCATTTGTGGAAGGGCTTTTAATTCACGTGAAAGCTGAAGCTTAACCTGGTCCATGTGATTCAGGTAGATATGTGCATCGCCGAATGTATGAACAAAATCGCCAGGCTCTAAACCGGTAATCTGGGCAATCATCATGGTAAGTAAAGCGTAGGAAGCAATATTAAAAGGAACTCCCAGGAATATATCCGCACTACGCTGGTACAACTGGCACGAGAGTTTGCCGTTGGCAACATAAAACTGGAACAATAAGTGGCAGGGAGGGAGGGCCATATCTTTGATCATGCCAACATTCCATGCACTGATAATTATACGCCTCGAGTCAGGATTATTCCTGATCATGTTGATCACCTGGCTTACCTGGTCGATATGTGAGCCATCCGATGCGGGCCATGAGCGCCACTGGTATCCGTAAACCGGCCCGAGGTTACCTTCGCTATCAGCCCATTCATCCCAGATGCTGACTTTATTGTCATGCAAATATTTTATATTGGTCTCGCCTTTCAGAAACCATAATAACTCGTGTATTATCGAGCGTAAATGAAGTTTTTTAGTTGTTACAGCCGGAAATCCTTCAGCAAGGTCGAAACGCATCTGGTAACCAAAAACACTAACGGTGCCTGTTCCTGTGCGATCCTCTTTTTTTACTCCTTTTTCGAGTACATGTTTCAATAAATCGTGATATTGTTTCATTTACAAGGCATTGTTTATTTTCATTTTCATTAAAAGGAGGATTTTATTTATGACATGATTAACTAATAATGGCAGTTTAAAATGTAACAGAATTTCGAAATCAATTCAGTTATGCTTAAAGAGCAATACTTTCAATTGCCTTGGGATCGTGTTTGTGTTTAAAGAAAACTGCAAAAAGAACGGTCACGATCAGAGCATAAATAGCAAATGTTAGCCAGATACCGTGCCAGTCTTTCCCTTCGGCATGCGTATAATATTTGTCAATCACATATCCGCTGATTTTGCTGCCGGTAAAGGCTCCGAAACCGTTAGTCATCATCATGAACAAACCTTGTGCACTTGCCCGGATTTTAGGATCAGTTGAAGTTTCAATAAACAGAGATCCTGATATGTTGAAAAAATCGAAAGCCATACCGTATACAACACATGAAAGTATTATCATCCATAATCCTCCGGATGGATTGCCATAAGCAAACAATCCAAAACGCAGAACCCAGGCTACCATCGAAAACAACATCACTTTTTTTATGCCGAAACGCTTGAGGAAAAAAGGAATTGTAAGAATAAATAAGGTCTCTGACATTTGAGAAATAGACATTATGATAGTCGAATATTTCACCACAAATGAGTCAGCATATTGGGGTACTAATTTGAAATCATCAAGAAATGAATCGCCATACATATTCGTTAATTGCAATGCAGCGCCTAAAAACATCGCGAATATAAAAAACATCGCCATTTTGTAATTGGCAAATAATTTAAATGCAGTTAAACCTAACTGTTCTGCAAGCGACGAGTCTTTCGACATCGATTTCTGCGGCTTACAAGCTGGTAAAGTGAACGAATATATTCCTAAAGCAATTGCAGCCACTGCCCCGATCAGGAATTGGTTTGCATTGGCTTTGCTGCCTGTGAGATTAGTAATCCACATGGCAACAATAAACCCGATAGTCCCCCAAACCCTTATGGGAGGAAATACTTTCACTACATCGTAATTATTGTTTTTAAGGATGGCATATGATATGGAGTTCGACAATGATATGGTAGGCATGTAAAAAATCATTGCCAACAAAATAACGTAATAAAGTGTATCCGGATCATTAACCTGTGGCACATAAAGCAATACCAGGCCATAGAAAATGTGCAGCACTCCATATAGCTTTTCTGTATTTATCCATTTGTCAGCTATAATCCCTGTTATGGGCGGCATAAAAATTGAAGCAATAGCAAGAGTGGAAAAGATAGCTCCAAATTGTGCTCCTGTCCAGCCTTTTGCATTAAAACAATATGTGCCGATAGTGATAAGCCAGGCTCCCCAAACAAAAAATTGGAGGAAACTCATGATAGTCAAACGAAACTTTATATTCATGTTAAAATACTTGAGTATAATTGAGTATTTGTTTATTTATTTCTAATTTTCAAAAAGTAAGAGTAGCTTCAAGACAAACAAATCATGGATCCCTGAATGTTGGAGGACTATTTCAAGTTACCTGAATGATATGATGTTATTTCCTTTTCCTGATTTCATCACGGATTAAAGATGCTTTCTCGTAATCTTCATCATCAACAGCATGTTGAAGCTCAGTATCAAGTTCCGTTAGACTCAGGTTTTGGAGATAAGTGGAATAGTCGTCGATAGTTGAATCTTCATTGCTTTCGGTCAAAGGATCTTCATCTTCAAATAATATACCTGCCTGCGACATAATTTCTTCCGTAGTAAAAATAGGGCAGTGAAACCTGATGGCTAAGGCTACAGCATCTGAAGTGCGTGAATCAATCTCATAAGCGGCAATCCCGTTGTCACATGAAAGTGTAGCGTAAAAAATGCCTTCATGAAATTTAGTAATCTGAACCTCTAATATATTGATCCCGAACGTTTTTGCAAAATTGAAGAATAAATCGTGTGTAAGGGGGCGCGAAGGTTTCATTTTCTCGAGCTCCAGGGCTATTGCCTGTGCTTCATAATGACCTATTACGATAGGCAGTCTTCGCTTACCGCCGGTTTCACCCAACACCAGTGCATATGAATTCGACTGGGCCTGACTATAGCTTAGGCCAACTATATTAAGTTCAATTTTTTTCAAGGCAGGTTCGTCAGTAATTGCAAATCAATAGATTAAGCTTGTGTTTTGTGTTGCACAACTATTTTGTAAATGATATGTAAAAATATAAATAAAAGTTGAAACTCAAATAGGATGGGTTAATATTTTACTAAAAAGCTGATTATCAGGCTTAATAAAGTTCATTTTTCTTTTCTTGTTTTCCTTAGAAGAATAGGATGCGGAAGGAATCATAGGGTATATTGATTTCTGCTTAACAATATTTGGTCTATAGAATTTGTTCAGTTCAGACCCGTAAGAATTAATAAATTATGCAAATCAAGAGTTGAAAAAGTTTCCGAATGACAAAGAATAATACAAATAATTGACAAATACAAAATTGCGCATTTATTCCTTTTTACATCTCTCCCGCTTTAGCGGGACAAGTTATGTTTCCTCTTTTTTCTTCTGTGTAATTATGAAATTGTTAAACTGAGGTGCGCTGAGAACCACAAAGATAAACTATAGCCTAAATCATATAACTCATCTCCACTATACAAGGTTCTCTATTTAAGCGAAAACCAGCACTTGTATAAGTAAGCATTAATTGAAAATTACATTCTGTTCTTACTCCTGTTGTTCGCCACAGTTCATCATCAGATATCAAATTCAAACAACTTAAAACAAAAGTTTTTTAATTTGTTTTTTCTGAAGTTTAATCAAAATACTATGGCAAGTGTCATTACTTATTTGAACTTCCCCCAAAATACAGAGGAGGCATTCAATTTTTATAAATCCGTTTTTGGTGGTGAATCTGGCGGAGAAGGTATTGCCCGTTTAAGCGATATACCGGTATCGGATGGAATGCCAACATTAGCAGATGAAGATAAGGATCTGATCATGCATATTGAATTACCACTACCTGGAGGACATATTTTAATTGACTTTTAAAAATCACTTTCTCAGAAGATGGTTGTTTAATGATCAAGAAGTTCAACGTTTTATCATCGGCCTTTTTCTTATCGCCTTGAATCTGTTAAATATACCTGATATTCACTTCTTTAAGGAATTTTTCCTCCAGTGTCCTTTTAATCCGCTTTACTACTGTCCGCCTTATTTCCAGGTCAACAGGAAGATTAGGATCCTGGTGCGCTATATTTATGCGGGTTCCGATTATAAAATGAATTTCATCGCCGTCGAGCAGGAGCCTGACAATCTGGTCTGCCGGGCCTTTCCCCAGTTTTAATCTTGGTGAATGTTTTTTCAGTAGTTCAGAAACTTTGCCAAGTGTAAGAATTCCTTCGGTTACCAGGTCAATTCCTTCCATAAAAGAAATGGGTGGCAGATCGGGGTCGTCAAATTCAAAACTCTCAACAATTGGAAGATCGAGCTGGCGTGAAATTATATCTCCGGTTGTTGCACCACAGATTATTTTTTTGCCTTCGAACTGTTTAACAGCTTCTCCCAGGGCAACATCATTCACCTCTTCGTACGGAGGTCCTGTACACAATAACAATTTCCGTGGTTCGCGGAAGTAAATTACGGAGCAGGTAGTATCATCTTTCGGATGGTAATTATCGTTGATATTAGCCATATTTACCACTTTGGCTGCAAGTTGCGTAGCGGAAATCGTGAGGTCGGTACTTACCAGTTGATGTACATAATTTTCCAGGTTTTCATCGCCCCATCCAAAAGGGAACTTCGGGCTCCCCATGCCCGATTGCGGAACTCCGTCAGAACAAAGGATAATCCGATCTTCTTTCTGATGCTTGAAAGAGCAGGTCCTGAGTTCTTTGCCTGCATTTTTTTCTGAATCGAGGGTAATGTACTCCCAACCCGGGTTAATCTGCTTATCCCCCCGTAAAACTATTGTTGGAGGATTGTCATATTCCAGTATTCGTGTTTCCCCGTCTATTTCGATGTCGACTATGGTAAAAGTGGAATAACTCATTTGCCTTTCACTACAAACGGGTAAAGTATTCATGATGATTTCGGCTATTTTACGGACTTCTTTATGCTCTTCGGCGAATTTGAGAGCCATAGTTGCTGTTAATGTTGATAGCATGCTGGCTTTCACTCCATGCCCCATGCCATCCGAAAGTACAGCAATGATCCTGTTTTCTTCGTAAATACGTTGTGAAAGGAACTTATCTCCACAAATCCTTTCCAGGTCATGATTCTTCTGAACACTGTTCACTTCCACATAAAACTGTCCGTCACTCATTTTTGACTTTTAGAAAAATATATTTTTAATAGGTGTATTAACATTAATCAGGTAAAGTTTCATTGTTTCATGTTTCAGCGATTGACGTTTTACAAGTTCTGAGTTTACTTTTCGATGGTTCAAACCCTCAAACGTTTCAACCCCTTCAAAATCCTTCAATTACTTATTCTTGTGAGATTCAATAATTGAATTAAGCATTTTTTCTGTTTTTGCAGCACCTTCACCTAAAAGGAACGCAATCTGTTGCACAAGGTCAAGATTCTGTTCAATTACTTCTGTTACCCGGTTTATAACTTCTTCTTTTCTTACTTCAGGCATATCCATATCCCTGATCACTGCTCCGGCAATTTTATTTTTCTTAATGCCGAAGATGGTAACATTTAAAAGTTTATCGTTTAAACGCACATCCCTGCCAATAACATCATCGTTGCTGCTTATCACATACGCAAATAATTTATAAAATTGTACCGGAAGTAAAGTTTTAAGGTCTGCGCCCAGCAGTCCGGGGATAATTTCGTTGATTTCAGCTGCTTCTTCGCCCAAAATATCAACAAAACTCTCATTCGAGCCAACGATTTTCAGATTTTCATCCACAATTACTACTGCTGTAGGAAGCTTATGAAGCATGGTCTGAGTGGTTTCGAGTGCATCCTGAGCAATCTGTTTTTCGGCCTGAGCTCTCTTTTCTGAGTTTTGAAGGGCCTGTTGAGTTTTGGCGAGTTTATCATTGGAAAGTTTCAATGACTTGATGTAATCCTGTTTGCTTCTGAGCGAGTGCATAATACACATGTCGGGTCGGGTAATACCATTGGCAACATCAATTGCGAATGCCCTGCAACTGTCATATCCACAGGCTTTACATCCGAGGTTTCCCTCATTTGAATTTTTTTCGATAATCTTAAGCACTTCTTCAACTTTATCTTCAGAAGGATCAGGCATACGTTGATCGTTGGGCTTAAATTCCCGCTTCAGATCTAAATGCTGATATTTCTTCAGGTCATTGTTCCAGCGGGCCATCTTGAACTCTTTCAGTCTTTTAGATGTGTAGGCTCTAACCAGGGTTTGCCGGTTATACTTTTTCCCACCTGATTTCATACCTGGTCCCATCATACAGCCTTCACAATAAAACATGCTGAAATGTTTTTTAATGTATTCAATACCTTGCTCAAACTGGCTGATGGCAGCCATTATCCGGTCTTTGCCGTCGGAAGTTACTACAGTTCCGGATAGTAAATCCATATTGAGACCTGATGCCTGAACGATCCCTGTGCTTATAGGGTATAAATGTCCTTTGTAACCATGGGGTTCGTTGAAATCAGAAAATTCAATTTTACTTTCTTTAATTCCATTCTGATCAAACATTTCCCGCAGTTCTGTAAATGTGAGCACTTCATCTACTCTTGAATTCCCATCAAATCTGTCAGCTTCTTCCTTAGCTCCGATACACGGACCTATAAAAACCACTTTGATTTCATTGCCATACAGCTCTCTAACTACTTTGGCATTTGCAATCATTGGATTAACAATAGGAGCAAGATTATCGAGAAGATGGGGATAATATTTTTCAACTAATGAAACAATGGGAGGGCAATTGGCAAGTATGTAATATTTACCTAAAAAGTTAGATATCAGTTCATTATATTCATTTGCAACCAGGTCGGCTCCAAATGCAACATCGTGTACATAATCAAATCCCATTTCGAGCAGCATCTTAACGAATTTCCTGTAATCGGTAATATCGTCGAATTCAGCCGAAATACTGGGGTCGACTAAGGCAACAACTGTATTTTCCGATTCAATCAGTTTGTTAACAGCAGGCTTTGAATCATAATATTTAATGGCTCCGGGCGAACAAACTTCAAGGCAGCTGCCACAACCTATGCATTTATCAGGCTGAATATATGGAATATCGCTGGACGGACGGAGTTCAATTGCTTTCACCGGACAAACCCGCACACAAGCATAGCAAACTTTACATTTATCTTCGACTATAAACACCAGAGGAGCTTGCATTTTGCTATTGGTTGTTAATTATTAATTTTTTCTTTTGTTTATCTGATCAAATGTTCAGTACAAATATTCGGTTTTTAATGTTCAAAGATTATTTATAAACTGTTTATTGTTAAATGCTGTGCTAAATAATAAGCAAAAAACTAAAATCCTGCCCTTCTCCCATCTTTTGGAGTTCGACTCCGCTCCCCCATGAGTAACCTTCTTTACGTGTTTATTAATCATCTCTGCAACTCATCAAAGTCTTCATTCCGTTCCAACCTTTTCAAAAAAATCATCCAGCATTTCAATCACACTGTCTTCATCAAGTCTTTCCTTAATTACCCCATCTAGTTTAATTGACGGACCTGCAGCACATTGGCCAAAACACCTTTCGCCATGGAAACGTACTTCATTTAGCAGGTTCCTGTCGCGGAGATAATCATTAACAACTTTCACTAATAGTTTGTTCCCCCTGGCAAAACAAGAGCTGCCCAGACATATAACTACCTCTTTCTTATTCATTTCCATTGTTCAGTATTTTTCATGATGGAGCACTGTCTATGGACCGATTTTCATTCAGATAACAAATATAGAAAATTTAGTATATCAAACTTTAATTGTGAAGCGAATAACATTGTTATTTTTTTCACAATAATATCATTTATTAAAAAGCAATATATTATTTTTGTAGTCAACTATTTGTAAAAATAATTCGCATATCACATGCAGGCCTCACTCGACGAAATTATCAACAGATACAAAGCTGGTTCGCGCGAATCGCTTTTACCCTTACTTCAGGATATTCAGATTGAATATGGATACCTGAATGAAGAAGCAATCCTTAAAGTCGGACAGCATATAAAACTGCCTTCAAGCAAAGTATACGGAATTGCTACTTTTTACGATCAGTTCAGGTTTGAGCAGAAAGGAAAATTTCATATTAAGGTATGCCGGGGTACTTCCTGCCATATGTATGGATCATCAACCATATTGCGTGAAGTGGAGCGGGTATTAAATATTAAAGAAGGTCAGGCAACCCGCGATGGTCGGTTTAGCCTGGAAGCAGTAAGTTGCATGGGCGCATGCAGTTCAGGACCGGTATTAAACATAAACGGTGAATTCAAAACGGCTCTTACAATTCCTGACATTGCAATGATCATAATCCAATGCAAAAGTATTATTTAACTCTGAATCTGCTCCATGGATGAAAAACAGTTATTAATTGAAAAAGTACTTTCAGCCAAGGCTGATCTTAAGCAGCAGGGTGTGTATGATTTTCTTGCATCTATCAGGCATGATACAATTAATATACCTGTTGTTTATATAGGCTCGGGTACATGTGGTAAGGTTGCCGGTGCTGATGAAACTTATCAGGAAATAAAGAAATACCTGGAAGAGAAGAACATCCAGGCAGAAATTATCAGGGTCGGCTGCCTTGGACTTTGTTCGTACGAACCAATCGTTGATATTCAGTTACCTGGAAAAGCCAGGATCTCATTCAGAAATATTACTCATGAACGGGTTGAACCTCTGCTCGATGATATTTTTAACAGCGAAGTTCCCTTTGAACACATTTTGGGGCAATTTGATAATGGGAGACAGAACATCTGGAAAAATGTTCCGTTGATCAAAGAACTGCCATTTTTCAAACTTCAGCATCGTGTTGTTCTGGCTAATTGCGGCATAGGAAACCCTGATTCAATATCAGACTATATCGCCAGGGGTGGTTACCAGACTTACCTGAAATGCATCCGGAATTATACAGGGGAGAAAATTTGCCGTATTGTCGATCAGAGTGGATTACGGGGCAGGGGCGGAGGCGGATATCTTACAGGTCAGAAATGGATGTTGGCGCATAATACTGTAAGTGATCAGAAATATCTGGTTTGTAACGCAGCCGAAAGTGATCCCGGTGCGTTTATGGATCGGGCTGTTATTGAAGGAGATCCGCATCTGTTGCTCGAAGGTATTGCAATTGCAGCATATGCAATCGGAGCCACAAAGGCATACATATATGTGATGGACGAATACAGCCAGGCATATTTTATGCTTAAAAAGGCAATAGAGCAGTTAAAAGATTTTGGATTCACCGGCTATAATATTTTTGATAGTGGAATTGATCTGAAAATATCCCTGGTCAGAGGACCGGGTGCTTTTGTTTGCGGGGAAGAAACGGCCTTGATCAACAGTATAGAAGGTAAGCGTGGAATGCCCCGGCCCAAACCGCCTTTCCCGGCTATTGAAGGTTTATTTGGCAAGCCTACAGTTATAAATAATGTTGAAACTTTGGCTAATATTCCATTTATACTTCGGCATGGGCCGCTGCATTTCAATGAAATAGGCATTCCTGAAGCCCGGGGTACGAAAGTTTTTGCCATTTCGGGAAAAGCAATGATTACAGGACTCATAGAGGTTCCAATGGGTACCAAAATAAGGGATATTATTTATAAAATAGCCGGTGGTATCAAGGATGGAAAGGAATTTAAAGCGGTTCAGATAGGGGGACCTTCGGGTAGTTGCCTTCCATCTCAGCAGCTTGATCTGACGGTCGGTTACGAATCGTTGTGGAATGAAGGCGCCATTATAGGTTCAGGAGGAATGATTGTTATGGATGAGGATACCTGCATGGTTGATATCGCTAAGTTTTTTATGAATTTCCTTCAGAAAGAAAGCTGTGGGAAGTGTATACCGTGCCGCGAAGGAACCAGGCGAATTCACGAGATACTCGAGAATATCACACGTAGGCCGGCGAGTGAATCAGGATTCGAAGTCCTCGAGCGGTTTAAAGGTATTACTCAGCTTGCCGATCTGGCAGAAGTGATCAGGGATACGTCGCTTTGCGGATTAGGTCAGACCGCTCCTAACCCTTTGATGAGTGCTATGAAATGGTTCAGGGAAGAGTTTGAAGAACATGTTTTCGATCGCAAATGCAGGGCCGGGGTATGCAAGGAATTAAGGCTTTTTGTGATAGATGTGGACAAATGCATTGGTTGCGTGGCCTGTTTACGAAAATGTCCCACAAATGCAATTGTAGGGCAACCCAGACAGCCTCATTTTATAATTGAAGAAAAATGCATAGGCTGTGGAATCTGCTTTGATGTGTGCAAGTTTGTTGCAGTAAAATTAAAATAGAGAACAGCCTCGAAAAACTGAGTTTACATGTTGCCGGACAGGATATTGCCGGTTGTTTTGTTTAAAATTGGAATTATGTTATTCGATATAGAAGTAAACGGAAAAACCATTAAAGCAAAAAGGGGCGACACCTTGCTGATGGCGCTGGAGCGAAATGGGTTAAAAGTACCCACACTTTGCCATATCAAGAATTTATTGCCTTCAGGTGCTTGCAGGATGTGTGTGGTTGAAGTGGAAGGTATGCAGGGACTGATCCCGGCTTGTTCGCATCCTGTTGAAGAATGGATGAAAGTTCGTACACATTCCCCGCGCGTAATCAAGGCCCGTAAAACCAATATTGAATTGTTACTGAGCAACCATCCTGACGACTGCCTTTATTGTGAGCGAAACGGAAATTGTGAATTGCAGAAATTTGCTGAAGACCTGAATGTACGCGAACGCCGTTTCCATGGTAAGAAAAATAATTACAAAACTGATCCTTCAAGTGCCAGTTTGTTTCGCGATCCAGCCAAGTGTATACTATGTGGTCGCTGCATTAGAGTGTGCGAAGAAATTCAGAAAATAACAGCTCTTGATTTTATAGGCAGGGGTAATACAACACAGGTTGGCCCTGTATTCAACAGAGGGATGAACCTTTCAAGCTGCATTAATTGCGGACAATGTGTAATGGTATGTCCAACCGGCGCTCTTGCTGAAAAGCAATATCCTGCCAAGCTTCAGGATGCACTTCATAATCCGAATTTTACGACTGTTATTCAATGCTCTCCTGCACTTTCGGTAACACTGGCAGAAGAATTTGGCTTGCGGGCCGGTAAAGATATTGAAGGAATAATGAATGGAGCTTTGAGAAAGCTTGGGTTCGATTATGTATTTGATACATCATTTGCTGCTGATCTTCTGATTGTAGAGCAGGTCGCAGAATTTCACAAACGCCTCATTGAAGGCTCAAACCTGCCAATGTTTTCGAGTTGCTGCCCTGCATGGATAAAATATGCAGAGCAAACTCATCCTGATCTTCTTACTAATATTTCGAACTGTAAATCGCAACAGCAGATGCTTGGGGCGATGATTACCAATCATTTTGCGCCTGCCGCAGGTATATCGTCCGAAAATATTTACTCGGTTTCAGCTATGCCTTGCATTGCCCGTAAATTTGAGTCGCAACGCGAAAATATGACCCACAAAGGAATCACCGATGTGGACATAGTTCTCACAACTCGTGAACTTGCGAGATTAATAAGGCTCAATGGTATTGATATTGAGCAGGTTGAACCTGAATTATCAGATCAGCCATACCAGTCGCGAAGTTCGGCAGGTAAAATGCTTGCTGTAAGTGGCGGCCTTACCGAAGCTTTTATTCGTACACTGCATTTTGTGTTGACAGGAAAAGAAATCAATCAGCTTAAGATTCCGGAACTCAGATCAGGTAAGGGCCGAAAAGAATATTTTGTAAAAATCGGAGATTATAAGCTTGGATTTGCAGTAGTAAATGGTATCGGAAATGTAGAAAAACTTATTTCGGAAATCAGGAACGGACGAACTGATATTCACTATATCGAAGTCATGGCATGCATTGGTGGTTGCGTTGGAGGAGGAGGTCAGCCTATTCACCCTGAAAATGATAATGTAAAAGCACGGGCCAAATCAATTTATGAACTGGATGAAAAGGAATCAGTAAAATTTGCACATTTTAATGCCTCTCTTCAATTGGTTTATAATTCATTTTTACAAAAACCGGGAAGTGAAGTGAGTAAGATGCATTTATATACAACATATAAAGAGCGGGAAGTGATGAAGTAGCGGGGTGTGATATGAATGCAAAGTGTAAAATTCAAAATATAAACTTATTTGATCACCATGGAAGATAAATCTGAAAATAAGACTGAAACCTTTCAAATACGAAAGGATGTAAACCATCTTATAAAACCAACTGAATAATACCATGAATTCCGGCTCAACGCCTTCGATAAATCAGGAAACTGAAAAAAAACTGGTCTTTACAATTAAGGAAAGATGCAGGGTCTGTTATACATGTGTACGTGAGTGCCCGGCAAAAGCGATACGCATTACAGGAGGACAAGCCGAAGTTATTACGTCGCGGTGCATAGCCTGCGGCAATTGTATAAAAGTATGTAGCCAGAATGCAAAGGTTTTCTATAAGGAAATTGACGTGGTAAAGCATCTTATTGAAACTAATCCTAAAGTAATTGCAATGGTGGCCCCAAGTTTTCCGGCAGAGTTTTATGATTTTGAAGATTATAGAACATTTGTGGGAATTATTAAATCATTTGGATTCAGGTATGTCACTGAAGTTGCTTTCGGTGCCGATCTGATCGCAAAGTATTATAAAGAACAACTTAACCTTGATCTGCCTGCGATTTCTTCCGATTGTCCAGCTATTGTTGCATATATAGAAAGGTATGAACCAGAACTGACGAACAGACTTGCCACAGTTGTTTCGCCTATGGTTGCCATGGCCAGGGTAGTCAGGAAGCATTACGGGGAAGATGCAAAGATTGTTTTTATTGGTCCATGCCTGGCAAAAAAAGCTGAATCCGACGAAATTGATGCTGTTCTCACTTTTCGTGAAATACGCGAGATGATAGAGACTCATCACATCAACCCACTGAAGGTAATTCCCGCTGAATTTGATCCTCCTATCGGCGGAAGGGGAGCAATCTTTCCTTTGAGTCATGGATTGTTGCAAACCATGGAAGTGAATGAGGATATATTGAGCGAAAAAGTACTTGTTGCCGGCGGGCGTGCTAATTTTCTGGATGCATTGCGTGAGTTTTCACATGGCGACCTCGAAGGAAGTCACTTACATCTTCTGTGTTGCGAAGGCTGTATCCTTGGGCCAGGAATGTCTCCTTATCCAAATACGTCGCCTACAAGTCTTCGTTTTGCTAAAAAAGCCAGAATTATAGATTATGCAAACCGTAAAATGACTGAATTGGATAAGGATAGATGGCAGTCTTATCTTGATGAGTACTTTAAGCTCGATTTTTCACGTAAATTCCAGCCCCGCGACCTGAGATCTGTTCGGCCACCTGAAGAACAGATCAAGGAACTGCTTTATAAAATGGGTAAATACAGCCGGCAAGACCACCTGGATTGCGGTGCCTGCGGCTATGATTCCTGCGAGGAACATGCGATCGCGATCATCAACGGCCTGGCTGAAACTGAAATGTGCCTGCCATATTCCATCGAGAAACTCCATAAATACATACGCGAACTTAATATTTCGAAAGAAAAACTGGCTAATGTACAGGAAGCGCTCCGTCATTCGGAAAAGCTTGCAGGGATGGGTCAACTTTCAGCCGGAATTGCCCACGAACTCAATAATCCGCTGGGCGTAATAACCATGTACAGCAATATACTTAAAGAGGAGCTACCTGACGAAAGCCCAATGATGCAGGATATCGATCTGATAGTTGAACAGGCCGACCGCTGCAAGAAAATAGTGGGAGGATTGCTGAATTTTGCACGTAAAAATCAACTCAACCTAAGCGAGTCCGATATTATTAAATTAGCAAGGCAGAGCATTGATTCAGTTATTATTCCTGAAAACGTTTATGTAAAACTTACCTCTCATGTAACTGATCCGATAGCAAATATTGATTATGATCAGATGATGCAGGTTTTCACCAACCTGCTTAAGAATGCTGTTGAAGCTATGGCTGATAGGGGAGAGATTATGTTTGATCTAAGTGATTCCAATGATCAGTTCATTGTCAGCATTACTGATAATGGAACAGGTATAAAGCCTGAAAATATGGACAAACTTTTTATTCCTTTTTTTACCACTAAAGATCCTGGAAAAGGTACAGGTCTTGGATTGCCAATAATTTACGGAATTGTTAAAATGCATAAAGGTGATGTGACTGTGAGATCAAATATTGATCCGGCAACCGGACCAACAGGAACAACATTTACAATTGCGATACCAAGGAACAGACTGAAGTAAGATGGGTAAACTACTTAGTTAATGCTTCAACTTGATTAGCGAATGTTAGATTGCCATTACTCTGCAAAAAAAACTTGAAATGCAAAGTTCAAATTGTTAAAAAATAATTAATTAGGTTGGACTGGAAAGGTAAGAAAAAATCGATACATCAAATCAGAGTAAAAAAACGAAAATAATTAAATTGACAATTGAAGATAAATTGACAGAGAAATGAAAAAGAAAATACTTATCGTTGACGACGATATGGACTATTTGTTCCAGATGCAGATAAAAGTGGAACAAATGGGTTTCGAAACGATCACCGCCGAAAGCCAGGCAGAAGCAGAAAAGATAATCCAGGAAATAAAACCTGACCTTTGCATTCTTGACCTGATGATGGAAAGTGACGACAGCGGATTTATTCTTAGTTATAAAATCAAGCGGAAATATCCTGAAGTGCCGGTTATTATTGCCACCGCCGTGACAGCTGAAACAGGAATGACTTTCGATATTCATACTGATGAAGGCACACAATGGATTAATGCGGATCTTTTTCTCGATAAGGGAATTCGTTTCGATCAGCTGCAGCGCGAAATAAAAAAACTATTGAAACTTTAAATCATGGCGACATTTAAAATACTTATTATTGATGACGAACCAGGTATACGCGAAGGAACAAAACGTATACTGCAGAATTTCAGGGTCGATTATCCATTTATGGATGAGCAGATTGATTACCAGGTGCTTGAAGCCGGAACGGGGAAAGAAGGTATGGATATTATTGACAGGGAACTGCCTGAGATATTACTGCTTGATAATAAATTACCTGATATTCAGGGGATTGATGTATTAGAGTACATAAAAAACAAACGTTATGACATAATAGTTGTGATGATAACCTCTTATGCTTCGCTCGAGTTGGCTGTAAAAGCTACCCGTGACGGGGCTTACGATTTTATTCCCAAACCTTTTACACCCCAGGAAATTCGGGCTTCGGTCGAAAATATAACTAAACAGATCTTCCTGAAAAGGATGACGCAGACGCTGAATAATACAGGTAAACAGATAAGGTTTCAGTTTCTGTCAGTTTTATCGCATGAGCTTAAAGCGCCGCTAAACGCTATTGACGGTTACATTAAAATGATAAAAGACCGGCAGTTTGGCGACAGCATTGATGCATACGATGAAATGCTCGACCGTTCAATGGAACGTATAAAAGGTATGCGCCAACTTATTCTTGACCTTCTTGATCTAACCAAAATTGAAACAGGCAAACCAAGTCAAAAACTGGAATCGGTTAATATACGTAAAATAGTGCAGATTGCTGTTGACACAATTCGTCCATATGCCATACAGAAGGATGTCGATCTGTATATTAATTCTCGTGACAATATAGAGATGATAGCTGATGCAGGCGAAATTGAGATCATCATGAATAATCTTATTTCGAATGCAGTGAAATATAACAAGAACAGCGGACGGGTTGATGTGTTTCTCGAGAAGAAAGAAGGCAGGCTTAAAATCACAGTTACTGATACAGGTATCGGGTTAAAACAAGATGATAAGGAAAAGATTTTCGATGATTTTGTGCGTATAAAAAACAATCAGACCCGCGAAGTAACCGGTAGTGGATTAGGCTTATCTATTGTAAAGAAAATTGTAGATTTGTACCAGGGCACTATTGAAGTACAAAGTGAGCCGGACAAAGGTACCTCATTTATTATTGTATTGCCTGAGCCTGAAGTGTAAAGTACTAGAAAACAAAATGATACTTGAATTAATCATATTCTCCAAATAAAAAAAATGGCTACAAAAAAACTTCCGGATAAAACTGTTGAACGCCTTAGTCAGTATAGGCGGACCTTGCTAATTTCAAATTCAGCAGGAAAACATCATATTTTTTCGCACGAACTGGCGGCTCTTCTTCATATTACCTCGGTTCAGGTGCGTCGGGATATTATGCTTATTGGCTATTCGGGTACACTCAGACAAGGATATGATGTTAAGGAACTGATCGAAATTATTGGCAAAATAATTGACAGTAAGGATGGGCAAAAAGTGGCTGTGATTGGTATTGGTAACCTTGGCCGTGCTATCATCGGATATTTCAGCGGAAAGCGAACCAAACTTACGGTAGTTGCCGGCTTTGATATTAACCCTGAAAAAGTGGAACGGGTTTATGCCGGAGTATGGTGTTACCATTTCGACAAGCTTGCTGAAATAATTAAAAAGGAGAATATCACTATAGCCGTATTAACTGTACCTGCCTCCGAAGCAGCTTTTGTTGCGGACCTCCTTGTATTGGCCGGAATAAAGGGAATACTTAACTTTACTCCCAAACCCATCAATATGCCTTCAAATGTGCATCTCGAAGAGTATGATATCATTACATCGCTTGAAAAGCTTGCTTATTTCGTAAAAAAAGTGTGAAAATTACAAAGGATGCTTGAAGTCCTGTATTTTATTCTCTTTAACTCATTAAAGCCAAAACTTGTCCTTTACAGGTATCATGCGAATTTTTTACAATTTTGATCAACTTACCGATATTCCAAACCCGGTTGTAACTACCGGGAGTTTTGATGGCGTGCATATTGGGCATAAAGCGATAATAAACCGAATCAATAAAATTGCCCGCGACATTGAGGGCGAAAGTGTATTGATCACTTTTCATCCTCACCCGCGAAAAGTATTGTTTCCTGAAACGGCCGGTAAAGATTTGTTCCTGATCAATTCCCAGCGCGAAAAGATTGAGCTCCTGCGTAAAGCAGGTTTACAGAATCTTATAATTGTGGAGTTTACAACTGAATTTGCACATATTTCGTCCATCGATTTTATCCGTAATATACTGGTGGCAAAAGTCCATGCACGAAAAATTGTAATAGGGTTCAATCATCAGTTTGGTTTCAATCGCGAAGGGAATTTCGATTTTCTGCGTGAACTCGGTGCCTACTACAATTTCGATGTTGAAGAAATACCTGAACAGGACATCCATAATGAAACTGTAAGTTCTTCTCTTATCCGCAAATCACTGCAGGAAGGTCGTATTCAGCGTGCAAATGCATACCTCGATCACCACTACATGATCATGGGCAGATTGTCAGCAGGCAGTCCTGAATTAAAGGATAGAAATATCAATACAGTAAAGATTGGTATTGAGGAGGAATGCAAACTGGTTCCTCCGGATGGTGTTTATGCTGTAAGGATAGAGGTTGCCAGGAATTCGTACAAAGGAATTCTAAACATTAAAAATAGTCTTTATGGTCAGGACAGGTGCAGGGAGAAGATAGAAATTGAACTTTTCCCTTTCGAAGTGCAGGAATCGATTGATGGAAAGGATGCTTGTGTTTTCTTTGCAAAATACATAAGGCAGGAATTGAAATTCCAGGGAATTGATGAACTTAAAAAACAGTTGGAAAAAGATAAAATGTTGGTGGAAGAACTGATATATTGAACTATCAAATATTAGCTTTCCTGACTTTATGGTAAAACTGGATTTCTTCTCAGTCCTTACAGGACAAATTGCGGGTTTCAATTTCGGTTTCTATAAAAAAGTACAATCCGATCACCACTGAAAGATCATCGATAAGAAACAAATACCAAGAAACAAATAACAAGATCCAAACAACTTAAACAATCAACAATTAACCTAACAAGCTGGTGCCAAACGAATACAGTAATATGACGATCACCTTTCTGGGAACAGGCACATCAACCGGCGTTCCTGTTGTTGCCTGTAACTGTTCTGTTTGCACCAGCGACGATTTTCGCGACAAACGCTATCGTTCATCTGTGATGCTGACTCGTGGTAATTCAAATATTATTATAGACTGCGGTCCTGATTTCAGGATACAAATGCTGAAGCACAAAGTAGAAGATATTGATGCGGTTTTGTTTACACATGCCCATCGCGATCATATCGCGGGACTGGACGATATCAGGGCATTCAATTTCATTCTGCACAAGTCTATTGATATTTATGGCTCACAACTAACTCTTGACGCTATTAAGGAACAGTTTCCCTATATTTTTATGCCGGGCCGGTATTCTGGTTCTCCGAAGCTGAACCTGCATCCGATCACTGAAAGCCCTTTCTCAATCGGTGACTTCAAATTTATTCCCGTTCAGGTATTGCACCAGGATATGAAAGTTTTTGGATATCGCATAGCTGATTTCACTTATATTACTGATGCCAATTACATTTCTCCTTCTGAACTGGATAAAGTGCGTGGCTCCAAAGTTGTGGTTATCAATGCACTCCGGAATTCAAGACATGTTTCACATTTCTCTTTAAGTGAAGCACTTGAAATACTGCAGGAACTAAAGCCTGACCAGGCTTACCTTACCCATATCAGTCATTTTTTAGGAAAATTTGAAGACGTGGAACGAAAGCTGCCTGATCGGGTGCATCTGGCTTATGATGGACTACAATTATTGATGTGATATATAGTTGATTATTAGATACATAATATTTCTGTTTTTCTCTTACTATTAATTATTTTTTTATTGTTAAATATTTCACAATTATTATGGTATTGATTAGCTTAAATAGGTTGGAATTTGTAATTTTGTGCGCTAATTGAAAAAGCATATTGGAATGAAATTTCAACCTGAAGCATGCAGAATTCCCGATCAAAGAATGAAACCATTTATTGATGCTGATGAAATCTGGGATCACATTAATAAAGCCAAACCATCGATGGCGGAAGTAAGAGCCGTTATAGCAAAATCACTCGGTAAACAGCGTCTTACGCTTTCTGAAACAGCAATCCTGATCAGTGCTGATACTCCTGAACTCATTGAAGAAATCAAGGATGGTGCGCGCAAGCTGAAAGAAATGGTTTATGGAAATCGTATTGTTCTTTTCGCACCTTTATATATTGGAAATAAATGCACAAATAACTGTTCATATTGTGGATTCCGCGTTTCAAACAAGGATGCAATACGCAGTACACTTCAGGATCATGAACTTGTGAAAGAGGTTGAAGCACTTGAAGATAATGGCCAAAAGAGATTGATACTTGTATATGGAGAACATCCTGATTACGGACCTGAATATATCGCTCATACAGTAAAGGTGGTATACGGAGTTAAAAAGGGGAACGGTGAGATTCGTCGTGTTAATGTAAATGCAGCGCCACTTGAGATTGAAGGATTCCGCATTGTAAAAGATTCAGGAATTGGGACATACCAGATTTTCCAGGAAACATACCATCCAGAAATTTATTCACACTATCACCTTGGAGGTAAGAAACGCAATTACGAATACCGGCTTACTTCACTCGATCGCGCCCAGGAAGCCGGTATTGATGATGTTGGAATTGGAGCTCTTTTCGGATTATACGACTGGCGCTTCGAAGTGATGGCCCTGGTACGTCATGCCAATCATCTGGAGGCTTGCTACAACGTTGGTCCGCATACCATTTCTTTTCCGCGTATACAGGAAGCTTCAGCTATGAATTTTGACGGAAAATATAAAGTCCCGGATGATGAATTTACCCGTCTTGTTGCTATCCTCAGGCTGGCAGTTCCTTATACCGGACTAATTCTTACTGCCCGCGAAAATGCAGCTATACGTGACGAAGTAATGCATTTCGGTGTTTCGCAGATTGACGGGGGTACCAAACTTGAACTCGGCAGTTATTCAGAAAACAAGAATGAAGAGCAGAACCTCAACCGGGAACAGTTTCATATTAATGATTCGCGCTCACTGAACGAAATTATTGACGAGCTTTTATCAGGTGGATTCCTTCCTTCATTTTGTACCGCATGTTACAGATTAGGCAGAACCGGTGAACACTTTATGGAGTTTTCGGTACCGGGATTTATTAAAAGGTTTTGTTCGCCAAATGCAATTCTGACTCTTACCGAATACCTCGAGGATTATGCGCCAGCCGAAACAAAGGAAAAAGGGTACAGGGTTGTGGAAGAAAACCTGGCAGAACTTGAAAGAGCGAAGGAAAAAGTTGATGTACCTGAAATCCGTCAACGAATTGAGAAGATAAAGGCAGGTGCAAGGGATTTATATTTTTAATTTTGAATGTCGGATTAGGGAATTTGGCGATATAATACCGAACGCAAAACCATTTACTATAACCATTAACCAATAACTTTTTATTATAAATTTCCCTCAACATGACTGAAACACGGATTCTGGGTTTGCTTATAACTGATCGTATAAAGGAAGCAGGCCGGACACAATTGACACTCAGCAAATATTCAAGACTTATCCGCACGCGATTAGGTTTTCATGAGTTGAATGAAAATGTCTGCAGCCGTTCGGGAATCATTGTTCTGCATCTCACAGGTAAACCCGATGAATGGAAGGTTTTTGAGAAGGAACTTGGCGAAATTGGTGGCCTTGAAGTTCAGAATATGTCATTTACTTATTAATACCAGCCGACATGAAAGAAGTCAGAATATTAGGCGTTATGATCAATGATCCTTCGAAAGGTGCGGATAAAATTCAGAGTATTCTTACAAAATATGGCTGCTCTATCCGAACACGTCTTGGCATGCATGATACGGATGAAGTATATGCCTCTGAAACCGGACTGATGCTACTCGAACTTATTGGTGATATGAAGGAATGCATAAGCCTCGAAAATGAACTCCTTGAACTCGAAGGAGTAGAAGTTCAGAAGATGTCTTTCAGAAAATAGGACAAATTGTTCTGAATTCGCGGATTATATTAACCTATCTTATACGAGTAGCTGCTTTAACTTCAGAATAAAAAGTAATACTAATTTTATTTTCTGGTTAATTTTTAAAACCATGCAATTTTATTGCAGATACTTTAGTTCCTAAAAATTTATACTATTTATAGACCGAAGACGGGAGACCGAAGTCAGAAGAATGTTTTGAATGAATATAGTAATATCTTTCTGTCATCTGTCTTCCGACTTCAAACCAACAAGTTTTTATTTTATCGAATTTCAATCGAAAACTTTAAACCTGTGTATTTTCCTGACTTCGACACTTGGGTGTCCCAGACCATTTTGACCTATGTAGAATCGCATAAACGTGATTTTGAATAATTTTTTTCACAACTACTCAATCGTAGAACAGTTAAGTTTAGTTTGGGTGTCCCAGTGTCGAAGTCAGGAGACGGGAGACCGAAGTCAGAAGAATGTTTTGAATGAATATAGTAATATCTTTCTGTCATCTGTCTTCCGACTTCAAACCAACAAGTTTTTATTTTATCGAATTTCAATCGAAAACTTTAAACCTGTGTATTTTCAATGCAAAGTGGTTTAGTGTTTTTTCATTGGATTTCGGAACAACAGAAATTCCGGATTCAGTAAATTAATTTTTTAAGTTCAGACTTCTCTAGTTAAGTAAAACTTTCAAAATAACTTCCCCAAATAAATGTCGGATTCAGAAAAACTTTCTTATGAAGGATCGTCCTTATCGAATTTCAGTAGTAGTTCAAGATAGGTTTTATGAGCGTAGGGCACTTCAATCCATGCAGTAGTGAGCGCCGCTGTGAAGCAGCATATTTGTTCAATCCTTTCAAGCGAACGGCTTGTCCCGCAAAAACGGGATAAACTGTGGCGTGGCAAAAACCTGACGTAGAATTAGCCATGATTGATTTTATTATAATACATCTTGAGTATTGGGTTAATCATGGCGTAA
>JBBRCH010000040.1:0-38445 GCA_038204995.1 Bacteroidales bacterium | reverse complement strand
CATCAGGGCTTTCAGGGCGCGTTCAGTCGGGCCGGGAACTTACCATCAGTATGATGCAAGCTCCGGCAATTTTATTCCTGACCAGTCAGGAGATATTAAACTGGAGTTTAATACGGAATACCGGTTCAAAATGTTCAGCATCATAAATGGCGCTTTATTTGCGGATGCCGGTAATACGTGGCTGTATAATGAAAACTCTGATAAACCCGGGGCAAAATTTACCAGGAATTTTTTAAACGAACTCGCAGTTGGAACCGGTTTCGGTCTGCGTTTCGACCTTTCCTTCCTTATACTTCGCACCGACCTTGCATTCCCGATACGCAAACCCTGGCTCCCAAACGGAGAACGATGGGTAATTAAACAGGTTAACTTTTCCGATCCGCAATGGCGAAGGGAAAACCTGGTTTTTAACCTGGCGATCGGGTATCCGTTTTAATGAAAGCATAATACTCTGGTAAATGCAAAACTCAAGGCCAACCTAGTAAACTTGTGCAGACAAGTACCGGACCTTATCATAACTCCTTTGGCGCGTTCAAACTTTTGAACTGTACCATATAATTTTTGCTTTGCCCGGATCTTCAGATAAAAAGATTATTTTACACTTTTTGCTGTTTATTTTTCTTATGAATAATAAATTCATGCCTGCCATACGCTTTTGAACAATCGCTTAATGTATACGTTAAGTTATTACTAAAGTTCCATAAATGATTAATATGTTATCAAATACAGGTTATTTATGAAAAATCATACCTTACACCAGCAATAACCGGCCAAGGAATAAAATACTGATCAGGACAGGAATACTTTCCGTGATTTTGAGGTTTTTACCTGGTCTTCGGATTACAACCTGTTAACTTTTCATGAGTTGGAATAGATACAAGCATTTAAACAGAATGCAATTACCAGTTGTAAATATATATTCTAATCTACGAAACAAATCTTTTGTCATTCTTACTCTTTTTGTATCATTAGCGGGGGAATTCCATCATGCCAGCTCGCAAAATAGTAATATAAAATTCGAACATTTCAATATTGAGCAAGGGTTACCCTCGGGAGTTGTGCCCTGTCTCTTTCAGGATCATAAAGGTTATATATGGTTTGGCACTTTCCATGGGATTGCCAGGTACGACGGTTATAAAATAGTTTCCTTTACTAACCGTGAGGGAGATTCCACCAGCATATCAAATGAGATTATTGAAGCACTATGTGACGATATCGAAGGGAATATCTGGGTCGGGCATGCCCGTGGACTTGATAAATTTAATACTGTTACAGAAACTTTTACCCATTTTATACTGAATTCCCAAAAGCCTTTAACAGATTGGAGTCAGCATGTACTATGCCTGCATGTCGATAAGGATGGAAACCTATGGATAGGCACTGGTGGCGGTTTGTATAAATTCAATAAAGCCACAAATTCATTTTTATGGCTGAAGCATAGTAATACTGACCCTCAAAGCATTATGAGCAACAGTATAAATGCTATTTATGAAGACCGTGATGGTTCACTCTGGTTTGGTACAGGTAGTGGTCTCGACAAGATTGATAAATCCACAAACAAATTCAAACATTTCTGGGCTGATCCAAATGAACAACAAGGCTATGCAGTGATGAAAGGCAATGTACACTGGGTACTGTCTGTTTATGAAGATCGTGAAGGAATTATGTGGCTAGGGACGAACGGAGGATTGGTAAAGTTTGACAGGCGACATGAAACTTTCACTATCAACAATCACAATGCTTCAAATCCTTCAAGCCTTGCCAATAATACCATTTTATCAATTTGTGAAGATGCAAACGGCAAACTTTGGATAAGTACCAAATCCGGGGTTGATGTGTTTGAAAAGAATTCAAAAAAATTTATGCATTATTCTCTTAATGCAAAGGAACCTGAAAGTCTGAGTAGTGATGACGTTGGCCAGATTCTTATGGATCGGTCAGGCACAATCTGGATATCAACCTATGACCATGGCGGTGTAAATAAATATGTTCCTCCAAATCCGGCTATCAGGCATTACAAATTTGATAGTAATAAACCGGGTGACTTTCTTAACTCGGGATTATCAGGCATTTTTGAGGACAGAAAAGGCATAATATGGTTTGCTACGCGAAAAGGGTTTGTAACATTTGATCCTGTCAGCGAAGTATTAGAAAATCAGGCTTACGATCCGTATCTGGGTCTTTTATCAAAATCAAAAGATGGAACGATTTGGCTTTATAAATTGTCAGGTGCTATTTTCTTTAAAAAAGTTAATTCTGATCAGTTCAAGCAATTAGTTGGTCCTGACGGAAATGCAATCATACATGACAAGGCTGTATGTATGCAAAATACCAGTGACGGATGTATTTGGTTCGGGACTTTCGACGGGGATATTTTTAAAATTGATCCTGTTTCCGGAAAAACAAGTCTGTTGGCAAGAATTTCTACCAGGATAGGATCAATTTATGAAGACAAGTCAGGCACAGTCTGGATCGGAACCCGGGAAGGAGGCATATTGCGTTATGATTCCAAACATGAAACCTTTAAGCCTTTTACATATGATCTTAACGACACGCTGACGATAAGCGGCAACAATGTAGATTGGATTTGCGAGGATAAGCCGGGAACACTGTGGATTATTGCAAACGGGAGAGTAAATAAGTTCGACCAGGTACGTCAGAAATGGATACGTTTGGGTGAAAATCAGGGATTCCCTGTGCATATTTTCATGATTACTTCTGATCAAAACGGGTATTTATGGATGAGTGCGCCTAATGCGACATATAAATACAATCCGGAAACTAACAAATTTAAAAAATACGACTATTTGACAGGATGGTCTTTCAAAACCACAAATGGAGAAATGTATCTTAAGAACAGACAAGGGATCACCCGTTTTAATCCTGACAGTCTTCACGACAACTCTTTTATTCCGCCCGTAGTAATTACGTCTTTCAGAAAATTTGAAAAACCATTTCCAATTGGAAATGGGATCCGCTTACCCTATGATGAAAACTTTATTGCTTTTGAGTTTGCAGCCTTAAGTTATATTGATCCCGAAAGAAATCAGTATGCCTATAAGCTCGAAGGCATAGATAAAGACTGGGTGTATTCAGGTACCAGGAGGTATGCTTCCTATCCGAACCTACATCCGGGTAAATATATTTTCAGGGTGAAAGGCTCAAATAACGACGGGGTATGGAACGAAGCCGGAACTTCAATTACACTGATAATTGCTTCTCCCTGGTGGAAAACCTGGTGGGCTTATATATCATACGGATTATTTTTTCTTTTTACTTTATATTGGTTAAGGCGTTATGAGATGAACAGGCTTTCTTTCAGGGACCAGGTAAAGATGGATGCAGCTGTCCTGAAGGAAAAAGAAGAAACCGAAAAACTGAAATCCAGGTTTTTTGCGAATATTTCGCACGAATTCCGCACACCACTTACACTTATACTTGGTCCGGCCGAAAAAATTATTTCGGGTACAAGCGATGATGTAAAAAAAGATGCAAATACGATTAAACGAAATTCGCGTCGCTTATTACAACTTATTAATCAATTGCTTGATTTGTCGAAGCTGGAAGCCGGGAAGCTGAAACTTGAAGCTTCAAAAGGAAACATCGTTTCGTTTGTGAAAGGAGTTGCTTTGTCATTCGAATCACTGGCTGAATCGAAGGACATTACCTTAACGCTTTATTCTGAAAAAGAATTTATTGAATTGTATTTTGACAGGGAAAAGATGATCCAGGTTCTTACCAATATTTTATCCAATGCATTCAAGTTTACACCTGTTGATGGAAAAATTACCGTTTCAGTAAAAGAAACTGATTCGAAACATGTTGAAATTAAAATTCGGGATACGGGAATAGGAATAGCCGCCGAAGAAATACCAAAATTATTCGACAGGTTTTACCAGGTTGACAGTTCGCTGACCAGGGAATTTGAAGGAACCGGGATTGGTTTGGCGCTCACTAAGGAATTGGTAGAACTTCATCACGGATCCATTCGGGTTGAAAGCAAACAGAAAGATGCCGGAATGGAGGGTTCAGTCTGGACAGAATTCATTGTTGAGTTACCACTTGGCAAGGAACATTTGAAAAATGAAGAAATCATAAAAGATACAAGTAAGGTGATTGAAACAAAAGATTCTATTGGTGAAAAAAGCCATTTTAAACCAGACCTTCACTTAGGTCCTGGGCTAAAAATTCAGGAGGAGATGGCAGATGAATTAAAGTATGATAAGACTATCATTCTGGTTGTGGAAGACAATTATGATATGCGGGAATACATTAAAGAATCACTGGATAGCAATTACCAAATTGAAGAAGCTGTAAACGGGGAGCAGGGAGTAAGGAAAGCGGGAAAAATTATCCCTGACCTCATTATCAGCGATATGATGATGCCGAAGATGGCTGGAAATGAGTTGGTACGGATTTTGAAAAATGAAGAAGCCACCAGCCATATTCCGATAATTTTATTAACTGCAAAAGCAGGTCATGAAGATAAACTGGAAGGATTGGAAACCGGCGCCGATGATTATCTCACAAAACCATTTGATATAAAAGAACTGCAGGTCCGCATCAGGAACCTCATTAAAATCAGGAAAAAACTGCAGGAAAAATACAGCAAACCCGAAAACATGCTGCCGGGAACCAAAGAGCAACGGCTAAACAGCATAGATGAGAAATTTATGTTCAGGGTAGCGCAGGTAATTGACAAGCATATTTCGGAAGAAGAATTTGATATTGAAGAATTTTGCAGCGAGGTTGCCATGAGCCGTACCCAGTTGCACCGCAAACTGAAAGCGCTTACCGGCAAATCTGCCAGTTTATATATTCGATCCGTAAAATTAGCCAGGGCAAAGCAGCTGATTGAAGAACAACAAGGGACTATTTCCGAAATAGCCTATTCCGTTGGATTTTCAAGCCCGGTGTATTTTACCCGATGTTTCAGGGAGGAATTTGGGTATCCTCCCAGCGACCTGAAAAAGTAGTCATTCTTTTCGTCGTTTCCTTTTTTCTCACTTCCCAAACTGAGATAAACCACTCATTTCTTATAAATGGAACAATAGTTCCATCAATTGGAACAATTGTGCTATGCAGTCCCTCCTGATATTTCGTCACTTTGCAATGATAATCTATTCGTAAACTTATAAAACAGGAGGATAATATGAAACCCTATAAAATTTTACTTCTTGCCTTCGCGCTACTGCGCTGCTATTCAGTGTCTGCACAATGGGTTCAAACCAATGGTCTCTATGGAGGTTATATTAGCTCCTTTGAAGTACAAGACTCAGTTCTCTTTGCTGGCACTAATAATGGGGTTTTACAATCAACTGATAATGGAATTAGCTGGAAACTATACAATACTGGATTAGCAGACATGAATTCTGCTGGTAGTGCATTTGCAGTTAGTGATAATTATCTATTCATGGGGAGCGGGGCTAATGGTGTGTTTGTATCCACCGACAATGGGAAAAGCTGGGCTCCTGCCAACACAGGCTTGGCCAACAAGTATATATCTTCACTTGCCGTGAATGGCAACATACTCTTTGCAGGTACCGTTAACGTGGGACAAGGTGTTGATGGTGGCGTTTTCCTTTCCACTAACAACGGTGCAAGCTGGACTCCGGTAAATAGCGGATTAACCAATACTTTTATTAACTCACTTGCGGTTTCAGGAACAAATCTCTTTGCCGGGACTGATGGAGGTGTCTTTCTTTCTACTAATAACGGCCAAAGCTGGACTGCGGTAAATAACGGGTTGACAAATACAATTATTTTTACACTTGCGATTTCAGGAACTAACCTCTTTGCCGCTGGTGAAGGAGGAGTCTTTCTTTCCACCAACAATGGTGAAAGTTGGACTGCTGTTAATGTGGGGTTGCCAGATTTTACCGAAATTTACTCTCTTGCGGTTTCAGGTACCGACCTCATTGCCGGGACTATTTCTTTTTCTAATGAGGCGGGTGTCTATCTTTCCACCAACAACGGCGAAAGCTGGACTGCTGCTGATCTGGGTTTGACACTGAATGGCCATAACTTTATTAGAGCGGTTGCTATAAATGGCACAAATCTCTTTGCCGGAACTACTACTTCTGGGATATATCGTTCCTCCACCAATGGCTCAGTTTGGGAAGAGGCCAATACGGATAATCCTATTAGTGTGCATACTCTTGCTGCAAATGACAACACCCTTTTTGCAGGAACTTACAGCGGCGTTTTTCGCTCAACTGATAATGGCGTCAACTGGAAAGCAGAAAACACCGGTTTGGAATTATTTTGGAAGGAGTCCTCTGTAGATGTTTTAACTGCAGGCGGCACAGATCTGTTTGCCGGCGTTTCAGGTCAGGGTATTTATCGGTCATATGATAATGGCCTGAATTGGACACTTGGTTGTTATTTTTACTACGAATACACTTCGAATTATGCTCTTGCAGTGAGTGGTAATAAACTCTATGCAGGAACGAATCATGGAATGTATCTTTTTACCGACAACGGGAATAGTGTTATGGATCGAAAAGAAATTAATACCGGGTTAAACGGTATTGTGTTATCTATTGCAGTAAATGATCAGAATGTTTATGCCGGAACCTCTGATGGTATCTATCTTTTATCTGACAACGATACAAGTTGGACTGGTATAAATAGCTCATTGACACATACTCCTATTACTGCTCTAGCTGTAAATGGCACAAATCTTTTTGCCGCAACTCATGATAAGGGCATTTTTCTTACAGCGAACAACGGTATAAGTTGGACTGCTGTTAACACAGGATTGACGAATACTAATATCAACACACTTATAATGATTGGCACCAGTATTTTTGCCGCAACCGATAATGGTGTATTTCTTTCCACAAACAATGGCTCCAGTTGGACTCCAATCAATGATGGTTTAGACAGTGAAAGCATGAGAATTTATAAATTTGCAGTAAATGGCACAAATCTCTTTGCAGGCACTGATAATGGCATTTGGCGTCGACCACTGTCGGAGTTAGCTCTGTCAGCAGGAAAACTTATCGCTGAACAACCAAGTAACATTAATCTCAATCAGAATTATCCCAATCCATTCACTGATAATACTTCAATCAACTTTTCGCTCGCGGAAAAGGGTTTTGTCAGCATGGATGTTTATGATATAAATGGCCAAGTAGTTCGTAAATTGGCTAGTGCTACCTATCAATCTGGTACATCAGCTGTAGAATGGAAAGGTGATGATGCCCAGGGAAAGCCGGTTAAACCGGGAATCTTCCTATGCCGGATGACAGTCGGAGATTATTCGAAAGCTATAAGGATGATTGTCCGATAATGGAACAATAGTGCCTGTAAATGCAACATAGGTGCTATGTATACCCTCTTGTTATTTCGTCCCTTTGCAGATACAAATTCAATTTAATAAAGTATAAAAAAAGGAGAATATATGAAAACCAATAAAATGTTATTCAATTTTCTCAACGATTGTAAAATACAAGTACTCAGTATTTTATTAATCATATTTTGTGAAATTAATAATGTATATGCCCAGGATTGGCAATGGCAAAATCCATTGCCTCAAGGAAATGATTTAAATTGTGTGAAATTTGTTAACTCCAATACTGGCTACTCTGTTGGTGCCGGTGGTACAATATTGAAAACCATAAATGGCGGAACCTCATGGACATTTCAATATTCCAGTTCTATTGTAGTACTAAGTTCAATTTATTTTACGGATGCAAATACAGGGTATGCTTCCGGGTTAGATTACAATACATACAAAGGTATAATACTAAAAACCACGAATGGAGGGAATCTCTGGACAATCCTGAATTCCGGCTTTCCATTCAGGTTAAACTCAATTTATTTTACTGACTCAAATACAGGCTATGCTGTTGGTGGAAATACAATTTTAAAAACCACCAATGGAGGAACAGACTGGATCAGTCAGAATTCCGGAACAACAGTTGGATTAAGTTCAGTCTATTTTACAAATGCAAATACTGGTTATGCCGTTGGTGGAAATTATGATGAGGGCTACCCAGGGCCTTGTATAATAATTAAGACTACCAATGGAGGAGCAGACTGGTTTACCCAGACTTCTTTGCCTGGTATAATGTTAGAATCTGTTTATTTTTCTGACAGCAATACTGGCTATGCTGTTGGTGGCTCAGGAAGATTTGAAGGCCAGGCGGTTATCTTAAAAACCACCAATGGTGGAATTGATTGGATACCTTCTGATTCTATAGATTCATGGGGGTTAAATTCAGTTTATTTTACCGATTCCAATACAGGTTATGCTGTTGGTGGTGGCGCCACATTTTTAAAAACCACAAATGGTGGTAATGAATGGATAAGACAGAGTTTGGATTCTTCATATTATTATTATTCTTCTTATAGTTCCATTTTTTTCACTGATGCTGATACCGGTTATACTGTTGGCGTAAATGGTACAATGCTGAAAACCACGAATGGAGGAGCTGACTGGACGTCGTTATCCTCGTCAATCACAAATGTTAGTTTAACTTCCGTTTATTTTGCAGATACTAATACTGGGTATGCTGTTAGCAGTGATTATGATTCCGGAGGTAGCATACTGAAAACAACAAATGGCGGAACAGATTGGATCGTTCAGAATACCGGCACTTTAAAAGGATTATATTCTATTCAGTTTACGGAAAGTAACACAGGTTATGTTATCGGAGATTCAGGCACAATACTAAAGACAACTAATGGGGGAAGTCTCTGGACAAGGCAGAATTCAGGAACTGTAAATGATTTAAGATCAGTGTATTTTACAGACGAAAATAGTGGATATGTGGTAGGTGACTCCGGGGTATTGCTTAAGACCTTTAATGGTGGAACAGACTGGATAAGCCAGAATTCCGGAACAACAGTTGCATTAAGCTCAGTTTTTTTTACTGATCAGAATACCGGATACGTATCCGGTATGGGCGGTACAATTCTTAAAACCACCGATGGAGGGACAAGTTGGACGAAACTAAGTTCAATAACTTTGTCGGGTTTGTTTTACATATTTTCAGTATACTTTACTGACGCAAATACAGGTTATGCAATAGGAAGACCAAATGGGGGAAATGATAAAATAGTAAAGACCACAAATGGGGGAACTGACTGGACTAGCCAAACTTTAAAATCGGATAATCTATATTTAAGGTCAATTTATTTTACTGATTCCAATACAGGTTATCTGGCTGGAGGGGATTTTTCACAATACGGTATCGGAACAATATATAAAACCACAAATGGAGGTGCTGATTGGACAAGACAGAGCATTGCAACTCCGGGTTATTTGGTTTCAATTTTTTTTACTGATGCAAATACAGGTTATATAGTTGGCGATAATGGTACAATCCTGAAAAATACCACTGGAGGCGGCGTTACTGGTTTAAATGAAACTCCTGTTGCCCAAAAGCTTTTAAAAACGTATCCTAACCCTGTAAAGGATAAATTTATCCTTGATTCATCAGGTTTAACAGAAAAGGCGCAACTTGCTATCTTTAATGTTAAAGGCCAAAAGGTAATGAAACTTCAGATTAGTGATAGCAAAACAGAAATAGATATCAGCAGCCTTTCAACAGGAGTGTATTTCCTTAAATTAATAAATGAAAAAGGAGTTGAAGAAGGGAAAATAATTAAAGAGTGAAGGCCAGGTTAAGCAGGGCTGAGTAAGGCGGCAAGTTTCAGAATATTTTATCAATTTTAAAAAGGAGTTAAAATGAAAAAACTATATCTTATTATTCTTGTTTTTGTTGCTGTATATAGCCAAAAAAGTATGGCACAAACGTCTTCCGATCGTGAAAATCTGAAGACAATTTCCGAATATGAACAATCTAAAGCAATTTCGCTGATAGAACAGCATGCTCCTTTAATAGTGAATAACTACAACCTGAAATATCATCGGTTTAATTGGGTTATTGACCCGGCAATCAGGGCAATCAGTGGCTCGGTTACGTCGTATTACCTGCCAATGGTGAGCAATATGAATTCCATACAGTTTGAGCTGGCTTCAAATATGTCGGCCGATTCAGCCTTTCACCGTGGGGCGAAAGTCCCAGTAATCCATGCAGGTAATTTATTAACTGTTGACTTTAATGAGACTGTTTCCCCGGATGTGCTTGATAGTATTACAATTTACTATCATGGCAACCCAAACAATTCTAACTATTTCTATAACAGCTTGCATAACAGCAAACCAGTATTATGGACACTATCCGAACCATTTGGTGCCAGTTCCTGGTGGCCTTCAAAGAACGATCTTACTGATAAAGTTGATTCAATTGACATTATCGTAACCGTTCCTAATGGTAATCATGTCGCATCAAACGGTAAACTGATGAGTGAAATCCCTGATGGTCCCAACCGAACAGGTGTACACTGGAAGCACCGTTATCCGATTGCCAGTTACCTGGTAGCCATTTCTGTGACCAACTATGCCCGATACACTGAACAATACTCAGGTACAGAAGGTAGTTATCCTATAGTCAATTATGTTTACCCTGAAGATTCAGCGTATTGCAGGAATCAAACAAATACTTTAGTGCCGGTTTACGAACTATTTTCTTCTTTTTTTGGCGACTACCCTTTTGAGAATGAGAAATACGGAAATGCCGAGATCGGCTGTAATTGCGATATGGAACATCAAACCATGTCATTTTTTGGGAAAAGTGGTTTTAATAACGCAATATTATCTCATGAGCTTGCACACCAATGGTTTGGCGATATGGTCACTTGTGGTTCATGGCACGATATCTGGCTCAACGAAGGCTTTGCAGTTTTTTGTAATGGATTGGTGGAAGAACATACTTCCTCAGTTCAATGGCAAAATTGGAAAAATGACAGAATTGCATCGATTACATCGCTTCCGGGTGGTTCAGTTTATTGCACTGATACAAGTAATGCCTCGAGTATTTTTAATGCTCGCCTTCAGTACGACAAAGGCGCAATGGTACTTCAACAGCTTAGGTGGATGTTAGGAGACTCAATTTTCTTTGCCGGGATGAAAAATTATATTGAAGATCCTTCCTTACGATATGGCTTTGCGCACACTGCCGATTTCATAGCTCATATGGAATCAGTTTCCGGTCGCGACCTTACCGAATATTTCAATAATTGGATATATAAACAAGGCTTTCCAAGTTACCAGATAACCTGGACACAGGATGGTGAAAATTCTGCTAACATTATAATTAATCAAACGCAGTCGCATTCTTCGGTATCATTTTTTAAAATGCCGGTACCTGTCAAATTTACAGGCGAAGGCAGGGATACGATTTTGGTATTTGACAACACCTTTTCAGGTCAGTCATTTGTTTTTAATCCCGGATTTAAAATCTTATCTCTTGTTATTGATCCCGACAAATGGCTTATTACAAAAAACAACCAGATTGCACTTGGCGTGGAAGAAATCCCTTCAGTAAGAACCGTTACTTTTAAGCCAAACCCGGTTAAAGATATATTCACCATTGAGTCTTCAGGTTTACATGGAAACACATTGCTTTTAGTATTCAATGTTGACGGCAAGGCTATAATGGAACGACATATCACAACTGACAAAACAGAAATAGACATCAGCAGCCTGTCAAAAGGAGTGTATTTTCTTAAATTAATAAATGAAAAATCGGTTGAAGTCGGGGAAATTATTAAAGAATAAAGCTACAAAAAATGGGACAATAGTGCCGGTAATTGGAACATACGTGCCATGCAGTCCCTCCTGATATTTCGTCACTTTGCTGTGATAATTATTACTTAAAACTAAAAAAAGGCTGTTGGCTTTTTCCCTCGCCTGCGCTGTTCATTCAGGCATTATAGCAATGTAAAAGCAATTTTCAGGATTAATTAAATAGTTTTAAAAGTAATCCATAAAAACATGTCCCATGAAAAAAAATACAATTCAAATCAGGTCATTCATGCAACCCGCTAACATTTTATTAATCCTTTCAGGCTTTGGCTCTATTGAATTGCATGCGCAAAATTCTCCGACTGATAGTATACCATCCGGCTCAACTTTAACAAAATTGAGTTCGAACCAGTTTATCTTCACTGAAAGTCCGGTTTGGTATAATGATTCGGTATTACTTTTTTACTGATGATGGTCTTGGTTCACCCGACATTTATCAACATAATCCTGTTGGACAACAATTCAGTGCCTGGCCCACAAACGCAGCGCACTGCCTCGGACTTACCTGTGACAAAGATGGTAATCTTATCGGCTGTTCATCAAATATACTGATGATGAATAAAGCCGGGCAGGTAACTAAAAAACTGGCGTCAGGATACAATGGTAAACCCTTTGACAATCCGAACGATTTGATAGCAGATAATAAAGGAGGTGTTTACTTTTCCGACCCTGATTATTTTCTTACCAACCCTCCGCAGGATAAAACAGCAGTTTATTGCATCAATCCGGCAGGAAATGTTCAAAGTGCAATTGATGATCTCGCAAAACCAAACGGGCTCATACTTTCACCTGATGGTACCAAGCTTTATGTTGTGGATTCAGAAGGTATACACGTTTATTCCTGGGATGTTGCTCCTGATGGAAGTGTTTCGGGCAAATCAACTTTTGTAGAACTGCAAACTAACAATGCTACTGGCGGTGATGGTATGGCAATTGATATCAATGGCAATATCTACCTTGCTACTGAAATGGGCATTCAGATTTTTTCACCCCAGGGAACTGCTGTTACTACCATTGGTATACCGGAAATGCCATCCAACTGCGATTTTGGATGACAGGATTTTAAAACACTTTACATTACTGCACGCACAAACCTATATTTGATTGACCTTATTTATCCGGGGTTTGCTGTTTCGAGGGAAAATATAACCCACTTGGTAAATCCAATTTCAAATCAAGCAATGGTTGAAGTATATCCAAATCCTGTAAAAGATAAATTCACCATCGAGTATTCTGCATTAAAAGGGAAAGCACAACTTTCAATCTTCAATAATAATAGTCAGCAAGTATCGAAACAACAGATAACAGAAATCAAAACTGTTATAGATGCCAGTAAGCTGCCAGCATGCGTATATTTTCTAAGATTATAAAATGAAAAATCAGTTGAAACTGGGAAAATTATTAAGAAATAGATCCTTGGCCGGAGTTCTGTTCCAGATTCAGGCCAGGCAAAATTTACTATCTCATTCAGCGCGTCTTCAAAATGAGTTTATCTAAATTCTATTATTTAATGAAGAGTTTCCAGCAAAAATTCAACTCCTTTCAATTTAGCAGGAAGTGCAAAATTCTATTCGCGGAAGGGATTACACGAGAATTCTTTTATTCTATCGCCGTTGCCCCATCCGGTAAATTACCCGGTGAACTGAAAGCCGGATTTGTCAAAAAGGTTTCATCCCGCAAAGTCTTGATAAAAGCAATCAAATCATTCTTTTCAGATGGCGTCAATTGAATTCCGCCATCATTGGCATGATGCATCAGCGGGTGAATGTATGGCGACCAGATAATGCCCTGGGAGTAAAAACCGATAACCTCGCCAAGGGTTTTAAAACGTCCGTCGTGCATATAAGGACCGGTGAGTTCGATATTGCGCAAGGTGGTTACCTTGTAGGCACCATGGTCCGCCGGATCGCCAGTAACTGAAAAACGGTCGCGCGGATCATTAAAAACCGAGTCTTTCCCATTGTTATAAAACAGGTTGGTGGTAAAAAGCGGGTTTCCTGAACCTCCGTGGCAATGAAAACAATCGGCACCTTCCTCGGTCATAAAAAGCACGTAACCATTCAGTTCCTGTGTGCTGAGCTGCTGTTCGCCACGCATATACTTATCAAATTTCGAGTCCGACGAAATCAGGGTGCGTACAAACTGCGCCACGGCCCTGCTGATATTCCTGAACGTAACGGTGCGTGAACCAAACGCTTTTTCGAAAAGTTCGGGATAGCCGGGAATGCTTTGTATCAGCGCTTTGGTTTTATTGGTATCGCCGGCCATTTCGTGCGGCGCGGTAACTCCCATGCGCACAATATCTTCGATCGTACGTTGCGATACATCGGCGTTATCATTCGAAATCACACCCGACCAGAAATATCCTGATTCATTCCACACCAGGTTTATCATGGGCAGCATATAATGAGGTGTCAATATCCCTGTAATGCCAAACGGTTGCCCACCTGTAAATTTTGGGTTATCAATGCCACATTCAAATGAGCGAGACTGCAGATGACAGGTTCCGCAACTCATCATTTTGTCTGTTTCGGTATTACCCGACATGCGGCCGTCGTAAAAAAGGTAACGACCCAGTTCAATGCCTTCAACCGTCATCGGATTATCTGCAGGAATATTCATGCGGGTAGGGAAAAATTTCGGAACAGCTATCTGGTAAGGAGTCGGATTATACGCTGTATCATCATGCCTGCAAGCGCTCAAAAATACAGCCATCAACACGACACTTACCGTTGTAAATGTTCTTATCCCATTCCTTTGCATCTTCATTTTAATCGTGGTAAACGATATCTTTTCCTTCGTGCGAAACCTGGAAAACATTTGCGCCGTTTTCGCTGGCTTTTCGCATGGCATCCTGGTTTTGCATAATCTGCCCGCCGATTACATTCCAATTCCAGAGATTAGGCGATTCGAACCATTTTTCAATATTCATGGTTATTTTAAATGTATTACTCAAAGTACCGGCGTGAATATTCAGCGGAAGCGTAACGCTAAAATAGTTTTGAATAAAAGCGGCCGGAACATCCGTAGTACCTTTACCAAGGTGAAAGTTAAAAGCCTTGATTGTATTATCTTCAGCCAGCCATTTGCCGTTCATCTTCATATAGTGATAGCCACCGCCCATTATATCAGGCCAGAACATATCGCGTTCGGGGGGATTCACAAACCGCCCCGTTTTGTTTTTTGCTTCATTAATACCGAAAATAAAAGTGATACCCGAGTAATCAGTTACAGGCAAACGGTCCACCGGATTCCATTCAAGCGTAGAAGGTATATCAATATCTACGTAATGAATGGCACTATCGGTTGTGATAGGATAAATTTTACCATCCGCTGCATTTATTGTTATTTCCGAAATAAAATACTGCAGTTCATCAACCTCATAGAGGTTACCTGCCAGGTTAGTGTAATTCATAGTACCCTTCTGAAGCTCAAAGCCATTTACATTGTGCTTGAAAACAAACTGCGGGGCGACAGATTTCACACGTTCTTTCCCGCATGAAGCAACAAGAAGGGTTATGCTCAGCAGGGTCAATGCCCGACGAAAAAAGGGATTCTCCATTGTTATATTTTTTTTAACTGTTAAACGTACAAAATTACCCTTTATTACTCAAAAAATAAAGCCTCCGATCAGGTTGATTTATTTATCTGGCAATAAAAGTGCCTGGTGTCCTTACAATATTTGGATATTTCAACACGAATCAAGTTACCTGAAAAGTATGACTGATTTGTTACTACCTTTGCACCCCCTTAGGCTAAAAGAGAACACATCTAATGTGTAAGCATCACTTATTGATATAATTCCTTAGTTCCAGGCTGATTAAAGAATAACAAATTATGGCAATGACATTCAAACCCGGAGATAAAGTACGGTTTCTCAACTCAATAGGAGGAGGAACGGTAGTAAAAGAAATAAATGCGTTTATGGTTTCGGTGGCTATTGAAGATGGTTTCGAGATACCTACCCTTACCAGTGAACTGGTTGCCATTGTGCCTGCCGGAAAATCCGGCGATTTGTTTCTGAATAAAAATGAGCGTCGTGATGAGAAACCTTCACAACCTGTACCGGAAGCCGAACCCGAAATGCCTGAAAGCGATCGTATAAGCCGTATCGTGCAGCGAGGGGATGGGTCAGCTGCGCCTACAGGCGTTTACCTGGCATGGGTTCCACAGGATCAACAGCGACTCTTAACAGGCTCACTGGATGTTTACCTGTTAAATAATACCTCTTTTGATATTCTCTGCACTTTTTTCCTTAAAAACAAGGAAGGAAATTTTTCGGGAATGGATTATGGGTCTGTACCTCCCGAATCGAAACTGGTGATAGAAAGTATTGTTCGTGACGACATCGGTATGTGGTCGAACGGAGTGGCACAGGTTTTGTTTTTCAGCGATGAAAACGAAAAAGTTCTGATGCCGGTAAGTGCTGCTTTCCGCATCAAAGGATCAATCTTTTTCCAGGAAGGCAGTTATCACGACACCCGTTTCCTCGCCAATCAAAAAGCTATAGTTTATACTGTTTGCGAACTGAACCGTGTACCAAGTATTTACGAACAAATACTGAACGAAAAAGAAAACCGCGAACCTCTTCCGGCTGCTGCCGAACGTTTCAGGCCCGAAACAGCTATAGATCAGCACCGGACTGCACCCGGCGAAGCAGAAGTTGATCTGCATATTTCAGCCCTCAGGGAAGAGTACAGCAAACTTTCGCCCCACGAAATCCTAACTATTCAGATGGGGTATTTTGAGCGTATGCTGGGAAGTGCCATTGCTTTCAGGTATACCAGCGTGGTATTTATTCACGGTATCGGCAACGGATCATTGAAACAGGCCATTATAAAACGGCTGGCCGAATACGAAGATATTGAATTTCGAAGTGCTTCGTTTGTAAAATACGGCAACGGCGCCATCGAATTGATCATACACCGGAACCAATAGCTATAGCTGGTTTATGTCAGCAAGTCAGGATTGGAACGAATATCAGCTTCAATACTAAAAGGCAGTAAATTGTTTCCTGTAAAGGGAATAATCACACTGTTTTCAATTATTGTTACTTTTGCAGTATTATCAACCCTGATTATTCGTTGAAAACTATTCCACGCATACAATATACCCGGAAATCATACGAAAGCGATGGAACCCCGCTCTTCTCGATTGTAATTCCGACCTGGAATAACCTGCCTATGTTGAAGCTCTGCATCAGCAGTATTTTAAAGAACAGCCATTACAAGCACCAGATAATACTCCACGTTAACGAAGGCAGTGACGGGACAAAATCCTGGGCTGAAGAAGAACAAATCAGTCATACTTTCAGTGAAATAAATATCGGCGTTTGCTACGCAGTGAATGCTGCCGCTGCCCAGGCAAGAACCAATTACATCCTCTATCTTAACGATGACATGTACGTTTGCCCGGATTGGGATAAATACCTTTGGGAGGAAATCCAGCTGATGCCCGACAAGTTTTTCTTCCTGTCAGCCACGGCTATCGAACCCTTCGATGCTGGTAAGAAATCGGCTATAACACCCTGGTCGTTTGGCACAACTCCCGATGATTTCCGTGAAGAGGAGCTTCTTGCAAACTATCAGAATCTTCCCATGAACGACTGGAACGGTGCATCCTGGCCTCCTAATATAGTACATCGCGATATCTGGAATACCGTTGGAGGATACAGTGTAGAGTTTTTCCCGGGATTTTATTCAGATCCGGATTTCTCGTTTAAACTCTGGCAAATTGGTGTGCGCAACTTCAAAGGGGTTGCACGCAGCCGGGTATATCATTTTCTTGAACATTCGACAAAACGCCTTGGAAACAAAAAAGTAATGCAGGGAAACCGTATTTTTTTAAATAAATGGGGAATTACAGCCAATATGTTCTACAGATTATACCTGCGCATGGGCAGCTCTTATAACGGCCCGCTTTCTGAGATTACGGAGACTTTTGCTTTTAGAACGAAGAAATTCACCTGCCGAGTCAAGAAACTGCTTACCCGCGGAACTCCATTGTAAAGTGTAATGCCCTGAATGACCTCTTATTAGTGTTGGGCTGAGAAAATAAAAGGAAAACCAGGAAGAATCAGTTGCAGGAATTTAGTTAACAAACCAAGTCTGTATTTACTTTTCAGAAATGGAACTCATATCAGGAAATATAACCCTCCGTGCTTTAAGGATCAGCGATGCAATGCGCCTGGCTGAACTTGCCAACAACCATAAAGTCAGCATTAACCTGCGTGATGGATTTCCTCATCCTTATACTTTGGCTGATGCCGAAAATTTCCTGAAAAGGTTTTCAAACCAGGATCCGTTAACATTTTTCGGGATTGACTACAATAATGAATATGCAGGCAATATTTCGCTGGTGCCTGGTGCAGATGTGTACCGTAAATCGGCCGAAATAGGGTATTTTATTGGTGAGCCATACTGGAATAAAGGTATTATAACAACAGCGGTTAAACTGATAACCGAATATGGATTTAAAAATCTTGGCATTATCCGTATACACACAGGAGTTTTCGAATACAATACAGCTTCTCAAAGGGTTCTCGAGAAATGCGGATTTACAAAAGAAGGCATTTTCAGGAAGTCAGTATTTAAACAAAACAAAATCTGGGACGAAGTTCGATATTCAAAAATTAACCCGGAATTTGAATAGAACTGTTCACTTCATGTGAAATGAAGTTTTTCCTGTATTCCGATTGCTTGCGATGACGGTTCCGGATTGGCCCGTTGCCTCCGATAACGTTCGCTGGTTAAAGCTCCCTACGAAGCTGCTCGCAAGTAAAAACATGACCGGGTGTACGTCATTGCGAGGCGCGACCAGATCAAAAAAAGGGCGGAGGCGGCATTCGCCGAAGCAATCTGATGGAGCAAGGCGAATCGTTCTTAGCATGTTTGTGGTAAAGGCACGAGATTGCTTCGGCTTAGCCGGACGCGATTGTACTCACCTGCTTTGGCGTTGCGGCTACTTCTCGCAATGACGTTGCCTTCGAAGTATGATGCCGGTATACTTGTTGCCTCCGATGACACTCGCCGGTTATAGCTCCCTACGAAGCTGCTCGCGGGTAAAAGCGTGCCGGGGTGTAAGTCATTGCGAGGCTTACAGGGACCCAATTAGTGAACGGACGCTTCGCACCGAAGCAATCTTGTGGAGCGAGGGAAATTTACTTACCTTTGCACCGGTGACAACCTGTTCTATCGTATCACAGCATGTCTGTGGTAAGGAAAGTCAGGACAACACAGAGCGCCATACTTCCTAACGGGAAGGTTCTGCGGCTGAACACCGCGGGAACAGCCAGTGCCACAGAAAATATACCGTCCCGATTGCTATCGGGATAAGGGTGAAAACGCGGGGTAAGAGCCCACGCCTTGTTGTAGCAATACAACATGAGGGTAAACCTTATGGGTTGAAAGACCAAATATACCGGGAGTTGCATCGCGCAAGCGGTTGCAGTAAGGGTTGCTCGCCCGATGCCCGGGGGGTAGGTCGTTAGAGGCCGTTAGTGATAACGGTCCCAGATAAATGATGGAAGCCGGAAGGCCGGCAACAGGCCCGAAGGAACAGAATCCTGCTTACAGGGTTGTCACCTAAGTGTTGCATTTATACGTTCGGAGTTTGGATGTCGGAAATATAGTACTAATAGTGTTTTCAGATATCCGGTATGCTGCTTTTCTGACTATTAAATACATATGTACTGAAAATGGGACAACATTCCGATTATTTACTTGTTAATTTGTAAAATGCATTTATGAAAAATATACTTCCCCTGTTAAGTCTCTTGTTAATCATTTGCGCACAAAGCATTGCCCAGCAGATGCCTAATGCCAGTTTCGAAACCTGGTCGGGCGGTGAACCGGACTCCTGGAACACATCCAACATGAATTTTATCGGAGTTGACTTTACCACGGTATCCAAGGATTTGTCGGGTCCTCAGCAGGGAACCGCATCAGCTAAACTTACGGTGGTTACCAAAACTATTCTTTTTGTACCCATTACCGTGCAGGGAGCGCTTACCCTCGGAACGCTGAACATTGACCCGTTGAACCAGACTGCTTCACTCACCGGCGGGTATCCTTTTACAGGGATGCCTCAGAAACTTACAGGGTATTTTAAATACCAGCCTGTAAACTACGATACCTGTGTCTTCGGATGGGGCCTTTTTAAGTGGAATAACGGTGTTCAGGATACCTTGGGCTATGCAGCTATTGACACAATGGGGACATTCAACAACTGGACTTATTTCGAAATCCCTCTCGATTACCTGATATGGGATGAACCCGACACCATGAATATCCTTTTTGTAAACTCTAACCCGCTTGATGGGGTTAACCATACCGGAACTAAATTGTGGATCGATAACCTTTCATTTGAGTATGGAGCAGTGGGAATAGAAGGCGTAACATTTGCCAAAGGCATAAGCATTTATGCCGAACCCTATGCCAGGCAACTGATTCTTTCATCCAAATTTGAAACGTCGCAGAACCTGGATATCAGCCTTTTTAATATGTCCGGGATGGAAACCAACCGGTGGAAACGAGTGATGCAGACTTCAACCTCACGGCTTGATGTGAACAACCTTCCACCCGGCACATACGTCATCCGTATTTCGTCAGGTAATCGCCTGATTGATACCCGCAAGATCACCATATTGAACTAATCTTACATTTTTTCTGATTTGCCGACCTCTCTCCTGAAATCAGGAATTAGTCTTCAATGTACATTCCTGTAATACTCATGCATGTATCAGATAAGCGTGTGAACATGTGTTTGCATTTTTTATATTCAGGAATATACATACTCATTCAATATCCATTTACCCAAATCTTCTTAATGATATACTATAAGCCTTCTATGAGCGTTAAGTTTTCAAATCACTACTGTTAATAAGTTACTTCTCACCTACTCGTTGCTGCAGACATTATCTATACCTTTAATCCTGATTTTCAGCATTTCAATATGAATATAAACCGAATAATAAGCACATCAGTTTGTGTAATTGTTACATGCCTGTGTTTGCAGGTATCAGCTCAACAAACGATCATATACGATAACCGGCAAGCCTCATACGATCAGGCTGTTGACCTTTACAGCAAAGCCAAATTCGGATCGGCTCAGGTTATTTTCGATCAGTTGGCTTCCGGCGAAAGTTCAAACATTAAAGCCGGTTCTGAATATTACGCAGCCTTGTGCTCCGCCCAGCTTTTTCATCCGGATGCCACGCAACGGTTCGAAAAATTTATTGAAACGTATCCGCAAAATGCCCAGGTTAATGATGCAATCTTTGAGCTTGGTAAACTTCAGCTCACTAATAGGGAATATCGCAAGGCGCTTGAAAGTTTTAACAAGGTGGATAGGTTTGAATTAACGCCCGAACAACAGAATGAATATTATTTTAAATCAGGATATGCCAATTTTAAAACTGACAACCTGAAAAAAGCACGTGAAAATTTTGCTCTGCTCATCGATAAACCAAATAAATACCTCACCCCGGCAAATTATTATTATGCGCATATCGCCTATACCGAGAAAAACTACGAAACTGCACTGAAACATTTCGAACGGGTATCGACAGACGAAACATTCCGCGACGTGGTGAACTATTATATAGTTCAGATATACGCTTTACAGGGCCGTTACAGTGATTTGCTTGCAAAATCCTTGCCGTTGCTTAAGACGGGTTCTGACAAAAAAACAGCCGAAATAGCCCGGCTCACTGCTGATGCTTATTTCCACCAGCATGATTATAAAACTGCTCTGGTCTATTTTAATCAGTATCTCGATTCGAAACCCTCCTCAGTTTCAACTATTGACGATTACGAGATTGCATATTCTTATTACCAGACAGCCGATTACACACAAGCTATAAAGTATTTTCAATCCGTGACCACGGCACAGGATTCGCTTTCGCAAAATGCATACTATCACCTGGGCGACTGCTATATAAAAACCAACCAGAAACGCTTTGCCTTTAATGCTTTTAATTCGGCATTTAAAATTAAAGGTGATCCTGCTTTAACTGAAGAAGCATTGTTTAATTATGCGAAACTGGCAGTAGAGCTTTCGTACAACCCTTATAATGAAGCAGTTAATGCCATACAGGAATATCTGGACAAATATCCTGAATCCGCCCGGCGCGACGAATTTTACGGATACCTGGCTGACCTGTATTTGCTGACAAAGAATTACAAAAATGCGCTCACAAGCATACAGCATATTAAAAAACGCAGTTCCCGCCTCGATGCAGCCTATCAGAAAATTGCTTATTACCGCGGCATCGAGTTGTTTAACTCGGCCGATTATGACGGAGCCATCTTACTTTTTAAACAGGCCCGGGAGGTCACTTCCGATAATTCAATAAAAGCATTGTCATCCTACTGGACCGGTGAAGCGTATTATCGTACGGCCCGCTGGGACAAGGCAATTGAAGCTTATAATACATTTCAGGTAACTCCGGGAGCAATTAGCCAGCCGATGTTTAATGATGCAAACTATAACATCGGTTACAGTTACTTCAAAAATAAAGATTATTCCAGGGCTGCGGCAGGTTTCCGCAAATACCTTGCTGCCAAAAGCACCGATGTAAAACTGGCAGGTGATGCCAACCTCCGCCTTGGAGATTGTTTCTTTATGACCAAAGATTATGCAACATCAGTTGATTATTATCAGAAAGCTGTAGCAGCTAGAGTGACCGATGCCGACTACGCGATGTATCAGACCGGTATCAGTTACGGTGTGCAAGGTGATATGGATAAAAAAATCGCTACCCTCAGGAAAATGCTGACATCGTACAGTAAATCAGCGTATACCGATGACGCTCTCTACGAAATAGGATTAACATTTAATGTTCTGGATCGCGACAATGATGCACTTTCTTATTTTCAGCGCGTTGTTAAGGAGTTCCCTAACAGTACCTATGTTAAAAAATCACTGCTCAAAACAGGTTTGATTTTCTTTAACCAGAACCGCAATGATGAAGCCCTCGCTATATTGAAACGTGTGGCCAAAGACTACCCGGGCACTCCCGAATCGAAAGAAGCTTTAAGCAGCATCAAAGGAATTTATGTTGAAATGAACCAGGTTGAAGAGTTTGTCAACTTTACAAAACAGGTGCCACAGGCTGACGTTTCACGCTCAGAGCAGGATTCGCTGACTTATATTGCTGCCGAAAACCAGTATATGAATGGAAATTGCGAAAAAGCGACAGACGGATTTTCGAAATATATCAGCAACTTCCCCGAAGGTTCATTTATACTTGAGGCAAATTTTTACAAAGCCGAATGCGATTTCAAGTCGAAGCGTTACGAGCAGGCTATGAAGAGTTATATCTTCATACTGAACCAGCCGCGTTCGCGTTTTTCATCCAATGCGGCATCCAGAGCGGCTCATATCCACCATATGAACAACAATTACGAAGCTGCACTCGACAGTTATATTCGCCTCGAAGAAACAGCTGACCAACCAGGTATGATCATGGATGCTGTAAGCGGACAGATGCAATGTAATTTTGCCCTTAAACGCTACGGTTTATCTATTCAATCAGCTCAGAAATTGCTTGCTCTCGACAAAATCCCCGAAAACCTGGCTACCGAAGCGCATATCATTATCGCCCGCTCAGCATACGCCCTCACTAATATTCCACTCGCACGCAAGGAATTTGAAGAAACCCTTAAACTTGCGAAAAATGAAATGGGCGCTGAGGCTAAATATATGCTGGCTCAGATTGAATTTGAGAGTGCAAAATATGACGATTGCGAGAAATCCGTCTTTGCCTTAGCCGATAAATATGCATCCTACGACTACTGGGTGGCAAAAGGTTTCCTTTTATTATCCGATGTTTACGTTAAAAAGGGGAACAATTTCCAGGCGAAACAAACTCTTCAGAGTATAATTGATAATTACGAAGGCCAGGACCTGGTTATGATTGCACGTGAAAAACTTGCCGCAATCGGAGATTCCAATTAACAAATGATTTAAGTAAAATCACATTTTAGTTTTGAAACCTCTTCTTAAAATGCATATGACAAAGACAAAATATATCACCCTGGCTACATTGGTTTTTTTCTTACTACTGGTATTTTCAAAAACAGCCTTTTGCCAGGTAAAAACCTACAACGAAGAAATTACTGTTGTAGCTCCTTTCGATCCAATAATTCCCGATGCTTTTAAAATCAGTAAGAATCCGGGAATTGACGATACTATCACCACTATTCCTACCATGAACTATAATATCATGCCCAGGATTGCCGATGTAAAACCGGTGATTGAACCTTTGCCTGCGGTAAAGCTGGTTGCCGAACCGTTGAATAAACTGTACCGGAACTATGTGCGGGCCGGTGCCGGCAACTACTCTGCTCTTTATGGCGAGCTATTTATAAGTTCACTCCGTTCAAAACAATTCCTTACTTCCTTGCGTCTTAAACATCAGTCAGCAGCAGGGAAAATAAAGGATTATGGCCCTCCCGGCAACAGCCGTAATGAGGCAGAATTAACAGGCTCGAAATATTTCGATCAGCATACCCTTACCGGGAAAGCGTTCTACTACCGCGATGGGCTGCACCTTTATGGATTTAAACCAGCCGATTTTCCTGACACTGTTATAAGAAAAGATGATATAGAACAGCATTATTACACTGCAGGGGGCTCAGCAAATTTTGGCAGCACCTACAAAGACAAAGACAAACTAAACCATACTTTCGGACTTTCATATTATCATATGGCAGGGATGCATGAGAACAAAGAAAACAATGTGAAGTTTACAACTACTCTCGACAAGCGGTACGATCTTTTTAAAATTGAAACCGACCAGGTGCTGGGAATCACGGGAGGCTATAATTTCCTGAACCAGAATGATGCCCATGGGCATTTCAACAGCGGTATTTTGCTGGTAAACCCTTTTATAAAAGCACAGGTAAATGAATACAGTTTTATGGCTGGTTTTAAACTCAACATTGCCTCCGACTCAATCACCAAAGGCCACCTGTATCCTGTGGCCGAAGCAAGGCTTGAACTGATTCCCGGTGCACTGAAACTCTATGCAGGGATAAGCGGTGGCATGGAACGAACTTCTTTGCAAAGCCTGACCGAACAGAATTTATTTATCAGCGAAGTTGTTCCATGGAATTATGTATATGATAAATTTAAAATTTACGGGGGGTTCCAGAGTAATATCAGCCGCAGTTTCAATTTTAACGGAAGCATATCAAGCAGCACATACGAAAATTATCCCCTGTTTATAACAGATACCGGCACGTATCTTTTTAACTCTTTCACCCTGCTTTACGACAATATCAGTACTGTCAAAATCAACGGTGAGCTTGAATTTATAAAATCTGCCCGTTTACGCCTTGCATTGAACGGAACATACACCCATTATAAAACCATTGACCAGGAGTATGCCTGGTACAAACCGGCCTATGAGTTTGAATTCTCCGGCAGGTATGATATGCAGAATAAAATAGTAATCACTGCAAAAGCAATAGTGAATGGCCCGGTTTGGGCACTTGTACCCAAAGAGAATCCGAATATTGATGGTAGTTCGATATCCTATATCCTGGAGCCTGAAAAACTTAAAGGATGGGCTGATATAAACCTTGGAGCCGAATACAGGTTTACCAAAGCTTTATCATTCTGGCTTAATTTCAACAACCTGACTAACAGTAAATATTACCGGTGGAATAACTATCGTTCGTATGGCATTAACGTGCTGGGCGGAGTTAGCTATTCCTTTTAAATCAACAGCTTATAATAAGTGTCGATAAGTTTTAAGGCAAAGTTATTTACGATTTACAAAGTGCGATTTACGATGTGCAAAGTGCGATTTACGATTTTCTCTATCCGTACTTTGTAAATCGTAAATCCCTTTAATCAACCATTATCTCATCCGGCATTAACACTTTTTGTTTAACTACGACTTTTAATTTCCACTTGCCTTTTAAATAATAGAGGTACGATAGCGACATTCCAATAAACCAGGCAACAGGGATTGACCACCAGATGCCATCCACTCCGAAATACCGCGACATGATCCATGCAGCGGGTATGCGTATGGCCCAAAGTGCAAACAGGGTGATAAACATAGGAATTAATGTATCGCCTGCACCACGCATTACCCCTCCAACCACAAACATGGTTGAAAAAAAGATATAAAAACTACTCACAATCACCAGGTAATTTGAACCAATACTGATAACCGCGGCATCAGTTGTAAAGAGGGTCATCAAGGGGTGCCTGAAAATAATAACTACCAGGCTTGTAAACAAAGCCAGAGCGCCCGACATCATAAAAGTCGCTCTCAATCCCTGCCTGACCCGTTCAGGTTTGTTAGCGCCCAGGTTTTGCCCTACGAAAGTTGAGAGCGCTGCACCAAAATTCATAGCCGGCATCGCCGCCAGCGAATCCAGGCGACCGGCAGCGCTGTATGCCGCAATAACATCAGTTCCAAAATCATTTACAATGCGCATTATGGCAAGCATGCCGAGAGAAACAAAAGTTTGCTGCAGACCTGTCGGCAGACCAATATACAGGCTCTTACGGAAAATTGCCCTGTCGAAGACCAGTTTCAGGCTGTTGAGCTTTACCACCTCATTGGTATGGTTCAGGTAAATGATACCCGTTATAAAAGCTCCGGCCTGGGAGATTACTGTTGCCCATGCAGCTCCGGCTACACCCCACTTAAAAACGGCTACAAATAAAAGATCCAGCGCAATATTCATTACCGTGGAAATAATAAGGAAATAAAGCGGGGTTTTCGAATCACCCAATCCACGCAGTACCGAACTAATCCCATTGAATCCGAAAAAGAAAATCATTCCGCCAAGATATACATTAAAATATGCTATCGCCTGCGGTATTACTTCCTCAGGCAGCTTTATCAGCCTGAATATCGGTCCGCTAAAGACAATTCCCAGAATTGTAACAATAATTGATGCCACAAAAAGAAAAATATACATGGTATCAATGGAGCGCTTTACCATTTTCATGTCCCTGGCTCCGAAATATTGTGAAATGATAATAGTTGTGCCCATGGCTACTCCCACAACAAAGGATATCAGCATGAAAATAAGCGGGAACGAAGCCCCTACGGCAGCAAGCGCTTCCTTACCCACATAACGGCCTACTACAATGCTATCAACAATATTGTAGAGCTGTTGAAAGACATTACCAATAAGCATCGGTATGGCAAACTTGAATATGAGATTTCCGCTGTTGCCTTCAGTGAGGTTTTTCATTAATAAGAAAAAGTATCGGTAAACAAAAAAAAATTGTTTTCGGCCAGAATGACAGCCTGAAAAGGGCACAAAATTCAATGGCAAAAATCCTTCAAAAAACCGGGATATCAGCTGGTTATTATAGATTTACAGGAAAACAATCTCGTAAACAATTGTTTTGGGGCAGTACTACATATTTAGATGAGTCAGGAACCGGGTTCAGGTTAATAAATCAGCCTTCATCTGAGCTATCATTTGCAAACTTGTTCGTTCAGCACATTCGATCAATTCCGGAAGTTTATCCTTATTCTCGGTACCACGAGCTATATCTTCAATCATTTGCATTGCCTGCTGGATGCCGGTAGCACCAAAAAACGAAAAATGCGGCTTAAGTTTATGTGCCTGTTGCCTTACTGCTTCCATTTCATCCACTTCAAAAGCACTCTTTAAGGTGGCAATTGATCCGGGAGTATTTGTAACAAACATTTCAACAATGGAACGCACAAAATCAGGATCATCAGCTTCGAACATTTCGAGCGAATAAAGCTTGTTTTTATGATTCCCGTTTTCAAAACTAACTTTCGGCACTAATGCACAGAAATCCGGATCAATAGCTGAATAACGGGATAAACGGGTCTTAAGTTCACGCCTGGTAATTGGTTTTTGCAGGTAATCATCAAACCCAGCTGCTGAAACAATGCTCATAAGGTTTTCATCATTGTGAGCTGTGAGAGCAATAATAATATGTTTCCGGCCATTAGTTTCCTGCAGTTTTCTGAGTAATTTAGCAGCTTCAAGTCCGGTAATTCCAGGCATTTCGATATCCATTAAAATTACGCTAGGCTCAATACCATCTATGATGGACAACAGCCTATTAGCGCTATCCATGCATAAACATTCATATCCAATCTGCTTAAGGTACTTTGAGAAAAGAAGACGATCAGAATCAGAGTCTTCAACCAGTATTATAGTCCGATTAAGGATCATAAGGCAGAAAATTTAGTTAAGGTGCACAAATGTAATGTTCATTTCATTATAAATTACATCCGCAATTAAAAATCTGTATTTTCTTGATTAACAAATGCTTTCGTAGATAATAAGCCACAAGCTGCATCAATATCCAGGCCTCTTGAGGCTCTTATCGTAGTAACAATTCCTTTCTCATTAAGTGCCCGCTGGAACTCAAACAAACGCACCTCGTTAGTCGGTGGAAGCGGCACATTTGGTACAGGATGAAAACGAATAAGGTTGATACGACAGCGGGTTTTATTCAACAATCTTGCTAACTCTTTTACATGCCTTTGTGTATCATTTAATTCACCAAATACGATATATTCAATAGAAACTCTTCGGTATTTACCCAGATCGGCCCTGTTGATGGCTTCAATTACCTCCTTTACCGGATACACGTGCTGAACGGGCATAAGTCGGCGTCGCTCTTCGTCAAAAGGAGAATGCATGCTTACTGCCAGGTTACACTTGCTTTCTCTCAGAAACGTTTCCATGGCAGGTATAATACCAATAGTTGAAACCGTCACTTTCCTCACGCTCATGTTAAAACCATAGTCAGAAGTTAAAATTTCGGTTGATTTAAGAACAGCCTCTACATTGTCAAAAGGCTCACCCATCCCCATAAAAACAAGATTGGTAATCATTTCCCGTTCGGGAAGGCTGCGCAACTGATTAATAATCTGACCTGCGGTTAACTGTGCCTGGAATCCCTGTTTACCGGTGGCACAGAATAAACAGCCCATCTTGCAGCCAACCTGCGACGACACACACAGTGTATTGCGTTTCGGATCGGGAATAAAAGCGGTTTCGATAAACTTATGACCGCTTACCGGGTAAAGGTATTTTCTAGTTCCGTCATTTGACTCCTGAACTTTCACATATGCAGATGCTCCTAAAAGATAATGCCCGGCAAGCAGCAAACGTGTGTTCTTCGAAATATTTGTCATTTCATCGAATGACTGTATATTCGTTTTGTAGAGCCAAAAGGCCAACTGGGAAGCGACAAAACCAGGAAGCTCAAGATTCTTGACAATAATTTTGAGTTCCGTTAAGGTTTTACCCAGCAGTGTTTCGGTAATCAAATTTGGTTCGCTAAAAGACATCTGTTTTCAGAAGTATATTTCGGCTACAATATTGCTAAAGGGAATTCCTTCGTTTAACAAAATCTCTCTGCATTCCACAACCATTTCGGCGCTACCGCAAAGATAGTACTTTTTGTCTTCAGGCAGTACCTCAATATCTTCAAGATATTTAGTTACGCGGCCATGATAAACACCAGGGCCTGCCTGCTGCGAGCAACAGCGGATGTAGCGTTCGCCGAAGTCACTGATCAGGCTATTGCTGAAATAAAAAGCATCGAGAGTTCTTGATCCGTGTATCAGGATTTTATTATCCCCCATACCAGATCGGTACATACTGATAAAAGGAGCAATCCCGGTACCGGCGGCAATCCAGTATGCCGCTTCCGCTGAACCTAAATAGGACCCAAAAGGCACAGTAATCCAGAGTATATCGCCTGGTTTTAATATAGCAAGATTAGGGGTGAGTTTACCTCCCGGTTTAATATTATAGAGAATGACGGCACTATCGTCGTTTTCGCCACTGGCAATACTATAAAGCCTTGCATCATCATTTGGTGACATGGCTAAGCCCAGTACCTGCCCGGCCCGGAAATTGAAATCGCGTTTAAAAGAAAGCAGAAAAACATTGGGTGAAATTTCAGTATTCGAAAGTATAGTAACCGATTTGTATTTGACATTCGGTTTAGATTCAACAGAGTTCATTATATGTGTTTAATTATTTTTTTCAAATAGTAAACGGACGAAAAGGGAATTGGTTCAAAAGTAACTCTTTTAATAGTAAAATAATCGACTCATGAAACAATCATATCTTACAAATATACTAGTTAAAGTGCACACGTACATAAATTGATTATCTTTATGTTTTTAAAATTAACAGTCATAGGAATTCAAAAACAACCAAATGAAATACATATTACACTTGGGGTTGATTTCTATTTTCGCATTTTCAACCCTGTTATTATTCAGCCAGGAAAGATGCAAGGTTCTATCTCCTAATATTTCCGGTACCTATAAAGGCAAATGCAAAAACGGACTTGCTCATGGTAAAGGCATCTCCGTTGGAACCGACCGCTACGAAGGCTTTTTCGTTAACGGCATGCCTCAAGGTGAGGGTACCTACACCTGGTCGACCGGTGAGACGTATACCGGAGAATGGGTTGTGGGCATGAGGCATGGAATAGGGAAATATTTTGCTGTTATTGATGGGAAAGACAGTATACTCAACGGAGTATGGCAAAATGACAAATATGTTGGGCCTATACCTAAGAGACCCTATGTCGACTACAATACAGGGGTCGACCGTTATAACTTTCAAAAAAACAATACTACTAAAACCCGGGTATTAATTGATATCTTCCAGAACGGGAGTCGCAACTCGGGCATTTCGAACTTTTTAATGTCTTCAACAAGTGGAGCCGAAACTAAAATCGGGCAATCAATTGGTTATGATTATATTGTATTTCCTGTAACAATAAAACTAATGTATACCTCCTGGAACAAAATGCATACCATGCAGTATAATATCAAATTCGATTTCGAGATTTCCGAACCTGGGGACTGGACTGTGGAATTGAATAATTAATTGCCTGCACAAATTAACCAGATCCTTCCATGTAACTAAGGAAATGGAGGAAGAATCTTTCCTGAAGAACTGATTTTCCATGATTTGTTCACATCTCGCTTTTTACCTTGTCGCCCCTCACCCCTTCTTTAGACAAAAATAATATTTTTAAACAGCCTTTTAATGGTAAGAAAAAATTGCACTTATAAATTAAATGAATTTTAACAACCATTGATTCATGCGAATTCAGGTAACAGGTCGATGCATTTTTTATTTAAACGATAGAATAATACCAAAGTGAAATAAATGGAATTTTTGGCAAATTTTTGCTCAGGAGAAGCAAAATTTTTGTTAAAGTATAATTTGTGCTTATCTGAAAAATAATACAGTTTCTCTTAAACAAAATTCCAAAATATTGTATCTTAGCTGTGAATATTTAATATTTTAAAAATTCAACTTAAAAACAAATAGCTTTATAATAAAACTTAATAGCTTTCAAAACGTCTTTCTATACTAAATTAAAATCAGGGTGAAACTCTTTATCAAATATATGGTTTCGAGCCGTTGCAAGATGGAAGTTAAAGCAGCGTTGGATCAACTCGGGTTGCATTATTCGAAGGTGAGTTTAGGTGAAGTGAACCTAAAACAGGATTTGACCAGGGAACAAATTGACCAGTTGAAAAAGATACTTCTAAAATCAGGTCTGGAACTTATGGATGACAAAAAATCCGTTCTGATAGAAAGAATCAAGGCTGTAATTATCGAAATGATTCATAATGTTGACGAACCGCCTCAATCTAATTTTTCGGAATATCTCAGTAAGAAACTCAACTGCGACTATTCTTACCTTGCTAACCTTTTTTCGGATGTAACCGGCATCACTATCGAGCATTACATTATAGCACACAAAATTGAGCGTGTTAAGGAATTACTTTTATATGATGAGCTCAATCTTACCGAAATATCCTATAGGCTGAATTACAGCAGTGTTGCACATTTATCCGGCCAATTCAAAAAAGTAACGGGTTTAACGCCCACCTACTTCAGAAATCTCAGGAACAAAAAGCTTATTATACTGGATAAAGTGCAACCCAGATAACTCTGACCGGATTCATTTTTAAAAGATTCTGGAGCCTTTATTATAAGCGCAAAGGGAACATGATAAGACTCAATAATGTCTCTTTTTAAGACTGAGAGTATTTTTGATGCTTTCTTACGAATCAGCTGATCAGATTACCGAATCCTGATACCTCAGGCCACTTTCATCTCAGCTTCGTTGTCAAAAAAATATTTTCATTCAAAAAAACTAAACTGTTTTATTGGAAATGGCATTCAGAACTTTTAGTGTTAGATAGCTCCCGCAATGTATGATATTGGAACACTTTTTAACTGCCTATGTATTGCATTATGATCATCCTGAAATGAAATTCATAAATAGTAAATGTAATTGAGTTTGGGTCTGTTTTAGAACAATGTAGGTCAGAAATTACAAAAAAGCAGTCCAAAGGAAATGGTGCATGGTGCAGAGTGCTTGGTTGGTCTGCAACCTGGATTTGACACAAGTATGTTTTTCAAATCAATTTTACCATGCAGTCATTCCTAAGCAATAATCACTGAGCACTATGCACTTAAAAATTAATAACCCACTATCTTCTATAACACAACCTTGAGTTTTTAAAAAGTTCCGGTTAATCAGGCTACTGTTTTTACCGGGTACTTTAATCTTATTCCTTTTACAGGATATAGTACAAAAAACCATATCCCTGGCTTTTAATACCTGGGTTGTGTAACCATATAACCGGCATTCTAAACGTTCAGCACCTGGCAGGCATGCCTGTTTTGATTTGTGCAACGTGTTACTTCCTGCTTATATATTCCAAAAGATGAAAAAAATGATGAAATAAAAATTAAAATGACTTCCCACTCTGAACCTAAAACATGAATAATTTTTATATATTTGCTTATAGCTTCCTATTCCTTTGAATTAAACTCTATTGAAAATATATTTTAAAAATATGGTTTGCAACCGTTGCATAATGCTGGTGAAATCCGAGTTGGATAAACTTGGTTTGCACTACTTTAATGTTGAATTAGGTGAAGCAGAAATTCCGGAGGATATTTCAACTGTTACGATAGCTCAATTAGGCTCAACACTAAAAAAGCACGGGCTTGAACTTATTGATGATAAAAAGTGCATATTGGTTGAGAGAACAAAAATAAGTATTATTGAACTTGTTCATTATAAAGAGGATCAGATTAAGGTTAACTTATCAGATTATTTAAGCGAAAAACTCAATCACAATTATACTTATTTAGCCAATCTTTTTTCAGAAGTCAGGGGGACCACGATTGAAAAATATTACCTTTCCCATAAGATAGAAAAAGTAAAGGAGCTATTGGTTTATGACGAACTAAATCTCAGTGAAATAGCAGAAAAACTTCATTACAGCAGCGTTGCCCATCTTTCGTACCAGTTTAAAAAAATGACAGGGCTTACCCCATCTCACTTCAAAAATCTGAAACATAAAAAGCGCAGCACTCTCGGAAATGTGTGAATTATATAAATTTTCCGCAGAATTATATAACAAATAAAAAGCAGATATGTGGTAAATTTGCACTGGGTTAAACATTCACTATTTCAGTTTTAATGAATAAGAGGCTGTACACAAAACAGGAATTGACTTTCTTACATGTTCTTTGCAAACTCTTCTAATGACAAGCCTGGACTGCCATCAACCTGGAAAAAAAAATTAATTTTGCCATTTTGAACAGATAGCCCCGCCTGCCGTAAGGATGTCAATCAGAATTATGGACTAAAAAATAAGACCTGGTTTTGTGTCACAGCCTCTTTGTTTTACCTTCGCATATATGTGGTCATGATATTTAAAGTTGCCGGCATTCTCAACTCTGAAAAATATTTTTTTTTATGAAATCAAACAATATGCTGTCCTTGCAAGTTGCAATTATAAATTAAAAATATTTTAAATACCTGAATCCGGCAGCCAACTGGAATAACCATTAATTTTCAATAACATTCAGGAAAAATAGAATGAAAATCAGCCTTATTTATTGGAGATTAAATACCACTGTAGAATATTAAAACGGCCTTTGGCCTATTATACAATTCACATTGGTATAACTTTTCATGTTCCTATTAATTCTGCCTGATAAAATAAATTCAATCTGCTAACTGACTTAATAAGTTTCTAACTTCGGTAACGTCGTTTACATAATATTTTGCTGCCGTTGTTTTTGTTCCGACTTTAATTGTAAAAGCCGGTTCAGGCATTGCTTTAAATGTAAATTCATCCGTCCAGTCATCACCAAGAGCCAGAATAAAATCAAACTTTTCATGGCCGATTTTAGCCAGGGCTGCCCTCCCTTTGTTTATGCCAGCATTTTTAATTTCAATAACCTTGTCACCATCCATAATTTCCAGGTTCAGGTTAGCTAAATAATCTTTCAGATCGTCCTTTAGCTCCCACGCCCGCTGCTGGCCCATGTCCGGGTCGGTACCCCGGTAATGCCAAACGAGTGAATAGTTTTTATATTCGATAAACGAGCGGGGAGTACGGTCTACAAAATTTTGAAGTACGGGTTCGATAACCCGCATCCATTGCTTATCAATCTGGTCCGTCATTTTCCATTCCTCACGTGGGTTTTTACTCCAAACGCCATGTTCAGCAATAAATGCCAGCTGCGGATAATCAACAAACCATGTTGATAAAGTTTCCTTATCCCTTCCGCTGATTATCACAACTGTATTATTTTCAGCTGAGATCAGTTTTTCAATAATACTGTAAAGTTCCAGGTCAGGCATGGCCATTTGCGGATCTTTGTGAAATCCTGTCAGGGTACCATCATAATCAAGAAAAATAATTCTCTTTTCTGCAATTTTATAATTACTTAGCACTTCGTTAATTATACGATCGTTTACTTTATGTGTTAAGTTGGTAGCCTGAAGGTCTTTAACACTTTCGAGACCCTTGATGAAATCCTTGGCCCAGCGCTCTTCGTTATATATTTTAAGTCTTTTCTGAAGCACCGAAATGCGTTCTGCCTGTTCTGATTCCGGCATATTCAGTGCCTGATATATAGCTTCAGCAACTTCAGCACGGTTATTAGGATTAACAATTAACGATTCGCCTAGTTCCTTGGCAGCACCTGCCATTTCACTTAAAATAAGCACTCCTTTTTCATCTGTTCTACAGGCAAGATATTCTTTAGCATTCAGGTTCATCCCGTCGCGTGTGGGTGTAATTAAGGCAATATCCGCCCTGTTATATAATTCAATCATTTCGGGCCTACCTATCGTTCTATAGAAATATGAAACCGGCATCCAGCCAATGGTTCCAAACCTGCCGTTAATTCTGCCAACTAATTCATCCGTTTGCTTTTTCAGGTTTTTATAATCTGTAACTGTTTCGCGCGATGGTATAACAAACAGGAAAAGGCTGACCTTACCAATATATGCAGGGTGAATTTCCAGAAACAACTCATATGCTTTTAAACGATCAGGGATTCCCTTTGTGTAATCCAGCCGGTCGATTGAGAGGATGATTTTACGGTTTTTATCCTTTTTCAGGTATTCTATTTCCGTATGGATTTCTGATTTCTGATTTTTGGTGTCCGGCACCGATGCTTTAGCTGTGTTATTGAAATAATCAAAATCAATTCCTTTGGGAAAAGCATCAACTAATGCAATACGTTCGTTTAGCCTGATACGGTTGAAAACCGTTTCGTGCCCCAGCAACCTGCGGACACAACTCATAAAGTGTCTTTGATAATCATATGTATGAAAACCTATTAAATCGGCGCCAAGCATCCCTTCGAGCAATTCCATCCGCCAGGGTAAAAGGCGGAAAATCTCATAAGAAGGGAAAGGGATATGCTGAAAATAGCCAATAGAAATTTTAGGGAATTTTTCACGTATTAAAAGGGGAAGTAACATTAAATGATAATCATGAATCCAAATCACATCATCGTCGGTTACATGCTTTGAAATGACTGCTGCATATATATGATTGACCTTCTGATAGGCTTCCCAATCCGCAGGATTATAGCGGGCGGTCTGGGAGAAATAATTAAAAAGAGGCCAGATTGTATGATCGCAAAATCCTTCGAGAAATTCCGTCCTTAATTGCTGATCGAGATACACCGGAATGCAATTGTCTTTTCTGAAATTGCTGTCGATGTTGATTTTTTCAGCCTCGCTTATTTCATTACTATTTACCCCTCCCCTTCCAATCCATTTTATATCAAAGGATTCATAAAATCCGGTTAATCCTGAATCAAACCCATCAGTTTCACGGCGTATCTCTTTTTTGCCGTAAATTTCAGTCACCTGCAAGGGTAAACGGTTAGATATAATAAATAGCCTTTTCATTTGTAAATAATTTTGATATTAATGGATGGATGGATGGAACTCATGTTTGCTGTTTTTAGCTATGGGGAAATCGCTTTGTTATTCGCTAAGTTCATCGGTGCTTGTGTATTAATTTGCAGACATGTTCGTTTCATACTATCCGAATTATATTATTTTGAATTGCAAACGGGAATGGTCTTTTCAGAGTATCTAAAACATCAATTCCCGGTTTTTAAGTTAATACCGGCATCATGAAAACCAGAAATAAACATAGCGTGCTCAGAATCATAAAGAAGCGAAAAGCTATAACCAGGTTTATGTTAATGGTGAATACGGGTAAAGATACAAAGATTTTATTGTAGCTTTAGTAACACTCGCATGATCAAGACAAGGGAATATCAGTTTGATTGTAACTGAGCTTATTTTCTTATAATTCTCGGGCAGCAAGTTGAAAGAGAGAAAATCCCATTATAATAAACTGATTCTTATACTACTAAAAATATATCCTAACCGATGTAGGGCATGTTGGGATTAAGGTTGGTCTGATAATTGACAGGGAAACCCGGTTAGAAAGATTGATAGAATACCAAAAGAAAAAATATCAGTTTGTTAAGCAATATAATGCTATTGGGGAAATAATTTCAGAAGCATCTTATAGCGACATCCGTAAAATCGCAATTCATATAGCAAAGTAAATGCATGTACTACTAATCCCATACAATCAATTCTCCGTATAATAAGCATTGACGGAATAACTATTTCTTTTTATGCCTGAAATCCCATGGCGCTTCAGGGTTGGCCTGGCGCCATAAGCCAACTTTGTTATTACGGGCATCATCCTCTAGTTTTGCCAGTTCAGGATCATCATTATACTGTTTGTAGTGCCAGGCCAATCCCAACCTGATCAGTTCTTTATTCACACATATATCATTTACATAAACAAAGGCGAGTGTCCGGCCATAGGTATCAATGCCTGCTTTATCAATCCGGACATTCTTTTTAAAGCAAAGAGCTACTATTGCCAGTTTAGCGCTATCTCCATACTCCTGGTCAAGTTCAGGGCAATCAATACCATCAAGCCGGACCTTTATTTGTTTTTTATTCTCGAGAGAAACCACAATAGAATCTCCACTATAGACTCCTATAACCAATGCTTTAAATGATTCAGTTACAGGCAGAAGTGAAAAGAGAAAAAGTAAAAGAAGAGTCTTCATCATGTTTGGATAAATTTATTCATTTCGTTTATACTTACGGGTAATTAACCTTCTGATACACATTACGAAATACTATTTTTTAATCTGTTGAAACATTACTAATCGGATTTCATTTTTTCGCCGGAAGATCGGGTTCGTAGATTTGTTTATGCTGATAACAATATTTTGACCCTTTCAAGGCTGTTCTGCTGCATCTTTTCCCTGAATTGGTAATTGCCTGACATTGCCCGTCCGCGACAGTCTGGTCAGGAGCTTTTACTTTTGGGGTTGATACCGGTGTTGATGCTGGTTTTGATAATGATAAAGGCGCATTCATTTTTGCTTGTTTCAATTTGCTTATATCCCCAATCTCATTCTCAAGCCATGAAAGTTCAATTTCCAAATCATTGTTTTGTTTGGCTAATTCATTCACTTTTAATGATAAGGAATCCACTTTTAATGATAACTCATAGATTTTTGTATTCATATCCAGATTGGATTGAGAACATGAACTTAATACAAGGAGGAAGAGTATCACCGAATAAATGTATAAGTGTTTCATGACAAATTTTGTTAACATTGTATAAAAGTAATGAAGTATTGTTATTATTCAGGTAAAAATTGAAAAAAATCCATCAATAGTATCAGATTATTAAGAGAAAACGATAAAAAGAAGAAAAAGTTCATAAAATTTACCATAATTATTCTCATCAGAACAGATATTCTTTGTTTTACCCGGATTTGTCATGAAAAGTACCTAATTGAGGTCATTAGGTAAAATGTATCTGAAAAACAGGGCACAAACTGCGCCAATCCCAGTATTAAAAATAAAGGCTAAGTTCTAGTTATATCAGCAAAATGTTTATATTTTTATCATGAAAACAAAAGCCGAGATTAAGCAGCAATTCCTGGAATTACCTGGAATAGTTCAGGAACAATTAATGGATGAGTTACTACAAGATTTTGAGACTCGTGGACAGGTATTGGAAAATGTAAGTCAAGAACGCGAGAAGAGCAACCATAGAAAAGACTGCCCTTTCTGTTCAAGTGCGAGTGTCTACAAAAGAGGTAAGCAACATGGAGTTCAAATGTATAAATGCCGTAGTTGCTCCAAATGGTTCAGTGAAACAACAGGTACACCACTATGGGACATAAAACTCAAGCATAAGTGGCAGGGATATCTGCGCTGCATGGAGCAAGGCATGTCGATAAAGAAAATTGCAAAAGAATTAGAAATCAGCATACAGACTTCTTTTGATTGGCGCCATAAAGTATTAAGTTCATTGTCAGGTTTTACGCCCGATTCACTGTCTGATGTGGTTGAATGCGATGAATTAGAATTAGCCCTGAGCAATAAAGGGTCAAGAAACC
>JBBRCH010000039.1:0-38698 GCA_038204995.1 Bacteroidales bacterium | reverse complement strand
TGAGGCTGGTGTTTTGCTACGCACCTGCCTGCGCTGTTTACCTTCGTCTACATCTGTTGTGAAATTTCTATTAGGCCGATCCCTACACCCCAAAAATCACCTTAAAGGTTAAATCGTTGTTCCGTAAGGTTGCCTTAAGAGGAAGCTCACTTAGAAAGGACCGGCCTTATAAAATGCGCCTGCGGTTCTTGGCCGGAGGTATCCCGCAAGGGCGGGACAGGTCGTGCGAATGGCATCCCGCAAAGCGGGAACACAGCAAGACAAACTGTAAGGATTTGCTGTACTCTTTCATGCCTTGTATTGCGAGGAGATACCTCTGGCTTAGAAACGCCAGCATTGTTATAAAGCCTTGATCTTTTGGTACTTTTCCATCAAGGGAAAAGGACAAAGAAAGGAACAATAAATTAAACTTAACCATTGATAAGAATTTGTGAATGCCACGTAACAGAGTGATTTATTGCCAATATTTGAAATATAGCACCTCAACAAAAGAATTAACCCTTTTACCAGATGTATAAATTATTGAGATTGAAAAATGTCTGAAGTGTTTCCATTTAGGAATATTTCAGACATTTTTTTATATTCCGTGTCCGGATACAGAATCTTCGAACGAAAAACCTTAGTATGCCTAAGTGCTCTTAGTGCCCCATTGGTTTTAAATCATAAAACCTGAAAACATGTTACTTGTCATAATCCTCTGGAAAATAGGATTATAAAATACTTATTTAGCAATTGAATGAGTTGGGTATTCGAATGATTTTACTGTGTCAGACACCCTGCGGGTGTTCAGACACATTTAGAAGATCCCTCAAAACTACTGAAGCGCAGTAACATCCAAATACCGCCGGCATATAGGAAATAGTCCCGACATTGGATTTCTTATTGGATTCACCTTCCTGCAGAATTACAGAGCTCCGCTCCACAATTTCAGGTGAAAATACTACTTTGAACCCTTTCCATACTCCCTTGCTGTGAAGTCGTTTTCGAATATAATATGCCAACTTGCAATTATACGACTCGTCAATATCCGCAACACGTATTTGCATGAGATCAAACTTACCTCCGGCTCCCATCGAACTTACCAAAGGTAATCCCAACTGAACACAATTATACAGCAAAAAAACCTTTGGCGAAAGAGTATCAATAGCATCAACCACGTAATCATATCCTTTCCCAAGAATTTCGATGGTGCGATCATCTTTAATATATTCGTGAAGCACAGTGAGTTTCAGTTCGGGATTTATATCGAGTAATCGCCTGGCCATTACTTCAGTTTTAGCGACACCCTCGGTGCTTTTTAATGCCGGTAACTGTCGGTTGCGGTTACTGGTGTGAACTGTGTCTCCATCAATAATCGTCATAATTCCAACCCCGGCCCGGCAAATCTGTTCGGCAGCCATAGCACCTACACCACCCAACCCGGCTACCAGGACATGCTTTTCGCTAAGCGCTGCAATTTTTTTCGATCCGATTAAAAGTTCGGTGCGGCTGAGCCATTGAGGGACAGACATAGTTGTATTTAGTTTATGCTGCGAAGATAAATAATTTAAAGAGGTTGTAGTGAATACTGAAAACCTGATTAATTTCAGCTTTCAATTGAAGTGCTTTTTTATCAAAATTCATTGGTTAAACGTCAAAATGCTGAGGTCCTTTCGATTCTTAATTTTTGAGACATGGTTTCTTTGAAATAAATTCGATAATATTCTATCTAAAGCAGCTCATCAGAATTGTTTTCTTTCGCAGACTTCACTTTGTCCTTTGCATTTTTGCCCTTTGCATTTTGAACCTGCAATTAAATGGTAACTGGAATCATTATTTATTACCAAGCGCTATGTGATCATATGAACAGTTTTGGTTATTACAAGTAGTTGAATATCTGACTTATATCATGGTATCTGATTTATATGGTTTTGCTATTCATATAAACACTATAAACCTGGAGCTACCAACACCGGCATATTTTACCTAAATTTGCCATCTTTCGAGGAAAAGATCAAAGAATTCTGGTCATGATTGAAATGCTGAATGTGAGTTGGATTGTTACACTGCTTGCAATTTTTGTACTGTTTTTCGTATCATCCCCCCACAAAGCATACATAGCTGCTCTTGCAGTATTTATTAACTCTTTGATTACATCATGGTTAGCTTTTCCTGCACTGAACGGACAAATTGCTGAATGGTCAATATTTGCAGGAACATTCCTGGGAGATATTTCCTTGCAGATCGATGGATTGTCGGCATGGTTTATCCTGATTATAAATTTCACCTCTTTAACAGGAGTGATTTATGGCATTGGCTATCTGAAAGCTTATGATAACCCGGCTCCGAAGCTAAGCCTGCACTGGTCGCTTTTAATATTATTTCATCTCTCGATGGTTTGGGTTTGCATGCTGCAGAATGGATTTGCTTTCCTGCTGGCGTGGGAAGTGATGTCGCTAACTTCGATGTTACTTGTTATTTTCGATCACCACAATGCACAAACTATAAAGGCCGGGATTAACTACCTGGTTCAGATGCATATCAGCGTAGTTCTCCTCACGGTTGGCTTTATCTGGGTTTATAGTGTAACCGGTTCGTTCAGTTTTGATGCCATTCGCAGTTTTTTTCAATCAAACAATAATTTGTGGTTATTCCTGTTGTTTTTCCTGGGGTTTGGATTGAAAGCAGGATTTATCCCATTGCACAGCTGGTTGCCTCATGCACACCCGGCCGCACCTTCGCATATCTCAGGAATAATGTCTGGTGTAATTGTAAAACTGGGAATTTACGGCATCTTCAGGATGATCAGCTTTCTCAACTCTGATTATATTCTGCTGGGAGAAATCATTTTATCGCTTTCGCTGCTCACAGGTATTTACGGTATCATGAATGCATCTGTTCACCGCGATTTCAAGCGTATGCTTGCCTATTGCACCATTGAAAATATAGGTATTATCGGCATCGGGATTGGCATTGGAATGATTGGCATTGGGAATAACTCAGCTGTTATGTATTTTTTAGGATTTGGCGGTGCCTTACTGCACGTGCTGAATCATTCTTTATTTAAACCATTACTCTTTTATTCTGCAGGATCCGTTTACCAGCAGTGCCATACACGCGATATGGAACACCTGGGTGGGTTGTTAAAATCAATGCCTGAAACTGCCGCAATTTTCCTTATCGGGTCCATAGCGATTTGCGGACTTCCTCCGTTTAACGGGTTTGTTTCGGAATTTATAATCTACAGTGGAATTCTGGGAGGAATTCAGGCCGGCAGCATCAGCCAGACCTTGCTTTTTGTGTTTTCAATGGCAGGATTGAGCATTATTGGTGGCTTGTCAGTTCTTGCTTTCACTAAAACTTTCGGAACCATATTTCTGGGCCAGCCCCGAACTGAACTTGACCATAAACCGCACGAAGTTTCATACATGATGCTCGCACCTCAATACTTTATTATTATAATCATGCTGAGCGTGGCTTTTATTCCTCAGTATTTTATGAGGTTAATTGGAAATGCGCTAAATGGCATGAGCCTGAATATGCCGGATGATATCAACATTTTTACATCTTATTCCAGTACCATAGCCGGAATAAGCTTGTATTCGCTCCTGCTAACCGGCCTAGTTGCTGCAACCTTGATACTGCGTTCCATCGTAATGAAGAAACGCCTGCAACGTAATGAACCTACATGGGGATGCGGGTATGTGGCTCCCAATACCAGGATGCAATATACAGGCAAATCTTTTTCCAAGCCATTGGGAAAAATTTTCAATTCTCTGCTGATCGAGAAAAAGTATTTTAAAGAGTTGAAAACCGGTGAGATTTTTCCTCAGAAACGATCGTATGTCTCTCATTACTACGATTTTTTCGAACGGAACCTCATTGATCCCTTTACCCAACGACTGAACTATTCAACCCATTATTTCAGTTTTATCCAGAATGGCCGCATACAGTCGTACGTATTGTATGGCATCATTTTTATTCTTGCCATATTTTTACTCACTGTTTTTAACTTTGTATCATGAACCTGCTCGCAGCATTTATCCTGGTACCTTTCGTTGGTATACTTCTTATTCCTTTTTTAAAAGTGAATGGGAAAGGAATTACAGCTTTTATCTTACTTTTTGTAAATGCTATGATTTCAGGATATTTTGCAGTCCAAAGCCTGGTGAGTACCGCGATTAGTTTCAGTTTACCAGGCAGTTTTGTTACAGGCGCTATCCCGCTAAGAATTGATTCCTTGTCGGGTTGGTTTATCCTGATCATCAACTTGATTTTTATAACCGGAGGCTTTTATGGGTTATTTTACATGAAAGCATACAGAGAACAACGTAATAACCTTTCATTACACAGCATCTCATTTGTTCTGCTTCATGCTGCCATGATCAGTATTTGCGTCGTTCAGAACAGTTTTGCATTCCTGATTGCCTGGGAAATAATGGCCCTTACTTCTTTCATTGTTATTATTTTCGAACATGAACATATCGCAACGGTTAAGGCCGGGATAAATTTTCTGATACAGGCCCATATTTCTATATTGTTCCTCATGATTGGCTTTATATGGGTTGCATCAAAAACAGGCAGTTATGATTTCCAGGCAATTACTTCCTATACAGCTTCCATTCCCGGATCAGCATCATTATTGCTTTTCATTATCTTTTTTATAGGATTTGCGATAAAAGCCGGATTTGTACCTTTTCACACCTGGTTACCCTATGCACATCCGGCTGCTCCTTCTCACGTTTCGGGAATTATGTCGGGTGTGATCATCAAAATCGGTATTTTCGGTATACTGCGTATGATATTGATTGTCACCACTGATTTTACAACAGTTGGATACCTGATTCTGATTATTTCTCTGCTTTCCGGGTTATATGGTGTGATGCTGGCCATCATACAGCACAACCTGAAAAAATTGCTAGCATACCATAGCGTGGAGAATATCGGAATTATAGGGATAGGCATTGGGATTGGTTGTATTGGTATTGGAACCGGAAACCCGGTACTTGCTACATTCGGATTTGCAGGAGCATTGCTGCACACGCTTAATCATTCTTTGTTCAAATCGTTGCTTTTTTACGCAGCAGGAAATGTTTACCAGTCTGCTCATACGCTGGATATTGAAAAACTAGGAGGTTTGATCAAGAGAATGCCTCATACATCCTTGCTTTTTCTGATTGCAGCCATTGCCATCAGCGGTATTCCGCCTTTTAACGGTTTTATCTCGGAGTTTATCATTTTTACCGGTTTATACAACTGGCTTTCGGATGCCTCATTGGTTTCTTTGCTTGCTGCAATTTTTTCAACAGCGGGTCTGGCTTTAATAGGAGGACTCGCCATGTTGTGCTTTACAAAAGCTTTTGGAGTTGTTTTCCTGGGTTCGGGACGGAGCGAATTACCTCATGCTATTAAAGAAGTTCCTTTTATTCAGCTTATTCCAATGTATATTTTGGCCGGAATTATTGTGCTGATCGGCTTATTCCCGATGGCATTTATTAATATATTATCGCAACCGGTAAATCTTTACACAGGTACAATTTCTACAACATTGAGTCCCTTAAAGCTTGATGTTTTCAGCGTTTTGCAACCTATTAGCCGGGCTGCATGGTTACTTGTTTTGTTGGTCATCAGTATTTTTATGATCCGCAAATATGCGTTGAGTCACCACAAAAAAGTAACCGGCCCTACCTGGGGATGCGGATACGTTGCACCTACTACCAAAATACAATATACGGCAGGATCGTTTGTTCGCTCATACAGCAAATTGTTCGCGGCGTTTTTGTTAATCGGAAAACATGAAGAAGAAATCCATGAAATCTTTCCTTCCGAAGCCAAATATCATTCACATCCTTACGATAAAATTGAAAAATGGCTGATTGATGGCCCATTGAAGCTGAATAAACTCTTTATGAACCGGTTTGTGTTTTTAAATAACGGGAAGCTTCAATTCTACATTTTATACGGTGTGATTTTTATTCTTGCTGTCTTGAGCATTCCCTTTATTTATCAGAACATAAGTTCATTCATAGACTTTTTAAAACATTTATAATATGCTGAGTGTATTGTTAATAGTGATAGCTGCCATCTTTTTTACGGGAATTGTTAACCGTACAAAAAGCCTGGCTTCAGGCCGTAAAGGTCCTGGAATATTCCAGCCCGTATGGGATGTGGTGCGGTTATTCCGCAAGGGTGTGGTGTACAGCGAAACTACCAGTATTATCTTTCAGATCGCGCCTACAATTTACTTTGCATCTGTTATAATGGCTATGCTGGTTGTGCCTTTTGGTGAATCACGAGGTGTTTTGAGCTTTAACGGTGACTTCATCTTTTTCGCTTATGTACTGGCGTTGGGTAAATTCTTCAACATAATTGCAGCTATGGATACCGGAAGCAGTTTTGAGGGCATGGGCGCCAGCCGTGAAGCGTTGTATTCGATGTTTGCTGAACCGGCATTTTTTATATTAATGGGATCACTGGCATTGTTGTCGGGACATACCTCGTTCCATGAAATATTTGCTTCACTTCATATTGGTTCACAGATCAGTTATGCCCTGGCAGCACTGGCAACATTCGTGCTGGTGATGATCGCCATGATCGAAAGCAGCCGCATGCCGATTGATGATCCCAGGACTCACCTCGAACTGACTATGATCCATGAAGTTATGATTCTGGATAACAGCGGTTTTGATCTCGGTCTCATTTTTACTGCAGGGTATCTGAAATTCGCTGTTTATGGTGCTCTGATCGTAAATCTTTTCATCGGAGTTATTCCTATTCAGTATGCAATCCCTTCGTTTTTTGCCATTCAGTTCATGATGGCAGTCGCAATCGGGCTTATTGAATCCTTCATGGCAAGGTTCAGGATGAGTCACAATCCGCAGTTTATAGTAGCGCTTACTTCGGTGAGCCTGCTGATATTTTTCGGGGTATTGCTGATTCTTCAAAAATTTATGTAAAATGCTTAAATATAATTTGACACAATGATTCAAGTACTCTTAATTACCTTTATTATAACACTTTTTTATATGGCCATCGCCAACCGGATGATGACGTACATTAAAGTGCTGGCTCTTCAGGGCGTGCTGCTGTTTTTTGTGGTCTTCATCCAACTTAACGAAATTAACACACTCAACCTTGTACTGATACTGCTCGAAACTATAGTTTTTAAATCGCTGGCAGTGCCTTTATTCCTTAGTCATCTGCTTAAACGCAATAACATCACCCGCGAAGCTGAACCCTTCCTGCCGAATTTCGTTTCTCTGGTAATCACAACCTTTATTGTAGTCATAACTATATTGATATCCAATACGATAAAGGATGATAAACTGGATAAAATTTTCTTCGTTGTAGCACTTTCTACCTTATTTTTTGGACTTTACCTTATTGTAACCAGGCGAAAAATTATTACTCACGTTATGGGTTATATGGTAATTGAAAACGGAGTTTTTGTTCTATCGCTTGCTATTGGCAACGAAATGCCTATGTTGGTTAACCTTGGAATTATGCTTGATATTTTTGCCAGTGTGCTAATCCTCGGAATATTCCTAAATAAGATAGGGGATGTGTTTAAAGATATTGATGTGGATCAGCTGAGTAACTTAAAAGATTATTAATTGAGAAAATCAGGAATCCGATGATTGGAATTTATTTGATGGGAGCGTTTGGTATTGCGATAACCCTGTTTTTTAGCAGGAATAGATTACTTGTTTATTCCCTGGCGGGTCTTTTTATGGCTTTGCAGTCGGTGTTTACAATTTATACTTGTATGAATTTCGGAAGTACTGAACTGACTTATTTTACCTATGATTCACTGGGTATTATTTTGCTGATTACCCTGAGTATTGTAGCTCTTCCGGCTCTGATTCACAGTTATATTTATATTGAAAATCATCATGAAAATCCACAGGCAAGAGCCATTTACCTGACTTCCATGGTGTTGCTTATTACAGCAATCGGTGCGGGATACCTTTCGAATCATATAGCCGTAACCTGGATTTTTACTGAGATTACTACCCTGAGTGCTTCAGCTTTGATATATCACCACCGCAATAAACTGGCGCTCGAAGGGACCTGGAAGTATATTTTTATTTGTACTATCAGCATCACTTTTATTTTTATCGGGATATTGTTTCTTAGCCTTTCTTTGCAACATGCAGGCTCTGATGATCTCTCGTTTCGTAACTTATTAGCCCGAAAAGATGAGCTTAACCCGGTTTGGTTACAAATGGCATTTCTTTTCATTTTCACAGGATTTACTGTTAAACTTGGATTGGTCCCGATGTTTACCGCGGGTATTGATGCCAAGGATAAAGCACCTGCGCCTGCCGGGGCATTATTCTCAAGCGTTCTGATGAATCTCGGTTTTGTGGGAATTTTTCGCTTTTACATAGTAGTGGCTAATACCCCATTACTTCACTGGGCGCAATTGGTGGTGGGTATTGCAGCGTTCCTGTCGCTGTTTGTCTCAACTGTTTACATGCTGAAAGTAAAGAATATAAAGCGTATGCTTGCCTATTCCAGTATAGAGCATATGGGAATAGTAATGCTTGGGATAGCTGCCGGTGGGATTGGTTATTATGCGGCAGTGCTTCATATTATTTTGCATGCTTTTGTTAAATCAAGCCTTTTCTTTCAGTTTAACCAACTTTACCGGGTTTTTCAAAATAAAAGTATTTACCACATCGGTAATTACTTCAAGTATAATACAACCGGAGCCATGGTTCTTTTGCTGGGTTTTATCAGTGCGGCGGCTATGCCTCCTTCGGGATTGTTTGTAAGTGAGTTCCTGATATTTAAATCTATTTTTGATTCTGGTCATATTATTCTGTTAATCACCGTTCTTTTACTGCTAACTATGATTATATGGGCTTTCGGGAAAAATATCTTTAAGGTACTGTTTGTTCCGGTAGTAGGTTTCGATGAATCGAATGTTGAAAAAATAAGTCCCTGGGAGTCGGTTTCACAGTTCATACTTTTAGCAGCGGCTGTTTACCTCGGGTTAAATCCGCCACCCATATTTGTTCAGCTTTTGAAGGAAAGCGTAAGTTTATTGCCTATGTAAGCATGGAATGTCGGATGTAAGATTTATGTCTGAAACCTGAAACCATCCCAAACCTTTAAATAATACAAACATGCATTACCTAACCATAAAAAACAATCAGTCAGTACCCGTCTCAGATATTCCTGAAGTTTCGTACAATGCTTTCATGATTTTGAATACAGGAATGGTTGCTGAAACCCAGGCAAGGCATTGTGTGAATTATTTTGGCTATACCGAGAACGAAAAGATAAAACTGATTTGCTGTATCGCTGATGATTCCGATCATTTGATTTTTGTTTCGTCATGCCTGGTTGATGAAAATGAAGTGTATGCATCATTTTCAGCAAAGAATTTTTGTTTTGAGAAATTTGAACGCGAAATCCACGAAAACTTCGGTATAAAATATACTGATCATCCCTGGCTGAAATCTGTACGCTATGCACATGATCGTTTTGATAAAAGCAAAACCATTTCAAACTATCCTTTTTATTCCATTGATAGTGAAGAGCTTCACGAGGTAGGAGTGGGGCCGATTCATGCCGGGATTATCGAGCCAGGTCATTTCAGGTTTATCTGTAACGGCGAGCAGATTTTACATCTCGAAATTCAATTAGGTTATCAGCACCGGGGAATTGAGAAATTATTTACTGAAAAGAAACAACTCAGCCAGTTGTCAACCTTAGCCGAGAATATTGCCGGCGATACTGCTGTTGGTCATTCTGTGGCTTTTGCACATATTTGGGAAAGTTTGTGCGGATTTGAATCTTCACGCGATATTGACTTTTCACGAACAATTGCTCTTGAACTGGAAAGAATAGCCATACATACAGGCGATCTTAGCGCTGTGTGCACCGATATCGCTTACCAATTAGGAAGTTCGGTTTTTGGCCGCCTGCGCACACCGATTGTAAATTTCATGCAGGAATGGTGTGGAAACCGCTTATCAAAAGGACTTATCAGACCCGAACAGAATAGATTCCCTTTTTCCAGGACTTTTGCAAACCGGCTTACGGAAGTACTCGATACTTTTGAACCTGATTTTGCAGAAATGAATGAAGAATTGTTTTCTCTCCCCAGTGCCTTGTCACGTTTCGAGCGAACCGGGGTGGTTTCGTATGACGACGCATGCGCCATAGGAACTGTGGGCATGGCGGCCCGTGCATCCGGAGTAGTGCGCGACATCCGCCTTTCACACCCGCATAACCTCTATCCCGAACTCAACCATGAGCCTGTAGTAAAACATCATGGCGATGTTTACTCAAGGGTACAGATACGCAGAAAAGAAGTCTTTCAGTCTATGAAATACCTGCGTGATCTAATTGAAAATATTCCTGAAACATCTGCCCCAGGGAGTATGACACCACCCGGAGCCGGATTGTTTGCCATTTCGTTAGTCGAAGGTTGGCGTGGCGAGATTTGCCATTGTGCAATCACCGGTACGAAAGGAGAACTGAAGAAATATAAAATCAAGGATCCTTCGTTTCACAACTGGCTTGCTTTGGCTTTGTCTGTGAGAAACAATGAAATATCGGATTTCCCGATTTGCAACAAGAGCTTTAATTTATCGTATAGCGGCCATGATCTTTAAGGGTTTATGGAAATTGAATAGATTTTTGGGGTAGAGAAGATAGAAAAGTTTTATATTTCAGAGTCGCTTTACTACGATGGTTTGTCGACCGAATGGATCTGAATGGCTATTGAAAATATGTAACCCGATAATTCTCTGGACTGAATCTCTGTAACTTTGTAACGCTTTACCCCTAAAATAACAGAAAGCCAATCGTATAAACAAGAATCTATGTATAACAACCTCAAAATCCTATACCACCAGGGAAAGCAGTTTATTCCCGATGTAACTGCTGCAAAAGTGCCCGGTATTTTCAGGGGCAGACCGGTGATCTGTTTATTAAAAGTGGATGAAACGGAGTTGCAGGCATTGTGCCCTGTGAATGCAATTTCAACAAATCCAGTATGTATCGACCTTGGAAAATGTACTTTTTGCGGTGAATGTGCCTTGCGGTTTCCTGAAAAGATAAAATTTACAACTGATTATAAACTATCAACAAATGAAAGAGCAGACCTGTTTGTTAAAGAAGGCGATGACAGGCCAATAGTAGTGAATCCGGAAAAAGTGAGAAAAGAAATTCACAGTTTGTTCGGTCGTTCGTTAAAACTGCGGCAGGTATCAGCCGGTGGCGACAACAGCTGCGAATGGGAATTAGGCGCCTCAAACAACGTGCAATTTGATATGGGACGCTTTGGTATTGAATTTGTTGCATCTCCCCGCCATGCCGATGGTATTGTTATTACTGGCCCTATAACTGAAAATATGGCCGAACCGCTTCAGATTTGTTACGATGCCACACCGGATCCCAAAATAATTGTTCTTGTAGGAACTGATGCAATCAGCGGCGGAATATTCTCAGGCAGCAAGGCGCTCGACCGTAGTTTTCTGGATAAATATACAATTGATCTTTATATTCCGGGAAATCCTGCGCATCCGCTCACAATTATCAATGGTCTGTTGGATCTGACAAGAAAGTTGAAATAGAATTTGCAGAAAAGCTGGGATAAAGATATGGGTTGTTGATTAACAGGTATCTGTTCTCCTATTTTAAAGAATCAGAGTTCCGTTATTTTTTTTAGCGTATTAGGATTTCGGGTTGTTGCCGGGATTCCGGTTAGTTTCTCGATAAAACTGTTTGGGAAACCATAATTACCCTTATACAAACCGGATATTGATACAAAGTCCCGTGAATTATGATAAATAATTTCAACATCCTGATTTTTGGAAAACACAGGAACAAGTAACAGTTCAGAATATTCTTTCTTCAGAAAAGTGATATAATATTTTCTTTTTTCATCTGCTTGTATATTTAAATGAAATAAATTTATAACAGATTTAATATCAGTGTGTTTGCGCAGAATAACATCGGTTCGGAATCCAAAATAGTTCACAATCAAATCTTCAATTCTTGTGTTTAAGACTTCTTCATCCTTTTCATCAGTAACGAATAACACATTTCCGCTTTGGATATAAGTTTTTACATCATTGAACCCAGAATCAGAAAATGCCTTCCGAAGTGATTCCATTTTTATGATTTTCTGACCGGAAACATTTATTCCGCGCAGGAAAGCAATATATTGTTCCATAATCTAATATAATTTGTGATCCCGGATTTCCAATACTATAAACATTAGTATGATGTAAAAGTTGAAGCGTGATTTTTATATTCTGGTTAATAGTCAAAACCCTTCAATTTTATTGCAGATACATTAGTTTCTATAAATAAAAAAATTTAAAGACCGAAGACAGGAGACCGAAGTCAGACGAATATTTTAACCCATCTTGCAGCCTTACCACCAAATTTGGAAAAAAAACAGCCTAAAACAGACTTTTTTTTAACTAAAAAGGGTCAATTTAGCTCATTGCATTTTGCAAGTGCCTGATATTGAATAGTTGGATTTTTGGAATTTGATTTGTAGTACACAAGGGGGTATTGACAATCAGTGAATTACGTGTTTACTTTGCAGCCATGTATTTCAAAGTATCCATGCGTAAAAATCCTGCGACCGGAATCTATTCGGGATACTACCGCTTAGTGGAGAGCTATCGTAATGAGAATGACAGGGTTTGCCATCGCACACTTTTGAATGCAGGCTATTTGGACGGATTAACTACTGACCAACTAAATCTGATCCAGAAAATACTTACTGCAAAGGTTTCCAATCACGATCAATCCTTATTCGAGCAGCCCTATACGGATGATGCAACGGTAATCCATTATGTGAATGAGTTTTATAATCGCATGGTGGCTGAGAAACGTATTGACGTTCTGGTTTACAAACAGGAAAAGAAACCATCGAATAAAGGGAAAGATATACAATCCATTGATGTTAATAGTATATGGAATAAAGATGTCCGGGAGATAGGCTCAGAATGGTTGTGCTGTCAAGCTACAAACCAGTTGCAAATTGCAGGATTTTTAGAACGTCAGGGCTGGGATCAGGACACCATAAAATTGGCCCAAAGTCACATTATCAGCCGGGCGGTTTATCCGGCATCAGAATTGGAAACCACAAGGTGGATCAAAGAAAACTCGGCGGTATGCGAAGTTACCGGCTATGATATCGAAACGATTACCAAAGACCGCCTGTACGCCATTTCAAAGAAGCTCTATGCCGAGAAAGAAGCATTGGAACAACACCTGTCTGTTCGTACCAACGAGTTGTTTGATATTGAGGACAAAATCATTCTTTACGACCTGACAAACACCTATTTTGAAGGTAGAAAAGACGGTAGCCAATTGGCCCAATATGGGCGGAGCAAAGAAAAGCGAAGCGATGCAAAATTGGTAGTGCTGGCCTTGGTGGTTAATCCTGAAGGGTTTATCAAGTACTCATCCATTCTGGAAGGGAATATGGCTGATTCCAAAACCTTGGAGGGAATGATAAACAAGCTACGGATCAAAACTTCTTCATCAGCCAGCAAAGCCCTGGTGGTGATAGATGCCGGGATTGCGACCGATAGCAATCTGGCGATGATAAAAGAAAAAGGCTTTGATTATATGTGTGTTAGCCGATCAAGTTTGAAAAACTACACCATTCAAGCAGATGCAACAACCGTTACAGTTACCGACAATAAAAAGCAGAAAATAGAACTGTGCCCTGTAAAATCAGATCGCAATACGGATTATTACCTCAAAGTGGAAAGTCACTCTAAAGAACTGAAAGAACGGTCGATGAACGAGCAGTTCCGGTCGCGTTTTGAAGCCGGGATGCAAAAAATAGCCAGCAGTTTGACCAAGAAAGGGGGTGTAAAACAAGAAGATAAAGTGCATCAGCGCATCGGTCGGTTAAAACAAAAATACCCATCCATACAACGCTATTATGACATAGAAGTAGAAGCAAAACAGGATGTTGGAATCAAACAGAACAAGAAGACAGTTGGAGCAGATCAAGAAAAAAAGAAGGTAGTAGTTTCCATCCACTGGGCAGTGAAAGAGGGTGTTGATATAAATGCCCGAAGTGGCGTTTACTTTCTTCGTACTTCGATACAAGCCAATACTGAGGCCGTTTTATGGCAATTTTACAACACGATACGAGAGATTGAGGCCACCTTTAGAGTTCTTAAAACCGACCTTGACTTACGACCTATCTATCATCAAAAAGATGAAAGCACTATGGCTCACCTGCACCTGGGACTGCTGGCTTATTGGGTGGTAAACACGGTTCGGTATCAACTAAAAAAAGAAGGTATTCATAGCGGATGGAGGGAAATCGTTCGCACGATGAACACACAAAAGGCAGTAACAACCCTGGCTCAAAATATCCATGATGAAGTGATTATGATACGTCGTTGTTCGGAGCCAAACCCACAAGTACGCAGAATTTATGATGCCTTAAAATATAAATACGCACCCTTCAAAAAGAAAAAATCTGTAGTACACAAATCTGAACTCGACGACTGCCAATTCATTGAACAACAATTGTTTTTTTCGGATTAGCTGCAAAATGGGTTAAATGAATATAGTAATAACCTCCAGTCTTCTGTCTTCCGACTTCCGACCAACAAGTTTTTATTTCATCGAATTTCTTTCGAAATCTTTTAACCTGTTTATTTTCAATGCATAGAGGTTTTGTTCAGAATTCTTAAGACAATAATAGAATAACTAAATTCAATTCATTCTATTTTCCATTTCACCACAAATCCATTTTGAAAGTGATGTTGCCCCGGCCTGGTTCAGATGATCTTCATCCTTCCAGTAAAACGTATTCCGGGATATCGAGTCAGGAGGAATTAAAACCTCCCCATATTTTACATAAGTTGCATTTTCTTTCGGAAGCTGCATATGTGAACCATATCCGGGCAGATAAAGGAAGTATAATTTAATGTTCCGTGTGGAGCATAATTCTCCTATTTTGTGCAGGTAAGTTCTGGGATATTTCATGTAAAAATTCCGCTCAGCCACGCACATCGAGGGTTCCGGGAGGCTTCGTCTCTTATCGACTTCACTTAACGTTTTGGCTGAGGCAGTGTCGGGCGAACTTGCAAAACCAAATTCGTCAGAGCTTACCGAAACGTGTTCGAGAGTTGAAGAAAAATACTTTTGAATTATAGTTAATTTGTAATAAATTGATTCACGCATATCAGCCAAAATATCGCGGTTGAATAACAGGGGAGGGGCAAAAACATCCGCTGTTTCAGCTATATACGGAAAAATGGGATGACTGTACCTGTCCTCATCTTCCAATACTTCAATTACGATAGCCCTGGGCTGTTTCGAATGTAACAGTTCCTTTATCAGAGTATAACTGAGATTGCGTCCAAGCCGGCAATAACCCAGGTTGACTGCGTGTATATTCTTGTTTTTCAAGCAATTTTCAATTAATTTATCGTTAATACCATTAACAGTATGTGACGAGCCGATAAATACAAGATCCATAGGTTGACTGTTCAGATGCACTCTGTCGTAAACCCATATTCCATGGTTAAAACAATCCTCTTTAAGTCCCGTATAACGATATCGTTTATCAACCGGAAAAGCTGTGAAAGCTATAACTAACGGCAATAAGATCAATACAGTATTTAACAGGAATCGTTTCATCAGAACTGGAAATAGATAAAGAATGGTTTGATGTTGAAATTGCCAAGTAGTAGAACGGAAATGAACAGCGAATAATAAGCCAGGTAACGCACAGTAACAGTTTTGGATTTTATCCATTGGTTGAAATCAGCTGTTGAAATCAGTCGTTCAACTGTAATAAAAACCAGAAGTACCAGGCCCAGTGCATAAAGTTTGTTAATCGGGTAAACCGCCAGGAGAATATGTTGAATTTCAGCGAATGAATAACTAAGACTGAACAGGGATGAAATCATTGCTTTTAAATGAGTAAATCCCTGAGCCCTGAAAGGAATCCAGAAAACTGAAGTGAGAAGGAAAACGAAAGGAGCTGCAATTGTTTTACTGATCCGCGAAGGAAAATTTTTCTCAATAAGCAACACAAGTCCGTGAAGAGCTCCCCAAATCAGAAAAGTAATCTTAGCACCATGCCATAAGCCTGACAAAAGAAATGTAATGAGAATATTGAAATTTACCCTTGCCCGGCTTCGTTGGTTGCCTCCAAGCGGGATGTAAACATAGTCGCGGAACCAGGTTGAAAGAGAAATATGCCATCTTCGCCAGAATTCATTAAATGAGCCGGAAAAATAGGGCGTATCAAAATTCTTCATCAGGTTGAAATTCATCATTTTGGCTAAACCGATTGCCATGTCTGAATATCCGGAAAAGTCGCAATAAATCTGTATCCCGAAAATCATTGCTCCCAGTAATACCGTTAAGCCGTTGTGCGAAATTTCCGGATTAAAAATATTTTCAGCTATCAGTCCCAGGTTATCAGCAATCACGATCTTTTTGAACAGGCCATAGAGTATGTGTCTCAGCCCTGTAACCTGTATGTTGTAATCATAAATTTTCTTTTCTTCAAACTGATTCAGCAGGTTGCCGGCTCGTTCGATAGGCCCGGCTACCAACTGCGGGAAAAAGGAAACAAAGGCAAAGAATTTCACGAAATCCCGGGTTGGATCCAGTTTTCCGCGATATACATCAATGGTATAACTCAGGGTTTGAAAGGTGTAGAACGAAATCCCTACCGGAAGTATTACCTGTAAAGTTGCTGTATGTATGTCAATCGAAAGTAGTGATAGTGACTGTTGTAAGGATTCAATAAAGAAGTTGAAGTACTTGAAAAATCCAAGTATCCCCATGTTGGTCACAATGCTGACAGCAAGTAAAAACTTTCTGGCTTTTATGTTCTGTGTGTTTCCGATTCCTATCCCGACAAGATAATCTACAAGTGAACTGATAAAAATTAAGCTCAGAAAACGCCAATCCCAGTAACCGTAAAAAAAATAGCTGGCAAGTAAAATAAAAATATTCCTGTTTCGGATTGTTGATTTGTTATTAAGAAACCAATAAATAAAATAAAATGCCAGAAAAAAATACAGGAATGTAATGGAATTGAAAACCATAGATAATAATTGCTTAATGCAGATAAAGGAGAAAGCAAAAATATGGAAATATCGATTACGGGCCGCATTCAGTTATGCAGCTTCATATCTGTTGCAAAACAACTATTAACCTCAATTGTCCCTTATGAAAAGCTGCCATTTGTAAATCAAACAATGCAATCACAAAGGCCGGATGGATAGCAAAATATTTTTGACCCATCAAGCTCAATGTGATCAATTGAAAGAAAAGATCAGCAAAAAAGGATCATAAAAAATCAGTTTCCGGAAGTAAAGTTGGAGGTAAAGTAGTACTATAATCTGAACCATAATCGGTCAACTCCCATCAATCCCATTGGTATCATAGACAGGATCAATAACATAGCTATACCAGCCCAGATTAATGAGTGCTTTTGCTTTCCCCGCGAAGTGGCACTGCGCTTTACCAGTATGCTACCTGTTTGGGCAAGCCCAATGGCAATAATATTAACAAATGCATGTTCAACTGACCAGAAGCGGAGTACAGGATCTTTCATTGCTGCACCGAAATTACTCAAAGCCTGGGTCGTTATCGGGCTCAGGAAAAAGTACATCAGCAATCCCATAAACAGTTGCAGATGCAGGCTGCTCATGAATATGAGCGACCAGGTTTTTTGAAACGGACTGTAATCGGATTTTGCAGCAAGACCTTTAATTGCTGATGCAATAACAATAATCCCCGCAATTAAAATAAGCCAGCGATTCCAGGAGTGAAGAAAAAGTGAAATAGAATATAAGATATTCATGTTTTAAAGTTTGTAATTAAACCATTCCAAAGGCGGTTTTGTTTATTCATCCTGGTAATTAATTCAAAATACAGGGAAATATACTGGAATTAGTGTGGTTATTAAAGATAATTAAAAATAAATCGAAGTATCCATAGGGTTTTTTCATCCTGAAGTATCTTATAGGTGTAGTCTGATTCAAAATTCTAATCTATAAAATCCAGAAGCCATGAAAACTCTTTTTAAATATGCATTACGCCTGATCATAATAATTATTTTTATGTCGGGAAGCGGAGCCACCTACTCACAAAACGCTGACAATTCGTTTGTGACAGTGACCGGACAATTAAAGGACGCCATAACCGGGGTGAAAATTGTGTATGCTGCAATTTCTGTTCCGGGAACCTCAATCGGGACTGTTTCTAACTCTGAAGGGGAATTTATATTAAAAATTAATAAATCAATTAACGCCGAGGATTTTGAAGTCTCTCACCTGAGTTATACAACTACAAGGTATAAGATCAGCGAATCAACCGGGAAAACAAAAACTTTCTACCTTCAACCTCAGGTGCTGATGCTGAAAGGGATTTCTGTAATCCCGGCGGATGCCAGAGGTCTTGTTGCCATGGCCATAAGGAACATAAAGAAAAATTACAGTGAAGTTCCAAACATGATGACAGGCTTCTATCGGGAAACCATCAGGCAACGACGCGATTACCTGTCAATTTCAGAAGCGGTTGTTGATATTTACAAGGCACCCTATCCCAGCATGCAGAGTGACCAGGTTAAAATATATAAAGGCCGTAAAGGAACAAATGTAAAAAAAGCAGATACACTTATGGTTCAGTTGCAGGGAGGGCCAAATGTATCGATGTTACTTGATATAGTTAAAAATACAGACCTGAGCATAGCACTGGATAACCTCGATAACTATGAGTTTGAATTTGGTTCCATAGTTACAATTGATGACAAAGTGAACTGGGTTGTCAATTTTTCACCCAATATTGTAAAGGAAGAACCTCTTTATTACGGAAAGCTCTACATCTCTCAGGAAGATCTGGCCATAACCAGGGCTGAATTCAGTCTTGATCTGAATGACGAATACAAAGCTTCACGGGTATTTGTTCAGAAAAAACCTATGGGATTAATCTTTTTGCCAACTTCTACCAGTTATCTCGTAACCTATAAAGCGCAAAAGGGCAAGTACTACCTGAATTATGTTCGTGTTGATCTGAAATTCCGCTGCGATTGGAAGAAAAGGTTATTCAAGAACTACTACACGGTTATGTCAGAAGTAGCTATAACTGACAGGCATGAAGATAATATCGTTAGATTTGCAAACCAGGAAGTATTTAGATCCAATATGGTATTCGCTGATAAAGTTCAAAATTTTACTGATGCCAATTTCTGGGGCGGATCCAATATAATCGAGCCTGAAGAATCAATAGAAAATGCAATCAGGAAGCTATCAAAAAAACATGAATAAATAAAGTATACTACCGTTTAGCAGATGTCGGATCCCGGATGGATTGTTTATTCCGGCATCCGACATCTGACATCCGGCGACCCAATTCCAAACCCTGATCTCTTATATGAATCTTACTGATTTTTATATACAGAAGAAAATTCAAGATGGCGACATCAGGGAATTTGAACGGCTTTTTGTAAAATACTACGAGCCTTTGTGTCAATATGCGAATAAAATTCTGAAAGATATGGATGCAGCAGAAGATATTGTGCAGGAGTTTTTCTATACTTTCTGGAAAAACAGGAACACTTTCAGTCCGAAGTTATCATTAAATGCTTACCTGTACCATTCCATCAGGAATAATGCTCTCCATTACCTTGAACACCTTGTTATCAGGCAAACTTATGCGAAACAAATTTCTGATGAATACCGGGATTTGATTGCCACAGGCAGTCAGGACGAAGTTGAAATGCACGAGCTTAATGCTGTAATAAAAGCAACACTTATGCAAATGCCTGAGCGATGTTCCAGGATTTTCAGAATGAACAGGTTCGAAGGGAAAAAGTATCGCGAGATCGCTGATATACTTTCTATATCGATAAAAACCGTAGAAGCAGATATGGGTAAAGCATTGCAACTCTTCAGGAAATCCTTAAAAGAATATGCCGGTAAAGATATAGGCATCAGCAGTCAGAGTAATTTCAGGTAAATATTTGTACATACAGAATAAATTAAAACCGCAACGGCCATGAAAACAAATAGAAACATTCAGCAGCATGCCGAAACACTTGCTAAATACCTGAGTGGTGAAATGAGCGGAGCGGAACTGAATGAATTTGAAGAAGAAATTGCAGGCTCGGAAGAGATTAAAATTATGATAGAGAAAATGAAAAAACAATGGACTGCCCTCGAAGAATTTCAGGATACGAAAACTCCTGATACCACAAAAGCCTGGGCTAAACTTCACAACCGACTGGAAAACGAAAAACTTATTCCTTTACAGGCTGCAGCAGTAAAAAACAGGTTAATGTCAAGGCTGATCCGGGTTGCAGCGGTCATCATAGTCATGCTTGGAACTGCTGCTGTGATATATTTTACTACATATCACAAGTCCGGACAAGAGATGGTACAGGTTAATACGGGAAGCGAAGCAAATACCTTAATCAAAACACTTACCGATGGATCAGTAATTTATATAGCACAGAATTCGTTGTTTTCATTCCCTAAGGAATTTGAAGAAAATTCGCGTAACGTTGCACTGAAAGGTGAAGCTTTTTTTGATATTACGCCAAACCCGGATAAACCATTTATCATCGAAACCGACGAAGCGCTGATACAGGTGCTGGGTACATCTTTTAACGTCAAAACCAAAAATGGAACAGATTTTGAGCTTGTTGTCAATCGTGGTAAAGTTAAAGTTACATTAAAAAATAATCATTCCCATAGTGAAATGGTTGTTGCCGGCGAGAAAATAACTACCAATAAAGATATCCTGGTGAAATCGAAATACGTGCCGGACTCTGACTTTCCGTGGTACAAGCAACGGATGCATTTTAAGGATGAAACCCTTCGGAATATTATTAATGTGCTTAATCGGAATTTCAATACTACATTTGTAATAGCTGACAAAGAAATAGGGAGCCGGAAACTGACTGTTACCTTCAATAATGAAACAGCCGAAACAATGACCGAGCTTATTTGTCTGACCCTTAACCTGAAAAGCCAAAATGTAAATGGGTCTGTTGTTTTATCTGAAAATATGGAAAGCGCAAAATAAGACATCCCGCGCGTTTTTTTGCAGTTTGTTATCAAGTACTGCAGCCTGTGTTTTGTGCACAGGCTTTTTACTGTTTTCAGTAAATACAACTTTTGGTCAGGGATCAATTTTAGATAAAACTATCACTATCCAAAAGCAAAATACCAGCCTTTATAATGCACTGGACCTGATAAGCCGCAAAGCAGACTGCTTTTTTATTTATGATAGCCAGGCAGTTGAAAATGATAAACGTGTAAAACTCGTTGCCGATAATCAAACTCTGAAACAGGTGCTCGATAATATTCTTGCTAATCCTGATCTTACCTATAAAGTAATCGGGCAGCATATCCTGATTTATCGGTTTCAGAAGAAAAAAATTGCTGAAATTAAACCTCAGCCTCTTATACCTGAAAAGGATACTATCAGGAATATAATAATTAAAGGGCATATTTACGATAACGAAAACATGACCGTTATCCCGTTTGCAACGATTGGAATTCTGGAAGAAAACATAGGAACCATAACTAATACCGATGGGTATTTTACATTAAAGGTACCGTCTTCATTCTCTGGCTCCTCATTGGTTGTGTCGCATATGGGTTATCTGAGCCAACGTATTCCGATTCAGTTGCTGGATGAGCAGCAGGTTGATATCTATCTCAACAGGAGAGTCATTTCGATCCAGGAAGTTATCATACGCTATATTGACCCGATAACAATAATTGAGAAGGCGCTAGAGCAGCGCAAAGTTAACAATAGCCTTGAACCGGTATATACAACTTCTTTTTACCGTGAAGGAGTTCAGAAAAATAAAAAGTATATTAGTTATTCCGAAGCAGTTTTTAAGGTATATAAATCTCCTTACACCCAAAGTGAACATTCTGACCAGGTAAAATTACTCAAATCGAGAAAAATACAAAGAACAGAAATGCAGGATACGGTTTTCCTTAAGTTAAAAGCAGGTGTCTTAACGGCCTTGCAGCTTGATTTTGCTAAATGCGTTCCGGGTTTCCTGGATCTTACTACACCCATACAATATACCTATACTTATTCGGACCTGGTTTCGTATAACGCTAAAGATGCCTATGCCATCACCTTTGTTCAGAAAGAAGACATTCAGGATGCTTTATATACCGGAACATTATATATCGACAAAGAGAATTTTGCAATGCTGGGAGCTGATTTCGAAATTAACCCTGCTTTTTTGGATATAGCAGCCAGGCAACTTATCCTGAAAAAAAGCCGTAAACTAAAAGTTAAACTGGAAAAAATAAATTATTCCATCAGTTATACCCCTTATGCAGGAAAGTATTACCTGAATCATGCCCGGTGCGAGATTAAGCTTAAAACACGTTTGAGAAACCACTTATCTTTCGATAATTTTAGTACTTTTCTTGAACTTGCTACCTGCCGGATCGATACCACAGATGTAATGAAATTTGCGAAACATGAAGTGATCAAACCAAACGCAGTATTTTCAGATGCTCCCTTCAATAATGATGACTCTTTCTGGATCGATTTCAATATCATTACACCCGAAGCAAAACTGAGCGAATCGCTTTCAAAGGTTATCGGTAAAATAGAGAAAATAGAGTAATAGCTGATTTTTTATATTGCCCGAAAGCAATAAATCTATCAAATTGCATATTTTACAAATGTAAAAAGGTAACATATTGGTATGATTTTTGTAATTTTTGATACATATAGATATTGTTACTTTTTCTAACTTTTAAAAAAATACTACGATGATAAGCATAAAATTATTCACAGGGTTTATACTTATGATTTTCCTTGAGTCCATAGCATCGGCTCAGGGTATCAATAAGGAAAAGCTAGATATGCCAGGTGATAACCTGAACCTCTATGCTGTAATGAAACTTTTCCAGGAATCGGAAACGCTCGAAGGCTTTGAGAGGAGCCTGAATGCAGAGGAGTCAACAATCAACAACCTTGATCTGAATGGAGATAATAGAGTTGACTACATTAAAGTAGTGGATTATGTGGATGGAAATGATCATACCATTGTTTTGCAGGATGCTGTTACTGAAAACGAAAACCAGGATGTAGCCGTTTTCACTGTTCAGCGGGATGCTAATAATCAGGTACAGATTCAACTGATAGGTGATGAGGAATTATATGGTAAGGATTATATTATTGAACCTAATTATGCTGATGACGCATCATCCCTCGAAACCCCGAATCCAGGCTATACGGGTAATACGAAAGCTGTACGTGGCGAGAATGTGGTAGTAACCAGGACAACCTACGTTGAAGTTGCTTCCTGGCCACTCATTACATACATGTTTATGCCTTCCTATGTGGCATGGCATTCGCCCTGGTATTGGGGCTACTACCCGGCATACTGGCATCCCTGGACTCCATTCTACTGGGATTATTACTACGGATACCATTCGCACTGGAACCAATACTATTATGGACATTACCGTCCATGGCACTACTACCGGTATACACATTGGAACGATCATTATTATACACACAAACGTTCATATTCCAACACTGTGCATCAGCATCGTGAGACCGGGGCTTACAGAAATACCTATTCAAGACCCGATCAAAGGAAAGCTGGATCCGAAGCCTACAACCGGAGGTATTCTGAAAACAACAATCGTCCATCCGGCCGTACAGGAAATATTGAAAGAGTGAACCGCCAGGGATCGAGAAAGGACGTCAACCAATCTCCGCGACAGGGTGAAAATAAGCCTGCAGTAAGACAAGGAACTAAAATTCCATCTGATCGGCAGGGAGTTGGCAAACCAGGTACCAGACAGGATGTAAAAAGATCTGAAACCCGACCGGGTGTTAATAAATCTGAAACCAAACCGACTATGAACAGATCTGAACCAAGGCCAAGAGTGAATAAGTCGGACACGAAGACCGGTGTAAATAAAAGCACTAGGCACTCCGGAAATAAAAGTTCAGTTATAAAATCGGAAAATAGAAAGCAGGCACCAAGGCAGGTATCCGGAAAACAAACATCAGGATCCACGAAATCAGGTAATAGCGCAGACAAAAAATCGAAACGGAAATAGAGTATTTTGTTTTTCCGAATTCAAACTTTTCGTAAAAGGGGGCTTTAAGTTTAACTTCAGCTCCCTTTTTTACTTTTTCAATAGGATCAAAATGTAATATTTCAATGGTTTTATGTTACCCGGGCAGAATTATGTGCTAAGAACAGGATTATAACTTCAACAATCAGGTTTTTGGTAAAAACAGGATCGATTATTTTCTTTTGAATCCTGATTTCCATTTCTTCAGGCTCAGTATACTTATCATTACCATCGAGCCAAGCAGAGCTAAGGCCATATCTTTCTGCGCATCCCAATAATCGCCTTGCTGGCCGTTATAGGCTTCAGCATCGTCGGGTGATAAAAATATTGAAATCGACCATTCGAAAACTTCATACAACATACTCATTGACAGAATAGTAAGAAATGCTAAGTAAATCGGAAATTTCCGAGGACAGTTAAACCACCTGGAATAAATTTCACGAAGAGGAATAATCATTATAAATCCAAAAAGGAAATGAATAAGCCTGTCATACTGGTTTCGGTGAAATCCGAAATAATTATTTATGCTGAATCCTGTCAGGCTTTTTATCCACTGGTCGTAAGGAGTGTAGGAATAGATCCAGCGTGCACCAATTATATGAAAGATCATAAATGTTACTAAAAACAGAAAAGCCTTGTTGCTCAGGCTATTCTTAATGGTAATGAAAACTAAAAATACTGCAACTAACAACGTAACTGAATGCTGCAGGTACATTTCATCCGGATAAATCGGGTGAATACAAGTTAAGATCAATACCAGGAAGTATAGAATCAGTGATCCGATTTTTATCAAACGTTTGAGCATTTTAGTTTCAGGATGAAATACAAATTTAGGTTGAAATGATTATAAAATGAATTAAACATTTCTCAGCAAAAGGTTCGGCAGCTTGGATTTTTACCCTGGAACTATAAAATCTTTTGCTACACCTTTACGTCCTTCCATTTCCCCCTTTTAAAATAATACCAGGCTAAAATAGCTATCAGTGATTCAGCAACGGGGATGGCAATAAACGCGCCAGTCGCTTTAAGATTTATTCCTGTCGCCAGGAAATAGGCCAATGGAATTTGAAACAACCAGAAACAGATAAAATTTATAATGGTTGGCACGCGTGTATCGCCGGCACCGTTAAGAGCCTGGGTCATCACCATTCCGATTCCATAAAATATATAACCGGCTCCCATAATTTGCAGGGCTTGCACACCGTAAACTACCACTGACTCGTCATGCGTAAAAAAACGAATGATCGGGTTTGCAAAAAACAGGAACAGCATCATCACAAAACTCATGAAAATGACATTGTATCTGGCCGTAATCATCACACTTTTTTCGGCTCGCAGCATTTGTCCTGCACCCAGATTCTGACCTACAAGGGTAGCTGCCGCATTGCTTAGTCCCCAGGCAGGTAAAATAAAGAAAACCACATTCCGGATGGCAATCTGGTACCCTGCCGAAGCACTTGTTCCCCCGGTTTCGGCAACAAGGCGTGCCAATACGATCCAGCTGCCACTGGCAATTATAAACTGCAAGGTAGCAGGCCATCCGATATTAATAATGGTTTTGATAATTACAGGATCGAACCTGAAATGTCGTCTACGGAATTTTATGATTCCACGACCGTTAAACAAATGATAACATTGGTATATCACTCCGGAGCTACGACCCGTAACGGTTGCTATGGCGGCGCCTTTTAATCCGAAAAAGTGAATCAACACAGGGCATAAGATAATATTAATCAGGCTGGCTATCCATAAGCTTTTCATAGCCATTGCAGCATCGCCTGCACCGCGGAAAATGCCGTTTATCAAAAATAAAAACATGATGGCGGAACTACCTGCAAACATAATACGGGTAAAAATGGCTCCTTCGGCTACAACTTCATCACTGGCACCCATAAGAGATAAAATATCCCCGGCATATACTGTGCCCACAATACTGATCAGGAGTGTGCCAATTAGCGAAACAATCAGTGATTGAGCCCCTGCATGTGCTGCGGCATCAGGATTTTTTTCTCCGATTCGCCGCGCAACAATAGCAGTTGCAGCCGTGCTCAAACCAATCGCCAGGGAGTAGACCAATGATACCACCGACTCGGTGAGTCCAACAGTGGCTATGGCATTCTGGCCCAGTTTTCCAACAAAAAACATATCGACCAGTGCAAACACACTTTCAAGGCTGAGCTCAAGAATCATTGGAATTGCCAGAAGAAAAACGGCAGTACGGATATTTCCTGTGGTATAATCCTGTTCAACTCCGCTAAGCGATTGTCTAATTAACAGGTATGCCCGTTTGTAGATATTTGATTGAACCTGATCTGACATGTATTCGGAATGAGTTACAATACAATGAGAAATTAGGGAAATTGTTTAGTACAAGAGACAAAAATCTTTTCTGAAATGAGCTGTTTTCTCTTTTCTCCAGGGACCATTTATCAAAATATTAAATAAAAGATCGGCCTTTCGGAGTAAATTGCTTAATATTCTCTTGATTTTAAAGGTATTACATTCTGTTATTATAAACAGCAGAAACGGGTAAGAGAAAAAAATATTTCAATTTAAATTTCCGCGAAGACATGATTACTGATATTGCTGATTAACTTGATTTAACGTGTTTGCACAGAGTAATTTTCAATAAATCAGTATAATTCAGAAATATTCGATAAGGAATAGTACTAATTCAGATGAGCCAGGTCAATCAATAAAATCACCTGATGCTAAAATAAAACATCAGGTGTTTCTATAATGTGCGAGCCTTAAATAATACTCAATAGTATCTTCTAAACAAAACAATCAAAACGCTTCAATTGCTTTAAGTTTGTTCTGAAACTTAGCCATAACCAGTTTCTGCTGAACGATTTTATCCATCAGCTCATTTTGAGTTGCATCAAACAATTCAATATCTTTTGTATAATCCTGGATTGTATTATTGGCTTTTGATATACTGTTTTCAGCTGAACTGATATTCTTTAAGAGACTTTTTTTCTTTTTCTGCAAATCCTTTAATTCCGACTGCTTTGCTTTTTTAGCATCTCCGTCTTCAAGTGTGCTTAGGGAAGAAGTGCAGTTGCCGATTCTGATTTCCAGTATATCCAGTTCTTTGTTTATGCCATTTATCTTGTCATTTTGTTGCGTAATCCGGATTTTAGAAGACTGTATGCCTTTTTCAGATTTCGACTTGCTTTTTCGTGATGATTTCAGTTCCTTTTCCAGAACCTTTAATTTAGACATTTCAGCTGAAAGTTGATCCTTAGCCACTGCAACATATTGATCCTTACCAAATTCTTTAAGATACTTACTGAGTTTATCATATTCGCTTGAAGTATTACCAATAAAATTATCGCGGGTTGTTTCAACACTTACGAATAACATTACAAGTGAATCCTGGTTCATAACCTTGCTTGTGATGTTTACATTTCCGGGATAAAAATCGGGGATAATAGCGCCAAATAGAGTCATTTCATTATTCTCTACCGTTACCTTCGATTTTGTGCCTTTTTCAATTGCCTTTATCCATCGGGCCTTAATTATCTCGGGTTTTGTTTCGGGAATGCTGAGCCAGAATCCGGGGAAGTACCGGTTACCAAATTGCGCACTGTCAGCGTAGAGAGTAATAGGCTTTTGTGCATGAACTGCCGTTAAACTTATCAGAAGTAAAAAAGAAAAGTAAAAAAGATGTTTCATAGATCTGTAGTATATTATTTTTAAATTCATTTGTTATTATTCTCGCAAGCTTACTAAAACAAATATTGAGCCACTTTTGTTTATAGGTTCTCCCTTTTCGACCTACCACTTTTAGGTGCTGTGAATCGTTTAATTGGACAGATCTTTTCCCTTGAACAGGTTTTCAAAGCCGACAAGGCATCATCCAACTGAAGGAATGATAAAGAACAGGGAGATTAGAAAATATCTCATAGTATTTCGGTTTGAAGGATTGAATTAAAATTTCAAATCATTCATATTTGTCAAAAGTCAGGTAGTGATCTGGTTACTTGTTAATGATATTTGGAGATTTGTTGAATGTTTCCCAACTGAAGATGAAATTTACATGCACCTTTTACAAATATACAAAAATATTCCTCAAATTCATGCAGAAGTTACAAGCATCCTTCCAGATCGTTATGTTAAGCTAAAAGAAGCATTATACATAAGCCCGAAGGTATAAGACAGTGTGATTTTATCAAAATAGCTACGACTTTTTGTATCATATCATATGAGGTTAATACGGATCTGTATCGGGGATTTTGAACTTAAGATATTAAACCAGTTTGACTACCTTTGCACCCTCAAAACCGAAATTATTTTATGGAAATACCCAGCAAATACAATCCCAGGTTAATCGAAGATAAATGGTACAGTTTCTGGCTCGAAAATAAATACTTCCACTCGGTTCCTGATAACCGTGAACCCTACACCATTGTAATTCCTCCACCCAATGTTACCGGGGTTTTGCATATGGGACATATGCTGAACAATACCATACAGGATGTGCTGGTGCGCCGTGCGCGCATGACAGGAAAAAATGCCTGCTGGGTACCAGGAACTGACCACGCATCTATTGCAACTGAAGCAAAGGTGGTAGCTAAACTCAGGGAAGAAGGAATTGAAAAATCGGACCTCACCAGGGAATCCTTCCTGGAACATGCCTGGGAATGGAAGGAAAAACATGGGGGGATAATTCTGGAACAGCTAAAAAAACTTGGAGCTTCATGCGACTGGGACCGCACTTGTTTTACTATGGACGAAGCCCGCTACGAATCTGTAATACATGTTTTTATTGATTTGTATGAAAAAGGACTGATTTACCGCGGTGTACGTATGGTTAACTGGGATCCGCAGGCACTCACTGCTCTTTCTGACGAAGAAGTTATTTTCCGCGAAGTTCAGAGCAAATTGTATTACCTGCGATACAAAGTCGAAGGTTCTGTGGATGAATGGGTTACTATTGCTACTACGCGTCCTGAAACCATATTGGGTGATACAGCTGTTTGCTTCCATCCCGAAGATGACCGTTTCAAACAACTGCAGGGTAAACGTGTTCTGGTTCCACTGCTGGGCCGCTCTGTTCCTATGATCAGTGATGAGTATGTTGATCGTGAATTCGGTACGGGATGTCTTAAAATAACTCCCGCTCATGATGTGAACGATTATATGATCGGCCAGAAATATAACCTCGAAAGCATTGATGTTTTCAATCCGGATGGCACGCTTAGCGATAAGGCGCAGATGTATATCGGTCTGGATCGGTTTGCTGTCCGCGATTTGATTATCAGGGACCTGGAGCTTGCCGGAAACCTTGTAAAAATTGAAGAATATGTTAATAAGGTTGGATACAGCGAACGTACAAATGCTGCTATCGAACCCAAGCTTTCGATGCAATGGTTCCTGAACATGCCCGACCTGGCAAAACCGGCACTTGATGCTGTGATGAATGATATCGTAAAGTTTCATCCTGAGAAATTTAAAAACACTTACCGCCACTGGATGGAGAATGTACGTGATTGGTGCATCAGCCGGCAGTTATGGTGGGGACAGCGGATACCGGCTTATTACCTTCCTGACGGAAGTATCATAGTTGCCATGACTGCCGAAGAAGCACTAAAGAAAGCTGCAGCAAAAATTCCTGAAATAACCGTAGCTGATCTTCGACAGGACGAAGATGTACTGGATACCTGGTTTTCGTCGTGGCTGTGGCCGATTTCAGTTTTTGATGGCATACGTTATCCTGAAAATGAAGATATTAAATACTATTATCCGACTAATGACCTTATTACGGCTCCTGAAATTCTCTTTTTCTGGGTTGCACGTATGATCATGGCCGGGCAGGAGTATCGTAAAGATATTCCTTTTAAAAATGTTTATCTCACCGGGATTGTTCGTGATAAGCTTGGACGTAAAATGTCGAAATCGCTTGGTAATTCTCCCGATCCGATTGAATTGATCGGTAAATACGGAGCCGATGGCGTACGCGTTGGCATGTTGCTTACTTCACCTGCAGGCAACGATCTTCCTTTTGATGAATCTTTATGCGAACAGGGACGTAATTTTTCGAATAAAGTCTGGAATGCATTCCGGTTGATAAAGGGATGGGAAATAGATAAAAACCTGCCTCAGCCCGCTTATGCAGCGCTTTCAGTTACCTGGTTCAGTGCCAGGTTCAACGAAGCTCTTGCCGAAATTAATGAGCATTACGAAAAATACCGGCTCAGCGATGCACTCATGGGAGTATACAAACTAGTATGGGACGATTTCTGTTCATGGTTCCTCGAAATGATAAAGCCGGCATACCAGCGCCCTATTGATGCAGGAACTTACAAAGCAGCAGTTTCAATATTTTCGGATATTATGCAGGTTCTGCATCCGTTCATGCCATTTATCACTGAAGAAATCTGGCATTTGTTGCACGGGGATAAGGCAGGTAGCATTATGATCTCACAAATGCCTGATTTGAAACCTTACGATGATAAAATTTTAGCACAATTTTCTATCACTTCAGAGATTGTGACTTCCTTAAGAACCATCCGGAAGGACAAGAATATTCCCGTCAAAGACAAACTCGATCTCTATATTCTTGCTCCCGAAAATAAAATTCCAGAGCTGCTGTTTGATTCGCTGATTGAAAAGCTGTGCAATCTTAAACCAATAGAGTATGTAAACGAAAAAGTTCCGGGGGCTTCGTCATTCCTGATCAAGGGTACTGAATTTTATGTTCCGCTCGGCGATAAGATTGATACTGAGGCTGAAATCGAAAAACTTAGACAGGAACTGGAATATACACATGGATTTCTGAAAAGTGTTATGGTTAAGCTCTCGAATGAACGGTTTGTTGCCAATGCGAAGCCGGAAGTTGTTGATATTGAGAGGCGTAAAATGGCCGATGCTGAATTGAAGATTAAAACTATTGAGGAGCAGATCTCGCTGCTTAAGAAGTAGTTTTGTGTATTTTCTATTTACATGTATATCTGAAGACTCAAAGTGCACTTAGAATCACTCAGAAATTTATTTAGTCTCTGGTTGTCGGCTAAGGTTAAAATTAAATGAACATTTCAGTATAAACCACTTAGTGTTCCTGAGTATTCTGGGAATCTGAGGGGTTATTTATTATCAACAAGCCTAAAACTCATTCGAATAATATGCCTTTACCTTTTCCCTCAGGTTATAGTTCGACGACATAACTTCTCCGTAAGCACCGGTTGAGCGTATTGCTATCAGATCGCCCCGGGAGGTAAAAGGAATTAAAAGAGCTTTACCAAAGCAATCGGAGCTTTCGCAGATAGGACCTACAACATCATAACGCTACTGTTTCACTTTTTTATTCAACAGGTTTTCAATCTTATGATAGGCCTGGTAAAGAGCCGGACGAATCATTTCGGTCATACCTGCTTATATATCCTTTGGTGATAAAAAGCTTGTCTTTAGGGTATTTGAGAAGTTCCAGCCTGAGATTATCCGAAATATACGCCATGTCGGGTTCTGAATTCCGATTCATCCGCATGAAATTGAGTGCCGGGAGTAAGACGGATTTAATGCCTTTTTCCTCCAGCATAAATTGGAAAAGCGCTGTCGAAATCAGCTCTCACTGGGCAAGCACAGCGCGTTCTTCATTAATAGTGAAAAGATCGCGGGTAAACGAGCGCAGGTATTCGAAATGCAGTAAAATAAGTTCCCTGCCTTTTAATAAAGCTGGTTCTGAGGAGTATAGATCAGTAAGTAAGGTTGAATATTTTTCTTATAAGCTATCAATAAGTTCACCTGCTTTCTCATTCTCTTTCTGATACAATTCATGACTGATATCAACCAGGGCATTGGTAGTACCACCCATGGCCGAGAGGATTACGATTTTTGGCTCAGCGTTGTTTATCAACTCCACCAGTGCCTTCATTCGCTGAGGAGAACCTACAGAGGTTCCTCCGAATTTCATAATCTTCATATTTGCCTGTTAAGATTAAAATTATTTATCGGCTATGCACGTTTCAATGAATTTTTCAAACCGGTTCATTCTTATCGCCTTCTGTTTTGAACTTAAAATCCAGTAGTAAATCACATCTTGATGGATGGAATTAATGTTAGCAAAATCCTTTGGGCTTTTACGTTTGCCCTGAGTTTACTATGTCTTTTAGCCATTTCCTTCATTCAGAAGAATAAGCAGAAAGCTAAGGATCCAAGTCAGAAAAGTTTGTGCTTTTCCGAAAGCCTTTCCGGTGCTACATTGCAGTATGATGTTGTTAACGCATCGGTTAGTATTTCCAGGCTAACTTTCTGCAGATCAACAATTGTCCAGCCTTGTTTTCCCCAACCACCGTTTACCGGGTACATCACAGACCTGTCGTATCCGCAAAAAACCGATTGTTCAACCTCCGAAAGTTTTATTACCGCTGTTCCTGTTTTTGCATTCAGGGTTGCAAATATTTTATTTTTCACCCTGAACGAAGGTTTATCGAAATGAGGTAATTCAACTGCTTCCTCAAAGGATAGCGCCATTTGGCTGAATGTTTCGGGGTCGATCATTTATACTTTTAAGATGGAAATTGGTTTACAAGTAGATTTACAATTTAAGTGATGTGATTTGCTATTTTTCAAAATCCTTATAGATCTGCCATTATGTGTAAATCTTGCTTTTTAATCGTACCTCGTCAATCGTAAATTCTTTTCTTCTTACCGGCTGCTATTTTGTAAACACATACTGCAGTATATCCGCTCCCATTTGTAATGCTTTCAGCCTTTTTTCGGGTGAATCTTTATGAACTTCAGGGTCTTCCCAACCATCACCCAGATCGCATTCGTAATCGTAAAAGCAAACCAGTCTGCCTTCCCACAACAGTCCAAACCCCTGAGCTGGCTTTCCATCATGTTCATGAATCTTTGGAAGTCCGTTAGGGAAGTTGTATTTCTGATGATAAATCGGGAAATCAAAAGGCAATAAAATAAAATCCAATTCCGGAAATACTTTTTTCATCTGAGGCCGGATATACTTGTCGATGCCATAATTATCCGAGATATGCAGAAATCCTCCTGCAATAAGGTAATTCCGAAGATTTAATACCTCCTGGTCATTAAATATTACGTTTCCATGACCCGTAATGTGAACAAAAGGATAGTCGAATATTTCAGCACTACCCACATCAACAGTGGCATATTCCTTATTTATGCTCGTCTTCAGATTTTTATTGCAGAAATCAATCAGGTTGGTGAGTGAGGTTGGATTTGCATACCAATCTCCACCTCCATTATATTTGAGCAAAGCAATCTGATACGTATTTTGAGGATAAACCTGACTGAAGGCAAGAATTAGTAAGAGAATAAGCAGACTATATTTTTTCATTCGTTAGCTATATTTATAATGTGACATGCGACTAATGCAGCTGTTTCAGTCCTTAGCCTCGAAGGGCCAAGGCTTACAGGGGTAAAATGGTTATTAAAGGCTAAATCCATTTCTTTTTTGCTGAAATCACCTTCAGGGCCTATTAATACGGTACAATCGCCATTAGTATAAGCACTCTTTAAATGCAACGGTTGTTGCTCTTCAACATAAGCAACAAATCTTGCAGGAGGATGGTTCAATTTAATAAAATCATTAAATTTTATGGACTCATTCAAAACAGGAAGATAAGTTTTTAACGATTGCTTTGCTGCCGATACAATAATTTTCTGCAGCCTGTCTGTACGGATTTGTGCTCTTTCGGAATGCTCGCAGATCAGGGGAGTTATTTCGTCGATTCCTATTTCAGTTGCTTTTTCGAGAAACCATTCGAAACGGCCTATGTTTTTTGTCGGAGCTACAGCCAAATGCAATCTGTATGCACGCTTACCGACTTCCGGTTTTAAATTCAGCAGCATTACAGGGCAATGCCTGGCATCCTGCGACAGTATCCGGCCTTCGTAAAGATTCCCGATTCCATCGGTGAGATGAATGATTTCACCTGTTTGCTTCCGGAGCACCTTTATACAATGGAAGGATTCCTCACTGCCAAGAGTGACAGGGCAGGGAACAGGTGCTAGAATGGGATTAATAAAATACAGCTGCATTGAATTCAAATAGGTGCAAAGATAACAAACAACGGTGAATGAAGTTAGCCTGTAACGTATGGTCATTAAAAAGCCCGCCAATAGGCAGGCTTTTAGGGAATCCCCGACTTTATTTATTTTAAAATCAGTTTTTGTTGTTCAATCGTATTATTTCCGGTTATTTTAACCAGGTAAACGCCCTTGGCTAAATTACCCAGATTAAGTGTTTCCGAAAGATGCGAAGTCGACTTGATTTTGTGGCTGTATACCAACGTCCCCTGGGAGTTGAAAAATGAGACGGCCAGGTCTTCAACCTTTTGAGCGGAATAGATGCTGATTAAACCGGAAGTCGGATTCGGATATATCAGGATCTTAGACTTAGCCAGAGGAAGTTCACTAACTCCGGTTGTACTCGAAATGTTAATATTATCGATATACAGGTTATTCCCGAAACGGTTATAGCTTTCGAAAGCGATTTTAACATTAGCTTTATTGGCCCAGGCTGTAAGGTCAATCACATTGCACATGCTGCCCCAGCCACCACCACACCAGTCATCAGCAACTTCCGGTGTAAAAGAAGTAGTTTGCCTTAGCACAGTGGCTAATGTGCCATTATTCCTTTCGCCTTCTGCAAATACCCTGACCCAGGTTTCACCACAATCATCGGAAACAAGAATGATCAGGGAATCTGAAATAGTGGTGAAACGGTTAGCATACGCATGATCGAATGTCATGAAAACAGGATCAGTGCCGGTAAAGTTCAGAGCAGGAGAAATCATCCTGTCGCGACGACCTGCGGGGACTGCATAATTGAAGAAATTTATCCATGCTGATTTATTTCCCGGTGTATCTCCGGCTACGGATGTAATCCCCCAGGTAATCATATTATCCGGGTTCTCAATGGACCATCCTTTACTACCGAAAGTGTTGCTTTCAAAATTTTCAATAAACGGAGTATAAAATCCTCCAGCCATTATATAGTCAGTTTTTGTTACTGATCTTGCTCCATTACTGTTTCCGGCCTGCAATGTGACAGTGTACGCCCTCGTTTGGGTAAACCGTACCTGCGGATTTTGTGAGTTGGCATTTGTACCGTTTACAAAAACATAAGCGCCGGGAGTGATTGTCCAGTTCCATGCATAGGGACACATTATACTTGTATCGGTAAATTGTACAATCTGGTTCAGATCGCAGAAGGCTTGTGGAGAAGCCATGAATCCCGGCACAGGCCTGAGTGTATCGCTTACAACGATATAGCCTTGTTTTACAAGCGTTTGAGTACCGGCACCATTTGTTACAGTGAGTTGCACATCAAAAGTGCCGAAAGAATCATAAACAATACCTGTTGGATTCTTTGCAGTAGATGTTGAAGGATTTCCACCCGCAAAACTCCATTCCCATTGTGAAGGGACACCGAACGATAGATCCTTGAAATTCACTTCGCAACCTGAGGGAACTATGGTTTGATCTGCTGTGAAATCAGCTGTCGGAGCTGTAAAGTACAATTCAGATTTCCACATGCCTCGGCCAAAAGTACCAACCTTAATCCTGTCACCTGCAGGCGAAACCGGGCTGTAGTATATTTCAAGTTCGGTAGCTTTAACAGCGGCCGGCAATCCGAGACTAAAAGGAAGCCAGTCGGCAAGTGAATTGTCTTTGTAGAATACACCGGCATCTGAACATACATAAAGTCCTTCCTGGCTATTCTTATAATAGACGATGCCTGAATAATGAATTGCCGGCAATCCCCCTGTTATATCAGCCCAGGTTAAGCCATTGTCAGTTGATTTGAATACTTGTTTATCCTGCGTGATATATACTGTATTTTCTTCAAAAGGACTGGATTCAATATCCGATATTTCAGCCGTCGCCGGTAATTGAGCAGTGATATTCATCCAGGTTGGATTATCCTGCAAGGCATTGGTGCATACATAAAAAGCACTTCCGCTCGACGCATACAAAAGTTCTCTGTTTACAGGCGATTGCTCCAATACGGTGACATTACTTGTGTTGATGTCTGATATTTTTTTCCATATTACGCCCGAAGCTGAAGCGTTTTTTACATTCACACTTCGCCATATATTTTTATACCCGATAAACATAATGTTAGGATCATTTTCATCGAGGATAAATGGTGTTACCCAGGCACCTTCCTCATTGATTCCGTTAACACCGTTTCCGGCAATTTGTGCAGGATTATATCCAATTACCCGATTGATAGCTCCATAATAAACAGTTGTATAACGGTAGTTTGAGTTTAACTGATCTATGGCACATTCCATACCGTCACCACCTCCAATGGGAGTCCATGTCCCCTGGTCAAATAAGGAAGTTCCGTTGTCCTGGTATCCGTTTGCGACTAAATCATCTTCGGTTGCGCTCTGGCCAATTTTATATGCCTGGCTGATTGCAAGTCCATTGCTTATATCATTCCATTGGGCTCCACTATTGCCTGTCCAGTATATGCCCCCGTCATTTCCAATGTAAATTCTGTTATTCACAGGATTTACAGTAAAAATATGCTGATCAGCATGCACCGCAGGCACTCCGCAACCACCGTACCAGTGACCACTGATCTGCCAGTTGGCACCTCCATTGGTCGATTTCCATACATTAACGCCACCTGCATAAATAATATTAGCATTAACAGGATCAGCCGTAAGTGCCAGATCATACCAGGCTTGTCCGCCGGATCCTGATCCGTCGCAGGACCAATCCATAATATTCGGAGAATCTGACATTTGAGTAAAAGTCAGCCCGGCATCAAGAGAACGGTATAAACCGCTGAATCCATTATCATTTTGAGAAACCAGGAAATAGACTATTTCAGGATTGGCCGGTGTAACAGCAATAATTCCTCGTGATCCTCCAAGCAAACCCGCTGTGGTTTGATTCCAGGTTTCACCGGCATCAGTTGACCTATAAAATGAACCTGTTCGGGTGGCATAAATTGTATTATTGTTTCCGGGTTTGAAGGCCATGTTCTTGAAAGCTCCGTTTATTTTTAGAACCCAGTCAGCGCCTCCGTTAATAGTTTTATATAATCCAGCAGTTGTACCGGCATAAAGGATATCCGGATTGGTATTATCAATCAGGAGGTGACCTACTATCCGGTTGTCCATGCCATTGTTCGACATTTGCCATGTAGCTCCGTTATCAGTGCTCTTCATAACTCCAACGCCGGGAGCATCACTTGCATCACGGTCACCTGTACCGATATAGATCGTAGCAGGATTCAAAGGATCAATTGCAATAGCTGAAACGCCGAGTGTTGGAAGCACATCGGTAGTGGTTGTCCAACTATTTCCCCCGGTGGTACTAACCCAAAGTCCGCCTGCAGGTGCGCCTATATAAATAATGTCAGGATTAGTTGGATGGAACGCGATGGCGTTAATACGTCCGAGCCCTTTATATCCGCCTTCTGTGAAGAAAGGCCCCTGGCTTATCCAATTTCCTGTGAGTGTTGTTGCATTGTCATGTTGCGACATGAAATCATTGTATGCTTTCATTACTTCATCAGGGGCAGGCATCCTGCCTTCAGGGCTGACACGGCTCTGCATCATACTTTCCCAGCGTTTAAATGGCTTCCAACCACAACCTCTTGTAATAGGACGATTTTCCCAGTATTTGGTAAAAGCGCTCTGGATTTGGAAAAAATTGGCATCAGGATCCTGCATCATTGTTATCCAGTATGGATATTGCGAGGTATCTGCTGAAGCCGCAGCTGACTGGGCGGATACTCTTGTGAATGACAACAGAAGCACAAAAACAGGTAAAAATAAAAACTTTTTCATGAAATTGATTGTGTGTGGCTATTAAAATTTTTGTTTAAGATTCAATTAAATGTTCTAACAAACTTGTCCCGGCACAAATAAAAGATGTTAAGTGAGGACGTAATGCTGTTGCCTGCAAAAGAGCTGTCTTTATGCTTTAGAAGGATTTTTTTGAAGATTGCTGTTCCTATTTTGTTTCTGCAGGAATTTTCTCTCCTTTAAAGTCATACCCGGCTTCTGTAATAGCATCACCAATAGCTGCTATTGATACTTTTGTTGAGTCAAAGCTGACAACTGCAGTTGAATCGAGGTGCGATGCTTTAATTGCGGTTACACCATCGATTTTTGTTACCGTTTCCTGAATGGTGTTTTCGCATCCGGTACATGTCATCCCATCAATTGCAAGGGTAACCGTTTTATTGGCAACAGCTGCGGATGAAGTTGGTGCTGTATTATCAGTTCCGGTTGATTTCCCTGCACAAGAAGTTAAAAAGATTGCAATCAGGATAACAAAAAATAGATTTTTCATATGTTATTATTTATTTTTTACGGGTCAGATGGAATACGCCAGATTACTCATAATATCAGCCTCAGTTGACGATTTTATAATCATGGCTATTTCATATGTTTTATTTGAGTCCAAAATTAAATATTTTACCGTTACAAATTGATTTACCGATAAATAAATCAAACATTTAACAGTAAGTAATTATTTCAAAATAAGTTCCTCAATTTTGTAACTTTAAAAGTTTACTTTTTTTCAACTTTTGCATGATCAAAAGTTGAGCAACTTAGCGGAGCGATCTCATGCACACCTTTAAAAAACAAAACAATTTGTGCATA
>JBBRCH010000038.1:0-39832 GCA_038204995.1 Bacteroidales bacterium | reverse complement strand
CCCTCCGGATTGAGCTTTGTTGAATTCTTTTTGGATACCTTCAAGCGTTTCCAAAACTTTCTTTAGTTGGGCGGGATTGTTAACAGCCCAGTCCTTTTGTGGAGCAAGACGGATGCGTGCTCCGTTGGCGCCGCCACGTTTGTCGGATCCACGGAAAGTAGAGGCCGAAGCCCATGCAGCAGATACGAGTTGAGATACGGAAAGTCCTGACTTTAATACTTTATCTTTTAATGCTGCAATATCTGTCTCATCAATCAATGCATGGTTCACAGCAGGTATCGGATCCTGCCAGATCATTACTTCAGCGGGTACTTCCGGTCCCAGATAACGTGCCAGTGGTCCCATGTCGCGGTGAGTCAGCTTAAACCAGGCGCGGGCAAAGGCATCGGCAAATTCGAGAGGGTGTTCATAGAAACGTCTTGAAATTTTTTCATAGATTGGATCAAAACGCAGGGAAAGGTCCGTAGTAAGCATGGTGAGTGGATGCTTTTTAGTAGTATCGTGGGCATCAGGAACGATGTTGCCCGAATTTTTAGCTGTCCATTGATTTGCACCGGCCGGGCTTTTTGTTAGTTCCCATTCGTATTTAAAAAGGTTTTCGAAGAAGTAATAACTCCATTTGGCCGGGGTCTGTGTCCAGGTAACTTCCAGTCCGCTGCTGATAGTGTCGCCTCCACTACCTGAGCCAAATGTGCTTTTCCAACCCAGTCCCTGTTCTTCAACACCGGCAGCTTCGGGTTCGGGTCCCACATGTACCACATCTCCGGCTCCATGGGTTTTACCAAAGGTGTGTCCGCCGGCAATAAGTGCCACGGTTTCTTCATCATTCATTGCCATACGGGCAAACGTTTCGCGAATATCCTTTGCTGCTGCAAGCGGATCAGGCACACCGTTCGGACCTTCAGGATTCACATAAATAAGTCCCATTTGCACGGCTGCCAAAGGATTGTCAAGGTCGCGTTCGCCGGAGTAACGTTTGTCAGCTTCCAGCCATTTGCTTTCGGAACCCCAGTTAACATCCTCTTCAGGTTCCCATACATCTTCACGCCCGCCACCAAATCCAAAGGTTTTAAATCCCATCGATTCCAGGGCTACATTTCCGGTAAGGATAAAAAGGTCGGCCCAGGATATTTTTCGGCCATACTTTTGTTTGATTGGCCAAAGTAGTCTTCGTGCCTTGTCGAGATTCACATTATCGGGCCAACTATTCAGCGGTGCAAAGCGTTGCTGCCCGCTACCTGCACCACCACGACCATCACCTATACGATAGGTTCCTGCTCCGTGCCATGCCATACGGATAAAAAAAGGACCATAATGGCCAAAATCTGCCGGCCACCAATCCTGTGAATCGGTCATTAACTTGTGAAGGTCCTCTTTCAGAGCCTTCAAATCGAGACTTTTAAATTCTTCAGCATAATTAAAATCTGCCTCCATAGGGTTAGATAAAGAAGAGTGCTGACGCAGAATGTTTAACTTTAGCTGGTTTGGCCACCATTCGGGATTTTTTGTTCCGCCTGATCCAACACTGTGTTTGCCAGTAGCGCCGGTTACCGGGCACTTGCTTATTTGGTCTGAATTATTTTCCATTTTTAAGTATCTAGAGTGATAAGTAAGTTTAAAAGTCTGTTTGCTTAGTTGTTGAAAATGCAATAAATATTTAAGATTTAAATTTACCCTTGATCTGGAGTTTGATGTCAGCAATTTCGAAACCGGGAATGGTATGTTTGCTAAAATAGTCTGCCAGGAGTTCGTTAATTTCATTGTTGTGATAGTCCGAAATCCGGTCTGAGTCAACACAATAAAGGTGGTGGTGATTTTCAGTTATAGCATCATAGCGCATGTTATCCTTTTCCGTTGTCACCCGGGTAATCAAGCCGTTTTCAACCAGAGAATCAAGCACTTTATACACTGTGCCTGTTGCAATATGTGGCTGATCTGTAATGATATATGCTATTATTTCATCAGCCGTAGGATGATTATTCAGTTTCAGAATAGCATCGTAAATGGCGACGCGCTGAGGTGTAACTCTCAACCCTCTTTCGGTAAGCATATTTCTGATTTCCGAGATTCCCATAATTGATTTATTATCTAATAAGAAATATTCTCTTTTAAGAATATACAAATTTACGATTTTTTATTGATTTCTGCATCGGTTTCTGATAAAAAATTTTGTTTGGCGCAACGTATTTACGATATATTACTGATTAGCAAATACTTAATTTTAATTTATTTTGATGAAAAACCTTTGTTATACTTATTTTGGCACTTTTTGTTTTCCATTAAGGAAATTTATTCTCAATTCAGGTTGAAATGAGGTGGCACCTATTCTCAAATCAAACAAGGTAAGAGTTTTCATTTCGGGAACCTTTTCCTAATACCTGCACTTTGGCTAAAATGAAAATTAATTTGTTATTCTATAAGAATTTTTCATTGTAGCTCTAAAGTAAGTTTTGAAGGTCAGAAAAATAAATCATAACAATGCAAGCCACTCCATTTCCTATTCATTCCTTCACCCTATGTTATGAATCATCAAACTGAATAGGACTTCTTTAAGGCGTTCTCCTTTCCACTCACAATAGCAAACTATATTTTGGGAGAGTTAATCATAATTTAAACGGGTCTGCTCATCGGCAAGGGTTGGCTGGATGGCATCTTTCAGGAAATCACTATTCCAGGTATTGAGATTGTTGTGCGTAATGAAATATTTCTGAGGAATCGGATGCGTGCCAACTACTACTTTCAATCCATATTTTTCAGGTATAAATGCTTTGAAATGCTCAAGATATGGGCAAGGCGGAAACCCTACCAGAAAACCGGTTGCAAAATGAACATGAGTTACGCCGTTTTTCTTCATCTCTTCCGGTGCGTATTCAATATTTCCGCCCGGGCATCCGCCACAGGTTGTAAAAGCAGCAATTTCTGCATCCCGGTCCTTATACACTGAAAACGCGCCCTCGCGTTCAGCAAACGAACGAAAACATTTCCCGCCTGCGCAGGTGTGGTATCGGTCGCAAATGATGATCCCGACTTTAATTTTATCCATTTTTTTATTATTATGATGAAACGAGTAGTTTTAAACTATTGTGCTTAGTGTCTTGTGCCTGGTGCTTAGCATCCTGAATTGCAAGATGTGACTCTAAAGATGTATTCTCGATCAAACAAACGCTAAACTGATCACCATGAACTAAACTCTAAGCACCATGCACCATGCACCAAAAACTCAGCACTAAGCACCAAGCACTATGCACCAAACTCTTAGTAATCCAATGCCAATATACGTCCCTTAGTAAAACTGAAGAATTTATCCTTATCGGCAACTTGTACTCCTTCCATAAGGTCTTCGGGTTTAAAACCGGCTATTTTCAAACATGTTGGACAAACATAGACACCTACACCACTGGCTATAAGCTCTTTAACATAAGTTTGTGCCGATTCGAAATCTGCAAAATTCAGGTCTTTGGCTTCTTTCACTAAAAGTGCAACTGCATGGATGTCAAGGTAAACAAGTACATCCTTATCCTTCGACATCAGTACTGCCATTTTTAAAGGCATCAATACCCGGTGAGGATCGTTGTAACTTTCAGTGATGTGGATAAATACTCCGTCGCGAACGGTATCCATTACGACTGCTTTGTTTGTTTCCATGCCGGGAGTCTCAGCCGTTTTGGGTGACTGATTGCACGACACCATAAATAATCCGTAGATGGCAAGTAAGGCTAACTTTTTCATAGACATTTTGGTTTTGGGTTCATAAATTTGTTTTTATACAAGCAACTTGTTGATAATGAATCAACCTGAGATAAACAGAAAATTACTTAACCGTTTTTTGTGTTCGGACCGATGAAATGAATTTATTTTATCTTTTTCAGTCGGTCAACACATCCTAATTTTCACAGTTACCATGTTCATGACTACCATCGTGGTTACAATAGTTGGCTGATAAACTCAGGTTCCCGGCAATAAAATCGCTCACAAGTTCCTTTGCTGATTTTGTCGGTGCACCTACGAACGCATTGATATTCTGTTCATTGAACAAATCAATAGCATGTTGTCCCATGCCACCGGCAATTACATCGGTTACGCCAAATGTGGCGACCCAGCGCGGATACAAACCCGGCACATGTTCGGGCGGAGTTAGTTCCTTAACATCTGTAATAACACCGTTAACCACGTCAACAATAGCAAACTGCTGGCAATGCCCGAAATGAGCACACAAAACCCCGTTTTCCATGGGTATGGCAATACATTTATTCATTTGATTGATTTTAGTTTTAGTTTTTTGAATTTGTTACAAGTCTTGTTTACCGCTTCTCAAGCGTTTTCCTTTACCCTCGCCTTCTGCTGACACCGATTTACGTCGAACGCCCATTCCTTTTCCTAGTTTGAGCAATTTTTCTTAAGCAGGAATTTGTGTACATCTTCCTAATTTGCGACCCGAACCTGAACCGGTTCCGTCAGGTCCTGTTCTATTAAGTTTTGGCATGATTTGCGTTTTTTAATAGTTTAACATTTCAATTATTGAGCTGATTTTTTTTTCGGGATCCTTCACTACGATCATCTGAATTTTTAAACTATCGAGCAACGATTTGATTTTCATTCCAAATTCACCTGAGACGACTTTGCTGACATTGCGCGAAGCAACTATTTGCACCGTTGCAGGTCCGGCTGCTTCTTCAGCATCTTTGTTAGGGTTAGGGATAAATTCGACAGATGTACTTTCAGTGTCGTAAACAACAAAGTATGCACAACGTCCAAAGCGTTCGTCGATTGTTGATTCCAGTGAGTTCCCGGCTGATGTGATGGCTACTTTCATACTATTTATTTTTTTTCAATTTTGCAATAATGAGTTCCTTTTCGTTTAATTATGCTCTTGCATTCGGGACAAACCTGCTGGCTGCATGGTTTCCCAAATTGAGGAGACTGCTCAAATCCGCATTCAGTACATATGCAATCATCATTCTTCAGGCTGGTATCAGTTTCGTTGAGTGTGTTATCATAATCATAACCAATTACAAACCAACTGTTGCACAAAGGACAATTTTCAACTTCCTTTTCTCTTTCCGGGTTGTTAAAATAACAATTGCAATTTTCGCAGTGATACCAGTCGCTTTCGAAGTACACTTTTCCGCCTTCAACGATAATTTGCCCGCCTTCGACGAGAGATTTAGCAATTTTCTGACGGGTACTTGAATAAATCCGGGGAAAAGTAGAAAGTGATACGTCCATTAATTGCGAAGCCTGATGATGATTATAATTGTCATAATCGCTCAATCGCAATGCCTCGTACTCCTCATATAAAAGGATAACCGGCTCGGATTCGCGTTTGCTGCTTTCCGGCCCATAAGGCTTAAACCCTGCCGCAACAAGCGGGTTCAGCACTTTTCGAAGTCTGGTAATTCGTGGCGACATAATTTAAATGAGCATTTGTTCACTGCAAAAGTAATGAACTTGCGTTCATAATCAAATAAACTAAACTAAACTAATTATTTGAAATTTTCAGAAGAAAACCGGAAATGTAGCTTGAGAAATTCACTGGCAAGTAATTCCGATAATTAGGATATCCTGAACCAGGATTATGACAAAACTTAATACAGAACAAAAATTATTGCGTTTTTTTAAAAATAATAGTTATAAACCCCTTAAAATCATGAATGATGATTGAGCTTATAGATCAGAACCGAAAAGCCGAAATGTAACATCTGAAATATTTATACTTTTTCAGATTCATTAAATACCTGTAAAGAATAAGTTATAAGTTCTATCTTCGACGTCAGCTTTTCAACTACAGATTTTTAGCCACCAACGATTATATACAAAACTGATCATCATTCTATCATTTTAATTTTTTTCAGCCATTCCTTAAGCAGATCAGGCCAATTGTCAACATCCAGTCCGTTTTTGTGCATGCCAAAACCATGACCTCCCTTAGCATAGGTATTTATTTCGCAAGGAACATTTTTCGCCTGAAGTGCTTTGTAAAACATAAAACTGTGTTCAACGGGAACCACATCATCATCTAGCGCAGCGATAATAAGAGTTGGTGGTGTATTTTTGGCAACCTGCAATTCGTTGGAAAAACGTTTTTTCAGATCATCCGATGGGTTTTCCCCGATCAGATTAATGCATGTGCCATCCCCGGTCATAGAAATCACAGGATAGACCAGAACCATAAAATCAGGCCTGCTTTTCTTTGTAAACTGTGTTCCGGCTGTGGAAGCCAGATGACCACCTGCCGAAAAACCTATGATTCCGATTCTGTGTTTGTCAATATTCCATTTTTTAGCGCCTTTTCTAATTATTTTCAACGCAGTTTGGGCGTCTGTCAATGGGATTTCCCAATGTTGATTTGGCATCCGGTAATAAAGCACAAATGCTGAAATGCCGATCGAATTAAGCCAGACAGCGACTTGAGAACCTTCATGTTCAACCGCAAGACCACCATAGCCACCGCCGGGACAAATTAACACGGCTACCCCATTGGCTTTTTCTTCAGGAACAAGATAAGCATACATGCGCGCTTCAGTGATACCAGTAACCCACTTATTATCATGGTTTACTTCTGTTTCAGTAATTCCACTATTCTCAGATGGTCCGTTTTTGTACAATTTAATTTCTTCCTGAGCCAACAGCGAGCTACAAATTAATAAGGTACAAACAAGCAGAAAAAAGATCTCTTTCATATTTAAATATTTTTATTCAACGTTTTAAAAATGACAGAACGTAATTAAATGAAGAGTCATTTTCACTTCAGTCTGTTATAAATAAACTTTAACCGATTCAACAACTTTAAGCAAATCAATAAGAACTTTAAACTTTTATGAAAGTTTTATTCTTGTACATATACCACAGTAACAGATACAGAATGCCAAAACCTCCAATGGTAAGAACTAAATAATTAAATTCTCCAACGAATTGTTTTAGTCCAAACAACACCATTTCAGCAATCAGATGAAAATTGAAAACATGCGAAAGCACGTAGGCAACAATGGCATTCATTCCAATGACTTTTAAGGGAAATGCCCATTTTACTTTCCCTTTCACATCAATTATCCAATAGAATATGGACAGTAAGAGAAAACAAACACCCGATGAGGCAAGTACAAAAGAGCTTGTCCAGAGCTTTTTAATAATGGGATGCCAGATTCCGAGCAGCATCCCGGCGATAATACCAGCTATACCAATCACAAATAAGTATAACGCCACTTTCTTCCTCAGAAGTTCAGATTTTATGAGTTCACCTGCAAAAACACCCGATAATGTGGTAGCAATAAAACCGAATCCGCTGAGCAGCCATGTGTATTGAGTCCCATCCTGAAACTTGCCGAAAACCATCTGGTCAACATACCATGCGAAACTACTGTCAGGCAACAGAACACCCCGGCCTACACCTGGAACATAAGCGATGGTAAGGAGCAAAGTATAAATGATCAGGCATGAAGCAAAAATCACCAGGCGGACATTCCGGTTAAAATGGAGATATGCAATACTTGAAAATAAGTACCCGACTGCAATGGCCTGCAAAGTATTACTGAAAATACTGAACGTCCCGATATTCAATTCCAGTAAATGGCCTTGTACAATCCAGCCCAAAATAAAGAGAATCACAAAACGCCTGATAAGCTTTTTATAAATAGCCGACAAACCTGAGCCTTCCAGCTTTCGTTTTGATAAAGCAAAAGGTATTGCAGCACCTACAATAAATAGAAACAGTGGCATTACAATATCATAAAGCGATGATCCGAACCATTCAGGATGATCAAATTGCTTTGCAAGTGCCATGGTAAAGGGTGAACGTACACCTACATTCAGCGCATTAAAAAAATGGTCCAGAAAAATAATAAACAGCATATCAAAGCCTCTCAAAGCATCTATTGATGCTATACGGTTCAGCTTTTTAACATCTTCCATTTTGCTATGTATTAATGGTTATACCCGTTGTGAATAGTATCGAGAAGTATGCAGTAATCTCAAAAGCAGTTGAATTGTTCTTTATATTTTTCATTCATCATTACCAGGCTTTGATGAGCTGATCTAAAAGACAATTTAATAATCCGATGTACTGAAGTTTATTTCACCTCATTTTCCTTCTGATAAACTTTAACCCAATCGACCGTCATTATTGCGGGAAAAAGCTTCTCATCAACATCAGGTCCGCCCCAATCGCCGCCTATGGCTAAATTAAAAATCAGATAGAAAGGCTTGTCAAAGGGCCATGTATCCGGATTTTTTACTTCCGGATTATATTTATTAATCAAATTGCCATCAATATAAAAGGCTATAAACTCTTTCGTCCATTCCATGCCGTAAATATGAAATTCATCAAAAGGATTTTTAATTTCCATTATTCCTGTATAAGGAGTATTCCCATAACCTGATTTAGTATGAACAGTGGAATGAATAAAGTTGGGGTGTTTGCCCACATGCTCCATAATATCCAGTTCGCCACAGACAGGCCAGCCAACTTCACTGATGTTTTCTCCCAGCATCCAGAGTGCAGGCCAGGTGCCTGTACCTCTTGGTATTTTTGCTTTTATTTCGACCAATCCATAAGTGAATCTGTGTTTCCCCTTTGTGATTATTCGGGCTGAAGTGTATTCATTATTTTCATTTTTCGCTATGATCTGAAGTTCGCCATTTGATACTAACACATTTTCTCCATTGGTATAGCGTTGTAATTCATTGTTTACCCAGCCTGGCCTGGCAACCTCGTTGCTCCAATTGCTTGTGTCGAGCGAGCTTCCGTTAAAGTTATCTTCCCAAACCAGTGAATACCCCGTTTTCGATTGTGAAAATGAGTTCAGTGATATAAAAAGAAGCAACAACAGAATCGCACTTGTTGCAAAAAATATTTTATCAGATACAGCTAAGCATTTGACTGTATGACCACTACTACCAATAAAACGGATATTGAATTTATTTCCCTTCATTCGCTTTTATCATTTTTTTAGTTGAACTGACATTTTTTGTACTCATTGTATAGAAATAGATGCCGTCGCTTAGGTTTTTAGCTTCATACTTAAATTGATATATGCCTTTATTTTTCAAACCTTCGCTGATTTCGGCAATCTTTTGGTAATGTGAATCATATATACTGAAAACCACTTCACTTCGTACAGGAATGCTGTATCGGATCGTAGTATTTTTTTGAAACGGATTCGGGTAATTCTGATTCAGTAAATAGCCATTTCCAGTATCTTGCACGGTATTTATCCCAAGTGTACTGAAAAGAAATGAATTTGACCAATTACTCCACTTTAAATTCTGATCACGGTAGCGGACGCGGAAAAAACACTTTTTAGTTCCTGACAACAGGGATGTATTCATGCTAATATGGTATAAATCAATACCATGATTCAGATCGACGGGTTCGGAATTCGCGTCAATTCCATAAATATTTTCCCAATGAATCAGTGTATCAATAACGATATGCGAATTGTCGGCACTATCCAAAACCTGCAGTTCTACCGACATCAAAGAATCCAGGCCTGAGAACTGAGAAGTGGTGAATTGAATGGAATTACCCGTCAGCACAGCATTTTCTGCAACAGGCGTATCGGGTTCCGACTGATTTTTCTTTTTATACCAACTATCCAAAAGTTCATTATTTTTAGGTTTAGCGAGTGTTCCCAGGCTATAAACGGAAGTCTGGTAGGAGTGGTTTGCAATATCAATTTCCAGAATCTGAAAGACATAATTGCTGATGCATATATGAACATCATTATCATCCTGATTTTCGCCTTCTGCCCATGGGTCCAGCGGGCCTCCGCTACCTCCGCCACAGATCATCCTGATGTCGCCATCAGGCACTGCGGAATTGGCAGTACCTCTTTCAAAACCATGTGTATGTCCGTAATGAATCTCCTGAACTTTTGAATATTTTTCCATTACGGGTAGAAGCCTGTTCCTCACATACTCAGTTCCTCCGACGATCCACAATTCAGAAATAGGAGGATGATGAAAGAACACAAACACAAAGTCTATGCCCGCATCTTGTTCTGCTTCATTCAACCGGGTGTCGAGCCAGTTTGCCTGGGTTTCGCCATACTGATCGATAATATTTGTATTCAAACCGATAAACAATGAATTTCCGACCTTCAATTGCCAGATTTTTTCTTTTAATGCCGGATTTTGAGGAAAAGCAGACTGATCGTCGAGTTTAAGGTATTGATAGAAATAGGAACTCTCAATTTCGTGATTACCTGCAACTACCATGGTTGGAATATTGCCCGATAAGGCAGATAACGGTTGAAAATATTGTAAAGAATACTGTTTGGGCATACCGCCGCTTACTACCACATCGCCCGAATGGAATATTCCATTCACATGATTTTCAATATCAGGACCATATAATTCTGTAATTTTATCCTTGGCGGCACGCAACACTTTCCCTGCCATGGTTGTATCCGTTGCATGAGTGTCGCTTAATAAAACAAAGCGTAATTTGCCTGTATACGAATCATCCGGTAAGGTTTTAAAAGAATACATGTCCGATTCTCCATCGCCACTCAATACCTTGTAAAAATAACGGGTATTGGCTTGTAATCCATTTAATTTAACTGTGTGCCAGCGAAACGGATCGCTTACCAGTTCACTTGTTCCGGTCATTTCATCACTTAAAGTGGTGTCAGTTCCGTACATTACTTTTGTATTTGCTGATGCAATATCATGCCAGCAAATTGTCATTGTATTCGAACCCTGGGCTTGCAGATAGGGTATCCTTGTCATTAAAAACAATCCGGTATTATGCCCAAACCCACCTAATTCAGCAACTTGTTCAGTATTAAGTGCCTGATCCCAGATGGCGAGTTCAGAGCAATAGATAGTAGCATCTTCGCTGTTATCATCAGCAAAAATCAACAACAAACTTTCAAGTGAAAAGCGATCATCAACGTTTTGGCTATTTCCAATTATCAGGAGTTGTCCATCGAGATAACAGGTAAAATGACTCCCGTTTTTAACTGAAATGATCAGGCGGTACCATTCATTTGGATTTATAGAATATGCACTATAACCCACGGCTGCAACCCCTATACTTCCCGCAGGATTTATAAAAAAATCACCATCATTTGAATTGCTCACTGAAGTTTGAAAAAAGGAGTGCCAGACTCCAATATCAGGGACTTTGAAATCGTACTGTAAGGTATACTCATTTACAAAATTACCACCACCATTTGCGGGAATCTGGTGCTGCATCCTGTAATAACTTCCCGGGCCGATCACAACAGCCCCATTTCCGGCCTCAGGTCCGGCAGCAGCTGTTTGTGAGCCTACAAGGGTAAGATCAAGTCCAAAACCGGTCTCAGCTTTTAATAAATCAGACGTATCATCGAATTTCCACCAACCAACCCTTGTTGGAACAGCAGCCATTGTTTGACAGTTAATAAACAGGAAAGAGGTAATAATGATATACGTTATTCTTAATTTCATAGCAATAGGGGAGTGCTTGGGTATGAAGTTTCCTGAAAAGGTGAACGGTTCGTTATAGTTTCAGTTAAAGTTCCAGGTTGATTAGAATTATAGCAGTCATTTTTGATAAGTATTCCAGATAAATTGAGCCTGATTAAAAAAGGGTGCCTCACTACCTGAGGCACCCAAAACCGACTCAAACCTCAACCTGTAATTATCGGATTATTATCATCTTCTGAATACTGAAACCGCTGTTAGTAGTCATTTGGACATTGTATATTCCATTTGGCAACTTGTCAGTATTTAATTCAAGCTTATATTCCCCCGGTGATTTGACCCCGGCATTGATATTTTCGATTTCTTTCCCTGTAAGGTCAAGAACACGGAAGGTTACCTCTCCGGTTTTTCTGACGGTATAAGGAAATGTGGTAGAATGCGAAACAGGATTAGGGTAATTTTGTCCCAGATCGGAATAACTGCTTGCCTGCAAATCGTTGATTCCATTTGGATTTGTATTTGCATCTCCCAGGGCAGATGCTTCCGCTTCAGTTAAGGCTACATCCCAGATACCTATTTCGGAACATTTCAACGTGCCATCATCGCCATCGCCATCCTGAAATATATAAATTGTAGGCGCGAGACCATAACGTTCGTCAATAGCCTGAATGACCGGAGAATCCAACCAAAGTTCGCCATTAATATAAATCCTGAAGAATTCGCCGTTTTTGACTGAAATTAACATTCTGTACCAGGTATCAGCTGACACGGTGCTGGCACTATACAAAAGGCTCCCACAACCTATTGAATTAGGTATGCGTCCGATACCCCCATTCTCAGTTGCTGCAATAAACAAATCGGCATCGTCAGAAGTAGTTGCTGTTGTTTCAAGGAAAGCATACCATGTTTCTGTTGCCGGAATAGAAAAATCCCATTGAATGCTATATTCATTAACAAGAGTACCTCCACCGTTGGGTGCGATACCATGTGTCAGGGCGAAATAGTTTCCTAACGGAACTTCAACTGCCAGATTACCAGCTTTAGGCCCGTCAACTGAGGATATTGTGCCTGTAGGTACCAGCGGTTGGCCAATTTCAGCTTTCATCAAATCGGATATATCATCAAATTTCCACCAGCCCATTCGTTCACGAATTGTTGTCTGGTTCGAAATAGTGATTGCCATGCTACCCGAAACATTTCCTCCATCAGTGGATGTAGCTTTCACAGTTACAGTACCATCAGCTATGGCTGCCAGAAGTCCATCCGTACTTATTGAAGCACTGCCTGAACCAGGAACAACTGACCATGTGACATTTTGTTCAGTAGCATTTTCAGGAAGAACAGTTGCAATCATCTGAAGTGTTCCGCCTTTTGTAGAAATTGTATTTGCCCCTCCCTCGGAAGTTACTGTGATTGAAGTAACCGGGATTACGGCCTGGTTCGAAATTGTAATAACCATGCTGCCAACTACATTTCCTCCATCATTGGAAGTAGCATTGACTGTAACTGTTCCGTTTTTTACAGCAGTGAGCAGGCCATCAGGCGTGATTGTGCCTCCGCCTGTACCATTGGTTACTGACCATGTAATAGTTTTGTCAGTGGCATCAGCTGGCAATACTTCAGCCAGCATTTGTAATGTTCCGCTTTGTGTCTCAATAACATTAACGCCACCGGATCCAGTAACAGTGATTTCAGAAACCAAAACGTTACTTGCAAAACCGCCCAACTGGGCAACCTCATCAGCTGATAATGCTACATCCCATATAGCAAGTTCAGCACAATTGATTGCTGCATCATCGCCATCATCATCTGCAAATATCAGGAGTTCATTTACGAGTGCCCACCTGCCATCTACATCCTGAGGTGCGCCAGTCAACCAAAGTTCTCCATTGAGATACACATTAAAGAATTCTCCGTTTTTAACCGTGATTATCATCCTGTACCATGCATCTTTTGAAACAGCATTAGTTGAATAACCTGTAGCGGAAGTTCCGATTGTATTGTCGCTGGCTTTGGTAAACAAGTCCGCATCATTATCGTTTAAAGGGCTGGTTTGTATAAATGCATGCCATTTCCCAATTTCCGGTACCGAAAAATCGATTTGTACCGAGTATTCATTTACTGAATCACCACCACCGTTAGGAGCAATACCATGAGTCATGCTAAGGTAACTTCCTAAAGGAACCAGTGTTGCCAGATTGCCGTCTGCGGGTCCGGGAACCGACATTTGTATTCCTTTTAGTGTTAAAGGTGAGCCTATTTCAGCTTTTAACATATCAGCAGCATCATCAAATTTCCACCAGCCTTTTCTTGTTGTAACAGGCGCAGTTGAAGCATTTCCTAATCCAGAAGCCTGTGAAGCATTTAGTGCCACGTTCCATATGCCTAATTCAGAGCAGTTTATTGTTGCATCATCGCCATCATCATCGGCAAATAGTAAAAGTTCGTTAACCAATGCCCATCGGCCATCCACATCCTGAGGAGTGCCATTCAGCCAAAGTTCTCCATTGAGGTAAACATTGAAGAATTCGCCGTTTTTAACTGAAATAACCATCCTGTACCAAGTGTCAGCTGTAACCGAATTAGTGGAATATCCTGTAGCTGCCGTTCCGATTGTGTTGTCACTGGATTTGGTAAATAAGTCAGCGTCATTATCGTTTAATGGGCTGGTTTGGATAAATGCATGCCATTTTCCAATTTCCGGCAATGAAAAATCGATTTGTACCGAGTATTCATTTACGGAATCACCACCTCCGTTAGCAGCAATACCATGGGTCATTGATAAATAACTCCCTAATGAAATCTGTGTTGCCAGATTTCCGGCAGTTGGGCCGGCTACCGATGTCTGTGTTCCGGTTAATGTTAAAGGAGACCCTAATTCAGCTTTTAACATGTCAGCGGCATCATCAAATTTCCACCAGCCTGCTCTTTCAGGGATTTGGGCGTTTACAAAACTGGCAAAAGCCAGTATTATGACTAAACTTAGTAAAGTTTTTTTCATAATTAATTGGTTTTAAGGTTTATAATTATTTGGTTATCTTATATTAGTCAGATTGATTATTCGTTTGATACAGTTATTAATGAGGAGAAGTTTTAATCTTTTTAGTTTCATTCGTAACTGTTCTTTGACTCAAAGTTAAGTCATTAATTTTGTTGATTATTAGTTAAAATATGGAGTGTCGAACAAATTTGAAATTTACAAATAACATGGTTATTTTAATAACCACATTATTTTGTTTATTTCATCGTAGCCTTCGTATTGACGATTTAATGCATCGGTAAGGTTTTTTCGGTTATAATCTGTTTCCGAACCGGGATACAAACAACGCATTGGAATGGCGCTTGTATTGTTTTCGTTCAGACTGGAAGCCGGATTAATCGGGAAATCAGGATATTTATTCCTCCTGTATTCAAAATAGCTGAAATCAGCATCCTGCATAAATCGGAGCAGATAGCTCTGCATCCATATTTGTTTCAATTGTTCATCTGATGTAGTTTTGAATGCTGCTTCACCGGTAAAATACCCGTCCATATATGCCTGATTGATTGGTAAAGTGTGAGCATATGTTGATTTGGTCAGCATAAATGTGGCAAGAGCAGCTTTTACTCCATCCTCATAATAGGTTTGCGCTGCACCGGTAATCCAACCTCTGACACTTGCTTCTGCAAGAATTAATTGTTGTTCACCGTAAGTCATCATCATACGCGGTTCGCAGGCATCCTCCTTTAGATACCTCAGGTTAATAGCTGAAAATTTATTGGCTTTGAAATCCTGGTTCATGGCGTCATAATCCATTGAAACATCAACGCCATTATATGCTGCGGTATCTGACTCCACTTTTCCGGCAGCAATCAGTGCAGCGGCCGGTTCACAATAATAGAACAATCGCCTGTCGTTTAAATTTTTCAAATTGTTAATCAGCAATGAACTTACAATAGTTTTAGGTGCAAACATAGTGCTGGCACTCAGGGGGTGCTTGTTTTGGGCAGAATAAGCAAGTCCCCAATAACCTGTTGAAGCATCCATTAAATTTCCTGAGGTTACAATTTCTGTAAAACGGCTTTTAACATCTAATGATGCCACACCCTCTTTCATACTCAGGCTCATCAGCACTTTCAGTTCAAAAGCATTTACAGCTTTTCTCCATTTTACAGGATCGCCACTATAAGGTGTCGGGTCTCCTGAAAATTTAACACCGTTTGCAAAGTACTGGTCAGCAGCTTTGAGTTCATTCAATATAGTAATGAAAACCTCTTCCTGTGTATCGTATTTTGGTTCTAAAAGCCCCTCAGCACCTTTACCGGCCTCACTATAGGGAATATCGCCCATCCACATCGTCATTCTGTAAAATGCGTAAGCTTTGGCAAAACTGGCTACTCCTTTGTATGAGTCTTCCATCACACTCCCTTTGGCAGCTTCCAACATGGCGTCGATATTTGGTAATACAGTCATCGACCCAAAACTACCGCTTCCGGTATTATTGTACTGTGAACTGTTTTTCCCTAAGATGGTGAATCCGACATATTTGGGTAATGCGTTGGCTGAAATGAAACCCATAGCATCTCCGCCGGGAGAAAGCATTCCCAATACTATATTTGTGCATTCCATTGAAGCCGGTACATGAGTGGTTGTATCCGGGTTCGTGTTAATTTCATCAAATTTGTTGCAACTTACGAGCAAAAAGAAGGTGAGTGCACTTATTATTCTGATATAGGTATGTTTGTTTTTCATATGTCTTGTTATTTTTGATTCGTGTTCATTTTTAAAAACTTTAAGCCTGGCTTAATTGCTGTTTCAGGTAGCAATTATTTTAAAAAGCTATATGTTTAAAAATTGAATTTAAAGTTAAAACCTACATAGCGTATTGAGGGGTCGCTGAAATTTTCATAGCCTCCATCAGGGTCGGAATACTTAAATTGTTTGGCCCACAAAAACATATTCTGACCAACTGCTGATATGGAAACACCTTGTGATTTCAACTTAGTACATAAGTTCTTGGGTAAATCGTAAGTAAGAGACATCTCTCTGACTTTAAAAAAGGTGGTGCTATAAGCTTCAAGCGGTGATGGTGAACCACCCCAGGCAGTACCGCTGTGGATATCATTTATATAAGACTCATAAGTTACAGCCACGTCGTTCGGAGCATACACACGGGTATCGCTTGTAATGTTACCATACGTATCGTATGTTGCTGAACCTGATACAACTTTCACTCCTTCTCCCGTAAAGTTTTTTGATCCGGGTATTGTTGCATCGAGGTATCGTTCCGGAGTTACTGAATTAGGATGCGAACCTGAGCGCCACATATACATTTCGGTAGTTGTTTGCGCTATTCCGCCTACGCGGCCATCGACTGATATGGTAAAATTCCAGTTTTTATACCTTAGGGTGGTATTCAAGCCCCAGATCCAATCAGGATCATAATTCCCATATTTTGATGAATAGGCTGAAAAGAGTGGCAATCCATTCTGGTTAATCAGGTTGCCATCCGGATCACGCTGAAAATCATAGAGTACGAACGGATCAGCCCTTTCACCTACTTTAATCCATGGTTTGTCTTCATCGTACAGAGTATCTATTTTAGTATAGTATCGTGCATATTTCGACCAGTTTACTGAAATATCCCATTGCCAATCCTTACTCTTTATCGGAGTGCCATTTACTGAAACTTCGATACCCTTGCGCGTAATCTCCGATCCGGTATTGATATAACTGCTGTAATAACCTGTTGCAGGTGTAATGGAAGCTTCTTCCAGAAAATCATACATCCGTTTGTTGTAGTAAGATATATCAAATGAAACTCTATTGTTATACAGGTTAACTGCTGTACCAACTTCCCAGGTTGATGCTGATTCAGGATATACATTACTGTTATAAATGGTAGCTGGCAATGATGCTGAAGTTAAATTTCCCCAGGCATTATTGGTGATGTCGTATACCTGGTTTATATCATAAATTCCTGCAGGAGTTTTTGATGAAGTCCAGGAGCCACGTAATTTCCATAACGACAACCATCTCAGTTCTGGCAACAATTCGGAAGCGACAAAACTTCCTGATACCGAAGGGTAATCATACGATCTTGTAGCTGATGATAAAGTTGAACTCCAGTCGTTACGCATAGTACCTTCAACATACGCCAGCCTGTTCCATGAAAAGGCTAAGCGTCCATATAAACTGTTTACCTGTTGCTTGTATAAACTGGAAACCACATATGCAGGCAACACCGAAGCTTTCAATGAGTAGAATCCCGGGATCGACAAACCTCCCTGCGTTCTTGAATCTGTTCCTTCATCCTGACGGTTAAAGATTGTTCCGCCCACAAAACCATCTACTGTAAATTTACCAAAGCTATGGTCAGCGGTAAGAAGGAAGTCGTTATTAAAGCTATATCCTCTTCCAAGCCCAATGTTATAGGATCCCAGCTTGCTTTCTCCCCAGACCTGATCGCCGTTTGCAATGTCAGTTGCAGCTCCGGCACTCACCAGCGACCCTTTCGAAATCTTTACAACCTGCAGGTTACTGTATGTATCGAAACCTGAACGAATACTTGCTTTAAGCCATGATGTTAAATCATAACTCAATGAAAGTGTGCCGTTAAAAATGTCCTTGTTTAAGCTGTGAATCCTTTCGTTTCTGTCGAACCAGGGATTGTTGTTGGTATCTGTGTAGCTGGTGTTCTGGACTTCGTTTGGAACTACCCAATAGTTCTTATAGTCAAGAATGTCCCAATCGGGCGACGACCAGATTAACATAGAATACATAGGGTCATATCCCGTATAGCCGTTAAAACCAATATTGGGAGAAGATTGCTTATTATATGATATACTTGAAGATAGTGTAAATTTTTTCAGTTTCATGTCGCCGCCAATGCTATACGCATATTTGTCGAACATTGAATTCGGATATTGTCCTTTATTTTTCACCCAACTGGCAGAAGCACGAAAACTTCCAAACTCGCCTTGTTGCACTATGTTTAGGTTATTGTTCAAAACGTATCCCGGTTCCAGGAAATTTTTAAAATTATCTTTCCCTACCGGAAGCCATGGCATTGGTTTTACTGTTCTTGAAATGGGATCCCACTGGTTAACTTCCTGTCCCTCCAAAGGAGGTCCCCAGGCTCCATCACCATTTGTTACAGCGGTATTGGTTGCAGTGTTAACCACGCGGCCATATGTAGATTGTGATTCGGGAATTGCCAGGTACCCGGCTGCAAACATGGTGCTGCTGTTAATCGAAACTGAAATGCCCTTACTGGAGCTGCCTTTTTTTGTAGTAACCATTATTGCACCGCTTCCACCACGATAACCATATAATGCAGAGGCTGTTGCACCTTTAAGTATGCTGATGCTTTCAATATCATCAGGAGGTACATCTCTCAATGTCATGTTACCATATGGCACTCCATCAATTACCAAAAGTGGTTTTTCACCACGTATATAGAGTTCAGGTGCTGCGCCAAATTCAGTACTGTTCAATACGGATAAACCGGCAACTTTCCCTGTAAGTGAAGTTCCGACATCAACTGATCTTACCGTCTGTAACCCTTTGCCATCTACTTTCTGAACCGCATAACCCAATGCTTTCTCCTCCCGCTTAATGCCTAAAGCTGTAACCACCACGCTCTCAAGTTGAGTTGCAACCTGGCTTAATGCAACATTCAGAAAAGTTACATCGCTTACCGCGAATTCTTTGGTTTCGTAACCCAGATAGGAAAATATCAATATTGCGTCATTCGACTGAAGTTCAATCATAAAGGTACCATCAATGGAAGTTATTGTGCCTGATGTTGTACCTTTTACCTGGATGGTTACTCCAACTAAAGTTTCATCAGTTTTGGCATCAGTTACCCTTCCTGTGACTTTTTTTGACTGAAAATCCCCGCCTTTAGTCTTGGATGGTGTTATAATAATCTGGTGATCACTCGTCTCGTACCTGACTTTCTCACCTTTAAAGAGTTGATCAAGAATGTCTTTTATGGATGTGTTGGTAAAAACGGCATCAACCATACGGGTAACATCCACAACTTCCTGATTCACCAGGAAAGTGTAATCACTCCTTTTTTCGATCTCATTGAGCACTTCATTCAAAGGAACATTAACCAGATTTAATGTTATTTTGGTTGACTGTGCATACAGTCGGCCAGGAACTAAAATGAGAATTAAGAACAGGCCAGTTAGTAACAGTAATCTCATATTTTTGGTTATTTTAGGGTAAAAAAAACGATCAGAATTCTTGTAACTGCAGTATCAGTGATACATTACGTCATTTTAAATAGTAACGACTTGATATGATTAAAGAAAAAGTACATGGAATAAAAGCTTTGGTTTTGACAAATTAACCCCGGATTCCTATAATTGTGATGCTTCTGTTTAGTTTAGGGTTACTAATGAGCTCATAGGCATATTCTTTTGGTAAATCAATTAACAGTTGAAAATATTATAATTTTTCTTCTCGAGAAAGAGCCGTCAGGTAAAGCTTTAGGTTTAACTTCACGATAGTCAATCGCAGAAGATATTTTTAACAGTCGTAGTAATTCTCCAAGAGGTTCATTCTCAAATGTTGCCCTGTAGCGATATTTTTTTATTTCTCCCCCCTTTATTTCTATATCCACATTATATTGAAGGCTGATCCTTCGCGCCACTTCGCATATATTATCATTCCTGAAAACCAGTTTTCCATCTTTCCATGCTACATGTTTGTACGTATCTTCAGTATCGATTGTAATATGACCGTTCAAAGTATCATAGGTCATATGCTGATTGGGCTGGAGGAAAGAGATCAGGCTATTATTTTTATCGGAATTTGCTTTTCGCACTGCAACTTTTCCTTCGATTAATGTTACTGAAGGTGTACGGAAATCTTTCTCAGCTCTTACACTGAACTTGGTTCCGGTTGCTTTTACTGTAAAGTAGGCAGTGTTGACGAGAAAAGGCTTTATCGCATTTGATTGAACCTCAAAATAGGCTTCGCCGACGAGATAAACCATACGGTTATTATTGTTGAATTTATCAGGATAACGTATGCTGCTCCCTGAATTAAGCCAGACTTTTGATCCGTCAGGTAATTCAATCAATGAAAAAGTTCCAAAGGCTGCAACAACTTTATTGTAAGAAATTTCAGTGTTTAAGAAATTAAAACTCTTTCCTGAATACATCCAGAGCATTGATATAAGCAATGGAATAAATAATATTGCGGCAACTCTTTGAATAAATTGCCAGAAACTTAGGCTTTTGTGTTTGCTGTTTATTTGTTTTAATATTTTCGTTAAAGCCTTGTCTGAGGAAATTGGCAATTCAATAGAAGCTTCCCAGATATTTTTAAATTGTCGGAAATATTTCTGATTCTCATCCGATTCGCTGATCCATGATTCCAACCTTTGGATTTCTTCAACTGTGGAAGAGCCACTTAGATAGTTGACAATAACATTATCTAATGAATTGGAATCTTTATTATCCATAGTATTTTCTATTAACACAACGACGTTTTAAAAGTAAAGTCCCACATTAAAAAGTGAATTTTTTTTCAACAACTGAAATAATGTTTGAATTCTTGATAAGAGAGATGTTAAAATACTACTATTTTAATAGTTGAAATATAATCAATAGTAAAAGCAGGAAATCTTTTAATTCTTCCCTTAGTAAACTCAGAGCTTTAGCTACACGCACCTCAACCGTTCGGACTGATATTCCCAGTTTTTTTGCAATGTATTGGTAATTCATCGATTCAACCCGGCTCAACCTGAATGCTTCAGCATATTGGGCAGGTATTTTCTGCATAGCAAGGTTAAAATTAGTTTCAAGTTCAGAGTGTAATACATAGTTTTCGGTATCGTTTTCCGAAAGAATAGGATGTTCCAGAACGACAGAAGCATATTTGTGTGTAATGTTCGCATGACGCAAATTATCAATGCTCCTGTTTTGGACAGTTTTTAATAAATAGGATTTCAGCGAACTGTGTATTGACAATGAAGTGCGATTTTCCCAAAGTTTCAGGAACACTTCCTGTACTATTTCCTCAGCCGGATCCGAATTTCGTGTAAAACCGTATGCGAATCGAACCAGGTCCTGGTAGTACTTTTCGAAAATTATAGTAAATGCTATCTGGTCATCGTTTTTTAACTTCCCGAGAAGTATTCTTTCGTACGAAGTCAATAAGTCAGACATAAAACGCAATTTTCACACAAATGTATTCTTTAATTTAATATTACAAATTGGATAATATGTTTTTGATTTATAGGCTCAGTAGCATACTAAGATGCAAATGTATGCTGCCTCCATGCCCTTATTATTGTATACTCGTGGTCAGACTGAATAATTATTTTTACTATCAACATTAATTTTGCGTCGATTCAGGCGAAGTATAGAAGTCGTTTATTGAATTGGTATAGAAACAGATTTCGATTTTTGATTGAACGCTTTAATCTATTAATCATATTTCCAACTTTAAAAACACTAAAACGGATGTATTCATACTTTCGTTGATTTCCATGTTCCCCTTTGTACTATTTGTTTACAGCAGCACGGTGAAACCCTATGGCTTCTTTATAGATGAAGTTTATTTTGTTGCTTGTTCCAAACGCTTAGCCTGGGGATATATCGATCAGCCTCCACTTTCAATTGCGCTGTTAACATTTATCCAATGGCTTTTGGGCAGCAGTATGATAGCAATCCGTTTGCCCTTATTGGGGGATACTGATTGAAAGTTTTAACTTGTCTGCGGAGGCTTCCTTATTAACAAGAATCAATACATCTCAGTGGCCTTCATAACACATTTAGGAAAGGTCAGTTATTTTTCTTTCTTCCCGAAAGTATATTGAATACCAAGAGTGAATTTTAATAGGGGTGCCATCAATAGTGATGAGCTGTTTACTTTAAAATAGGTGTCGGAATTTATGGTAGGGAGAGTTGCACCGAACTGCAAAACCCCTTTCAGTTTATCTCCCCCGGCCTTTATCGTAAGCGTTGGTTCAAGATTCATAAAATAAAGTGTAGTGTCAGAGTAAAATTGGAGATCAGTATTCCACCATTCAAATTGGTCGTACAGGTATGCATGAATATTAAATAAGCTTACAGAATTTGCTCTCAGATCAAACGCCACATCCAGATTTTTACTCGTGTATGCTATTCCGGGTTGAATAAAAAAAGTATAATATTTTGCACTTACTACAGGGTTAGGTTGATTTGGGTCATAAATTCTATCTCTGCTCATGCCATATCCAATACCACCATAACATTGAAATAACCCGTTCTTTTTATCACCAAATGTGGTAAAATAACCGGTACCAACTTCACCCGAAAAGATATGGAGTTTTTCAACGGTGGTAACTGAGGAACTGGTTCTGTTCGTACGCCTGTTATGATTCATGCCGTCAATTATAACTCCTGCATGATCCGAGATCGCATAAGCAGCCTGTACATTAAATAATCCACACCCCGAAATTCCAAGTAAAGCTGATGTATTCAGATCTCCTTTTTCTTTCAGTAATGGCGAATAAATAGCATTAGGCTTGTACAAAGTTACACACCCTGTGATGAGAATCATCATTCCGCTTAACACTATCAGAAGAACATTTCTGATTGGTCGTGCTGTCATCCTGCAATAAAACGTAAATAAAAATCTCGGATTCATGTTGCAGTGATTGAGCATTAAACTAATCGAAAAAGTACTGATTATCAGACTAGGATGCCTGAAATTATTGAACGACTTTGATGAACATAAATATACAAAAGAAATCGGTGAGTTATATCAGGATATTAACATTCTTATAAAAAAGTAAAGTACAGAGGTTTATTCTGTTATATAAAGGCTTGACTGAACCAAACACTGACCTCATTGATTAATTTCAGTGGTTATGTTTTAGGAGATTGTGGTAATTAATTTTTAAAAGTTTAGTGCATAGGAATGCAGAGTAAAATTGATTTGAAAAGCATGCTTATGCTGAATCCAGATTACAGACTACCATGAATTATGCACCATGCACTACTATTTCAGAAATCACATAACCGGATTAACCCAAACCCGAACCAGGCTTATTTCCTCCAGCCTTAAAATCGCTGAAGTATTTCATAAACTGGGCTAGTTCGCAGAGCGAAGGGTTTTTGATTTTGGAATAGCTCATCAGACCTTTCATTTCGCTGAGCGACGAATAATTCTTTTGTGCCATCAAGGTTTTCAGACCGTTATTCATCCTGGTTAAAATACTATACTTATTTATTGATATCACCAGGATGATTTATACTTACAAGTTCTTTGTCGCCAAATGAATCGCAGCCACTACAACGAACGTGATTTTCAAGACCTTCAATAAGTTTAAAGCACTTTTTACATTTATACCACTGCTTTAGGAATTCAACGTTACCACCTTCAATTTCAATTGCCTGGCATTCAACAAAGGCTTTTGCAATTTTTTTTAAGGCCCTGTTGTAAATTCGTGTAAATGTAGGCCGTGAAACGTCCATTTTTTCGGCGGCCTCTTCCTGCTGCAAGTTCTGGTAGTTAACCAGGTTAATGCTTTCGTATTCATCATACTGAAGCTTAACTGAACTGAGTTCAGACAATGGCATTCCAAAAGGCCTGAAGCCTGCCATCTTAGGCGGATTCAGTATTTTACGGCTTCTAACTGGCCTGGCCATGCGGTTTTCGGGTTAGTATCTTTTTAATATCAGGTAAAAATAGATAAAAAAATAACACTAACGATAACAGCATTATGCCTTTACCGATAAGACAATATGAGCCGCAGTAAAAAGAATCACCTAAACCGGAAAGGCATGCTGTGCAGCCCAAAAGAGCCATAAAAATATAATCAGCCAAGACGATTATCGGGAGTAAAAGCAGTGCTTTAATTAAAATCTGGTTTTTCATGGCTCTGATTTTCATACAAAGATAATGAACGTACGTTCATAAATCAAATATTTTATATCGTATGAAAAAAATAATATTCTTTGATTCAGATTTATTATTGGAACGTATTGAAATACAACAAGTAATGAACATATGTTCATAATTAAAAAAATAATTAATTTTGCATTTTAGTCGTTTCTCCCGGTTGATCCTGAAAAAACTAGACATAAACTCAACATTTGCAAATACATATCATGAAAATCACTTTCGGCTAAAAAAAGAGATACAGACTTCATTAAATTAAAGGAAACAAAATACACTTGTATTTACTCTTACCGGAGCATATTAAATCGAGTCACCTTTAGAATTAATTAAACTTCAACCGGAAACTGTGCAGGTTTTTATATGCTAACATATTTCCAATAAAAGATAACAACCATGAAGAAGAGATATCTTTTTATAATTTTATTAAATCTGGCTTTAACGGGCGCTACGATTTTTACACAAAGCTTAGCTGACACCATCCAGCTTCAAGGCGTCGAAATCCAGGGGGCAAGGGTGCTCAACAAAAATACAGTAGTTATTGACAAGGATATTATGAATAACAGCAGCCTGCCTGATGTCGGAACTATATTACGCAATGTGGCAGGAGTAAACGGAATAAAAAAGGGCGGATCGTCCATCGACCCTGTTGTCAGGGGCTTCCGCTTCAGCTAAATGTTATGGCTGATGATGGGGTTAAAGTGGAAGGTGGTTGCCCAAACCGCATGGACCCGGTAGTTTGTCATATTGAAACAGATGATATTGAAAGCATAAAAATCATTAAGGATCCCTATTCGTTAAAGTATGGACCGTCTTTTGGGGGCATCATTCAACTTATTACAATCAAGCCGCATCCATACGACACATTCCAGATCCATGCAAAACTGCATACAACACTAAATTCCAATCCTGAAGGCTCAGGACAGTATGCTTTGCTGAACGGAGGAGGCAAAAAAATGTATTTTGGCATTTCGGGCAGTTATAAAAATTATGGTGACTATAAAGATGGAAACGGAAATACAGTCTCTTCTTCTTTTACCAAATACAATTATTCCGCTGATGTGGGATACAAATCCGGTCAAAACCAGGAATTGCTGGTATCCCTGCACCGGAATTATGGCCGCGATGTAAAGTTTCCCTGTTTACCTATGGATGAAATTATGGATAATACCACGTTGGGATCCGTGGATTACCATATCAAGGAATTGAGCAGAACCATAAAAAAGCTTGATTTAAAATTCTATTATTCTGATGTGTATCATGAGATGGATAACAGTTTCCGCCCGGCATACAGTACAGTTACGCCACCCTATAGCGGGCTTATGCAGACCGTCTCAAAGGTTGATGCTTCCAATACCGGCGGGCGCACTGAGATGAATTTGATAACGGGAAAGCAAGAACTGAATGCTGGATTTGATGTTGAATTGGCAGCTAAAGATGGTGACCGGGTTAACACTATGATCATGACCATAAATGAAATTGAAACCACTTCGAAAAAGAACACGAACCTGTGGGAAAATGCGCAGGCGCTCAATTCAGGCTTGTTTGCCGATTTTTTTTACCGATTGCCTCTTTACCAGTTTAATTCTTCCACCCGTTTCGATTACAACAAGGCAACATCAGAAGATACACTGAAAGTTATTAAAAACGGTATCGCATACTTTGATATGACAAATTCAGAATACATGAATTTCAGCGTCAATGCCGGCATTATCCGCTCACTGCAGGGCGGACATTCATTAAGTCTGTATGTTGGTCGCGGCATGCGCAGTCCTGACCTTACGGAGCGATACATCAAATTCCTGGTGGTTGGATATGACAACTACGATTACCTGGGTAACCCCCGGCTGAAACCGGAAATAAATTACCAGACGGATTTACTCCTGGATTTTAATCTGAAAAAATCAGGAAAACTGCAACTTGACCTGTTTGCCTCGATAGTGCAGGATTATATATCAGGAGAAATACTCCCTTCGTCGGTTGCTTTGCCCAAATCGATGGGTGCTGTTGGAGTCAAGCAGTTTATGAACACAGGGATAGCCCGGTTTTACGGTTTTGAATCAACCTATAATTCGCCGGATTATAAGGGATTAAATATTGTTTTCTCCGCATCCTATACCTATGGGATTAAGAACTCTGCTACCCGCAACCTTTTTGAAAACCATGCTGTTGTAGGCCAGCAAACGGTTACGAATGATGCTGTACAGGAAATCCCGCCCTTCGAAGCGCGCTTAAATGCAAATTACAGATTTTACAACGAAAAGATGCTTTTTACCCTGGAATCATGATTTGTAGCAGCACAAAATTATGTTTCACTTTCATATTATTAGAAATCCACACCTGGTTTCGTAATACTTTCCTCCACTTTCAATTATCAGATAAATAAAACTTTCAGCGTAATGGCTGGTGTGCAGAATATTTTCGACAAGGCATATTATGAACATCTGAACAGACGGATTGTAGGCTCATCAGATCCCTTGTACGAAGCCGGAAGGAGTTTTTATTTGAATCTTACTATAAATCTATAATTATGACACGTTTCATTTTTCCGGTCCTTGCCTGCCTTTTTCTATTGAACGCCTGTAAAAAGGAAACCGTTAAACCGTCAGAAACGTCAGGCAAGTTTGCGATTGAATTTATTCACCAGGTTGAGGGGAAAACGTTGCGTACTGATTCGCTTTGTTATGTAAATGAAGCAGGAAATCACTATATGGTCAATGAGCTGAAGTATTTCATTTCGGATGCTTATCTTCATCAGAATAATGGCAGTCAGGTTCATATTGACGCTCAAACCGCTATTCATTATGTGGATATTGATTACCCGGAGACCTTAAAGTGGAATATATTTGATCCGATTCCGAACGGAACATACGATTCAGTTTCGTTTATTTTCGGGTTAAATGAACAACGGAATTATTCCTTTGCCTTCGTAAATCCGCCTGAAGTAAACATATTCTGGCCCGGTATACTCGGGGGCGGATATCATTACCTGATGTTGAACGGCAAGTGGGAAAATGATCTGAAACAGGTGAATCCTTTCGATTTTCACCTGGGAATAGGACAGATTTATTCCGGCTCCGGCACAAATGTCGATTCTATTACTGTATATGTGCAAAACTATTTTGAAATACGGCTGCCGCTCAATCAATTGGCTATCAAAAATGGTACATGCAGTTCGATTCAACTGGTCATGAATATCGAAAGCTGGTTTAAAACTCCTCATACCTGGGACTTCAACTATTGGGGCAACTATATAATGCAGAACCAGGCAGCCATGCAGGAAGCGAAGGAAAATGGTTATGATGTTTTTGAAATAGAAACAAAATAAAGAAAGGATTGAAAGTCGGTTTGAGGCATACTGCATTTATTTTTTTTTACTATTGTCCGGTAAAATTTGTTTCGTCCCTGACGTGACTTGAATTTATCTCTTGTGCTATTTTCTACCGATATATTGTCCCTACGGGACAGTCCCTTAAATTATTTGCACAGCAAATAGCTATTGGCAGATTAAAAGCAACCCCTATAATTCCCGTTTGGTAAGTAATTGGATCAAAAGGTTCAGTGCATTTTTTTTATCGGACAACAATAATTTTTAAAAGCCACCGCTGGTTTTTATGATTTAGAGTGTCAAAATGACATAATAAATCTAAATTCAAGAGTATGAAAATCATGAATCAAACATATAAAGCCCTGCTGCTGGTTGCAACAGCAGTCATAGCAATAAGTGGGTGTTCGAAAGAAAGCACAATATCCTTTTCACAACAACTTGAAGCAGCCATGAAGGTTGACCCTTCGGATTCAGTATTGAACGGTATGGACGGGAGCATGATCGCATTATCTACATCATACACTGTGTCTGGTGAAAGTGCTGCATTCGATTGTATCAATTCTTTTGCGACGGAGCCATTAAGTGCCTCTGAGATCAGTTCGCTGTCTATTATGCGCGAAGAAGAACTTCTTGCCATGGACATTTACACGTCAATGTACACGCTTTATAATATGCCGGTTTTCAATAATATCCCGAAAAGCGAGTTTCAGCATGCCACTGCTGTGAAAGCACTTCTGGATAAATACGGTTTGCCGGATATCGCTGCTGATCACATTACCGGAGTTTTTGTAAATACGGATATTCAAAACCTCTACATATCATTACTGGCAAAAGGCAGCGTGTCGCTTAATGATGCATTAACCGTGGGTGCAACTATCGAGGACCTTGATATACAGGATCTGAAAGATCATATGGAAAAGGATGTAGATAATGCCGATATACTTTTTGTTTTCAATAATTTGCAGAAAGGATCGAGAAACCATATGCGTGCCTTTTGCAGGTTATTGCAGCTTCGCGGAATTACGTATTCTCCACAATACATTTCGATGAACTATTTAACTCAAATCGTGAATGGTCCGCATGAAACCGGTGGTGGCTGCCAGAAATAAACAACCTTCTTATCAGAAAGTGGTTGTTTAAATGTCAATAGCAATCGAAATAACTAATTTGCTCCAATCCTGAAACGCCTCAGTTTGTTCATTAAATCCAACTGAGCTTTCCAATCCATCATTGCCAGAGTGCGGATAACCCGGTTCCGGTGAATCATCCTTTTTAATTTCTGGTAATCACTGGTTCCGTTAGCGAATCGCATCATTAGTTCAATAGATTCTAACTCAGCTTTCTCACGGACTGATTGGATAAATTCGGAATTCCGTCGGAGCGCATATTCGAATAATCCCAAATCGACAACATCCTGAATCTGTTTTCGAACTTCTGAATTTTCTCTTATCGCGTTCTGAAAGGAAGAAAATGAAAACCTGTAATTTTTCTTTGAGGAATTGGACTTTGCCAATGCTGAGTCCTCCGAAGGGTAGTTCTTTATTTGCATGGCGTAGGCTTTATTGTTAATGGCCAAAAGAGCGAAAAGTAACTGTGATTCTTATATGTTTTTTGCTGAAAATTCACCGCTTTTCAGGTAGTATAAATATGACAAACTATATTTTAAGGTCAGAATTTCCAGTTACATATTTTACTGTGATAAAATATCTTCAATGATTTGTTGGATTGAAGAAAGCCCGATCTCATCAGGGCTTACTTCTTCAGGTCGTTTAAATACAAAACCCGAAACATCATCATCCACTGTTAGATTTTTGAAAGAATCGACTCTGCAGTTAAAAACAATGTCAAGGGTTTGGTACTCAACTCCCTCAAACAGGTACTTGTTTGTATAGGTACCATGATATACCATTTCGCAGATATTCAGGTTTAATTCCTCATGTATTTCTCTGATAAGGGCAGTTTCAGCTGTTTCACCCAAATCCACAAAACCTCCCGGAAGATCAAGCATTCCAGCGGCAGGGGAGTGCTTACGAATTGTAAAAAGAACTTCGTTACTGTTATTTCGGATAATACCTGCAACTGCAGTACTCATATTTATAAAATACCTGAAACCACAGTGGTTGCATTTTAATGACTTTACGGAATCACGGATAAATTCCTGATTTCCGCATTTCGGACAAAATCTGAAAATTTCCATTATATTATGCTCAATGCCCATACTTGTCCTGTTTATTTTAGCATTGCTTCATATAAAACTTCAATTGGATGCAATGCGGAGCGTCCAGTTCCATCTTTTATCTGATGTCTGCAACTGGTGCCCGGTGCGGAAATAATAGTGTGCTCTGGCGTTTTTCGAATTTCAGGTAATAAAATAAGTTCACCAACTTTCATTGATATATCGTAGTGCTCCTTTTCATAGCCAAATGAACCAGCCATGCCACAACATCCTGATTTTATTTCATCAACCGAGTAATTTGCAGGTAAACTCAGCATTCCTTTGGTTGGCTCTGTCGAAGCAAGCGATTTCTGGTGGCAATGCCCATGCAAACGGATAAGCTGCTCTGATGCTGTAAATTGTGATTGTAAGATATTACCTTTCTTAACTTCGCGCATTATGAATTCATCAAACATCAGGCAATCAGGAGCCATTTTAATAGCGGCTGTTTTTAATTCAGGACCCGCCAAATCAGGATATTCGTCACGAAAACTTAAGATAGCCGAAGGTTCAATTCCAATAAGAGGTGTTTGTTCCGAAATAATTGATTTCAGTCTTTCGATGTTTATTTTTGCCAGCTTCTGGGCTTTGCGCACGAGGCCTTTTGAAAGATAAGCTCTTCCGCTTTCAACATGCGAAGGGATTACAACCTTATAGCCTAGTCTGTTAAGTAATTTTACCGCTTTTATTCCAATTTCAACATCATTTACGTCGGTAAATTCATCTGCAAAAAGAAAAACCTTTCCTTTGATGTCTTTATTTTGTGCCGAAGGTAGATTCTTTACCCATGTTCGAAGTGTAGTTTTATATAATAAAGGAATGGATCGCCTGGGTGCAAATCCCAGGGTCTTTTTCATCAGTCCTGAAGTAAATGCATTGGTAACAAAGAAGTTAAATACTGATGGAGCAATCATCCCCAGTTTATTTAGCTTTGAAATGTTGGCAATGATACGGGTACGAAACGGTATTCCGTTTGCATCGTGCCAGTGCTGAAGAAATTCAGCTTTGTACTTCGCCATATCCACATTGCTGGGACACTCACTTTTGCAACCTTTACACGAAAGGCATAGGTCCATAACCCGGTAAATTTCCTTGTGATCAAATCGGTTTTTTTTGTCGGAATGTGTCAGGAATTCCCGTAGAATATTTGCCCTGGCCCTGGTAGTTGTGTTTTCATCAAGGGTTGCCATATAACTTGGGCACATAGTTCCACCTATGGCGGAACTTTTCCGGCAATCAGCCGAGCCGTTGCATTGTTCTGCAGCACGCAAAATTCCTTGAGTTCCCGAAAAGTCAAAAACGGTTTCAGGTTCCTTAACATCTGCCCCCGGATCAAAGCGCAAACTCCTGTTCATTTGCGGAGTATTGGTAATCTTACCGGGGTTAAAAATATTTTCCGGATCCCAGGTGCCTTTAATACTTTGCAGGAGAGAATAATTGTGTTCGCCAATCATCATGGGGATAAATTCGCCCCGAAGGCGGCCATCTCCATGCTCACCACTGAGCGACCCCCGGTATTTCTTGACTAAGCGTGCCGTCTCAAGTGCAACCGTATGAAACAGCTCAACATCTTTAGGGTCTTTAAGGTTAAGTACAGGTCGCAGATGAAGTTCGCCTGTAGCAATATGGGCATAAAATACACACTCCAGGTTCAGACTTTCCAGCATCTGCCTGAAATCATTCATGTATTCGGGTAGTACTTCCGGATTTACAGCTGTGTCTTCAATTACAGCGACCGGTTTCGCATCTCCGGGTAAATTAGATAATACACCAAGTCCTGCTTTTCTCAAAGCCCATACTTTGCTGACATCCTGGTTGTAAACCAGTGGGAAGTGATAACCATACCCTGCTAATTTCAGATTCTTTATTATCTCTTCAGCTTTTAAATCAATTTCCTCTCTGGTTTTTTCAGCGAGTTCAATAATAAGAACAGCCGCCGGATCACCCTGCAGGAAAAAACGGTTTTTTCGTTGTGAAATGTTTGCTTTCGTTTGTTCAAGAATTACATGATCCATCAACTCAATAGCTACCGGGCTGTGCTTCAGAGCAATAATATTCCCTTTAAAAGCTTCATCCAGGGTGTTGCAATGAACACAAATCAACGCTTTATCCTTTGGCGGAAGGGGAACAAGATTCAGTTTTATTTCAGTGATGAAACATAAAGTCCCTTCGGAACCAGCAATTAATTTACAGAAATTAAATTGTTCAATTGATTCTGTAAATGGCTCGCTTTCAAGTAGTAAGTCGATTGCATAGCCGGTATTTCTACGATGAATGGACTTATCAGGAAATTGCGCCCGGATTTCTTCCTGGTTTTTGGAAGGCTTTAGAATGCTTTGTATATTCCTGTATATCTGACCTTCAAGTGATGTGAGGTTGCATTTTTGTTCGAATTCCTGCTTCGAAAGCATTCCAAAGACTGCTTCGGAACCATCGCTTAACAAGACTTTTACTTCAAGTGTATGATCACGTGTGCTGCCGTAAACCAATGAATGCGAGCCACATGAATTATTGCCGACCATACCACCCATCATGCATCTGTTAGAGGTGGAAGTTTCAGGACCAAAAAATAGGCCGGTTGGCTCCAATATCTTATTCAACTCATCAAGAACTACACCCGGTTCTACACGGACCCAGTGTTCCTGTGCATTTATTTCCAGCACCTTGTTCATGTGTTTTGAAACATCTGCAACAATTCCTCCTCCAACAACCTGACCTGCAAGCGAGGTGCCGGCAGTTCGTGGAATCAGCGAGGTTTTTATGCTGCGTGCAAACGAAATCAGCACCTTGAGGTCCTGAACATCAGCCGGACGCACAACTAACTGTGGCAATTGCCTGTAGGCTGAAGCATCAGTGGCATATATCAGGCGAGTGTAATCGTCAGCAAAGACCTCACCTTTAAAAGTCGCCCTGAGTTCGCTTAGTTTATTGTGGGGAATAATTCGGTTTTCCATGCTATTCTTCCACAAGTTCTTTCAGAGGTTTAAAGTAATAGCGGTCCCAACCATCTACAATGTTTTCAAATGCTTCATCGGGAATGTTGATGTGGAGTAATTCCACATCAGTACTCTTTCCTTCCTCATGCAACTTAATGGTAACTATAGATTTGTGCTCAGAAGGCATTCCTTCTTCATTTTCGAAATACCATTCCTGAACAATTTTTTTTCCAGGTTCAATCTCCAGGTTTACACCAGAAATTTCACCATCCCATAATGAAAACTCAGTTCCGGCTTGCGGGTCCATAACTGCTGTCGCACCACTCCATATTTCAATTGTGAGCGGATTAGTTAAGGCAGTATAAATATCCTCAGCCGTTGCTTTAATATGATAGTGTTTCTTAATGTTTTTCATCCTTGATGTTTATATGTGATTGATTATGAATGATGTTGGCAATTTTGTTGAATCAATTTTCAATATTCAGATATCTTTTTGTCAAAACCGGATGTTAATGCCCGGTTGTAAACTGAATATTGGCATATGCATATGATCCACATAACTTGAGTTTCCGGTCGAAAAACGAAATCCAAGTTGAGCATAAGTAAAGTCAGCCTGAAGGATAAGACTCACATGCTCGTATAGTTCATATTCAAAATTTGCTCCGGTTAGAAAGGTAAACCTTGAATCAGTTGAAGCTGTTTTCCAAAAATACAACTTTCCTGCCATGAAAGCATCAACACCATAAAACTGATCAGGGGTGCGGGCACTGAACATACCACCCATGAGTTTAAATGTTGAGTGAATTTTTGGGCTAACCGCAACCATGTAATAGACTCCGCCCATGTAAGTATTAATCCTGTATGGACCAGAAAGCATGTCAACACTGGTAAACGAAGGATCCGATTCTTTATAATCTTCAGCATAATAAACGGATGCAAAGCCAAATGTACTGGTTGAAAAGTCGATTCCAAATCCGAGATTCGGAGAAATAAACCATGCGGCTTCAGCACCGTAACTTTTGCCCAATAAAGCATACCCGCCATATCCAAACTCATGCGATGCCATTTCACCCATTGGCAGTACGGGTCCGAACCTGACACCAACGAACGAATTATGATGCTGTGCAATAGCAAATTGAAGACTTAAAAAACTTACAATAAGTAAGATAATAGTTTTATAGGTAGTCGCCATACTCAGTTATTGTTTAAGCTCAAAAGTAGTAAATTGTATGGAAACAGCAGAGATCAATAGAAACTGGTTCGTTTATCCTGAATATGTATAGAATACAAACCAGTTTAAATGATTAATACTTTATTAATCATTAAGTTACAGAAAAAAAGAAAAAGACCGGTTCAGCCTGATTGAATAGGCTGTGTAATTAAGAATCTCTAAGATGCTTTTCTATTTTTTATAAAAATCAGTGCTTTCAAAAATTTTATCTGCTGATTTGGCAATAAACCCTGAATAGAGCCTGCCATCTTCATCCGGATACCTGAAAGCAAATTCATAATAGCAGGAAGGTATTTCAAAATCACCTTCAACAAAGACTACAGGAAGGAAACCGGCCCTGGTACTTGATTGTTCAAGCAATTCTTCAGGTGTGCCTTTTATCTCACCACCCGAACTGTTCAATAGGAATCCCTGATCTTTAAGGTATTGATTAACTTTCTGTATTGTATTTAGTTTTGTGAGTGAATTGATGCTGACCGTAAAATGATTGGTAACAAATCCATATACATACAGCCATGCAGCATACTCCGATTCTTTGCGTAACAGTTCATAGGTTTCGTATGATGGAGGTCCCCATACATTACCGGCAAAAATCAAATCATTCCCAAAAACAAGTTCATCGGGTACCCGTGCAGCACATTGTTTTACAATAGTTTGTAGTTGAGGACTGAAATGATCAGTCATTAGCTGACTTATAAAAACTCTTGGAGCATTTGGTAACGTTTTATGTTCATAATGCTTGGCCGTTAGGTGTTTATCTTCAAAAATATAATATCCTTTCTGTTCGTAACCTGCATCCAGAAAAGGTCGGGCCATTACATCCACATTAATCCTTGTATCGAAAAATGTACGGAAAGCAATATGATCATTCTCCACAATTTCGCCTTCCGAAATAAAACAGTCATGAATTTTTTTGGCTTCCGGATTCTGGGTTATATAATCATTCCATAGCCGGTCAAATATCTGTTGTGCTTGCATTGGTATATTATTTAGTTTATTACCTGATAAGATTAATTGTTTACCTGAAAAAGGCCCCAGTAAAAGTAACAATGTTAACCCCTGCAAGTTCAAAAACAAGCCGGTTTTTTGAAAGAAATGTTTCAATTTCCTCTTCCTTGTGCAATAATCCCTTCATGCCTGATAATGATTGTTTCAATGGATCACTGAATATTTCAGCAGGTAATTCAATATCTGCAAATTTACCGTTTTCAACTTTAATATGAAGAGATATTTGTCCCTCAAATACTTGGATATCTGCATGAAATGAGTAAGCCGGTGAGTATCCGAAATTCCATTCCCATGTCTTATACTTTTCTTCTGATAATTGATTGATCGCCTGAAGGTCTTCTGCCAGAAGACCAGTTGTGCGGCTAACAGAGTAATAATGCTTCAACCAGGCAACTAATCTATCAATAAACTCCTGAATATCAATATTTTCAGGTAGGATAGGGGCTATATTTCCTACTTCACTATGAACGGATGCCATGGCTTTACCACGGTAATAACCAACCGGGTTTAAGCAATGTTTTAATGCGATCAGGTTCGTGTTAAAAAGAATGGTTCCATGGTGCAATACTTTATCATGGAATACATGTTCGGCATGCCCTGAAAATTTCAGATCTTCAACAAAAAGACTATTTCTCTTATTCACATTTACTTCAACACCAATGCTTTGCATGAATTTAATAATAACTGATGTAAATCTGCTAAAGTCTACAAGATTGGATTTTTCAGTTTTTTTAATAAAAGTGAAGTTCACATTACCTGCATCGTGATAAACGGCTCCGCCTCCGCTGATTCTCCTGATAACAGGTATGTTGTGTGCTCGTGTGTATGGATAATTTATTTCTGCATAAGCATTCTGATGTTTACCAATAATCACGGATTGGTTATTGATCCATATCATACACATATCCTCAACAGCATGCTTAATATAATACTCTTCGGCAGCAATATTAAAGTGTGGATCTGTAATTGATCTGTAAAAAATACGCATGGCTATGAATCGGATATTACAGCGTGTTGCGATAAAAAATGTTTTTTGTTACTTTCACTTTGGCAAAGATACTGTTAGTGAAAAGAATTATCTTTACAAGTATAAAACAAAACTTTATAAGACCAGGTTAACCTATTATGGAGTCAAATCTCAGTGTTAAGGAAAAATTACTTGCCAGGTGCATCGAAATTAAACTGGAGTCAGAAAAACATACTCTTGCCGCTATGAATGAAGCTCAGAAAAGCGCCAACGAGTATGGTCCTGCACGCGACAGATATGATTCCTTCAGGTCACAACTCATGAGGAAACGTGATATGCTTGCACAGCAACTGGCTAAAGTTGAGGAGGAATTACGGTTTTTAAGGCAAATAAAAATTGATAAAGTTTCGACTGCAATTGAACCTGGCACCATGGCAGTGCTCGACAGCCAAACCATCTTTATCCTTTTAGGAATTGGTAAACTCGACATCGATAATAATCCTTATTACGTCATATCACCCGTTGTGCCTCTGGCCATTGCAATGAAGGATCATAAAGCCGGTGATTCTTTTACCTTTAGGGGTAAGACAATGAAAATAATTGAAATATATTAATCCATCATTTCCGTTCCATAAATTATTATACGGAGAAATCAAAATTGTCCTTTTTTGTTTTTGTGTAAACCTCGCGACTGAATATATAAAGCCTGGCTGGTTTATGTGCTACACCTACCTGTTTTTCATTTAATGGAATAAGGTACTTCATACTTGAAATCTTTTTCCTGAAATTACGTTTGTCAAATGAAGTACCCAGTATCACTTCATACAGTTTCTGCATCTGTGATAGCGTAAACTTATCAGGTAGTAGTTCGAACCCGATCGGCTTGTTTAATAACTCTATACGAAGGTGTTCAAGCGCTTCATTAAGGATATCCATATGATCCATTACAAGATCAGTTATCTCCATAACCGGGTACCAGCGAGCATTATCGCTAAGAATAGGCTCGGAACTCCTGTTTTTCGAGATATCAATAAGTGAGTAATATGCAATTGTAATTACATGTTCTTCAGGATGGTCGATCTGACGCAACCATTCCAGGTCCCGCTGCTTTGCCTTAAGTCGGTCAGGAGAACCAAAGCTTTTAAATTGTTTCAGGTATATATCGCTTAATCCTGTATTCTCCTTAAGAATCCGCCCTGCTGATTCATCCAGATCCTCATCCAGCCGCATTAAATCACCGGGAAATTTAAGATCAGCATAAATTGTTCCATCAACTGTAATATTTCTCTCAATCAGAAGTACATTCAGACTTGTAAAGTCAAATCCAAAAACAACACAATCAACTGATACATTGGGGATAAGGCCTTCTTGCATATCTAATAACTTCTCTTCGACAATCTAATGATATTAAATTGGTATAAAATTAAACGAATTTAGGTAATTTTTTATTACTAAATTATTTGAAATGGATTTTGATATATATAGCTGATAATGAATAATTTTTTATTTATACAATACTAAAAATATCAAATAATTCATAGTAATAGCTGGTGATTTATGTATAATGGTATACTGTCTTTTGCCGGAACCTTGCCTTTATAGTGTATTTTTGACATAAACTTGTATCGTCCAGGAAAAGATAGGTCTTAAATTTTAAAGCCGGTTTATGAAAACAACTGATAACAGGATCATGTCCCTTGATATTTTCAGAGGGCTTACCATCATGGGAATGATAATTGTTAATACACCCGGAAGCTGGAGTTATGTTTATCCTGTGCTTCGTCATTCGGAGTGGAATGGGTGCACCCCCACAGACCTGGTTTTCCCGTTTTTTATTTTTGCGATGGGCTTCTCAGCTGTACTTTCTATAACCAAACGCATGCAAAATGGAATACCAAAACAAAAATTGGTTTTGCAGCTCATCAGGCGCTCTGCTATCATATTTTTGCTTGGGCTGGTTATCAATAGTTTTCCTTTTAATGACCTGGCTAACATACGTATTCCTGGAGTATTGCAAAGGATTGCTATTGTTAACCTTATTTGCGGACTTTTTCTGATATATTCTGAGATTAAAGTTATCTGGTATGTTTCAGCAGTGTTATTGGCTGGTTATTGGGCGCTCATGACCCTGGTTCCTGTTCCCGGCATCGGTCCGGCTAATCTTGATCCAACAACAAACCTTGCTGCCTGGCTCGACCGGCTGATCATCGGGAAGCATGTTTGGGTATATACCAAATTGTATGATCCTGAAGGTATTTTAAGCACTTTGCCAGCCATTGTGAGTGGATTTATGGGAGTTCTTGCCGGTAATCATTTTTTGAAATCCAAAAACGAAAATGACAGGCTTATTTCTTTACTAGTATCCGGCAATATATTGATTGTATGTGGAATGGCATGGGGATTACTTTTCCCGATTAATAAACAACTCTGGACCAGCAGTTATGTCCTTTATACTTCAGGCCTGGCAATGGTGGTGCTGGGAATTATTTACTGGCTGGCCGATATAAAACGAATCCGTCAATTTGCCCCGCCATTTCTGGCGTTCGGAACTAACCCCATAATAGCATACTTCGGGTCAGAGATAGGTGCCATTTGTTTGGGCATTATTTTTATTCCTGGTTCTGAACCAAAAATTTCACTTTATAACTGGTTATTCATTCAATATCAGTCAATTGGTCTGTCTCCCGTTAATGCCTCATTATTAGGTGCAGTATTGTTTACGGGTTTTTGGTTGCTGGTTGTTTACGTCATGTACCGAAGGCATATAATAGTGAAAATATGATATGATTTTCTGATGTATTACCTGATTTCTGAATCAGTAATCTTTTCTGTAGAGAGTTTTTTGAGTTCAGATTTTATACTTGAACAAGACACACGAATGAGAAGCTAAATCGAAGAAAATAATCCTGCTCTTTAAATTTTCTGGTTAATGGTTAAAACCTTGCAATTTTATTGAAGATAATATGGTTTCTATAAATTTAAAATATTTAAAGACCGAAGACGGAAGACCGAAGTCAGAAGTATGTTTAAAATGAATATTGTAATAATGTCCTTCTCTTCGTTCTTTTGCCTTTTATCTTTTATCTTTTATCTTTTATCTTTTATCTTTTGCCTTTTGCCTTTTGCCTCCTGTCTCCTGTCTCCTGTCTCCTGTTTCCTGTCTCCTGTCTCCTGTTTCCTGTCTCCTATCTTCCGTCTTCCAACTTCAAGCCAACAAGTTTTTTTATCGAATTTCATTCGAAATCTTTAAACCAATTTATTTTCAATGGATAGTGGTTTAGTTTCTTTTTAAAAAATCAGCGTTACATCCATGCATATAAAAACAAAAAATAGGCTGCCCCAACAAAAGGACAACCTATTTATATTTTTATTAAAGAGCAAGTAACTATTTACGTTTTTCTTTGATACGTGCTTTTTTACCTTTAAGATCACGAAGGTAGAATATCCTTGCACGACGCACAGCACCGCGTTTGTTTACTTCAATTTTATAAATAAACGGTGAACATACAGGAATAATCCTTTCAACACCTATAGTACCGGAAACCTTGCGAATTGTAAATGTTTCAGTAGCTCCTTCGCCCGAACGCTGCAAAACAACACCCTGGAAAAGCTGGATACGCTCTTTTTCACCTTCTTTGATTTTATAGTGTACTGTAATGGTATCACCAGCTTTAAATGCTGGTAATTCATTCCTTTTCACTAAAGTATCTTCGACGTACTGAATTAACTCCTTCTTACTCATTAGTTTATGTATTAGTTGTGCGTTTTTCTCAAAAATGAGTGCAAATTTACGTAATATTTTTGATACAAAACAAGTTTACGCAATATTTTTTGGCTTTCCAATATCTTCCATCAAAAATC
>JBBRCH010000037.1:0-39878 GCA_038204995.1 Bacteroidales bacterium | reverse complement strand
CACAGAAATATCTGCAAAGGGAATAGCAAAAAATTTAATGCTTGGGTCATTGATAGGCGTTGTATTACAATCCCTTACCATTTTAGTGATCTACTTAATTAATGGGTTCAAAGTAGTTTCCATTAATCCGGTTTCATTTATAATTGTTCCTTTAACGGTTGCTTTTACCGTTGCCATTTTTGAAGAAATCCTGTTAAGAGGTATTGTTTTCAGAATTGTTGAAGAAAAATTGGGGAGTTATATTGCCTTAGTGATTTCAGCCATAATTTTTGGCGCGTTACATCTTGCTAATCCTAACAGTTCGCTGGTTGCTGCAACTTGTATAGCAATTTTTGCAGGGCTTTTATTAGGTGCAGCTTATATTTACAAAAGGAATTTATGGCTTCCAATAGCGATTCATTTTGCCTGGAACTTTATGCAATCGGGAATATTTGGAGCAATAACATCGGGAAACGAAAAAACAAGTAGTTTGCTTACCACACAAATTACAGGTTTAAATCTAATTACGGGAGGAGAATTTGGTCCGGAAGCAACTATTCAGGCAACAGTGTTTGGATTAATAGCTGTGATTGTTATAATGTATCTGAATATGAAACAAAAGAAATTTATACAACCGTACTGGAAGAATTAAAAACACCACTGCAAAGTAAGTTTTTGGAGAATCGGATTTATTGCAATTTTACTCTTACATACAAATACAAAAAATCCGGAAACACAATTAATAATTTCAATTGATTAATATATGGAGGAACAATCTGAGTAAAAGCATGCAAAATAGGGCATATTGCCCTGGTAAAAGTGCAAAGAGCTTTATTTTAATCATGTTCCTGCTTCAAGGTAATAATAAGGTGCCAAATTATTTTTGGTAGAAAAAATAATCAGGCAGCCCGCCCACTGGTGCTCAAAAAATCGTTCGGAATAATATCAAAATCCTAAATCCATCCTTTCCCAGATAATGGCCAATCCACGCAGCCAGTGCCGCATGGTAACCGGTCGGGTTTTCCTGTCACGGTATTTGCAGAAGAAAAGCAAATACACACAGGCGCCAGGGAAGAAGCACACTTATCCACCTGAAGCTACATTAATTAATCGATTCTTTTGGTCTTCTCTTCTTTCAACAAATAAGTATTTCAAACAAATTAATTATGATTATAAAATCCCCCAATTCATCCCCAAACATTATTGCATTTTATAATATGCTTTAATACAGTTATTTAAAAGTGTTAATAATAGCCCTATTGAGGCTACTAAAACCCTTCTATTACTATGTCTTAGAGGGGTTTTTGCTGACCGGAATTATCCCTACCTTGCCCGGTTTTGCAGCTCAGCAAAGTTATCCCTCCTTCCTGTGCACCCTCCTGAAAAGCGAAACAGCCATTGCGCTTTCCGGAAGACGCAATGGCTGTTTAGTAAGGCATTATTATATCCAGGTTTTGTGCATTCAGAGCCTGTTGGATGAGTTTAAATGCATCTCCGCCTTTAAAACTGGCATCATCGGCACGTCCCCGCTGCTTATTCCGGAAATTATTAAACGAGTACGAAGCCGTAAGTTGAAGCACCAAACCTTCGGCTGCAATAGCATACTTATTGTAGTAATTGCTGCTTGATGCCGTATAATCAGATTTTAATGAATCGAATATGTTCTGGGTACTCAGGTCGACATTAATCAACTCATTTAAAGAATTGGTTCAATCGATACCTGATTGAAGACTAATTTCTTTTACCTGCAATATTTTCTATCCCTACCCAACAAGCCAACAATTATTACAAATTATAATAATCAAAGTCTGTCTGAAATCTCTGAAGTAGGCTTAATCTGTATTTTTCTGAACTTTTTCTGATAGAATTTGTTATAAAAAACTCAAATAAGTCCGCGAATTTGTTTTTAAATAATCTAGTTAAATGAAAACCAAAGCATTCTGTGTAATTCTGCTTCTAGCAGCGATGATTGTAAGCATGTCATTCATTCCAAACAAAGCCAAACCTATGCTCAAAGAAGAAAATGTTACTTATAAGGCTGACGGAGTCACATTAAAGGGTTTCATTGTTTACGACGAAAGCCAGACAGGTAAACGCCCTGCAATACTGGTGGTTCATGAATGGTGGGGATTGAATGATTATGCACGAAGTCGTGCCCGACAATTGGCGGCTTTAGGCTATGTAGCTATGGCGGTTGATATGTATGGTGATGGAAAAACGGCAGCCAACCCGCAGCAGGCTCAGGAAATGGCAAGCCCTTTTTATAAAGATCCTCAATTGGCTAAAACCCGGTTGGATGCAGCAATTAAAAAGGTGAAAGAATACAAACAAACGGATGCATCGAATGTAGCAGCCATCGGGTATTGCTTTGGCGGTTCCGTTGTGCTTAATTCAGCCAGACTTGGAGCAGACCTCAGGGGTGTTGTTAGCTTCCACGGCGGGCTTTCGGGCGCTCCTGCAAGCAAGGAACTCTTAAAAGCAAAAGTACTGGTTTGCCATGGTGAGGCCGATAAGTTTGTTACACAGAAGGATGTGGATGCTTTTAAGCACGAAATGGATTCAATTGGCACCAGTTACACTTTTAAATCGTATGCAAATGCCACTCATGCATTTACCAACCCCGACGCCACCCAAACAGGTAAGAAATTTAATATGCCTATTGAATACAATGCTGCAGCTGATAAAGCCTCGTGGACCGATATGCAGACTTTCCTGGCTGATTTATTCAGAAAACAATAATGGGTTTATCAGGTAAATAAAGACTGAACCTGAGAGCTACTTATCCGATCTGATAGCAATTAGTTAACTAATACACTTACCCTGAGAACCTTGGGGGTTAAAGATTAATTGAATCTGAAAATTAAAATCTTTGACTCCATGAATCCGGAAATGACTTTTATAATAGGAGTCCTATTCGAAAATGTTTACTCTCCTTCATTAAAGTCTACCAGGGTTCCATCATAAAATTTCAAGTCACTTTTTACTCTCGTTTTATAAGCAACCGGAAACACATCATTAAGGTCGTAGCCGAGTTTTAATAAGGCTTTATTCTTTTCATTTTCGGTCCATTCCGTGTCTTTATAAAATTCTACCTGGCCTTTTTTTGTAAGTATCACAGGTTGAATCTGATCCAGCTTGCCAGAGGCTTGCGGCGAACAGAAACCAATATGTTTAGTCTTGTTATTGAAAATGAAGTCAGTAACAACGATGTATGTCACGTTGCTGTCTTCGGATATATCTGTTTTGTCCGATGCCTTCACATATTCAGTCTTTTCAGACATCCAGTATTCCCATACTTTGTTTTCAAGCAAGTCACTTGTTGTCAGGTCAGTTAATTGTTTTCGATCCATTATTATTATTGTAAAACTTGTTTACTTGCAACTTTGGGAGAAAGGTCCCGAAAGTTGATTCCTGTTATGTTTTTTGAATAGCTATTACCCCTGGGTTTTTCTAAATCTGTATGTCAACTCAAATTAGTTTCAATTGATCAAATGTTTTTGGGATAGAAAGCGAAGTAGTATTCATGCAGATTCCTTCGAAAAAATTACCACGAACTGCCTGATCTGCCGGACCACTTTCTTGTGCTGTTATTTGCAGCAGGTTTAGGTCCAGGGTGTCCGGTATTCCCTCTGCCTTGTTGTTTCGGAACCTTTACCGGATTATGATCCATCAAAGGGAAAGGATGATTGTCGACAACCGGAATTCTTTTTGAGATTAGTTTTTCTATATCACGCAGGTATTCTTTTTCTTCTGCATCGCAAAACGAAAATGCGGTTCCTTTAGCACCGGCTCGTCCGGTACGTCCTATGCGATGCACATAGGTTTCGGCAATATTCGACATTTCGAAATTGATAACATATTCAAGGTCATCCACATCAATGCCGCGGGCGGCTATATCGGTTGCAACCAATACGCGGGTTGTTTGTGACTTGAAATTTGTTAGAGCCCGCTGACGTGCATTTTGTGCCTTGTTGCCGTGTATTGCTTCAGCGCTGATATTGTGTCTCAGGAGTATTTTCACCACTTTATCGGCTCCGTGTTTTGTACGTGTGAAAACCAGCGCGGTTTTAATGGTTTGATCTTTTAAAATATCAACCAGTAGAGCGTTTTTATTTCCTTTATCTACAAAATAGATATACTGTTTTATGATGTCAACGGTTGATGAGACCGGAGTAACTGAAACTCTTAAGGGGTTTTGCAGAATAGTAGCAGCCAGTTTTACAATTTCGGGCGGCATGGTTGCAGAAAATAAAAGAGATTGTTTCTTTTTGGGTAGAAGTGCAAGTATTTTTTTTACGTCGTGTATAAAACCCATATCAAGCATACGGTCAGCTTCATCCAGGACGAGGATTTCCACATCACGAAGATTTAAAAATCCCTGATTAATCAGGTCGAGCAAACGCCCTGGCGTTGCAATTACAATATCAACGCCGCGAAGTAATGTAGAGGTTTGCGGATTTTGGTTTACACCGCCGAAAATTACAGTATTGGTTAATCCGGTATGACGGCCATAGGCGTTGAAGCTTTCCCCGATCTGGATGGCCAGCTCCCGGGTTGGTGTTACAATGAGGCTCCTGATTTTTCTTTTTCTATCGTAAACTTTGTTCGCGCTTAGTAATTGAAGGATGGGGATGGCAAAAGCTGCCGTTTTTCCTGTTCCTGTTTGTGCACTGCCAATCAGGTCGGTGCCACGTAAAATAATGGGTATGGATTCTGCCTGTATAGGTGTCGGGATGGTATAGCCTTCTTCTTGTACAGCCCGTAGGATGGGTTCAATAATGTTCAATGAGGTAAATTGCATGTTGTGTTTTAGTAATAATTATTAGTTGTGGGAACTGACAAGTGTTCCCGGGTATTTCTCGCAAAGTAAAGGTCGTATGGATGGAATTTGGGAATAAGTCCTATTCCCAAAGTAAATGCCCTGAAGTTTTATTGGGCAATATTCATAGGGTTGATCCCCTGTTCGCTCGTCTTATAATGCGAATGTCAGTCAGTAATTTCGGCAAAGGTAATCTTTTTATTGATAACTTTAACTTACTCAAAGAGAATAAGATATAATTATGAAAAAGATTGATCATTGTGATGGTTGTTTAGGTCAACCCCTGATAGATTTCAGCTCTGACTTTTTGACTCAGTATATCCGGACAAGCACAAAATATATTGCCATAATCGCCGGTAAAGCCTGAACAAAAAATATTTTTTTTGATACCGTTAATGCTCCATAAATACCAGCAACAGCAACGCAACTTAAAAAGAAAACGGAAATATTTCCACTCCACTGCTTATCAGTAATGAAAAACGTCCATATCAGACCGGCAGCCAGGAATCCATTATATAAGCCCTGGTTGGCGGCCATTGTTTTGGTCGGCTTAAACAAATGGCCAGGAAGCATTTTAAATACTTTCTTACCCGCAGTTTCCCAGGCAAACATTTCCAGCCACAAAAAATATACATGTTCCATCGCTACAACAGCAATTAAAATCAGTTCCAATGCCTTCATACTCAATTTTATAAATTGAGGATAAAACGCTGTTGCAGGCAACAATGTTCAGTATCACTAAAGTATTGATGCCATTGTGTATACATGGATTGAGTTTAGTCTGCTCATTTTTGGATTAATTTTCAGCCTTCAGTTTAGAAGCTGCTTTTATAAAAGACTGAACTTTTGCCTGACGGGTGTAACCTATTGAAAATAAAAAATAATAAGAGATCCGGGTTTCATTTATACTCACACCGGGATGTGGGGAATAAATTAATTTGGCCCTGAATCTCTTATTAAAGCTATTCCTTTAGATACCTATTATAATGAAGGAAGGAGATATGATGAGTCAGAAATGTTGATTTTCAATCTTTCAAGCCCCTGGCCTTACTTGTAATGTGTTGAATTACAACATTATGATCAAATTTTATTAATGATAACAAGAAATTTCATTTTTCAGATCAGGCTCACACTCACACTCAGAACATGATCTTGATATTGCCAAATAATTCTCTTCCTGGCCCGGGTTGATAGGAGTTACCATCCGGATCAGGCTCGGTAAAAGCCATATATTTTGCCCCTGTGAAATTGCGGGCAGCAATACTGCACTCACCATTCAGTCCCGCGATTTTCCATTGATACATAATGCGGGCATGATACAGATTAAACCCGTCCTGCCAGTTCTGATAGATCGTTGGATCTAATTCACCATTGTAAGCATTGGCGTCAGTATAAATGGCCCATCTCGACTGGTATTCGGTACCCAGGGAAAAAGTGAAGTTTTTATTTATCGTGTAAACAACTTCTGAGTAGAACTGATGCCGCGGTGAATTTGGCAACCATTGTCCATCGGCCGGTGGTGTGGTCAATACGTAGGCTGTATCAGTATAAACAGGATCTACGCTTGCTGATGAATATTTATAATCCGAAAAAGTGTAGGCAAATTGCAGGCTCAGGTTTTTAACAATGTTGTATGAAACAAACGTTTCAATACCGTTACGTTTGCTGTTTCCTGCATTTCCATAAAACACTTCCTGGTTTCCCCTGCCGCTTTGTTTAAAGCGGAAGAAATCATTTTCGGTATTCATAAGAAATCCGGTAATTTCGTACGATAGTTTAGTATTCAAAAAACCACGGGAACCTATCTCAAAACAATTGGATGTAGCAGGCACTAAATGGGTATTAAATCCGTTGTACCCTTCGGGATTGCTGGCTAATTCCTCGGTTGAAGGAGGCATAAATCCCTGGCTCCAGTTTACGAAAACCGTGGCAGCCTCCGATACCGAATAACTTGCTCCGAGGCGGGCAGAAACTTTTGTGTAATCTTTTGAAGTTTTACCTGATGAAAGACCCATCATTTTATCAGTGAGTTCATTATTCATTGCATCATAACGAACACTTCCCATCAGGTTGAATTTCGCAATTTCCAATTTATATAAGGCAAAAAGACCGATACTTCTTTGTGAAATTATCTGGTTTGCCAAAAGTGAGTCAGTCTCGATATTGGATTCGTCTGTGCTTTCAACCCTGTCAGGATTGTCGGCACTTTCGAGTTTGTACATGTCGATATTCTGCCATTTAAAGTCTGTTCCCAGACTGAAGTTATTTTTTATCATTCCACTGTTCAGATGCAGATTATACTGAGCGCTTAAGCCAGGGACGGTATATGTCCTGTATTCAGCACACCTGTTGCTTGTTTCCTTGTAATTCCAGGTCCTGAGAAATGAAGTTACCTGAACATCCTGAATTCCGCTGATTTTATAGGTTCCAAGGAGACCTGTTGTAGTACGGTTAGTTTTCTGGTACTCATTGAAGGGGTTTGCATCCGGGTTTGCCTGCAAAGGATTATCGAGCTGATCGAGGCTAAGCCCTTCAGGATTTTGCTGAAAATAATCAGTATGAGAGATGATTTGGGTTAGCGACAATTTCCCGGAAGGATTAAAATTTATTTTTTCGTACAGCTTATTACTCCAGAATGCCTGGTGATCGCGATACCCGTCTCCGGCGGTTCTTGAATAACTAACCCGGTAGTCCATATTATTTTTTGAACCGTCTAATTGTACAAGAGTTTTACTGAATCCGTTTGATCCTAGTGTCTGGCTGACCTCGCCCTCTATTGGTTTAGCGCCTCCCTTGTTGGTAGTAATATTAATTACTCCGCCGGCACCGCCGCCTCCGTATAACCCGGCAGCAGGTCCGCGCAGGACTTCAATTTTAGTAACAGTTGCCCAGTCTACATCATATAAATCAGGAGCAAAACCCGAAGGATCGTTCACGGGTATGCCATCGATAATAACACCGATTCCACGCAGTCCGCGTTCAGTCAGAATTCCCTGTCCGCGTATGGAGACATGTACACGTTCTCCATCATGCTGATTATCTATACGCACTCCGGGAACCAGGCGCAATGCTTCTTCAATACCTATTGATTTGGGCATATTTGATAATGTCCTGGCAGTAACCAGAGACATTGACCCAGGGTTATTTTTTAGTAAAATGGGTAATCTGTTAGCAATAATAGTTACTTCTCCCAGGTTAATCATTTTTGTGGTATCCGGCTTTTCATTTTGTGCAAATAATAAACCACTGCTGCATAAACAAAGTGCAACAAAATATATCTTTAGTTTCATTTTAGTGAATTTAATGTTATTAAAACGTTGTCTGTTCTTCAGTAAGAGCATCAAATACGAACCATGATGCTGCAGATCTCTGATATCCGCTCTGCATTCGATAAATTCACGTTCATGCAACAATCTCAATTCTAATTCAGTACTAGAATTTTAATTGAAAAGTCCTGATTTGAGCGTATGATAAGCGGATCAGAATAAAGGCCGGTGTTATGCCGTTTTTGGAGGAGGAGACAGAACGTCAATGGCATTCGACGTATACAAGACGTCAAGTATTGAAAAAGTGTAATCGATACTATAAAGATTATTAATGTACGTAAACTGTTGAGGATAAAAGTTATAGGTAAAAGTTCTTTTTATTTTTTTCTCTGATTCTGATTTCGAATTGTGGCTTTTTTGAAAATCAGCAATAAGTTGTTTCTCTTTTTTGTCAGTAATACAGTGATAGTATTTTTTTTGATGTTTATAATGAATCTTCACAACATCATACATTTCGTCATTATACCGGAATTCTTTACCTGGTTTAAGCCAAATGATGCCAGCTTCATCATTTTCGGGCATAATAATTACGGTCAGGTCTTCATCTTTCAAGCCTTTTCTTATTTCCTGCCTGACTTCTTTCTTAATGCTATATTGCAAAACACAAAACAAGAGATAATATCCTTCAATATTGAAAAGGAAAACAGAAAGTATCAGTAATGCTATATATTTTCGCATAAATGAACAATAATGCTTAATCTGAAATCAGTTAATAACATTTGTAGTTTGAAATAAGAAATCGCAACAAAGATATGATGGTTTCTGAGCTAGATATCCTGATTCATAAAATTATTTCAGGACCCCATCCTTGCGATGATTCCCCTTTATAACAATAAAAAAGTAATTCTGTTTTCCCGCTACCCTGATAAGATTGAATTTTTAGCGCTCCTCATTGCTTAAAAACAGAAAAGCTGAACCTTTCGGATCAGCTTTTCTTCATTATAAATCACGGGCTATTACTAGGATTGAGTGTTATAGTGGCAGATAGCTTGTTCCTGAATGATTGTTTTTTTGCCAGTCGACGCGATAGCGGGTAGGACATTCGTCACCGGTGATGGGTTCATTGTTGTCGTTGTATCCAAAAGTGATGGTTGCACTTTTACTGTCCGAAGGTATCTGGTGGATCTTGATTCCTGAAACAGGATCCCAGTCGCAGGTCTGGCGACAAACTATTGATTGTGTGATCTGAGTGAAGAATTCTTCCCCTTGCCTGTTGGTACCCCATACTACAAGGTTCTGATAGTCGTTTGAAGTGCCAAATCCATCAATTGTGAGAAGAATTTGTCCGCTTGTGCCTGTATAGGTAAGTTGGCGGGCAACATTCCATGTACGGCTGGTTCCGTTATCGAAACTGGCAAGCATCGATCCACTTGCCCTTACAACATAAGCATCTATAGTAGTGCCTACCTGCCAGCGCTGTCCTCCGTTTACATTGACATATGTTTTGGTCCCGTTAAGGGTTACCGATTTGTTGGTTGCCACACGTGTTACTGTGAAATTAATGTATTTGTAAATTATTGCAGCACCGGCTTGTCCCCAATGAGTACCCACTTTTTTCCTGATTTCAATTTTCCCTGTCCTGTTGCGTCTGCCATTGCAACTCAAACCATTATAGGTAATGTAATAGGTATTAGTATCGTTTACGACTGCAAGAGAGTCAACAGTTGCATTACAAGGTAACCATGCTGTTGATTTGAAATTGCCGTTATTAGTCATAACCGAAGTAATATCGCTTTCAGCATCATTCATAATGCTTTCAACATCATTTTCATCAGCCGACAATTGATTAAGTGAAGCAGGATCAGCTTTTCCCTGGTTGAGATCGTCCTTTTTACATGAAGAGAATGTGATCGTAAGTAAGGAAACAAGAATTACTGCAAGTTGAATCAGATTTTTCGTTTTCATAGTTTTAACTGTTTGGTTTATTTTCTCGATTGAGTGATTTACTTTTTATAACTATTATACACTCAATTTACTTTTTACCCTGACGAGAAACGGAATTATTTTTAAAATATTTTGTAGAAGCCTGAATAATAATGGTTTAAAATTGTGTGCTTTCCTTCTGCTATTTTACAATTTCCTGTTTCTCAATAACCCCGCAAGCTCCGAAAAAACCAATTGCACCTGCACTCAGGTTTGTGGGTACATTTGATGAAGCGGTATTAAAATATCCTCCCTGCCAGGTAGTTTCGAGCAGCACAGCACGGATAAATGCAGCATGTTCATCAGTAAGTGAGTATCTCCTCTCGGTAATCAGTGTTCCGGCAGGAAATGTTAGTTTCTCCAATGCCGGGGCCAGAACCTCACTGACATCAAGTGTAGGAAGGGTGTAATAAAAAAGTTTAGCCTTGCATGAATCAGGATTTGCACTTGCATAGCCTGGTGCTTCCGACCAATCGAGCAAAATCTCATACATGGCCGGCTTATGAGGATTGTATTGACTGGCCACTGCAGTAATACGGAAATCCTTTTTGTTTTCGCTTTTTGTATAACGCAGAAAAATAAACTCCATTGCAGGCTCTAAATTTGTTTTTGCCGTGAAAACACTGCTGCCTGATGTAAGCAATAACGAATAGGTCCTGTTTTTCAGACCAATGAAAGCTTTATCCGATAAATACATGCCAGGAAGAAGCAGATCTTCATGGAAACTATAAACCTGCTGGTTAGATGAAACCAAAACAGTTGCTCCGCTTACTGGCCGGGGTTTTTCGTTCAGCGAAATTACCGGCATCGAAAGGCTTAACCTCTGTACTTTCAGTTCGTTGGTTATTATTCCGTCAACTACAACCTGGTCGTTGCTGTTTACCTGCAAATCCCAGTCTTTTTGTTCCTCACACGATGTAAGCAACAGAATCATTGTCATATATTTCAGCAGTTTTCGCATCAGAAATGGAAGGTATAATTTAAAGATGGAATAGCACCTGCTACAGAAACTGATGTTGAAATATACTCTACATCCCCCTCCAGGTTTACAGGAACTACGATATTACCCTGGTCGTCCATTATTTTGTTAAAGTTGGCCGAGAATGGATTATGCCGCCCATATGCATTATAAATGGTAAGCATCAGGTTATGCTGATATTTTCGCTCCGGTTTGCTGAGCGCTAACGAAGCAGATAAATCAAGGCGGTGATAATCAGGATACCTGTCATTGTTTTTTTTGCCGTAAAGTGGTACAGAATATCCGTTCACATAATAAAACCCGGTTGGTGAAGTAAAAGGAGATCCGGTCAGGTACATCCAGTGCGACGAGAAACTCCATCGTTTACCGCTGGCCCAGGTTAATGTGATGCAGAAGTTGTGAGGCCGGTCGTATGCGGCAGGAAATGTTTCACCGCTATTTATATCGTTAATTTGTTTCATCGAACGCGAAAAGGCATAACTGATCCAGCCTGTAAACCGGCCTTCATTTTTACGCAGCATGGTTTCGATACCATACGAAAAACCTTTACCGAAACGCAGTTCGCCTTCAATATGCGGGTTAAAAAGCATATTGGCGTGATCCGCATATTCGATCTGGTTGTATAATTTTTTATAATAGGCTTCCAATGAAAAACTGAATTTATGGCGGAATATCTTGCTGAAATATCCCACCGAAAGCTGGTCTGCCTTTTGGGGCTTTATATTCGGTCCGCTGGGAACCCATACCTCAAGCGAGGTAAACGGGCTGGTTGAATTACTTAAAACCTGGAGATGCTGCACATTACGACTGTAATTGATGTTCAGTGATGAGAAACTGCCCAAAACGTATTTAAGGTTAATGCGCGGTTCAAAACTCAGGAAACTTTTATAGATTGTTTTTTCTGCAACCTCAATCGTATCAATGACGAGGTGAAAGGCATCGAAATAATAAACCGAAGTCGGGCCAAGATCGTTCCAGCGTGAAAGGCGGACGCCATAACGCGCAAAAAGTTTTCGGCCTACCTGCAGTTCGTTTCCGGCATAAAGTGCCAGTTCGGTAGATTGATATTCGGCAATATGTGGAATGTTGATCTGTGTTTCGGAATCGGAATAGTGCATATTACCCGGGTTGCTCTGATGTCCGTTGATTTCGAAACCTGTTTTAATGGTGTTAGAGGGATTGATGAACCATGAAAAATCAGTTTTAAGTGTGGCATTGGTAATTGAAGAGTTCCAGTAATTTCTCAGCTCTTTCGAAATATTAAGGTAATAATTGTATTTGCTGAAATAAGCCGTGGTGTTCGAAAACAGGCGGTTATTGAAAATATGATTCCATCTTAAAGTGCCAAGTGCATTATTCCAGCTTATTCCAAAAGTATTATTGTTCAAACTGTTAAATCGTTCGTATACATCGTCGCCTTTAAATGTAGTGAGATAGATCCTGTTATTTTTATTGATCCTGACATTAAATTTGGCATTGAAATCATAGAAATTGAAATTGTTGATACGTTTATCCGCATCAGTCAGTTGCATCCAGTTCAGGTTCGATTTACGCCCCGAAACAATGAAAGAGCTTTTTTCCTTAAGTATGGGCCCCTCAATTGTAAAATCGGATGTAAAAGGGCCAAGGTTGCCCGAAAACCCCATGCGTTTCATATTCCCCTCGCGTGCACGAACATCAACAACCGACGACAGCCTTCCTCCATGATTGGCAGGAAAATCACCTTTATACACCATTACATCCTTTATGGCGTCGGGAGCAAGGGCGGAAAAAAAACCAAACAGGTGCGATGGATTGTAAATGGGCGCCTCGTCAATCAGCAGCAGGTTCTGATCGCTGTTGCCGCCACGAACATAAAAAAAGGACGACCCATCTCCAAAGGTTGCAATTCCGGGAATACTCTGCATTGATTTGAGCAAATCAACATTTCCGGCAAAGCCAGGAATCTGTTTCAATGTTGCTGGTGAAAACCTGATATCACCCGATTGATTGATATGCAGAATTTCGTCATCAGGGGAAGCCGTTATTTCAACTGTCTTCATATCAATTGGCGAAAGTTCAAGTTCCACGGTGGTTTCGATGTTTTTCGTGAGCTCAACCTGATGCGCAAAAGGAGTGTAACCGACAAAAGATATTGTAATATGATATTCTCCCTGCGGCAATGAAAGGGAATAAAACCCATAAGCATTGGTTGTTGTTCCCTTAAGCGAAGCAATATCGTAAATGTTAGCCCCGATTATAGCCTCACCTGTTGCCCTGTCCCTGATGTATCCGCTGATGGTATATTTGCGTACCGGCTTGTCCTCTGAGTCGGGTTTTGCAGTAATTTCTTTTTTGTTAGGTTTTAAAATTATTTGTTTTTCACTAACAATATAGTCAATTCCATTGGCAGTAAATACTTTTTCGAAAATCTTCGATAGCGATGTGTTACGGGCGACAAGGGTGATTTTCTGATCAACAGGAATGGATTTCGGGTTGTACGAAAAAAGCACATTGCCCTTTTCACCGATCAGTCTGATCACTTCGTTAAGAGGCATTTCGTGGGCTTCGATGCTTATTTTTTTATCCAGATTTTGGGAAAAAACTTCCGCACCTGCCAGAGTAAACAGGAGAATAAAAAGGAACCGGAATGTTTTAGCTAAAAAAATCAAGTTATTTAATGATTATTATTTGTTCAACAGGACAAATTTGAGGATTAAGCTTTGGAATCTCCTTCCGGCAGAATCATTTAAGCGGAAACATTATGCAGGAGGAAAACCATTATGTTTTCAGCAATTGATGAGTCAACCGGATTTTGTTAATGAGGAATTAGTTATCATTTTACTGTGGCATTTCATCACTTTGTCGTTTTCAATATCTCTCAGGCATATGCCGTTGCCGAGGCAATATGTATAGTTTTCGCAACTGGAACATTGACCTGTTTTTGTCCAGTCACGGTTTCGGAATGCCTGGTATTTTGTATTCCAGATATCAGCGAGACTGTCGTTTTTAATATTACCCTGAATCATTTTCCGGCTGATATTCGGACAGGCGCAAACCGAACCATCATGTAAAATTGAAGCAATGTTAATCCCGGCCCGGCAAAAAAAGAATTCGTCCCTTACCTCACCTTCATAATTTCCCAGGAACCCGTCGCAACCATAGTTTATACTAATCTGCTTCCACTTCTTAACTTCCTTAATAAATTCAAGAGTTTGAACCAGCGCTTCACCGTTGCTACTCAATTCTCTATGTACTTTTGCCCGACCTATTGGGTCGATGGTAAAAATCCGCCAGTTTTTCACATTCAGGCTGACAAGCAGATCGTGGATGGATTCAAGTTGGTGAATGTTTTTTAAAGTAATGCAGGTGGCTACATCAAAGGTGATATTCCCGTTTTTTGCAACCATTTTTATAGCCTCAAGACTCTTACTGAAACTCAGTGCATTGTTTCTGAGCCAGTTGTGGCTATCCTCCAGCCCATCGAGGCTGATGGTCAGGGCCGAAAGACCACTTGCCAGCAAGCCGATGAAGCGTTTCTCATCCAGGAAATAAGCGTTTGTTACCATTCCCCATTTGTAACCCAGTTCCGAAATTTCGGAACCGAAAAGCTCAATATCTTTGCGCATAAGCGGTTCGCCTCCAGTGATTACAATATGAGGAAGTGCCGTTGAGGTCTTTTCTTTTATTTTCCGTAACTCATTTACAACAACCGGGTATGGCAGGTCATCGGATGGTCCTGCACCGCAGCTGCTTCCGCAATGCAGGCAGCTGAAATTGCACTGTAGGGTGCATTCCCAGAAGAGGTATTTCAGGTCATGCAACTGAATCTGGGTATCTCTGTAATACGAAAACAAACCCAGCCCCAGCTTTTTTGACAACTTCAGTTTATTGTGAACCATCACTTTGGAGTTAGAGCGAAGTCACAGGTCTTGCTTTCATTTGGATTTACCTGCACGGTTTTTACCGAATTCTGAAATTCTCCGTTTTGTGTGCTGTCGATGTCTTTTGCTTCAATGGTTAATTGAGTCGGGACTATGTCATTTATCTGGAACAAGCCGTTCGTATCCGTTTTTGTTACTATTGCCCATTCCTTTATTGTAATTTCAATATCCTTAATAACGGCTCCGGTTTCAGCGGAAGTCACTTTACCTGATATTCTCCCGTTCGCTTCCGCAATATATCCATATTTGGCGCACATGGTCAGGAAAGTTATGCTTCCAAATCCGAATACAATTCCTACAACTTTTAAAAGTCTTCCAAAAAAATACGCTTTCGCCCTGAGTGTTATGGTTTTCATAATCCTGTTTTTAGCGATTGAAATTGTTTTTATATAAAAATGAAAGGTACTAACAAATTGATTTAACGCAAATTCTCTGTCAGGAATAACTACCTACAGGCATTACCTGAGAGTTCAATCTCTTTCCCGTTCTGTTTCACCTTAAGATCGAGAGTTTGTGTAAGAACTTCTAAAACCGACTGAAGCGATTGCTCATTGAATGATGCGGTAACCGTGCAAGCTGACAATTGTGGCTCAACAAGTTTGATAGGTGTTTGATAAACGTTTTGAAGTGTGTTTAAAACCTGACCCAGGGTTTCGTTATCGAAAACTAAAATGCGTGTTTTCCATGCCATATAATTGGGATCAGTATTGGCTGATTTAAGTATTTGTTTCTGATCAGCCACAAGTTCTGCTTTTTCGCCGGGCATCAGGAGTACATTTTCAGTTGGATTAGTTTTATAATATACCGAAACTTTGCCAGTGGTGAGCACTACTTCCATTTTACCGCCAGCCAGTTGAGTATTTACATTAAATTGTGTTCCGAGCACTTCAATGCGGGCATCTCCCGAAGCAACGATGAATGGCTTAGTTTTATCATGTGCAACTTTAAAATACGCTTCGCCTTTTAATTCAACATCCCTGGATTTGGATGCAAACGATTCAGGATAAGTGAGTTGCGAGCCTGCGTGTAACGAAACCAGCGAACCATCAGGTAGTACTAACTCTGTGTTTTCAGCCTGGGCTACAACAACAATATTTTTAGGTATCGAAAAATAATAATACAGCATGAATGTGGCAGCAAAAAGAATGGTAACAGCAGCAGCCACTTTCCATACACTACTGAATGTGGAGAGAATACCGTGATTGCTTTTATGCAGCGGAACAACTCCTGGTGCTGATGCATCTGTTGTGGCAGGACCATTCATTTTAGCCTTCAGGGCAATCCATTCCCGGTCGATATTTAACGAAGCATTTATTTTTTGCTCTTCAATCAGTTGCCAGGTTTTGAGGTATTGCCCGAAAAGCTCTTCATTTTGAATATCACTTTTCATCCAGTCCGAAAGCAAACGCAACTCTTCCTCCGTGATTTCCCCGGAAAAATACCTCGTAATGAGGTCAGTATAATATGTAGAGTTATCGTTCATGGTTCTTCTCTGCCAATAATACACTTCAGGCTTGTTTTACCCTGATGGGGATTTGATTTTTTTCTGGTATTAAATTAGTTAGTAATCGTATTCATTTGTTTAAAAGGCCTACAGATAAAGCTATAATTACTGACAGGTATTCAGTGAGTCGGACCCGCATATGCTGCAATGCTTTCGACATTTGAGTTTCAACGGTTTTAACCGAAATCTGCAATTTATCCGCAATTTCCTGGTATTTAAGGTTTTCGTAACGGTTCAAAACGAATATTTCTCTGCATTTTTCAGGTAATTCGCTAATGGCTGTTTCGATTTTAGTTTTCAATTCAGCCTCTACCATGCTGTCGGCTCCTTCATATTCAGGCACTTCAAGTAGGTTTTCGATATTCAGGATATATTGGTCGAATTTACGGTTATCCCTGAGATGATTGTTGCATTTATTATGAATAATCATGGTGAGATACGATTTCACCGGCCGGTCCATATCAATGGTTTCACGTTTTTCCCACAGGCTGATAAAAGCATCCTGAACAATTTCTTTTGAGGTTTCAAAATCCTTAACATATTTCTGCGCAAAAAAACACAAACCCGAAAAATGACTTTTAAAAAGCATTTCGAAGTTTGCCTGGTCAAGCGAACGGACAATATGATTATCGTTATTTTCCAGTTAGATTATTTTATTGATCAAAACCATCGAATCTGAGAGAGGATTGGCTAACCATAATTACACAAGCAAATAAATATTACTAGAGTAAATAGTATTACCGCACTGTGGCAAAAGTAATAAAAACTGAATTTGTTTATACCCGAAGTGAACAACTTATATGCTTTGACGAACAGAAGTTTCAAAGGAATAATGATGTTTATTACTCAAATAGGAATTCAATAGGAAGGGTGGTTTGAGAGACCGGAGCCGGAAGCCGGAAAACCGAAGCAACTAATACTAAACGAGAATTCCTCTTTAAAAATGAAACAGTTTGAAAAGAGATATTTAAGGATTCATTACGAAAAAAACAGATTTTTGGATTCAAAGAAGGAGCATATTGTAGAAATTTCCCGACTTCGGACTAAAACAAAGTTCAATAGAATAAACGAAAAAAGAGTATGGAAGAACCTTGTTTGTTAATAAGCGCGGAAAGTCAACAGGCAAGATATCTATTCAAAACCAGAGTAAAAGCAATTATTCATTAAGCCCCACAAGCAGTTTCCCTTTAATGCTTACCGGGGCAATTATTCCCGCGGGAGCCAGCACCGGTTGTTGAACCTCAAGACCATTCAGATTGCCGCTGATAAAAAATCCTTCGCCAAGTTCGTATTTTTTCAGGTTCTCAACCATTAAATCATACGTTTCACGCACTTCGGCACCTATAGGGTACGACATGTTTCTGCCAATCAGCTTTTCGATTCCGCTGCTGGCAAGCCAGGATGCTGATTTAACTAATCTGTTTTTAGTCTGAATGGAGAATTGCAGGTCGTTAAGTATAATGCTCGAATCGGATGCCCTGTACATAGGCAATCCTGAGAAATAAAGCTTCCCTGTAATGCTTCCCGTCACATCAGTAGCAATGATCATTTTGCTCTCGTTGCCATACACGGAAACGCCGGTAATGGTGATCTTCTTTTTACCATAAGTGTACGACGTATTAACAAGCACATCGCGGGTAATGGAGTCGAGATATTCGTAACGTATGTACGATACCACATTTGCCAGGAATTCATCTCCCAGTTTGTTTACAATCTGAAGATCGGGAAGCACACTATTGATGAGCGATGGAGGTTCTTTCCCTGTGAAGCATTCGGTTACTGCCTGTATTGAAGTTGTATGTTTTATAATTCCATTGCTGCCAGAAATGGGCAAAGCAGAAACCGATGTCGGACGTACACGAAGCCATAAGCCATATTCTTCTGATAGCAGCATGGGCTTTTGCAGCTCTATCCAGGCTTGTCTGGCTGTTGTTTTTAAATCAAGGCTTTGCTTTAATCCGGCATCGATTGCTGAATTGATCGTACCGGTATTGTATTTTATTATCAAATCGGCAATAAATGTTATAGGGAGTTCGATCGGACCTAATTTAAGTGTAGGCTTGCTGAGCCATTCATAGCCGTCGGATGTGGTTACTGTAGTGACCGACCAGTCTTTGTTTAGGATAAAGGAAGTGCGAAAATTAAGTGCGATCTCAGCATTCAACTCGCGGTAGTCAGATAAAGTTATTCCGAATTGCTGAATTTTCCAACCTGCCTTGATCCATAATTTCAATGGAACCCGATAACTAAATTGCCCGTTTTCAAAACCTATTCTGATGTTTTCCTTTTTCCAGGCTTTCACCATAATATTGTCACCGCCATTATCATCGAGGCTGTTATCTTCGTATATCAGGCCATTTAGTTGTCTGTTAAGCATTGCTTCCAGAGCGGTTACTTTCATTTCAATTGGCAGAGTGATTGTTGAAGGTACAGGATCGTAGCTGAAAGGTGAATATTTTTCAGAAGGTTTATCTGCTGGCAGCAAAGTAGAACTGCATGATTGGGTAACTAGTATGCTTGCAAAAAATAAAATTAGATTTATCGTGATTCGCATGGTATGATATTTTTGCAAAGGTACTCCTGATGTTGAGAAAAATATGTGTTAAATCAGTGAGACTTTAGTTTTGAGAAACAAAACTATTTAGTCTAACTGATCCCGGGCGATCCCGATGGTTATCGCTACGAGGGATCTCATGGGTAATATTCCCCGCTCCTTGGGGCGGATTTGACCCTGATTCCGCTGAGATACCTCGCTAGCTTGCTGTGAGGCGCTTTATTTCCTTTAAATAGTATTCAAATCCTTAGGTTTCCGATTAACAATCAGATGTATAGAATTTTCTTTGTTTCTGCAATAAAAATATAAATAAATGCCTGTTTTTTTTAATCTTTCCGTCTTTTTAAAAACTGCTGAACTATTATCAATGTTGGGGATGGCAAGTCTTAGCTGCAATCATTAATGAAATTGAATCAATATTAATTTCCCTTCTTTACAAACAATCTTGTAAATAGGCTGTTTAACCGTTGATATTAGAGTTTTTGCATCAAAAACACATATGATTTCCCATTTTTTACGAATAGCATATGTTTTTAAACCTCTGACATCTAAACAAAACAGTACTAACTAAGTAAAACAAATTCAGACTCTTTTATGAAAAGTCCGTCAAAACTGATTGTGTGGCTAAAACAAACAAGGGCAAATTTTTTATTCCTTGCCATATTCCTTAATGCCATCGGTATTGGATTAGCCTATAAATATTTACCTGCAGGAGCTCATCTGCGGATTATTGATATTGTATTGATCGTTCTTGGTACCATCGCTGCTCACATATCTGTAAACCTGTTTAATGAGTATTCCGATTATCGTACAGGCATCGATTTAAATACAAACCGCTCTCCTTTTAACGGTGGCAGCGGAATGCTGGTGCAGGGTTTAACACGTCCACCCGCTGTATTGGGTGCTGCCATAGGTACGTTACTTTTTGCCTTATGCATAGGCATATATTATTCCATTGTTAGTCATTGGTCTCTTTTCGTTATTATTGGAATTGGTGCTTTATCCATTGTTGGGTATACCGATTTCATGGCGAAATTTCTTTTGGGCGAATTATTTGCCGGTATTTCACTCGGCAGCCTGGTAGTTATCGGAACTTATGTAGCCCTTACAGGCTCCTCTTTACTTTCGTTTGCGCAACTGATCCCGCTCGAAGTGTGGCTTCTTTCCATTCCGCCGGGTATATTAACGGCACTTCTTTTATTCCTCAATGAATTTCCCGATCTGGAAGCTGACAAGCAGGGAGGAAGAAATCACCTTTTAATTCGCTTCGGGAGAAATACCAGCGCATACATTTACACTGCAGGAGCCTTGCTTACTTACCTGATTATTTTGATACTGCCTTTGCTGGGTATTTCGTCATATTGGATATATATTGCTCTGTTGCCTCTACCGCTTGTATTTAAAAATATCCGCACTACTTTAAAATACAGCAACGATACCTCAAAACTCATTTCTGCTCTTGGTGGCAACGTGATTACTGTGCTGGTTACCGATCTTCTGCTGGCCGGATCGCTTGTACTGGCAATAATTTCAGTTTAATCAGTGAGACATTAGTTTTGAGAAACAAAACTATTTAGTCGGACTGATCCTGAGCGAAGTCGATGGTTATCGGGACTACGGATCTTATGGGTAATATTCCCCGCTCCTTGGACCGGATTTGACACTTATTCCGCTGGGAGACCTCGTCAGCTTGCTGCGAGGAGCTATATTTTGCTTTTAAGCCTATTTAGAAAGTGAAATTTTTGAAAAACTTTCGGGTATCTTATTGTCGAGCTTGACAAACTTCCATTGGCCAACCTGCACCTTATGCAACTTGTATTTCCACAGGATGCTTTTCCGTACTGGCCCAAAGACATTCTAAGTACCTTTGATCCGCTTTTTAAAGGTGATGTCATTATAAACGGTGGTTATCACCTGAAAAATGCTGAAGAGGTTATTACGAATAAAGAAGCAGAAATAAATTATTTCAAATATCTTTAAAAGCCGATCAATAGTGCGGGTTTGGATATTTTTTATAATAAAAGACACAAAGTATTTTCTATCGTCATACCTTATGACCTGTTTTTTTATTGCTTTAACGAGTATATCCCGTCATTCATCGATTGGTTTATTAAGGGTTACTATTGGTGATTATCTTTGTTTAGTCAACATCCATCATCCTGCGAACCTGAAACTTATATGATTTCTATTTACAGAAAAATAAACAGGAGAACAGACCTGTGCATAAATGTCAGGTGCATCATGCTGGTACTTCTTTTCCAGGTGATTACGTTCCATTGTGCTGAAGCTGGCAACAGGATGCAACAGCCTGATTCGATCGCTTTAGCGCTTAAATCCATACAGGCTGTCCGCATTACTACGCCACCCAAAATTGATGCGGTAATGAATGAGGAATTCTGGCACAATATTCCCGTTGCGGGCAATTTTATTGAATATTCACCGCGTAACGCTATCGTTCCTTCATTTGCAACCGAAATCCGATTTGCATACGACGATATTGCACTCTACATTTTTGCCACTATGTTCGATCCATACCCTGACAGCATATGCAGGGAACTGGGCCGTCGCGACCAGATTGAAGAGTTATACACCGATTATATCTCATTCGATATTTTGCCTTACAACGATGGTTTGAATATGTATGAGTTTAAAGTCAGTCCTGCCGGATTACAGAATGACTGCAAGTATTCAGCTATCGGACAGGATGTTACCTGGGATGCAGTGTGGGAAAGTGCGACCTCGGTTAATGCTGACAGCTGGACTGTTGAAATGAAGTTGCCTTATTCGGCATTGCGTTTTCCAAAGATTGATAAGCAGGTATGGGGTATTAATATGTGGCGTAACCTGCGCCGCACTCAGGAATGGTCGACCTGGTCATATGTGGATAACAAAACAGAGAATATTTTCAAATATTACGGAACCCTCACTGGAATTGAGAATGTAAATCCACCCAGGCGACTTTCGTTTTCACCTTATGTGGCCGGATATACCGAAAAAAATCCGGACGGTAAATCCTGGCAATATTCTCTTCGGGGAGGGATGGATCTGAGATATGGTATTAACGAAGCGTTCACACTTGATATGATGCTGATTCCCGATTTTGGCCAGGTGCAATCGGATGATGTTATTCTGAATCTTACTCCTTTTGAAGTCAGGTATAACGAGAAGCGGCAATTCTTTACAGAGGCAACAGAACTGTTCGATAAATGCGAAATTTTCTATTCACGCAGAGTAGGTGGCTTACCCCAAAATTATAGTGCTCCTTACGACAGTGCCGGTATTTTCGGGAGGGTAATCTCAAACCCTGATATGACTCGTATTATTAATGCAACTAAACTCTCGGGTCGAAATGCAAAAGGATTGGGGATAGGGTTTTTTAATGCAATGACCACCAATACGTATGGAATTCTCGAAAGCACTGAAAATCATTCAACCCGTAAAATACTCACGCAGCCGTTTACCAATTATAATGTTTCAGTTATTGATAAAAACCTGAAAAACAATTCCTACATAACATTTATCAATACAAATTACTGGACTCCTTCAACCCGTTTTTCGGCCAATGTCAGTGGGGTGGAATCAAGGTTAATCAACAGTAAAAATAATTTCAGTTTCCTTGGAAGGCTTAATGTGAGCCAAAAATATTATAGTGGTGATTCAACGGATCCGGGTCATCAGTACCTGTTTGCAATTTCAAATCCCAGCGGCAAATTCCAATACCAGCTTTTACGTCAGGAAACCGGTTCGACCTATGATCCCAACGAAATGGGATTTCTTCTGAAAAACAATGAAGCCATAAACCGGATCCGACTTTCCTACAACATTCTTGATCCGGTATGGAAAATCAGGAATAGTCAAACCTTATTTTCAGTACAATACAATACGCTGGTTAAGCCAAACAGCTTTACAGACCTCATTTTCGATCTGGCTAATTCTACTGCTTTTCAAAATTTCTGGAACAACTACCTGGAAGTTATATTGCGCCCCCTGGGAACCGATGATTATTATGAGTCCCGGGTTTTGAGACAGGTTTATAAAAGACCGGTAAGTTACGACCTCACTTGGAGTTTAGGTTCTGATAACCGGAAGAGATTCCGAATTCAGAATACAATGGGTTTGACAAATTCTCCGGAAAATAATAACCTCAGTTATTTTATTGAGGCCACACCCCGGATGCGTTTTTCCGATAGATTTATGGTTTCTTTAACTTTAAATTATAACAAGAACCTTCGGGATTTAGGATGGGTCGAAAACCGATACGATTCAGAGGGTAATGTTGCCGTTTGGTTTGGACAGCGAAATGTAACCACCTTCAGCAATATTCTGAATATCCGGTATATATTTAACACCAAGACTTCACTAACTCTAAGAGCTCGTCATTATTGGTCGAAGGCTGAGTATTCGGATTATTATATTCTGCTCACTGGTGGCACGCTGACCCCGGGCGAGTATGATCGGAAAGCTGATATTAACTTCAATGCATTTACTGCTGATCTGAACTTCGGATGGTATTTTGCACCCGGCAGCGAATTGAGTATCATGTGGAAAAATTCAATTTATACAGTTGATGACAATCTAATAAAGAATTATTTTCATGATTTTAGCAACACCCTTAGTTCACCGCAAACGAATGGTATTTCGATCCGTTTTCTGTATTATATCGATTATCTTTATGTAAAAAAATGGTTTGGCAGAAAACAGCCACAAGCCTGAAAGAGCCTGGAATACATTCCGCGTATAATATCTTCACCGAAGTGTTTTCAGCTGGCAATGATTAAGTTATAATGATTTGAACTTATTAAAGCCTCGATTTTAACAATTCTGCCACATCGGCAATACTTACATCCTGCTGGGAACCAACGGCTCGCATTTTACGCTGTGTAAACCGTTCTACAATGCGGTCTATGGTTTCCTGGCCAACGTTATAATCTCTCAGACGGGTGGCAATACCTACTTGCTGGAAAAATGATTCCGTGCGTTCAATAGCTGTTTCAATCCTGCTTTCTTCGCTCCCTTCGTTGATATTCCATACGCGGGAAGCATATTGTAATAATTTTTCCCTGCGTTTATCTTTCATAAGCCTCATTACTCCCGGAAGTACGATAGCCAGTGTAACCGCATGGTCAATACCATGAAAAGCAGTTAGCTCGTGTCCGATCATATGAGTTGACCAGTCGCTTTTACCTCCAACCCCTATTAACCCATTCAGTGCCATGGTGGCGGCCCACATGAGGTTTGCCCGGTTTTCATAATCGGGTGTTTCCGATGCTGTAGCTTTTGGACCTTCTGCGATCAGCGTTAAGAGGATACCTTCAGCCAGGCGATCCTGAACAAGCGTATTTAAAGGATAGGTAAGGTATTGCTCAATTACATGTACATAAGCATCTACAATTCCATTAGCGACTTGTCGTTTTGGCAAACTGAATGTGATTTGAGGGTCGAGAACCGAGAATTTCGGGAAAAGGGCCGGTGAACCAAAAGCGATTTTTTCCTGAGTGGCTTCACGTGTTATCACACCGCCGCTATTCATTTCGGATCCCGTAGCTGCAAGGGTAAGAACTGCCCCCAGCGGCAAAGCTTTGCTAACTGAAATCTGTTTTGCTGCTATATCCCAAGCTGATTCACCTTCGTATAATGCTGCAGCTGCAATAAATTTAGTGCCGTCAAGCACTGATCCGCCACCAACCGCGAGAAGGAAATCGATTTTCTCAGCTTTTACAACCTTCACGGCTTTCATTAGTGTTTCATATTTGGGATTTGGCTCAATACCACCGAATTCAACTACTGAAAATCCCTTCAGTGCTGCGGTTACCTGGTCGTAAACTCCATTTTTATAAATGCTTCCTCCACCGTAGACCATGAGTATTCGGGAAGTTTCAGGAATGTTTTTGCGTAGTTCAGCTATTTTCCCTTTTCCAAAAAGGATTTTGACAGGATTATAAAAATTAAAATTATTCATGTATTTAGATTTGATATGTATTGATTTAGTAGTTAAAAATTATAAAAGTCAGGAGTACCCGAACCAGATGAGATGCTTTGTAATGCAATTTTACATGTATTCACCCATACTTTTTTTAGTATATCTAAGGTAATAAAATCGTCATCTGTATCAGGCATTCACTTCAACCAGGAATTTACCGGTATTTTCCCCCTCAAAAAGCCCGATAAAAGCCTCAGGTAGGGATTCGAATCCCTGTAGTATGGTTTCCTTGTAGGTAAGTTTTCCTTCACCAAGCCATTGAGCCAGTTGTTGCAAGCCTTCACCGAACCGGGAAGTGTAGTTAGTGACAATAAACCCCTGCATCAGAGCGCTCTTCTTAAGCAAACCAGGCTGAAGCCTTGGTCCAATAGGAGTTTCCACGCTGTTGTAAAGTGAAATCTGCCCGCAAAGGACAATCCGTGCGCTCTTGTTTATGTTGGCTATCACAGCATCAGAAATATTGCCTCCGACATTATCGAAATATACATCCACTCCGTCCGGACAAGCTTTTGCAATAGCAGCCTTCATGTCTTTTTCACTGTTGTAGTTAATAACCTCATCTACCTTCAGAACCTCTTTCAGGTAAGTATTCTTGGTATCACTCCCGGCAATTGCTACTACGCGACAGCCTTTGATTCGCGCAATCTGGCATACAACCATTCCAACAGCACCGGCAGCGCCTGAAATTACGACAGTTTCTCCGGCAACTGGTTTCCCGATTTCGAGCAATCCAAAATAAGCCGTTAATCCGGGCATCCCCAGTATCCCCAGGTAGTAGCTCAGAGGTGCTGCTGTTTTGTCAAGTTTGGTAACCATTTGCGCACTTATAGTCTGTAATTCCTGCCACTGCAGGTGACCCAGCACAATATCGCCGGCACTGAAATCAGGATGATGACTTTCAGTCACTTCGGCCACAACGCCGCCATCCATTGGTTTACCGACTTCAAAGGGCGGGATATATGATTTAGCTTCACTCATGCGTCCACGCATGTATGGATCCACCGAAATAAACCTGGCCTTAACCATCAATTCACCTTCTTTAGGTGCAAGAGTTTTGGCTTCGATAGTCTCAAAATTAGTTGAAGCGGGCTTTCCCGATGGACGCGATTTAAATATGATTTTTCTGTTCATTTTTTGTTTTTGTTTGAATTCCTATAATACATGATTAAACAAGTTCAGTGCAGAACTTGTTTAAAGCTTTGTTGAGGAATATTTCCAGCCTGGTCCGGGAAAAAGGTAACAGAATATTTTTAAGCCCCGGAAATTATACCGGAAAATTCAGAACAACATACTCAGGTATTCAATAATCAGGCCATGACAATTTAACTGCCGATTCGGCAGTCCGATGCCGGATGTACAGTTCATTCAGGGCGGGAAAAAATACTGAAAAAGTGCTGGATTAATCTATAGTGCTGGATGTTTTACTTCACCATCTATCGAAGATATACAGCCAGACAAACCTTCAGTATCCCCGATCCTCAAAGCGTTCATCATGATCGGTGAATCAGAGCAAAGGAATTCTGCCGGTTAGTGCATGTATTGTAACAACAATAAAATAACCAGCTGATTTTTCTGTAAATAATATTTTGGGTTGCTACAAACAGACTACTGTCTGTATTACGGATTTTCTTTTAACAGAAAGATTTCAGAAAGAGAGGGTTAATGTCAATGTGCCCTGGATTTTACATTCCGGGATTAACTTGTTCAAAATCATGACTGCAGCAGAATTTAGTAATGCTGTTTATTACCCAACTGAAGCATGATATGAATTCTAAATGCAGGTGAAATTCAGGAATACTAAATCTCAATCGTTTTTAAGAATTATTGTTGGCCTGATCACGAACTTTACGAGAAAAGTCCCGGCTAATTCAATTTTAACGTCAAAATATCATTTTACATTGACCTGCTGCCTTTGCATCTGATACTTTTGTCTTATTTCATTCTCCCTGGATTTGTCTGATATATAAATGATCGTTTTACCATTATCCATTACTACCGGATACATATTCGTTGTTGAGCCTGTCAATAACTTGGGCATGTGTTTTGCTGCACGTGGTTTTTGCCCGATTACTTCATTTTTCATTTTTTTAGTTCTTAAAAATGTTTGAATTAGTATGTGATTTCAATATGATTATTTAGTATTGATTTACTTCTGATCAATTCTCTTGTAAGAACAACTGGAATTAACTCATTATTGCCTTCAAACCGGATATTCTGAAATTTTAACAAAGCTGAATCTCCGAAGGTGAATGAGAAGTATCAGGATTTATTATTTGTAATTTCATTTTGAAATTTTCATATCGTAAATGTAGAATATGACCCAAGGGATTTTGTTATACAATTGTTGATTAGTTTTATATAATTCACACATTTAATAATTAATAGTAAATGTATTCGGATTTAAATAAATGAATGTTATTTTTTGATTGTATCTTTGATAGGATTAAATGCAACGGATGATTCCCTGATCATAATATGAAATGATTTGCATCAAGGCAGAATTTGAAACAATTGCAGTATATATTTAGAAATCAGAACAGATCAAATCAAATACAGAGATATGGAAGAGGCAATTATATTTCAGTTAAACGGCGAAAAAACCGAAGTTCTGATTGATCCTGACGAGACTCTTTTATGGGTATTGCGGAATCATTTCGGACTTACAGGTACCAAGTATGGATGCGGAATCGGATTCTGCGGATCATGCACCGTGCTTATCGATAAGGAACCTGCAAGATCTTGCATGCTGACAGTTGGAGATATAGCCGGTAAGAATGTGGTCACTATTGAAGGCATGGAAAAAGATGGAAAACTTCACCCTATCCAGCAGGCATTCGTTGATCATGATGCCTTGCAATGCGGTTTTTGCACACCCGGAATGATTATGAATGCAGCAGGATTATTAAATAAAAATCCATCACCTTCATCTCATGAGATTAAAGAAGGTATGGAGAACAATTTATGCCGTTGCGGAGCACATGTACGTATTGTTGAAGCTGTTAAAACCGCTGCCACCGTTATGAAAGGAGGGAACAAATGAAAAATAAAGAAACAAAACAGGTGGAATCAGAACAAAGCAATGTCAGGACAGGAATAAAGAGAAGAAGTTTTTTACAAATACTGGGCGGCGGAATATTCATCTTTTTCCGCCCGTGGATCGCTCTTGATGCGTTTGGACTGACACCTGAACAAGAACGTACTCTGCCCGAAGATTATAATGCTTTCCTCCTAATAGCTGAGGATGGAACGGTCAGCTGTTTTACCGGCAAGATTGAAATGGGGCAGGGAATCATTACCTCGTTGGCACAAATGATGGCCGACGAACTTAATGTACCCTTTGGGAGCGTAAAAATGGTAATGGGTGATACTGATCTTTGCCCATGGGACCAGGGAACCTGGGGCTCTCTTTCTACAAGGGTATTTGGCCCGTTTATGAGAGCTGCAGCAGCCGAAGCACGGGCAGTGTTGCTCGAACTCGCTTCTACAAAATTTAAAGTGCCTGTTTCACAACTCGAAGTAAAGGATGGGATAATTACCAATACAAAAAACACATCTGATTCGGTTAGTTACGCCGAATTAACCAAAGGAAAACGAATTGAAAAATACCTGGATGTAAAACCGGATGTTGAAGATTATACTCAATTCTCATACGTCGGAAAGTCGCTGAACCATAGTGATGGATTCCTTAAGGTTACCGGTCAGGCAAAGTACGCCGGCGACTATACATTACCAGGGATGGTTTTTGCCCGGATTCTCCGGCCGCCTTCACACGGGGCAAAACTAAATACGGTCGATTTTTCAGGAGCCGAAAAAATTGAAGGCACAAAAGTAGTGCGCGACGGCGATCTTATCGCAGTTCTTCACGAAAATCGCGATAAGGCCGATCAGGCAATTGTGAAAATTGAAGCAAATTATACGTTCAACGAATTGCCCGTTAATGATAAGAATGTTTTTGAATGGATGCTGAAGGCCGATTCAGAATCCAGAGAAATAAGGTCAGCCGGTAATTTGGAGGAGGGACGAAAATTTTCGGAGAAAATTTTCGAATCTGAATTTCACGATCCTTACCTGGCACATGCTCCCATCGAACCACATACAGCACTGGCTCATATCGAAGGCGAAAAACTTACCGTTTGGGCATCCACTCAATCGCCTTTCGGTTTGCAGGATCAAATAGTGCGTGAACTTGGTTATTCACTCGAAAATGTAAGGGTTATTACTCCGTTCGTTGGAGGTGGCTTTGGCGGGAAAAGTGCCAATCAGCAGGGAGTTGAAGCCGCACGGCTGGCAAAACTCGCAGGAAAGCCTGTCATGCTAATGTGGACACGCGATGAGGAGTTTTTCTACGATCATTTCCATCCGGCCGGAGTGATAAAAATTAAATCAGGAATCGACAGTTCCGGCTTGATCAAGCTTTGGGATTACAGTATTTATTATGGCGGTTCCAGGGGCTCTGATACTATTTACAATGTGCCGAATGTTCTGACCACGAGTTATGGCCGGAAGAGGAATTCACCACCGGTGCATCCATTCGCCACCGGAGCCTGGCGCGCTCCAAATGCCAATACCAATACCTTTGCAAGAGAAGTTCAGATCGACATTATGGCTACAGCAGCCGGAACAGATCCATTGGAATTCCGCCTGAAGAACCTGAAGGATGATAAAATGTCAGCATGTCTGAAAGCCGTTGCCGGGAAATTCGGATATTCCGCTGGTAAAGCTCCAAGCGGGAGAGGATTCGGCGTGGCCTGCGGCACTGATGCCGGAACCTGGGTAGCGCATATGGCGGAGGTTAAAGTTGATAAAAAAACAGGCAAAGTGGAGGTAGTTCGTATTGCCTGCGCACAGGATATGGGTCTGTGTGTAAATCCCGAAGGCGCAACCATACAGATGGAAGGTTGCATCACGATGGGACTGGGATATACTTTTGCCGAAGAATTGCTTTTCGAGGGAGGAGATATTAAAAATCGCGGTTTTGATACATACGATATCCCGCGGTTTTCGTGGCTGCCCGAAATCGAAACTGTGATCCTCGAAAGGAAGGACAAGGCTCCTCAGGGTGGGGGCGAACCTGCTATCATCGCCATTGGTGCTGTGGTTGCCAATGCAATTTTCGATGCAACAGGGGCGAGGCTTTACAGGATGCCATTTACACCTGCAAGAGTGCTTGAGGCACTGAAGAAGGTGTAAGCGAATCAAAGCTGAGAGGGTATCCGTTGTTTTCAAACTGGAACCGGAGAGCAGAACGACTCAGACCGAGCCGGGGAAGAATAGTACACATAGCAGTTCCAAAAGAATTCTAATATGAACCATAGAATCACCAGCCTTCTGAAAAAAATTCTTTTATATGCAGGTATATTTCTATCTTCAGCAATACTAATCCTGGGAATATTCTTTCTTTTGGTCTATTTCGGAGCATTCGGAGCTTTGCCCGAAAAAAATGAATTGTCAGCAATAAGTAACGAAGAAGCTTCACTGGTCTATTCTTCAGATAGTATATTAATAGGGGAATACTTTGCACAGAACCGTACCAATATCCGTTGGGAAGATGTCCCTGATCATCTTAAAAATGCTTTGATTGCTACAGAAGATAAGCGTTTTCTCACCCACAAAGGGTATGATCCCCGAAGTTACTTCCGCGTTTTCCTGAAAAGCATACTGCTAGGCGACAATAACAGCGGGGGAGGAAGCACGCTGACACAGCAACTGATTAAAAACCTTTATGGCCGCAATAATTTCGGGTTTTTCAGTATGCCGGTTAACAAAATGAAGGAAATAATTATTGCGGCCCGTATTGAAAATGTTTTTACCAAAGAAGAGATCTTATTATTATATCTCAATTCCGTACCATTCGGAGAAGATGTTTTCGGGGTGGAAACGGCAGCTCACAGATATTTTAACAAACCTACACGGGAATTAAGAATTGAAGAATCGGCTGTGTTGGTAGGTTTGTTAAAAGCCAATACGTATTTTAATCCCCGCTTAAATCCGGCGAATTCGCTTGCGCGCAGAAACCTGGTTTTAAATTTGATGGAACAGGAGCATTATCTGACGGCTCAGGCAGCAGATAGTTTGCGAAAATTACCCATCAGGCTCAATTATGAAAATGTTATTTCAAATGCTCCGGCAGGATATTTTGTTTATCAGGTAAAAGGAAAAATACTTGGTATTCTGGCTGCTATTAAAGCTAAAACCGGCAAGGATTATACCCTGGAAAAGGATGGTCTGAAAATATATACTACACTGAATATGCAGGTTCAGGAAATGGCTACAGAAGCTGTAAAAATTCATCTATCGGCTATGCAACAACTGCTTGATAAAGAATTAAGCCGCAATTTTAAAATCCAATGGTTAAACAAACAGAAGCAAAAATCAAAAACGTATGAAAATGACAGGTTGAAGAGGGGAATTGCGGTGTTTGACTGGGACGGTATACAGACAAAAAAAATCAGCAAACTCGACAGCCTTTGGCATTATTACAAGATGTTAAACGCAGCTGTGCTTATTACTAATCCTAAAAACGGAGCAGTAATAACATGGATCGGCGGCAATTATTTCCCGACACTTCCGTTCGATATGGTGCTCTCGCACAGGCAAATAGCTTCTGCTTTCAAACCTTTCTTATATGCTACGGCTCTTGAAAATGGGTTTACGCCTTGTTCGTATCTCGAAAATGAAGTAAATGTATATCCCGGATACGAGGATTGGGAGCCTCAGAACTATAACAATGAATCAACGCCCGATAGCTCGGTTGCTTTATGGTATGCTCTGGCTCATTCGATGAACCTTCCGACGGTTGATTTATATTTTAAGATAGGAAGAAAAAACCTTATTAATACCTGCAATAAATTAAAATTCCCTGAATTTACCGATGATGCACCCTCAATTGCTTTAGGCACGCTCGATTTGTCTCTTTCCGAGATCGTAAGAGCATACGGCGCTTTCGCTAACGATGGGAAAATGAACGAACTGGTAATGATAAATAAAATTACCGATGCCGTGGGGAATATTTTGTATAAACGGGAATACACTGAACCGGAAAAAGTCTTCAGTTCGGTAACAAGTCAGATGATAACTTCCATTTTGCAGGAAGCCATCAACCATGGAACGGGAGTCAGAATACGGAACAGTTATGGAATAAAAGCAGATCTTGCCGGAAAAACAGGCACAGCTCAAAACTTTTCTGATGCCTGGTTTGTTGCATATACACCTGATCTGGTTCTGGGCACATGGGTGGGAGCCCGTACACCGGAAGTACACTTTTACAGTGGCAATGGATCAGGTTCGGCACTGGCATTGCCTGTTGTTGCCAATGTCCTCAGAGGAATTGAAAAAGATGATGAATTAAGAGCAAGATACCTTACTTCTTTCGCGCTTCCCGGCGATTTTAATTCTTATCTGCAATGCGATCCGTTCCTGCAAAAGGGAATTAGAGGTTTTTTGGATCGCTTGTTCCAGGGAAGCAATAAAAATAATGCTGATGCCCGGAATCAGGATGGAAAAGACAAGAAAAACAAGAAAATGAAATCATTTTTTAACAAACTCTTTAGAAAAAGTAATTAGAATCACAGGTTAAAAAGGTAATTTAATACGTTTAAATCTTTTTATTTGACAAGGTATTTTTAAGTTAAACAAGTTAAAATCTAAGCCATGAAAAAAACAGCTATTATCATTTTACTGATCCTGTCGGGCATTGGAAGCATGCTTCAAGCACAGGAAATCACCAATTTCATTTCTTGCAATGTTGATGGTAAAGAATGGAAAGCCGAAGCTAAAAGGATGAAAATACCGGTTTCCGGATTCGAATACCTGGCTCTGGCAGCTTTTCAGGTAAGCCCTGATATACAGGTGTGGATTCAACTGTATTATTTCTCTGACAGTCTCAAGCCCGGAACATATCAGATTCTTTCGGAAGAAGATATGAATTCTAAATCAAAGAAAAAAGCGGATCGGGACCTGGTTTGGGTGTTGGTTGATTATACCGAGGAAACCAAAGGATTAGGGCATGCTTTTCATGATGGAGAATCTCTGAGTGGTACTTTAACCATCGATAAAGTGAACAAAACCTCTATCGAAGGTAGCTTTGAAGCTACGTTGAGAGGTGTTTATTACAAAAAACGGGCAATGGCTACTATGTCAGGCTCGGGTATCCAATCCAATATGGAACGTAAACTTATGACTAAGGCCGGAGGTGGTATGCTGGCAAACGCAGGACCGCACGATCATGACAATACCAAAAAGAGCGATGAAACCGATACTATAATTCTCTCTGACGGAAAATTTCATGTCGATTGGACTAAGCCGGAAAAGGAAACAAAATAAAATTGGTTCTGTTTAACCCAAATTCAGCAATAGAAAAAATGCTGAATCGACAAAGAGCTTGTAATCAATGAATTATTATTCATTGAAACAATTTCTATTTCGGGGTTAGCCCAACTAAATCATATAGTTCGGATTTTCAATCCTCCTAATGATTAATTTGGGTTTAACGATCTTGTGGATAACAGGTGAGGTTGGAAAACACAGAAAATCTTAGTTCCAGAAACCGGATTCCGCAGTCTAGCTCATTTTCAAACAGCTAACGTAACTAAATCATAGTACATATTACAGCAAGGAGCACACGGCACCGGGCACTCATGAATGGATTTGAAAAATTCTGCAGTATTCGGTTGAGGCTATCACAAGTGGCAGCCTGCGGGGCATTTTCTGTCTACCGATAAAACATTACCGCGGGCGACAAACGTGTAATTTTATTTCAAACCCATTTTTTGTTATAGCCTCTTTGTTATGTGGCGTAATTCATTCATTTAGTTTGTTTTCAAAACCTAATTCCTATTCCTATTGGTATCAAGGAGGATTGTTGTGTCAAGAGTAGTCCTGATTTTAAGAAAATATTTAATTTTTCAGTCAGTTTGTAGTTTACTCCAACACCAAATTCTGTCAATGCAGTCCCTTTTCCACCGTCATATTGATTCCGAATATGGTCATAGCCGATTTTTAAGTTTAGAAGAGGAGTAAATCTTGTCTTCAAAGGTAAATACTCAAAGTCCGAAAATACAGAGATGCCATTAATACCTTCAAAGTTCAGATAACCAATTCCAATTCCCACAAAAGCCTTTTTCTTAAATAGAGTTATTCCATTAATCAGATTTAAGTCTATTCCATTTTGCTCCTCATTCAGGTTATAGCCTTTCCAATCAGGTCCAGGGTCAACTTGTATTGTGTTATTAATATACTTTAAAAACCCGCTTTCAATTTTTCCATAATAGTTAGTCTGGGCTTTAGTTGTAAATGAAATTGCAATTAGCAAGATTCCAGTTGCCAGTAAGTGTTTCATGTTAGTTTTTATTGGTTTTGTTTTTTTTATTATGCCACAAAACTTGAACGAAGCCATATTATTGAACACTGCTGAAACTATTTGTTATTTATGAATAAGAAGATAATAAATTGTTGTATTGTCAACTTTGCTTTGTGATAAATTTGTGCGCTTTACGCCTTTTTACTGTCTTTTTCTGATATTGTTCGGAAAGTACGCTTATACTACCGTCCACTTCCATAATGGCAAGGTCAACATCTTTTACAGATTCAACGCCATGCTCTCGTACAGATTCCATAAGCTCGTCTTCGCTTATTCTTACTTTCCTCATGTGTGCTTCAATCATTTTTCCTTGGTAAATCAGCATTGTAGCATCACCTTGCACCACTTTTCCAAATTGCGGAAATCGGTACTGAAGATATTTTAGTAAATAATTAACTACAAACAAAGCTGAAGCGGCTACCAGACCACCTATGAGAGAAACGTCAGTCCCCACCATGGCATTTTGAACTGCGTTGCTGATAAGAAGTATAAACACCAGGTCAACAACTGATAACTGAGCCAATTCCTTTTTCCCAAATAGGCGGATTGCAATGACTATGAACAAATATACGGCCAGCGTGCTCCCTATTATGCGGATATAATTGTTGTTTAGTAGTTCGTTCATAAGGCCTGGAATAATTAGAAATGAATTTTTCATGAAACAGCAATCATTAAGCAAATCTACTAAGAATACTCAGGTCTGGTTAAAAGCCTGAGATTTCAATGAGAACTCATTAAATACTATCCAGAATCAAATACTATCCAGAATCATATCGAAATTCTCTCCATGATGTTCAAATTGTCCAAGTTTTCTGAACCCATTTCTGAAATAATAATTTACTGCCTTCAAGTTGCCGCTCTGAACTCCACCCCATAGAATGATTCTTTTTATTCCTATCATCTTCAGGTCGGAAAGTATAAAGTTAAATAAACAGTTTCCTACTCCAAAACTTTGCCAGGAGTCAGCAACTGAAGGTGCTAACGTGCAGTCCGTAATGTTTTCAGGATGTAACCCGTAGGATTGCAACCGAAAACGATCATGCTCCGGGCACCCTATCCTGATAACAAAATAAGCAATTATTTTTGAAGTTTCGGTATCCTCGGCAATAAAGCCGATATGTATGAGAGAATCATCATACATATCAATCAGAGACTGTTTGTCAAACAAATGAGGACCGAATCGTTGAAGTGTAGCCAGGCTTAAATGTTGAAAATAGTTGCACAACTTGTCAATGTCATCATTGGTAAGTCTTCGGACAAGAATCTGTTTATTATTTTTTATGGTAAATCGCATAGTTGATTTTAAAATTATAAGAAACTTTGCAACGAAAGAAGAGAACCTTCATGATTTATTTCATTCCGGAAGCTTAACCGTTCATGTTGAACCAAATTTATGAACTGATCCGAAAACTCTCTGTATTTTCAGACAGGGTATATTTTCTCCTACTGCATGAGAAGAGGTGATAATTCACTTCATTTATCAGCAATTTCCAGGATTCTAACAAACAACTCAAAGGGCCATTTGGAATCCAATTCCTAATGATAATCCCCCAGGACTTAAAATTCGCAATGCAGCATTACTGGTTGCTGTAAGTACTGAACCGTCCGTAACCTTCCAGGGTGAATTTTGCAAAGGCACGGCATAACCACCCTCAATAAAAAATCTGTGACCTTTTTTAATCAGCCATTTGTAGCTTATTGTCGGATTAATGGTGTACCCCGCATATAAGTCGAGTTTTACATCTTTAGTTCCGGAAGTAGTCTCCATTTGCGTGGTAAAGTCTTTTAATCCACTGGCTCTGGCTATATACACACCATATCCTATACTCTTTTCATACCTTTTTTCATACCTCAACCCAAAACTCATCTTACTACCCCATGTTCCCAGGCCCGCTCCGGCCCTTATAAAGAAATTATCCTTAATCCTGAAGTCAGCGGTAATGCCAATTAACCCGGTAAAACTTTCAAGTCCGCTTTGAAATCCAAGATAAAACTTTGGTAAAGTGTAAGATACAGGCTGGGTTTCAATTTGTGTAAAACCATTTAGGCCAACAGTGGCCAGAAAAACGAATACTAAAATTTTTTTCATATTGTGAATTATTATTAAATAAAGAATTTGTTTATAAAGCAAAAATATGAAGATTGTATGTATCAATTCATAAGCTGCTAATTTATTTATTTCATAGTTAAATTGTGGTTTGGGCAGGATTAAATCAGTGAGACTTTAGTTTTAAGAAACAAAACTATTTAGTCGAACTTATTCCGAGCGAAGTCGAGGGATCTCATGGGTAATATTCCTCGCTCCCTGGAGCGGATTTGACCCTGATTCAGCTGAGATACCTCGTCAGCTTGCTGCGAGGAGCTTTATTTAGATAAAAAATTAGCGAAAAAGGAAAGGGCTTAATTCCTTTGATTGCCCGGCCATAATTCTGAAGTTTTTTTAAATAAATAAACTGAAGAAAAGGGACATATAAATGACTTAACATGAAGTGAAGTTAAATTATGCATACACCCCTGTTTGATCTGGAATCTATTCCTCGATCCGAAATATTTTTACTGAACTAAACTACAAAATTTGTATTTTCGAATCATATAAACTCCATGCATTATGTTGGTAAAGTTTCAAATAGTATATAAAACTCATATCGGACAGAAATTGATGATTGTTGGTTCTATACCGGAATTGGGTTGTCAGGACCGGCAATCCGGGAAATTGATGACATTAAGAAATGAGGCATCCGGTGTCTGGACGTTACAGGTTGAATTAAATTTGGATTCCGGTTTCACTTACCGGTATTATGTTAAGGACGATAATTTCAATACCCATATAGAGGAGTGGGGACCTGACCGGGTTTTTAAATATGAGAAAAATCCGAAAAAATCATTCCTCATGCTGGATTGTTGGCGGCCTATGTCAGATCCGGAATTCGCATTGCATTCAGCGGCATTTACCAATGCTATATTAAAACCTGAATATCATTTTGAAGTACCGAAAGTTAAAAGCACTGAAGCGAGGGAATTAGTTATTCTGAAATTTAAACCTAATGTTGTAAGGATTAAACCCAGGCATAAAGTAGCGGTATCAGGAAGTGCTAAATCCCTGGGTAAATGGGTAGAGAAAAAGTCAGTTACGCTTGGAAACCCTGATCATCCTCAATGGTGTGGTGAGGTTAGGGTAAATGTTTCGGAATTCCCGGTTCATTATAAATACCTCATTACTTATGAAGATGGAACGACTGCCTTTTGGGAAAATTCTACCGACCGGATTATAGCGCTGCCAGAAGGTGAAATTCCGGATGTAATAGAAATTGGCGATGAAAAATTTGAATTTCCCCAATATCCTTGGAAAGGAGCCGGCGTAGCTATCCCGGTATTTTCGTTGCGCCGCGATCAGGGCTTTGGTGTTGGCGAATTTTCCGATCTGAAATTATTGGTGGATTGGGCCACTGAGACAGGTCTGAGTTTGATACAGATCTTGCCTGTTAACGACACCGTTGCCAGACATACCTGGATGGATTCATACCCCTATGCTGCAATTTCTGTCTATGCACTGCATCCGATTTACATTAATCTGTTGAAAATAGGGAAATTAGATTCAGATATCAATCAGCAGATAATCGAAGCACAAGGGAAATACCTGAATTCACTGGATAAAATAGATTATGAGGCAGTTATGGCGCTGAAATCCAGGTTTTTCAAGCTTATATATGATCAGCGGAAACAGGATTTTCTATGTGATCCTGACTATCTTGAGTTTTTCAACGAAAACAAATATTGGCTTAGACCATATGCCGCTTTTTCCTATCTGCGCGATCTTTTTAATACTCCCGACTTTAGTCGCTGGGGCGAATACAGTATGCCTGGCGAAGGTCTTCTGGAAAAACTTACCAGACCGGAAGCAGCTCATTATGACGATATTGCTGTTCATTATTTTATTCAGTATCATGCACATCTTCAATTACTTGAAGCTGCAGAATATGCCCGTTCGAAAGGAGTGGTGCTGAAAGGCGATATCCCGATAGGTATTTACCGTAACAGTACTGATGCATGGCTGAATCCACACTTATACCATATGGAATGTCAGGCAGGAGCCCCTCCTGATGATTTCGCTGTAAAAGGGCAGAACTGGCGGTTCCCGACCTACAACTGGGATGAAATGGCTAAAGACAACTATGCATGGTGGCGGCAACGCCTGCAGCAGTTATCACGGTACTTCGACGCGTTTCGCATCGATCATATTCTGGGATTTTTCCGCATCTGGGAAATCCCGGCCAACCAGGTCGAAGGATTATTGGGATATTTCAACCCAAGCATTCCGTATTATCGGGATGAACTGCAAAACCGTGGTATCTGGTTTGACGAAAAACGCCTTTGCCAGCCTTATATCCGTGAACATTTTCTGTATGAAAGGTTTGGCGATCTTACTGAGTTTGTAAAAGCCAATTACCTGGTTGAGGCTGGTTACCAGTGCTATGACTTGCTTGAAGAATATAACACACAGCATAAAGTAGAAAAAAAACTAGCCATAGAACCGGATGCAACTCCGGAAATGAGAAGCCGCCTCGACCGGATCATCAATGGATTATATTCACTGATTTCCGAAGTTATCTTTCTGCAGGCTCCGGGTACCGGCGGAAATGCATTTTTCCCACGACATACTCTCCATTTTACTCGTTCGTACCAGGAACTCGATAGTCATACAAAGCACGTTATAAACGAAATATACCTGGATTATTTTTACCACCGTAATGAGGAATTCTGGCGCGGGAAAGCGATGGAGAAACTCCCTGTTCTGAAAAAAGCTACCAATATGTTGCTTTGCGGTGAAGACCTGGGTATGGTTCCGGCCTGTGTGCCAAGTGTAATGAATGACCTGGGGATTCTCAGCCTCGAAGTACAGCGGATGCCTAAAGATCCGAAAATAACCTTTGGCCACCCGGCCTCTTATCCATACTTATCCGTAGCAACTCCTTCGTCTCACGATACATCAACCATACGGGGCTGGTGGGAAGAAAATTATGCCCAATCGCAGCGGTTTTATAACGAAATACTTGGCAACTCATACCAGGCGCCCTATTTCTGTGAACCCTTTATTGTGAAACAGATTATTTTACAGCATTTGTATTCGCCAAGTATGTGGGCCATTTTTGCGATACAGGATTTGCTTGGCATGGATGGAAAACTTCGTCTTCAGAATGCCGGCGCTGAACGCATAAATAATCCGGGTAATCCTAATCATTACTGGCGATACCGTATGCACTTAAACCTTGAAGACCTGGTGAATCAAACAGAATTCAATTCACTTATCAAGGATCAATTGGATGCATCCGGAAGACTGGATGTATATTAACTGAATCTGGTCAGATTGCTTATTATGATTGAAAGATTTAATTTTTTGTAACTATTCAACCCCTATTTTCATATGGCATTAATTTGGGAAAGGGACTGCAGTGGGTTAAGGCTGTTTTTGATTGCAGTATCGATAATGGAACGTAGTATTGCAAAGTTCAATGCACCTTTGAAGGACTTAAAT
>JBBRCH010000036.1:0-40253 GCA_038204995.1 Bacteroidales bacterium | reverse complement strand
GAGTCTTTCCGATTCCTTCTTATTTTGCAGGTCGCCGGTAGTGCCAATAGTATAATTATCAGGCAGCGTAATGTGTACCTCATAGCTCCCAAATTCCGAAAAGAATTCTCCCTGGTCAAGATAGGGCATCTGGTGCCAGCCCGATTTGTCGTAAACCGCTGGTTTAGGGTACCATTGCGAAATTTGATACGATTCACCTATATGCCCTAAACGGGAAGAAACACCTTTAGGTAATTTTACATGGAATGGAGTGGTAATGATGATAGATTCACCGGGATGTATCGGGGTACTCAGTGAGATTTTGCAAATGTCGGGGAAGCCGGGAAGCAAGTGCCATTGAACCGGCCGGCCATCAATCTTAAAGTCCATTGAATCAATATAACCCTTTAATTCCGGGTCCTTAAAAAGCTTTTCCTTTCCTTTCAGGCTGAATAACTGCTTTCCCAATTCGGTATTGTTGGATGAATAGGCATTGGGCCATAGGTGAAAAAATAAAAAATTCAGGGTGTCCGGCGAATGGTTGATGTATTCGATTGTTTCAAATGCATTTAATTCATGAAGCTTATCGTTAAGTGTAACATCAATCGAATAATTTACTTCCTGCTGAAAGTATTCCTGTGCAGTAACATCCTGGAAGTGCCATAGGATTATCACGCTGAAAAGGATCACTTTCCACATAATGCAGGTCTCATACAAACTTCTCAAAATGATTATGGGTTAAGGGATTACTGCATTTATTTTTCCTGTCACATTCAGGTATGTAAAAGATATAGCTGCAAATTATTGAACTACGCTGATGGAAATTGTGCATGTCCTATTTGCACTTTTTTGTTTTCTTGTCAGAAATAGTTGAGTTTACTGATTTCTCAGATTTAACAAAAGAGTTCTGTGGTAAACAGAACTCTTTTGTTATAACAAGCTTCGATAGTAAATATCATACCTGAAAGAATTATGAAAGCAGAAAGGATTTCTGCATGGTAAGTCTAAACACTATACTTTTTTTGCATGTTAATCCGGGCTAACCTGGAATCAATGATTAAAGTAAAATGATGAGAAGGATGATAATAAGAATCAGGGTGCCGGTACCAATGTATATATAACCGCCGCCTCTTTTCGCAGTTTGTTTAATTTCTTTTACTTCTTTACGAAGAGCAAGCTTTTCAGCAGCTGACATATTCGTTTTGTCCATGTCACGTATTTCTTCAATACGATCTTTCAATTTAGTTGCCTGTGCTTCCGTTAATTTAGTGTCAGTTTTTGCCGGAATTGCCGGGTTTTCTATCGCATTTTTAGGGTTCAGATTTCCGGCAAACACGGTTGATGCGCTCATTGTCATGATCATAAGCAGCGCAAAAAAGATAGTTTTTTTCATTTTCGTTAAGTTAAATACGTTAGTGAAATTGTTAAAAGCAAAGGTACCTTGTGATGTTCCGGCAGATGTTACATAATTCTTTTTATGATTTACATTATTCACACATTAAAATCAGGTGGCGAACTGTACTTATTGATATTACTATGCTATTGAATAGGGTAAGGGATTTAGTGTATACCCCAGGAATGCCATGTGAAGATAAAAAGCAATACAGGCAGCAACATTGTATTAAAAAACCATCAAAAAACAATCGAACCATGATGGTTGATTCATCCGGGATTATAGTAATCTTGTCTTGAATGGGAAAAACCCAATCTTGGGAATTAAACAAAAAGGTTTTCGCCCTGCTTTTGCTCAATCGGATTGTAGCCGAAAATCTCTTTGTCAGCGACGCCGGAAACAGCCGGGTTGAATCACTGGCACGCAGCAGAGCAAGCAAAATGCTTTCGGAACAGATGAACCAGCTGGCCGGAAACCTGATTAAAGAAGTTGATCTGAATTTCGACCTCCGTTATAGCGACGATTATACAACAGGGTGGAAAAGCTATATCTTCGGAGATATTTATATTTTCCCGAATTTCAGCCTGGCTCAAACCTTCGCCGATACATCAAAAAGCAATGCTGTTTTTTCTGGCGGAAGCAACAGTATCAGGTCTTTCAGGGAGCGTTCAACATAGCCCGGAACCTTCCGCCAGCAAAGAGCTGACGCTTACAATTATTTACCTGACCAGTCGGGAGATATAAAACTCGGGCTTAGTAAGGAATACCACGTAAAACTGTTCAGCATTGTCAACAGCCTTCTGTTTGCGGATGCCGGGAAGACCTGACGTTACAACAACAACCCGGATAAGCAGGAAGCACAGTTCAGCAAGGAACTTCTGAATAAACTTGCAGCAGGCACCTGAGCTGGACTGCGTTTCGATCATTCTTTCATTATTCTCCGCACCTACCCGGCTTTCCCTACCCATAAACCCTGGCTCCCGAAAGGAGAACGATGGGTAATAAGCCAGGTCGGCCTTTCATCTGCCCAATGGCGGAGGGAAAACCTGGTTTTTGACCTGGCAATCGGGTATCTGTCATAATTCCGGTTTACGCTAGTGTATATTTTCTTCTGTTTGTGGCAACAGAAAATCTTATAATTCCGGATTCTTCGGAAAATGTATGAATCATATAAATTTTCGCAAAAGTTGTGTAACACTTTAGCCTTTTCCTGTATATATTTTTGTACTTAAATTAACGAATCATTTTAATGTAACAAGTTTTATTATGAAAAAGAATCTACACCCCTTTGCTCCGGTTGTATAGCAGCAATCAGAAATCATTGGGGATTTCATTCAGGAAATAGTTTTTCAGGCGGTTATATAAGGAATTAAAAACAGTTCAGGTATTCCGTTCCGGATGATGACCTGGTAGGATTCATGTTCCCCTCTGAAACTCATCTTCGCTTGTATTAGTATCAGTTATCTCCCGGATTGAAGCCCGGAAATGTGTGAAGGATGTTAATATATACGAAACGTTACGTAACACTTGTCAGCACGATGAAACAGACCTTTGTATTCATATTTGCGAAATAAAACCGATAGCAATGATAACCAGACCAAAATCAAATCACATAACAGTCAGAGGGTTTATGGGAGGACAAGAGATAATCCACAATGAATCCTCCGGTAAAAATGCAGAAAATATACCGGACGTTCAGCAGCAGGCTAATGAAGAAGAGATCAAATCGAACCAAAAACCCAACCCGCCTGAGAATGATTCCGCACTGGACCAGAAGGAAGAATCGGAAGAACAGATCATAAATAACAAAAAAAGAATCGCTGACTTTAGACAGAAGATAGCAACTGCCCAAAACGAGTCACTGGGGAGGTACAAAAAAAGAATCGTCGAACTTGAAAAACGAAACATTCGAATTTCAAAGAGAATTGAATCCTTAAAATCTCTAGAATCTTAGAAAAGTTACTTTACTTCGTTGTTGTGTTACTTGTGATAACATGGTTGATCGGATAGGTCGGCTTCCAGGCCGGAGGAATTATACATATACTGCTGGTTTTAGCAATTATTGCTTTACTATTCAGGGTAATCCTGGGTCGCAGGGTTCTTTAACTTCTTCCCTGATCTTAGAATCATTCCATAAATATTTAATCCCCATTTACCAGTTTGAAAAATCAAATATAGCTTTGTAAACATAGGTAAGGCATCCAGCCAGAGTGGCGCCTGCTTATCGGTAAATATAACCCATGTGGTTACCGCTCTTCCTGATTCAGGAAGTATTTCGTTCCCTTTCAGCACATGGAATCGTTTATCGGCAAACCCTGCAAAATCATGAATCTGATTACCTGTATACTTCAAGGATTTATATTGTACTGAAGAAGCCGGGGATTTTAGTGTTCCAGAGTAAAAAAAACCCAGGAAGTATTGGCTGCGAGGCTGTCGAGTTTTTCTGATTCCCTCCTATTTTGCTGGTCGAGATAAGGCATCTGATGTCAGCCTAACCTGTCGGCAACAGACAAATTTATCAAAATAATTATGTATTAAGGGATTACTGCATTTATTTTTCCTGTCACCTTCAGGTATGTAGAAGATATAACTGCACATTATTGAACTGGCCTGATGCTTATTTTACACATCCTTTTGCATTTGTTTGCATTACAATCAGAAATGTTGCGTTTACCGATTTCTCATATTCACCAAAAGAGTTCTGTGGTAAACAGAACTCTTTTGTTATAACAAGTTTCGATAGTAAATAATAGGCATTAAAGAACTGTGAAAGCAGAAATGGCTCTTAACTCCATATATTCTTTTTGCCTGTTAATCCGGGTCAGACCTGGAATCAATGATTAAAGTAAAATGATGATCAGGATGATAATAAGAATCAGGGTGCCGGCTCCAATGTATACATAACCGCCGTCTTTTTTCACAGTTTGTCTAATTTCTTTTACTTCTTTACGAAGAGCAAGCTTTTCGGCAGCTGACATATTCGATTTGTCCATGTCACGTATTTCTTCAATACGGTCTTTCAATTTAGTTGCCTGTGCTTCCGTTAATTTAGTGTCAGTTTTTGCCGGAATTGCCGGGTTTTCTGTTGCATTTTTAGGATTCAGATTGCCTGCGAACACGGTTGATGCGCTCATTGTCATGATCATAAGCAGTGCAAAAAAGATAGTTTTCTTCATTTTCTTTGAGTTTAAAAACGTTAATGAAATTATTAGATGCAAAGATACCTTGTGATGTTCAAGCTTATGTTACACAATTCTATTTATGCTTTACATTATTCACACATTACAATCTTGTGACGATTTGTATTTATTGAAATTACTATTCAACTGAGTCTGGTAAAGCTTTTACACTATCCAATCAGGAATACCATAATCATATTAAAATCAATTCAGGTTGAGTAACATTATATTAAAAAACCATCAAAGAACAATCTCAACTTGATGGCTGATTCATCCATGGCTATAGCAAGCTTGAATGGGAAAAACGCAGTATCAACCCGGAACTATTCCGGAATGAAAGCAAAAATCCTGCAGCCTGATGTAACGAAGTACAGAGGTTGTTATCACCAGTGACAACTTAACCTTATCCGGGCAGGAATTAACTAACTTGGTATAACAATGAAATTTGCAAATTAAGATTCATCTTTTGTGGTGCGAACCAGGCTGATTCCGGCAGCAAAGAAAATAATACCAAGGATGCCATATATGAGCAGGGCCTTAATACTATATGTTCCACCTGATGAATTGACAAATAATATTGCAGTGTAGATCAGTCCGCCTATACCAAGTATAGTAAGTAATGCGCCAAAAATTCTTTTTAAATTCATGATTTTTGTTTTTTAAAATAATGATACGACAATAAAACCGCCTTTTTCAACGAGTCATTTCCTCTGCTATAAACACTACCGGGTTAATCCGGCAAGCTGTTATTATTCCGGCAAACTAACGTTACACATGAATATTGGTTAAAGTGCTGAGTAAGCCAAATACCTTCAGGAGCCATATGCAAACGACTACGACGACCACGATATTTAGTATTTTCTTGATTTTACGATCCATAGGGATCATATTATTGACAAGCCACAGAACAAAACCTGCAACAATTATCACAAGTAAAATGGTAAGAAGTGACATAAAAATGGTTTTAAAGGTTGAATCAAAGGTAATAGCCAGAAAAGCTGAAAGTGTGGTTTAACTTTATTTTCAAGTTACATGATGCACACATTCAGAGATTTTGATGATTAAAGTTACTACTATTACCCTAAATACCAGAATATTCAGAAATGCAAGTTGAATAAGTCTGTTACGGGTTTTAGTAATTAAAGAAGCTACTTCTTAACAGCAGATCGTGAAATCTCAATTCCTGCTGGATAAGATACGCTGCCGTTATCCTCAGCAGTAATAATAATTTCAATAGGATCAAATGATGTCAATGTTTCCAGAGTTGCAGATTTCTCGTTTTTCCCTTTTAATTGACCAATATTTTTCACACCATTATCGCTTGTTGTAATCCAAACTACATAGATACTCTTTGGTGGTGAAAGTCTCTCTGCACTAGCCAGATTTTTTGCGGTAATAGAAATTGCAGAATTGTTGCTCTTGTCCTTTTTAACTTTGGCAGTAATTACAGCTGCCGGTGTCACACTCGATACCGGGAATTTTGTTGTTGAATTACATGATGTTAATAGAAACACCAAAATTGCACTAATGATTACGGTTTTCATTTTTTTAGATTTTAAAAAAGTAAAAATTCAATATTATTTGGTTTGTTATCCGGTTTGTATTTTTCTGAAAGCAAATTCTACTTACAGAATCAGGGTAATACCAGAAGTTGCATGGTAAAGATTAAATCGTTTATTTTCAGCTCTTTAACCTCTGATATAGTACACTACAAAGATGAATACAGAAACAAAGAAAAGTGTTACATTATTTTAAAAAAAAATTACATGATTCACACATTTTCGTGAAGTGTGAATAATTCAAACTTAAGATGTGTCAGCGTGACCCGGTTAAAGCTGTCTGATTAGTGATTCAGAATACACTTAATATTTCATCGACACAGGTTGTTCTGCTGTTTCCAGGACATTCCACCACAATTTACCTTCCACATCTGTTTTCTTACGTGTTGAAACTGTAATTGGAATAGGAAGAAGAGTAAAGCGGTTGTTCCAGTGGCCAATAACAAAATCAGTTTTACCCGCCACGGCCTCATGAACCGTATTTTGAGCAAGAAGTCCGCAAATCTTGCTGTCGTTTGCATTGGCCAAACTATGGCAGTTCTTTCCCCAACGCAGCAATATAGATTTTATACCATTGTTCCAGGGTCATATCAATCTGAAGTGCATCAACCGCAGATTTAATACGTCCAATCTTTCCGGAACCTACAACCGGCATTATCTTCACAGGATGTTTCAACAGCCATGCGTATATGACTTTGTCGACCGGAAAGACATTCAGCTCTTCCGCCACTTGTGCGAGAGCCCGTTGTATCCGTGGTCCCTTATCATCGTGTGGATTCAGCAGTTTCCCGGCTGCCAATGGTGACCATGCCATTGGTTTAATGTTTTCCTTCAGAAAGAAATCAATGTTTCCATTTTCAAAATGCTCAAGGCAATAAGGCGAGATTTCCACCTGGTTGGTCACCAGTTTTTCCTCTGTAAATTTCTTCAGCATTTCATATTGGGCCGGGGTAAAATTTGAAACCCCGAAATGTAATACTTTTCCATCCCTTTTCAGAATGGAAAAGGCTTTAGCAGCTTCTTCCGGATTAAAGAACGGAGCCGGCCGGTGCAGAAGGAACAGATCGATGTGATCAGTCCGGAGGTTTTTTAAGGAATTGTTTACCGATGTCACAATATGATCATAGCTGTAATCATAATGTTTGATCTTTCTTTCGGGGAACTTATCCGAAACCAGTTTGATGCCGCATTTGGTAATGATCTCTATTTTGTTCCGGAGACCTTTGTTCAAACTGATAACTTCCCCCAACATCGATTCACAACTGTAATTTCCGTAAATATCAGCATGATCGAAGGAAGTCACACCCAGTTCGATCAGCTCTTCCATAAACACTGACAACTCCTGGTTCGACATTTTCCAGTCACCCATTCTCATTTGTCCATGAACAATACGAGACAATCCAAAATTGCCTGCAAGGATTTCTTTTTGCATAATAATTATTTTATACCTGTTACTCGAATGCGCCAATTCATATCCAACAAAATTAACCAAATAAACTGCAAGGGTTGATTCAAAGAAATAAAAAAGGGGTAGCTTATGGTAAAATATCTGATATAAAAGAATTAAAGCCTATCCTGAACATGTTGGAACACATCGTGGCAATAGATATACCTGTTAGTGTAGTTACCATCAATAAAACGGAAAGTAAAGAACTGATAGGCTTTGATCTGAATAGCTCTGGCAAAATGCCTGTTAGCGGCACTTATGTAAAAGTCGGTTTCAACTAATTTCTATTATTCAACAATACACATTATTCAGAAGAAGCAACACTAATGCCTGGAGATTATCATTTCCCGATAAAGTTATCTATTAGGGCATCAAAGAAAGAGTTGGTGGAAGGCCTTGAGGCCTAAAACACAAAACTTACAAACACAATTATACTCTTTATAACTCAAATAACTACAGTTAATCCGCTGATAATCAAAAATATTTTTATAGAAAATAGTGATCAATTATACCTTATTTATTATCAATTGATTACCTGTATTAAGTAGGTTGCGTCAGCAATAATTGTTAATTGGAAAAGTCACTTCAAATCCCTTGATCTTTTGAGGGTTAATACCTAACCAGATACTCTGTTTTAAATTTTGAAGGTATACAGATTGTTGCACATAAAAGAAAAAAGAGCTACAAACAATTTGTAACTCTTTTATTTTGAGGCTCCCCCTTCAGGACTTGAACCTGAGACCCTCTGATTAACAGTCAGATGCTCTAACCAACTGAGCTAAGGAGGAATATTTGGTTTTTTGTGAATTCCCCTCGAAAGGGACGGCAAAATTACACATTCAATCGGAATTAACAATATCTTTGCAAAAAAAAATCAAAATCATTTTTTACCTTATCAATAATCCTATATGAGTACTGTAATTGTTGGAACTGTTGCATTTGACAAAATCGAAACTCCCTTTGGAAAAACCGATAAAATATTGGGTGGCGCAGCTACTTTTATCAGCCTGACGGCATCACATTTTACCCGTGATGTGCACATAATCAGCGTTGTGGGTGGCGACTTTCCCGAAGAATATGTTAAGCTGTTAACTGAAAGAGGCATAAACACCGATGGCCTTCAGATAAAACCTGAAGGAAAATCATTCTATTGGTCAGGACGTTACCATACTGATATGAATACACGCGATACCCTCGTTACCGAACTGAATGTACTTGCCGATTTCGACCCTATACTTTCAAAAAGTTGCCTCGAACCCGAATTTGTTGTGCTTGGAAACCTTACCCCGAGTGTTCAGATGCGCGTACTCGATCAACTCAAAAAACGCCCGAAACTTATCGTAATGGATACCATGAATTACTGGATGGACTCTGCCTGGGACGACCTGATGAAAGTAATTGCCCGGGTTGACGTATTGATGGTAAACGATTCCGAGGCCAGGCAGCTCACCGGAGAATATTCGTTGGTAAAAGCTGCCCAGAAGATACTGACTATGGGTCCCAGATATCTGGTTATTAAAAAAGGCGAGCATGGAGCATTATTGTTCCACGGCAACAGTGTTTTTTTCGCCCCTGCCCTACCTCTGGAAGAAGTGTTCGATCCGACGGGAGCAGGAGATACTTTTGCCGGCGGTTTTATCGGCCATCTGGCAAGCAGTGGCGATATCTCTTTCGGAAATATGAAGAATGCAATAATTTATGGCGCTGCAATGGCTTCCTTTACTGTTGAAAAATTCGGTACAGAAGGCTTATTAAACCTCACCAAAGACGATATCGACAAACGATTAAGACTGTTTGTCGACCTGGTTCAGTTTGACATTTCACTGGTTGGCTGATAATAGAAATTATATTTTCATTCTCTTTTTCACTTAATGGCTGCTAAACATCAGATTAGCAGTCATTTCTGTTTTTTTATTGGTTGCAGTCCAAAGGATTTATTTATTTTTATTATTTATATATGCGAACTATTTAAATGATTACATTTAATAACAAATTCAAAATTAATTAACCAGATTCTAATCTCATGTTATTATGAAGAAACTTTTACTTTTTATGATTGCTTTGCTGATAGGTGGCTTCAGCATTGCCCAGGATGTAAGACAAAGTTCTGCTCTTCTTGATGAAGGAACTGAATATTACGTACCATTTACCCAAGTGAATGCCCCGGAGACTGATGCTATGTCAATCTGGACTTTACCAAGTGTTGGTTCAACCTCTGGTAACACTAGGGCTCCGGGAAACACATACAGATATCAGCGAACCGAGTATCTGATTACTCCGGCCGAAATGGCAGCCAGTGGATTTCCGGTAGGAAATGAGGTAAACTCTATTGGGTTCCTGGTAGGAACCGCTGGTGTTGGAACTCAGACAGGAACATTTAATGTTTACCTGAAAAATACCAACGACGCTACCTATTTACTTGGTACAAACTGGGATATTACAGGATTTACGCAAACCAGTACCAATGCTGCATGGACTGTACCTATTACCGCAGGATCCTACGAGGTCCCGTTTACCGGCGGTTCAACTTTCGTTTATACAGGCGGCGGAGTATACGTTGCCTGGGAATTCAGTAATCCGGCCGGAGCCTTAGGTACAACTGCACTTGTAGCCTTATGCAATACCACTCTTGCAGGAGGATTAGAAGGAGCCCGCAGTAATACTGCCATGCCGACCGCTTTGGGAGCTGCATCCGCATTCAGGCCAGCAACTATTTTTGGCAATAATTTTTACACTGATATTGCCCAGATTACCAATATTTATACTCTTTCCAGAAATCCGATTCCTTACGGAGCCCCGACTCCAATTGATGTAAGAGTTAATAATGTTTCAGCTGCGTCTGTGACATTTGATGTTACCTTGACGGTAAAAGATGTTACGAATACTATAACCCGTTACACTTCAATACAAACAGTAACATCACTGGCAGCAAATACCGCCTCACTCTTAAATTTCACCGGATGGAATCCTACGATACAGGAAGAAGTGAATATTTCAGCCACTACATCGGCTATTGCAGGAGAAAACTGGTTAAATAATAATACATTGACCGTACCCTGCAGCGTAAATAACAACACGTATTCTTATAATTATACTACCACCGGAGCCGGAGGTTTTGGGTTTACCTATCCGGGAACAGGACTTTTTGCTTCAAAATTTACGATGAACGGGCAAGGAAAAGTTACAGGCGCTAACCTTGTTGTAGGTAACTCAGCCACAAATACCGGTAATTCAATTTATGCTGTAGTTTTGAATAGTGCAGGTGCAGTAGTAGCTCAGTCAGCACCTTACACAATACTTGCAGGTGATCTTGGTGTAAACAAGAACTTTACATTTCCAACTCCCGCCGTTTTTACAAATGAAATATACTACGTCGGCCTTGCCCAGGTAGCAGGAACAGCTCAATACTATCCAATGGGAACTTTCCCGGAAGCTCCACAACGAGATAATATCTTCTATACAGCCAATTTGGATGGAACCGGACTGGACATTTTGCCCACAAGTTTCAATCTCAAATATGGTATAGAAGCCATTGTAGCTCCTAATTTCAGTCTGCCTGCTATAGTTACAACCGCAGCAACATCAGTGACTGCAACAACAGCTACTGTTAATGGAACAGTAATGGCTAACTCCAATACTGTAGCAGTTTCTTTTGAATATGGAACCACAACTGCCTATGGCAATACTGCTGCCGGAACTCCTGCTTCGGTAACCGGCTCAGCCGTAACCCCTGTTTCGGCTAATCTAACTGTATTGCTTCCGCTTACCACTTACCATTACAGGGCTGTCGGTACCATTGGTTTGTTTAAATTTTATGGTGCTGATCTTACTTTCACAACTTTAGCGCCTCCTCCAACAGTGGTAACGCTGGCTGCTTCGCCGGTTGATATTTCATCAGCTACTCTTCACGGTACAGTAAACGCTAATAATAATTCGTCAGCAGTGACTTTCGAATACGGACTTACAACAGCTTATGGCACCTTGGCGACTGCAACTCCGGCAACAGTAACCGGAAATACAGTAACACCCGTATCAGCTGATCTCACAGGGCTTATGCTCACAACAACTTATCATTACCGGGTTAAAGCTGTAAATAGTGGCGGTACATCAACAGGAAATGACATGACTTTTACAACCGGGTGCAACGCTCCTGTAGCAGCTGGCCCAATTACCGGGGCAGCTATTGTTTGCCAGGGTGCAAGCGCTGAATCATATAGCGTTCCTGTTATAACAAATGCAACTGCTTACGAATGGACAGTCCCTACAGGTGCAACAATAGCTACAGGAAGTGGTACAAACGCAATAACTGTTGATTTTAGCACATCAGCTACTTCAGGAGATGTTACTGTTTATGGAACGAGTGACTGTGGCAATGGCGCCCCGTCATCGCTCGCTGTTACTGTAAATCCTGCACCAAATCCTTCTCTTACTTCGGGACCGTTAAGTGTATGTGCAGGCACAGCAGGTGTTGTATACCAAACACTAGCAGGAATGACAGCTTATACCTGGGCGATATCTCCAGGCGGTATAATTACTGCCGGTGCAGGTACAAATTCAATTACTGTCACATGGAACACTGTCGGAGATCAGACATTGAGTCTGAATTACACAAATGGTTCAGGTTGTGCAGCTGCTTCACCAGCAGTATTCAATATTAGTATTGTTGACCTTCCGGTTCCGGTAATTTCAGGACCTGTCAATGCTTGCCTGGGTTTTACTACCAACGTTTACACAACACAATCAGGAAATACCGGCTATACATGGGCTGTTTCGGCAGGTGGTGTTATTACTGCTGGCGGAGGTACAGAAGCAATCACGGTTACATGGAATACACTAGGCGCTAAAACAGTAAGTGTGAACTATACTATACCAGCAGGTTGCAATGCAGTTACTCCTTCTGTTCTGAATGTAACTGTAAACCCAACTACTAATCCGACAATATCAGGACCAAATGAATTATGCGCCGGAGCCACTGGTGTTGTTTATTCAACAGAACCCGGATTCAGCAGTTACGTCTGGAATATTTCATACGGCGGCATTATCACTTCCGGGCTGAATACAAATGTTGTTACAGTTAACTGGGCAACAGCCGGTTCGCGCAGTATCACCGTGAACTATAACAATACATTCGGCTGTGGGGCTGTTAATCCAGCTAGTATGGCTGTTAATATTAACTCAGCTCCTGTTCCGATAATTTCAGGTTTCAGCCAGGTGTGTCAGGGAGCAACAGCGGTGGCTTATTCCACCCAAATGAACTATTCGGATTATGTCTGGACTGTTTCCAGTGGAGGTACTATTACTTCGGGAAGCGGAACAAATGCCATAACCGTGAACTGGAACGAATCGGGTAATCAATCGGTGAGTGTAGAATTTACTAATAATTTCGGATGCCAATCCATTACTCCAACTGTATTGAATGTAGTTGCAGATCCTTTACCTGCCGCAGCCGGAGTAGTTCTCGGAAAAGCATCAGTGTGTGCAGGTAGTACAGAGGTAAACTATACCACAGGTCCGATAACACTTGCCGATACGTATGTATGGACATTACCGGCAGGGGCAACTATTGTAAACGGTGCCGGAACCAGAACCATTAAAGTTGATTTCGCTGCCAATGCTTCTTCAGGGGTTATTAAAGTAAGCGGAAGCAACGCCTGCGGCCTGGGAGCAAGTTCACCTAATTTTAACGTGGTTGTTACTCCTTTACCTGCCACACCAGTTATCACACAACTTGGCGATACTCTTACCAGCAGCGCCAATACCGGTAACCAATGGTATCTCGATGGCGTGATTATTCCCGGAGCTACGGGCAAACAACACGTAGCCGTTTACATGGGTACTTATACCGTGATTGTAACCTCGAACGGATGTAATTCCTCACCTTCAAACGGCATATTAGTTCTTCCTGTCGGGATAACTGTTGATCAAGCAAACCGGATCTTCGAAATTTATCCAAATCCAAATAACGGAGAATTCAATATAAAAGTTGAAACCCTGAAAAGTGAAGAATATAATATTGAAATCTACAATAACCTCGGTGCTTTGATCTGGAAACAGGAGAATGTTACTGTAAACGGAACCTATACAAAACATGTTGTTCTGAGTGAATCACCATCGGGTATTTACATGGTAGCTTTACGCAATAAGGCCAACATTATTGTTAAAAAGCTGATTATCATGAATTAATACCGATATGAAATTCATAATAGTTCATCCCGATACATAATGGGAGAACTAAACGAATTTCTGATTGGTATAACAATTCTTTTACCATAAAAAGCCGGATCGCTCCGGCTTTTTTTATGCGTTATAAATACTTAGTGCGGAATTATCCTTTTGATGAAGATAAAGAGTCAACCAAGTCCTGGTACCAGGCTTCTCCATATTTCCTGATCAAAGATTCTTTCAGAAAGAGATACAAGGGAACATTATTCTTCTTTCCATTTAGTAGAGCTGGTTTACAGATATGCCATTCGTGGTAATTAACGGCTTCAAAATCATTGTATTGACTAATACGTACTGGGTATAAATGACATGATATAGGTTTCAGAAAAGGGATTTTCCCCTCAATACAAGCCTTCTCAATGGAACAGAAAGCTATTCCGTTTTCGTGGTAAACAAAGGCACATTCACGACCATTTACAAGCGGTGTTACATAGTGTCCGAACATATCGTAATCAAATACTCCGAAAAGTTCGACCTGTTCGATTCCTTCCGGAGTCATGTATGGTTTTATATCGTCGAAATAATCCTCCAGAATACTGATTTCTTCTTCATCCAACGGGGCACCGGCATCACCGTCAACACAGCAGGCTCCTTTACAAGCCAAAAGGTCGCAGGCAAAACAAATTCCACCCAGATCATCTGATATTAAGGTTTTATCAATAGCTATCATGATGCAAAAATACTGTTTTTTGAAAAGTAAAATATACTCCCGGATTTAACAAACTGGATTCGTCATAACCATTTCTCAACAGTTTATATTCCTTTATTATCACTTCTCTATTCACTTTCATCTAACAAAGTACTATCGCCTGAATTACAGACAGATAGATATTCTAACTATTTCTACCTATTTCTATTTATTTCAACGTATTTCTATTTATTTCAACCTATTTCTATTTATTTCAACGTATTTCTATTTATTTCAACGTATTTCTATTTATTTCAACGTATTTCTATTTATTTCAACGTATTTCTATTTATTTCAACATATTTCTATTTATTTCAACGTATTTCTATTTATTTCAACGTATTTCTATTTATTTCTATTTATTTCTATTTATTTCTATTTATTTCAAATTTTTAAGTTAGTTCCCGGCTGTGCCATTGCTAAATGGTGGTTGCCTATTCACTATTCACTATTCTCCCCTTCTCTTTTTACCCGTTTCCCATTGATTCTCCTTCCCAGGGAACCTTTGCCAATTTGTAATTTTTGGCTACCTTTGCCGCATGGCACAAAACGAAGAAATTTTCAAGAAAATAATATCCCATTCCAAGGAATACGGTTTCGTATTCCCGTCGAGCGAAATTTACGATGGCCTTAGTGCAGTATACGATTACGGGCAGAATGGCGTTGAATTAAAAAACAATATCCGCCAGCATTGGTGGAAATCGATGGTACAATACCACGATAATATTGTAGGCCTGGATGCCGCTATTTTTATGCACCCTACCACCTGGAAAGCTTCGGGTCATGTTGATGCTTTCAGCGATCCGCTGATCGATAACCGGGACTCAAAAAAACGTTACCGTGCCGATGTGCTTGTAGAAGACCAGATGGCTAAATGGCAGGATAAAATCGATAAAGAGGTTGAAAAAGCTGCAAAACGTTTTGGTGATACTTTTGATAAAGAACAGTTTCTGGCTACCAATGGCCGGGTAATTGAATATAAGGAGAAAATTGATACAACTACACGCAGGTTTTACGGTGCCATGGAGCGCAACGACCTGGCCGATGTAAAAAAGCTTATCGAAGATCTGGAAATTGTATGTCCCGTTTCCGGAAGTCGCAACTGGACTGATGTGCGCCAGTTTAACCTGATGTTCAGCACTTCCATGGGTTCTGTAACCGATGATTCCAATATCATTTATCTCCGTCCCGAAACGGCACAGGGTATTTTTGTAAACTATCTGAATGTACAAAAAACCGGCAGGATGAAAATTCCTTTCGGTATTGCACAAACCGGTAAGGCTTTCCGTAACGAAATCGTTGCCCGCCAGTTTATTTTCCGCATGCGCGAGTTCGAACAGATGGAAATGCAATATTTTGTCCGCCCCGGCACCGAGCTCGAATGGTTCGAATACTGGAAGACAGAACGGATGAAATGGCATCTTTCGCTTGGAATTCCCGCAGCAAAATACCGCTGGCATACACACGATAAACTGGCTCATTATGCAAATGCCGCCATCGATATTGAATTTGAATTCCCTATTGGTTTCAAAGAACTGGAAGGCATTCATTCACGCACTGATTTCGATTTAAAAGCACACCAGGAATTTTCGGGAAAGAAAATTCAGTATTTTGATCCCGAATTAAACGAAAACTATGTGCCTTACGTAATCGAAACGTCCATTGGCCTCGATCGTACATTTCTGGCTGTTCTCAGCCATGCGTATACGGAAGAAAAACTCGAAGACGGATCGGAACGCGTAGTGCTTCGCCTGCCTTCGTCACTGGCGCCTGTCAAATGTGCCATCCTACCTCTGGTTGCAAAGGACGGTCTCCCTGAAAAAGCACGCGAGATAATGGATACGATCAAGTTTGATTTTATGTGCCAATACGAAGAAAAAGATTCTATCGGTAAACGGTATCGCCGTCACGATGCCATTGGCACACCTTACTGCATAACTGTTGACCACCAAACGCTTGAGGATAATACGGTTACCATCCGCGATCGCGACACCATGCTGCAGGAACGCATTCCTGTTGAAAAGATTGGCGAGCTGGTTAAATTCAAGATTAAAGGCTAGAATTTTACTGAATAAACCATTCCGATCAAAAATTACATATATTGTTCTCCGGAGAAGGAGTGTGTAATTTGGCATTGTTTAAACTAAAGAGTATACTCATAAGACATACTATCTTTTAAAACATGAAGAAAGTCTGCTCCGGGAATAGGTGATTCTGCCTATCCATAGGATGCATCAACCTGACTGAGCATGGTTTGCAATCCCGCTCAAGGGAGTTAAGAATTTACACGTCAGCGAATAAAATGAAGACAATATCCGGGTTGTTTTTAAGTTCTGACAAATTACCTCAATTTCTATAAAACAAAAAAGGTACAAAGTTCATCACCTTGTACCTTTTAATATAGTGCAATCTCAGTTTTATTTTACACCGGGTACTGCAGCAGGCTCAACAGCACGTGTCGAGGCAACCTGGATAAGTAAGTTACCCTTAACTTCCAGAATTTCAATATGTGGAATTACAATATCGCTTATTCTGAGGCTATCTTCAATTTCCATTTTCGAAATGTTGATCACGATTTCTTCCGGCATATGTTCGGCCAGTCCTTTAACTTTCAGTTTACGGAATTTCTTTACAAGTTTACCTCCACGCAATACTCCGGGCGAATTTCCGTCAACACGGATCGGCAGGCTGACAATAATCGGTTTTCCAGTTGTTACCTGGAGAAAATCGGCATGTAATGTTTTGTCCGAAACCGGGTGATACTGAACATCCTGAAGTGTTGCTGTAAGTTTCTTACCATCGATATCAAGGTCAATCAGGTAAGTGTAAGGAGTGAAAATGATGGTTTCCAGGACTTTAGTGTCCAGTGTAAAATGAAGTTCTTCCTTACCGCCGTATACAACGCAAGGCACTTTGCCTTCGGCGCGGTTCATTTTAGCATCCTTTTTCCCTACGTTCGCGCGAAGCGAACCGCTCATAGATACTGTTTTCATTTGATTTAAATTTAATTGTTATTATTATTATTTGATGTTAAAAAGAGACGAAATTGACTCGTAATTGTGAGCTCTTTTGATGACGTCAGCCAGCAGTGATGCTGTACTAAGTACTCTTACTTTCTGACTTTCACGCCATAAAGGTATAGTATCGGATACAATAACTTCGGTAAATGCTGATTTTTCAATACGATCTAAAGCTTCGCCGGATAATATGGGATGGGTGCAAAAAGCACGAACGCTAGATGCTCCGTTCTCAATCATTATCTGGGCAGCCTTTGTAATAGTACCTGCAGTATCAATAATATCATCAAGCAATACCACATCCTTGCCATTCACATCACCGATAAGAGCCATGGAGTCAACCTGGTTGGCTTTTGACCGCTGTTTGTAACAGATTACAAACCCGGTATTAAGATTTTTTGCATAGGACGCTGCCCTGCGTGTACCACCGGTATCAGGTGAGGCAAAAACCAGGTTAGGCAGGTTTAATTTTTTTATGTACGGTAAAAATATGGACGAAGCATACAAATGATCAACAGGAACATCAAAAAATCCTTGTATCTGATCGGCATGGAGATCAATGGTTATAAGTCGCTGCACACCAGCTGCAGTGAGCAGATTAGCAATAAGTTTTGCTGAAATGGGTACTCGGGGTTTGTCCTTCCGGTCCTGGCGGGCAAAACCAAAATAGGGTATCACAGCTGTAATCTGCCTGGCAGACGCCCGCTTTGCAGCATCAACCATGAGTAAGAGTTCAAGCAGGTTCTCAGCCGGCGGAAAAGTGGATTGAACAATGTAAACATCGTTCCCGCGAAGGTTTTCTTCAAATGAGGTAGTAAATTCACCGTCGCTGAAAACAATTACCTGAACTTCGCCAAGCTTTGTTCCGAAGCTAAGTGCAATATTCTCGGCAAGATAACGTGTAGCCCTGCCGGAAAAGATTTTAACCTCATGTGCCATGATCAGTGATTTTTTTTGAAAGGAGCTGCAAAGGTATGAATTTTTTAGATTCTGCAATGAATATATAGACTCCTTTTTAGGTATAAAGTTGATTATTAAAGCTATAAACAGCTGAATACACCATTTAGCCTGTACTGTTAGTAAAAATAGTAGTTGCCCGAATGTATATGTAAAGTATCTTTGATGTTTTACAGGAAGCATAGTGTACGCAATTATTGATATTGAAACTACCGGCGGCAATGCCAGCCGCGAACGGATTACTGAAATAGCCATATTTATACACGACGGCATACAGGTTGTGAATGAATATTCGACTCTTATAAATCCAGAATGTAACATTCCTCCATTCGTTGCCCGTCTTACCGGTATTTCGGATGAAATGCTTAAGAATGCACCAAAGTTCTACGAAGTTGCCCGCGATATCGTTGAAATTACTGAAGGTTGCACTTTTGTGGCTCACAATGCTGCTTTCGATTATAGTTTCGTGAAACAGGAATTTCTGAATCTGGGTTATAAATACAAAAGACCGGTTTTGTGCACAGTTAAAATGTCGCGCAAGTTGCTGCCCGGCTTTCAATCATATAGCCTTGGCAACCTGTGCAATAGTCTTGGTATTCAGATTACATCACGCCACCGCGCTTCGGGAGATGCTCTTGCCACAGTTAGACTATTCGAGCGATTACTGGGTGTTGACCCAACACTGAACCAGATTCCTACTGATGGACTGCATCCCTCGTTGAATCGATCCATATTTAGCCGGTTGCCTTCGAGCGCGGGTATTTATTACTTTCATGATGAAAACGGGAAACTGCTCTATATCGGGAAAAGTAAAAATATACATGCCCGGATTTTGTCGCACTTTCATAACAGCAGCACGAGCAGAGCTATAGAAATGCGTTCATCTACTGCTGGTATCAGTTTCGAAGAGACCGGCAGTGAATTGATTGCGCTGCTGCTTGAATCAGCCGAAATTAAAAAGCATAAACCAGTGTTTAACCGGTTGCAACGGCGGACACTCTATAAATATGGCTTATACTCTTTTAATACACAAGCCGGATATCAGGTAATTCAGATTGAAAAAATCAAGACAACAGGGAAGCCTCATACTGTTTTCGCTTCGTTTGATGAAGCTTTGGTAAAGGTTCATGAAATTGCTGCAAAATATGAGCTTTGCCAGAAATTATGTGGCTTATATCAAAACCATGGTGCTTGTTTCCAGCATTCTATCGGACAATGTAAGGGAGCTTGCATTGGTCTCGAACCAGTTGACTCGTATAACCTGAGAGTTAAGTCCGCCTTAGATGAATTTCACCATAAATGGTCAGATATGGCAATTATTGATCGCGGTCGGAATGAAGATGAGTTATCCGTTGTTCTTATTGAAAATAACGTTTTTGCTGGGTTTGGATGGCTATCCAAAGAGTTCAGTATTGAAGATTCTACTCAGATTAGAGATTGCATTAAGCGATACTCTGATAACCGGGATGTACAACAAATCATCAAAGGATTTCTTAATACAGGGAAAGCATTAAAAATTATCCGCTTCTAAATCGGACATATTTTCCCGTTTTGGAACAAGCATCTTTTCCCCCTTTTTTAAAAAGCAAGGATTTATTTTAAAAATTATTTTTATTAATATTGTTATGTTATTGTTTAACAGGTTTTTAAATAATAGGTATTAAAATATTTAGCTCTCTTAAAAAAAATCTTTCGCTTCCCCTGCCAATTTGCATGATTTTTAATCAATATGAATAAGATTTATTACAACAATAAGTTTTAAAGTATTTCTTTTGGCAAAGGGGAACATAGATTACAAGTTGTGGTTTTTTCAACGGCGGGTGGTAACTCCCGCCGTTTTTCGTATTCCTCAGTCAGGAATAAAATAAAAAAACCGAAATCCGGTATTTCTGATTAATAAAAATCATTTGCTTTATATGATTGGAATAGCTATTCAGCATTGGGAATCTGCCTATAAAAAGAAAAAAGCCGCCTCAGGTATGAAGCAGCTTATATCCGGACTTTGAGGGCGGAATTATTCAGCGGCCAGTGGAGCAACTATTTTAGCAGCGGCCAATGCCGAGAGTTCTTTATCAATATGGAATAACCCTCCAGCTTCGTTCCCGGCAAGTTTCATCTTGTCGAGGATTCCATGCATGGTGCTTTCTTCTTCAATTTGCTCATTTATAAACCATTGCAGGAAACTGCCTGTAGTATAGTCTTTGTTATTCACAGCAACTTCGTACAACTCGTTAATTGATGCAGTAATGAATTCTTCGTGAAGCATTACTTTTTCGAAAAGATCGAGCAACGATTTGTAGTCAGCTGTCGGGTTGTCGAGAGCGAGCAATTTGCTATATCCATTCCTGTCGTTGAGGTAATGGAAAAATTTTAGCTGGTGCATACGTTCTTCTTCTGTCTGTTTGAAAAGGAATGCTGCTGCACCGGGATACCCGTTCACCTGGCACCATGAAGCCATGGCCAGGTATAGCCTCGAAGAATGCTCTTCGTTCTTTATCTGATTTATTATGGCCTTTTCTACTGCTTCTTTTATCATGACGTTTATTTTTAAAATTTCGTACTTAATTAAGACTCTGGAAAATGAAGAATGGTCGACAAGGAAAATGATAAATCACTTCCTTATGGTCTTTACTGGTTCTTTAAGGCTTCAGCACCGCTTACAATCTCCAGGATCTCTTTAGTAATAGAGGCCTGCCGGGCTTTATTATATGCAAGGTTAAGCTCTTTGATAAGATCACCCGCATTATCTGTTGCCTGGTGCATCGCGGTCATTCGCGCTCCATGTTCGGAAGCGTATGAATCGAGAACCGTTTTGTAAAACTGAATTTTCAGGGATTTGGGGATCAGCTCTGATACAATTTCCTCCTGAGAGGGGAGAAAGATAAAGTCATTATTGCTTTTCGATGTCAAAGTATTATCAACAGGTGTTTCAACAGGAAGGAATTGTTCAACAACAACACGCTGAACAGCAGCATTCTTAAACTGATTATACACGATTTCAACTCTGTCGAATTCCTTTCTGGCGAAGGCATTCATGACTGAAGAAGCTATGGCAGCTACGTTATCATAAGTAAGGCTATCGAATATTGAATCGTGTGAAGAGATCAGATTATATTCTCTTTTGGTCATAAATTCTGTTGCTTTGCGACCAATGGTGAGTATACTTACATTCCCCGATTTATACTGCAAAGAGTAATCATTTTGGATGCGCTGAACCGCCGTGCGCATAATGTTTGCATTAAAAGCGCCACAAAGCCCACGATTTGAAGTAAGTATTATAAGTAATACTTTTTCGGGATTGCGTTTCTGTGAATATACATTTTCATCCCCGGCATCAAGACTGGCACTTATGTTTTGAAGTATTTCCTTAAGTTTTGCAGCATAGGGGCGCATCTTCAGAATTGCATTCTGAGCCCGGCGAAGCTTCGACGCAGCTACCATTTTCATGGCACTTGTGATCTGCTGTGTCGATTTTACCGAAGCGATCCTGATTCTTACTTCCTTTAGATTCGGCATAGAATTTTATTTAATATACCTTTCAGCTATTTCTTTTGCTACGCTATCAATTGTGCTGAGGATTTGATCATCAAGTTTTCCCTTTCTCAGGTCGGCCAGAAGTTCCTTATGGCTTGTCTCCAGATGATGTAAAAACTCCTCCTCAAAATCACGGATTGAATGAACAGGAACTTTTTGTAGCAATCCACGGGTTCCACAGGCAATAATTGCAATCTGTTTTTCAACCGGAACCGGCGAATACTGCGGTTGTTTCAGGATTTCAACATTGCGGGCTCCTTTATCAAGAATATTTTTTGTGGCGGCATCCAGATCGGATCCGAACTTCGAAAATGCTTCGAGTTCACGATATTCAGCCTGAGCTAGTTTTAAGGTGCCGGCAACTTTTTTCATCGCTTTGATCTGGGCATTTCCACCGACCCTTGATACTGAAATACCAACGTTGATAGCCGGACGTATACCGGAATTGAACAGCGCTGTTTCAAGAAATATTTGTCCGTCAGTAATTGAAATAACATTGGTAGGTATATATGCTGATACGTCGCCGGCCTGTGTTTCAATGATAGGGAGTGCCGTTAATGAACCTCCGCCTTTAACCAGAGGCCTGATTGATTCCGGAAGGTCATTCATCTGGCTGGCAATTTTATCGCTCTTGATAATTTTAGCAGCCCGTTCGAGCAATCGTGAGTGAAGATAAAATACATCGCCTGGGTATGCTTCGCGTCCGGGCGGTCGACGGAGTAACAATGAAACTTCGCGGTAGGCAACTGCCTGTTTCGAAAGGTCATCGTAAATAACCAAAGCAGGGCGACCGGTATCGCGGAAAAACTCACCGATAGATGCACCGGTAAACGGAGCATAAAACTGCATGGCAGCCGGATCGCTGGCAGTAGCCATAACTATAACAGTATATACCATTGCACCATGATCCTCAAGTGTTTTCACGATATTGGCAACAGTTGATCCCTTTTGGCCGATAGCAACATAAATACAGATAACCGGCTCACCTTTTTCGTAAAACTCTTTCTGGTTGATGATGGTATCAATAGCAATGGCTGACTTCCCGGTCTGACGGTCGCCGATTATAAGTTCACGCTGTCCGCGGCCGATAGGGATCATTGCATCGATAGCTTTGATACCAGTCTGTAAAGGTTCGGTTACCGGCTGACGGAAGATAACACCCGGGGCTTTGCGCTCGAGAGGCATCTCGTAAAGTTTACCTTTAATTTCGCCTTTCCCGTCGATAGGTTCGCCAAGGGTATTGATAACCCTCCCAAGCATACCTTCGCCGACCCGTATGCTGGCAATACGTTTGGTGCGCTGAACCTTGTCTCCTTCCTTAATATAATTCGATTCTCCTAAAAGCACTACGCCCACATTATCCTCTTCGAGGTTGAGTACTATGCCTTTGGTATCGGTTTTAACAAATTCAACAAGCTCGCCCGATTGTGCATTGGAAAGGCCATAAACACGTGCTATTCCGTCGCCTACCTGCAACACAGATCCTATTTCTTTAATTTCGGCTTCAGTTGAAAAACCGGCCAATTCCTGCCGCAGTATTGCAGTTACTTCTGCGGGTTTAATTTCTGCCATAGTGGTTAATGGTTATGGGTTATCGGATAGATGGTATGGGTTAAAGTATGTAAAACCTTACACCTGATTCCTAATTCCTCTTTGTTAATATCCTTTTACAAACAGATTTTTTTCAAAATCTTTTTTTAATTTCTTGATTTTTGTTGAAAGGCTCTGATCAACCTGGAAGTCATCCAGATTTAATACAAAACCACCAAGCAGATCTTCGTTAGTAATTTCAACAAGGTCAATTTTTTTATCTGTGAGTTTATGAAGTATGTCCAATACCCCTTCCTTTTCTTTTGCTGCCAGTTCAACAGCAGATGTGACATAAGCAGTTTTTATCCCTTTCGATGCTTTATACAGATCGGCAAAGGCTTCAGATATTGATGGAAGATAGCGTTCACGGCGTTTCCGGATCATAAGGCTCATAAAACTGAGTGTCATCTTATTTATAGATCTTCCAAAAAGATGGGTGATGATTTTCTTCTTTTTATCTGCATTTATCACCGGGTTTTGAAGCATGCGGACAAAATCATGGTTCGAAGCACAGACCCTGCCAATCAGCATCATATCTTCATATGCACTTTCAACGACACCTTTTTCCTCGGCTAGATTGAAAAATGCAGCAGCATAACGTATGGTTATTTTTGTATAACTCACTTTGTTAATGTGTTAATTTGTTAATGTGCCAGTTTAGTAAGGATTAAGAAGTTATTTCAATTAATGGATTAACGGGATACCTTAATTATCACATCAGCACATAATCACAATTAATTAATTTTCACTTCTTTCAGGAGTTTTTCGGTCAGTTCCTGTTGTTGCTTTTTGTCTTCAAGTTCTTTTCCAATGAGCTTTTCAGCGATTTCTATTGAAATGGAGGCAATCTGATTCTTCAGATCGTTGATGGCTGCCATTTTCTCAAACTGAATATTTTCGCGGGCATTTTCAACGATTCTTGCAGATTCTTCATTCGCTTTCATACGGGCTTCTTCAAGAATCGATTCCTTCACTTTCCGGGCGTCGCGCATCAGGGCATCCCGCTCATCCTTCGCATCACGAAGCAATTGCTCGTTGCCGGCCTTTAATTGCAGCATTTCTTTTTTTGCTTCATTAGCAGCTTCCAACGCTTTCTCGATGGTATCTTCCCTTTGATGTATCCCTTTCATGATGGGTTTCCAGGCAAACTTGCCGAGAATATACAATAGCAGGCCGAATGAAACCAACATCCAGAACATCAGACCTATATCAGGAGTTACTAATTGCATACTTACAGGTATGAGAGATTTATACTTTATTTTATTACGTTGACAATTTAAAAATTTCAGCTGCCGCATCCCTGCCAGTCGCAGGGATACAGAAGCCGATACTTGTTTTTACAGGAACAGGATTAAAAGACAAACCACAATAGCGAAGAAAGCAACTCCTTCGATAAGAGCGGCAGCCACAATCATGTTTGAACGGATATCGCCTACACTTTCGGGCTGGCGGGCAATGGATTCGAGAGCTGAAGCCCCGATTTTTCCAATACCGATACCGGCACCAATAGCTGCAATACCAGCACCAATGCCGGCACCCATCTTGGCAACGGGAGCAAGATTTGCTGCTTCTTGTAATAAAACGCTTAAGAGTGACATAAGAATGGAGTTATGTTGATTAATAAAGGATTTAGTGTTCAGTAATTTGTTCTTCGGGATGATGATGTTCTTCCATAGCCATTCCGAAGTAAATGGCCGAAAGCAGTGCAAATACATATGCCTGAATAAATGCTACCAGCAACTCTAGTAGGCTCATGAAAACACCGAATGTGATAGATAATACCGATACTCCATATCCCGCAACCAGGTTCATATTGCCGAAAATAAAGATCAGACTCATGAAACCAAGAAGGATAATATGCCCGGCGCTCATGTTCGCAAACAAACGGACCATCAATACAAATGGCTTGGTTATCAGTCCCACAAACTCAACGACAGGCATCAGAGGAATCGGAAATTTTAACCACCAGGGTACACCCGGAGCGTTAAAAATATGCAACCAGTAATTCTTATTGCCTATAAAAGTTGTAATTACAAAAGTGAATAGCGCTAATACCAGTGTGATGGAGATGTTTCCGGTAAGGTTGGCTCCACCCGGGAAAATTGGTATTAGTCCAAACAGGTTGTTAAAAAAGATAAAAAAGAATATAGTAAGTAAAAAGGGCAGGAATCGTGCATAATTTTTTTTGCCTAAGCCTGGAATTGCAATATCGTCGCGAACAAAAAGAATTATCGGCTCAAGCAGGGATTGCAGGCCTTTGGGAGCCTTGTCAGGATTTTCCGTATACCTGCCTGCAATTGAAATAAAAATTATGCACAGCAATAAAACACTGATAAAAAGCGATAAAACATTTTTCGTAATCGAGAAATCAAGAGGCAGTTTTGCTGAAGCATCAACGGTTTCGCCATCTTCCATTACTTTTACTATCTTACCTTTATTATTGCCCCCGGTCATCAGTTTGTAACCGTTATAGGATTCGTGTCCATGATGAAAATGACCCGAGCTGAAAGTTATCACTTTACCGTTATCAATTAAAATTACAGGTAAAGGAATGGTGAGATGAAAATCATTATAGGTTAAAATATGCCATTCGTGCGCATCAAGGATATGATCGATGATCATTTCGCCGGCATCAAAAGCTTTCTTTCCGGTTTGTTCATGCGACTGATTTTCAGTGCCTGCGATAGAATCATGGGCGCTGGTATTACCATAAGAAACCACTGAAATAAGCAAGGCAAATAAAACAAGCTGAAACCTGATTATAAATAGTAACTTTCTGATCATTAGTTTGTTTTCGGATTGGAGTGCAATATTACTACTATTTCGTTAAAATTCCTTTGTATTCGTTCCAAAAATACTACTTTCTTTAAGATTTGTACTATATAAGTTAAAAAATGCTGGTTTTCGGCATTCTCTATTAAAGGCTATTTTGTCATAAGCGTAAAACAATTCAGAAACAGTTAAACGGATAATTATATAGTTCCTTTTATGATTCCTTCAAAGATTTGTTAATTTATTCTACTGTGAATTTCATATCAGTATTAACAGGATATAATTACCATTTATAACTAACGTGCTTTAGTTTAACCGAAAACCGGTACTTTTGTTTAACCGAAAAACAACTTATGGAATTTACTGTTTTCTCAGATGTATCATTTATGCGAGAGGCATTGAAAGAAGCCCGCAGAGCTCTTGAAAAAGATGAGGTTCCCATCGGAGCCGTTATTGTATGTGAAAACCGTATCATTGCCCGCGCCCATAACCTGACTGAACAACTGAATGATGTAACTGCTCATGCCGAAATGCAGGCTTTTACAGCCGCATCGGGATTTATGGGAGGAAAATACCTTGAGGGTTGTACCCTCTACGTTACCGTTGAACCTTGCGTGATGTGCGCCGGAGCCTCATTCTGGACACAGATCAGCAGGATTGTATATGGGGCTGATGATTTAAAACGAGGTTATTCCCTTCTAAGCTCTTCGGTATTGCATCCGCGTACCAAGGTTAATCGTGGAGTGCTCAAAGAAGAATGTAGTGAATTGGTGAAAGACTTTTTTCGCAGGAAAAGATAATCGGAAACAAAAACAATATCCTTGTTTCTAGTATTTAACAAGTTTCACAACTTTAACCTCATTCCCGATTTTTATCCTGCAAAGATAAATTCCTGGTGTTGTAAAAGGTTTTGTTAAACGGTAAGTATTTAAACCGGCTTTCTTAACGCCTAGATCATCCGAAAATAATAATCGCCCGTAAGCATCTGTAATTTCAACTTTTACACATGCTGATTTTTCAATAGTATACTCTATAACTGTGTTTTCAGTGACTGGGTTAGGAAAAGCGTGGATACTTAAACCTTTAGCCATTGGCTTAGCTGGAATTTTTAGTTGTGATTGGGCATATGTAGAAAGTAGTATACCATAATAGCCACCAAACCATTTGTAGTTTTCGTGGGTAAAATCGAACGAGAGTGGTGTTATATCACTAAGTTCTTCAATTCGGGTCCATGAAGTACCATCGTATTCCATTAAACCATTATGGTTACTGATGTAGCCTTTATTACTTGAAATCATTTGAATTAACGGTTTTTCAAAAGCACTGTTTTGCTGGGGCAGTTCTTCAATAAGTTCGTTAGTGTATGAGTTGAATTTCCAAATATGACCGTAGTAGCTGGTCATCCAACAGTATTGGTCATCGCTGGCTCCAATCCGGATCATATTAGCTGGCAGGATATCGTTTAAAATGATCCAATTATTACTGCTAAATTTCATTAGAAAACTACTGAAATATGAGTCAGTTCCTACTGCAAATCCCGTTTCTGCGTTTACAAAACGAATTCCCTCAAAATAATGACGCGCCTGAAGACCGGAATAGTTTACTTCCCATGTTATGCCATTATAAAACAATATCGACTGCAAACAAATGGCCCAAATGTGAGTGCTATCAATAACTGAAAATGAAAATGGAGCATGTTCCGAATACACATCGGTTACGGTCCATTTGTTATTCCTGTATTCCAGAAATTGAAACGCTGTATCGTACTTTACCTTTTCGGCAATTGCAAATCCTGTAAGTGAATCTGTAAAATGAAGATCATAAATTCTAAGGTCAGGAAATACAGTATCTGTTTCGAAGATACCATGTCTGAATTTAAATATATATCCGCTTTTTGAAGCCATCCATCCATGAAGACTGTCAGGGAAACTAGTAAATGCAATGGATTGATCTGTATAGCTATTTATGAGTTCCCACTTTCCATCTTGCTTCAGATACGTATTTCCAGCTGCGCCGGTCGCCCAGACAAAATCTGCATTTCCATGTATAGAATATAGGGGTGTTTCCACAATTGTATCAATTATCCAGTTGCCGTTATCGTATTTATAAATCCGACTGCGGCTATCGCCTATCGACCACCATGCTCCATAACCTACGGCATAACCGGTTACGGAATCTATCATAAAGACCGATTTTATATACTGTGCATAAGATGGAATTGTAAGGTTACCATGATCATAGTTTAATAACAAGCCATTTTCAAAGCCAATTTTTGCAATGATACCATGGTCCTTATCACTGAAACTCAGGTTGCACATCGGTCCATCGGTATACGATTTGAGTTTACATGTCCAGTTTATTCCATCAAAATGATACAGATAAATGCCCTGGCTAATTGCCCATCCATCAGAAGGTGAGGTAAAACTCATTGAACTGAAATTGAGAGTGTCCTGTTCAGGTTGCACCGTCCATACATTATTATTCAGCCTGAGAATGGTATCGCCACAAATCCAGCCATCGTCAGTGCCAGGAATTACAACGCAGGTTAAATTAACATCCTCATTAAGGCTGTGATCAGTCCACTGGTTATTTTCGAATCTCAGAATGCATCCGTTTGATCCTACTGCCCATCCGTGCCAGGCATCCGTAAAATAAACCGATTTTAGTGATTTGTCAGTATTGCTTTCCTGCCGCGACCAGTTATTCCCGTTCCAGAAAATTATTTTGCCTTTTTCGCCAACAGCCCATGCATGTTCGGAATCAACAAACCAAATGCTCTTAAGCGCCTTGCCATCGGGCGAGGGATTGAACCATTTAAGTTCCGGTTGAGCTAACAGAACGGACGAAAGAAGAAGAATAAAAAAAAGAATATTAAAATTTTTCATGTCAATAAGAATAAGATTAATTTATAAAATAAGCATTGAAACAAATATAATACTTTTATGTAATCGTCTCAACTATTTATAATTTCCGGTTTAAAAAAAATTTATATCAATTAAATTGCTTTAATTAATGTCCTAATATGCTGTTTGTTTTATGTTTAACCAGTTGAATGAAATAGCGGTTTTTAAAAAAAAATCAAATTTATAAAACAGTAATATTTGCTTTATATTTAGTCATACGGTTAACAAGAAATATTAATTTTGCAGCACATTTTTTCGGATTCAAAGTGAAAAGTATCAAATATTTTACTTGCGGGCAGGATACCATTGAGTGGAATCAAGAATGGTGTTTGCATTCGGGTAAATGTCTTATGAATATTCCCTTCATCAATGAAAACCCCGGTGTATATTTTATAAATGTATCTGTAAGGCAGTTTGAAACTATTTTATGCCAGGCCGATTATTGTCCTGCCAGAGCTTTACGACTGAAAGACATAAAATAAAAGCCTTCGTTTACGGAACTCTTTTTATATGCAGACGTGAAACCATTGTCAGGAAATTTAAACCTGTCATAATTTCGTTTCAATTGGATTGGGGAATCAAATGAACACTAAAAACGACTTTGGTTCGTTTTTTGACTGTATTTAAATAAAAGTTCCCCTATGCCCCGGTTTTTAGCCATAATTCTGCTTTTTTCCTGCTTTTCGGCCTTTCCCCAAACATACCGTATTGTGAACAACAGTGCTTTTGTTCGTGGCGAGAAACTGACTTTCAGGGTGGCCTTTAATTCGGCACTAACCGGAAGTATTACGGGCGGAAAGGCAACTTTAGAAGTTAAAGATGATAATAAGATAATAAACCAAAGAAATACGTATCATGTGGTAGGTGAAGGCAAAACTACCGGATTCATTGAGCTTTTTTACAAGATTCACGATAGGTTCGAAAGCTATTTTGATCAGGATGCATTGATAGCCTGGCAGTTTACACGACGTACCCGCGAAAACAACTATAAAAAAGACGACCTTGTTATCTTTCGCCAAAACGACCACTTGGCTGTGAGCCTGTCAAAAATTGTAAAAGTACCTGACAATATGCAGGATATAATTTCAGCACTCTATTATGCGCGTACGCTGGACATTTCCGATCTTGAGCCTGGAGGAATTATACATGTTCCGTTTTTCCTTGATGATTCGGTTTACAATTCAAAGGTCATTTTTAAAGGCCGGGAAACGGTAAAGACCAAACTGGGGAAGTTCAGATGCGTTGCTTTCAGACCGATGGTTGCCACCGGCTATGCTTTCGACGATCCATACCCGATAACGATCTGGATTACCGATGATGAAAACAGATTACCCATTCTGATTGAATCAGAACAAACCGTAGGCCGTGCACGGGTTGAATTGATATCGTACTCTGGACTTGCAAATCCAATCACAGCTAAGCTGCCTGATTAACGATTCCGGAATTTAATTCTGAAAATAAGGTATTGTATCGATGATGCCCGGAAAAGGGATTAGCTGCTGAAAAGCAAGTTTATCGAAACGGGATAAATCATTCCGTCTTATTATTTTCTCCACACTAAAGATCCACTTAGAAGATGCAGCATATTTTGAAGCTTTCATGGCTTTAAGCCATTCCATATAATCCATGTCGCCTTTTAATTTGCTATAATATTTCTTCCTTGAAATCATTTCCCCCCAAAACAGGTATGCTTCCTCGTCAGAGTCGAACCTGCGATACATATATACATATCCGGATTTGGTTTTATGTGATTTTACCCGTCCCTTCACACCAAAATGGTTGTGATTGATCCTGCATAGCTTACTGGTTCCTAAGCCGCTCTCATGCAAAGCAGTACCGAGTACCAGGCTGGCCGGGATCCCATAGGTGTACATTACTTCAAGCGCTAATGAATCGAATTTATCAATATACACATCGGCTGCACTTTGCGCCTGCAGGCTAAAAGCTGATAAAAACAGAGGAAGCAGCAGCAGAAACCGCATTAGGATCTTGTAATTTTGATTAAAAGTAACAAATTATTCAGAGGAAAACTGGAGGAGGCATTTTTTGTTCATTTTTTTTGACTTGGGAATTGGGGGGGGGACAAATATTAAAATCATGGTTTTTACTTAAAAGTAAGATTAATTCAATGGTTTTTATGGAAAAACACCTCCCTTCGCATCCTGTTAAAACCAAAATGCATACCTTTATCTTTTGCGAAAACTGATTGAATATGAAAACAATTTTCAGCACCATCATCCTTCTACTAAGTCTTAACGCAATGTCACAAAACCAATATACCCGGGAATGGGTGCAGGTTGATTCGCTTACCGGAATTGGCCAGTCGCAGACCTCTCTTGATATGGTGATCCGCATCTATGATCAAACCAAAGCAAATAACCAGGCCGACCAGTTTGTTAAAGCTTCACTTTACCGCATGAAACTGGAATCTGATTTCCAGGAAGATTATTATGAAAAAAGTATAAAACGAACAGAACTTGAAATAGCTTCAGCAAAGGCTCCGGTGAAACAAATACTGCATTCAATACTGGCAGAACTATACTGGCGCTATTATCAGAATAACAGCTGGCAAATACTTGGCCGCAGTGAAACGTCAAACTTTAAATCGGATGACATCAAGACCTGGGATCTGAAAAAGCTGGTTACAGCTTGTATGGAAAACTATTTATTATCCCTGACGGATGATGTTCTGCTCCAAAACACCCCCATATCATCTTACTCCGAAATTCTTATAAAACAGAAAGATTCGGAGAAATTCAGACCGACATTATTTGATTTCCTTGCACATCGTGCCATCGCCTTTTATTCATCATCAGAAGCAGGCCTCACAAAACCGGCGAATACATTTTTAATGGATCAGGCTTCCTATTTTGCATCTTCAAGCGAATTTGCATCATTAAATATAATAACTCCTGATAAACTTTCGTTTGAATTCCAGGCAATGAAATTATACCAGGAAGTAATTAGAATGCATATGCCGGATAAAGATCCGACAGCCCTGGTAGATGCAGAAATTGAACGACTTTCGTTTGTTCATAAAAAGAGTATACTGCCTGAAAAAGACAGCCTTTACCTGTCAGCATTGTATAAATTGGAAAGCCGTTATAAAAATCATCCTTCCTCCACCGAAGTAGCTTATGAAATTGCTTCGCAGCTGAATGCTGATGATGAAACAGTAATTCCTTTTGATCAGTATGAGAATGAACCTTCCCGGTTAATCTCCGAATCGCATAAATGGGATAAAAAGCAAGCCATCGAAATATGCGAAGCTGCCATCAGCCGTTTCCCTGATAGTTTTGGTGCTAAAAATTGCCAGTCACTGATTGAAAGCATTAAAAATCCTTCATTATCAATAACAACGGAATATGCGGCCATACCGGCTAAGTCTTCGCTGACACTGGTGAATTATAAAAATATTCCAAAAGTATATTTCCGCCTTCTGAAACTGAATCCTGAAACCGATCGTGATTTGAAAGAAAAACAACAGGATATCCGTCTTGAAAAATACCTGAACATTCAAGCAGAGAAAACCTGGGAACAGGTGCTTCCTGATGATGGGGATTTTAGAAATCACTCAGTTGAAATACGCATTCCTGCCCTGCCACTTGGATATTATGTGCTTCTTGCAAGTTCCGATGTGTCCTTTCCTGCCAAATCAGCCATTGTAACAGCTAATGCTTTCTGGGAAAGCAATATAAGCTTTCTGAGCCGCCTTGAAAATTCAGGAAATAATGAAATTGTAGTCTTACACCGCGAATCCGGACAGCCGCTTGCCGGCATAAAAGTGCAGGCCTATTACAGGGAGTATAACTCTATGGCCCGCAGGTACGATAGTAAAGCCGGAGAAGTATTTGTAACTGATAAATCGGGAATAGTAAGTATTCAGGCTAAAAGTGATACCAGGCGAAATAACCAGTTTTACCTGGTTTTCAGTTCAAAAGATGATCAGTTCATAACTGAAAGCTATTTTTCATCCTACCCTAAACGCAATGATGAACACAGGCCGGTTATTCAGACCAGCTTTTTCACTGACAGAGCCATTTACCGACCCGGACAAACTATTTATTTTAAAGGAATTGTTCTGGAACGAACAGGTGAGGATGTTAAAATTAAGACCCGTTTTGCCACAGAAGTTAGCTTATACGATGTTAATGGACAGGTTGTTTCAAAACAAAATCTGACAACAAATGATTTCGGTTCATTCAGTGGAAGTTTTACTGCTCCTCAGGGTGTATTAACCGGGCAGATGAACATTCGTTGTTCAACGGGATCTGTTTCGGTACAGGTTGAAGAGTACAAAAGGCCAAAATTCGAAGTTACTTTTGAACCGGTAAAAGGATCTTATAAACTTGGCGAAACCGTTGTGGCCAGGGGAAAAGCCACGGCTTATGCCGGAAGTACTGTTTCAGATGCAATAGTTAGTTACAGGGTGGTCCGGCAGGTACGTTTCCCATACTGGTGGGGATGGCGCAGTATGCCCATGTCAGCGGCAATGGAAATCACCAATGGTGAAACCATGACAGCCAATGATGGCTCATTTACAGTAACTTTTAAGGCAATCCCTGATCTTACGCTTGAACGCAAAACGGATCCGGTATTTACATATACAGTGTATGCCGATGTTGCCGATATCAACGGTGAAAGCCATAACAGCGAAACCGTTATTTCAGTAGGATATAAAGCGCTTTTAGTAAATACTGATCTTGCAGATGATATTAACCTGGATCATGAGGTCAGGTTTATACTTTCAACAACCAACCTGAATGGTGAAAAAGAAGCTGCATCAGGCTCTATCACCATTTCGAAACTCCTAAAACCAGACCAGGTTCTCTTTTCACGCAAATGGGCACGTCCGGACAGGTTTACCATGACAAAAGATGAATTTCAGAGAGATTTTCCCGGCGAAGTTTACAAGGATGAAGACGATGTAACCACCTGGCAGAAAGAAAGTTCCGTCTATTCGGCAAATTTCAGCACTCCGGCTGATTCGCTTTTCATTGTGGGAAATCAGTTGCAGGCAGGCATGTATCTGTTCGAGGTCAAAACGAAAGATGCATTTGGCGGGGAGGTACTTTTTAAAAAATATTTCAGTGCATTTCAGCCAAAGACTGAGGTGACGGAAGCTGTTTCTCCTCTGTTTTTTACCTTGCTTACACCAAAAGCTGAGCCGGGCGAAGAGGTTATGTTCGTAGTTGGCACTCCGGTTAAAAAAGCATACATCATCTACGAGGTTATTCACAAAGATAAAGTCGTAAGCCGCGAAATACTTAAGCTGAATAAGGAACAGAAACTGGTAAAAATCCCTGTAAAAGAAGAATACCGGGGCAATTTCGCCATCAACCTGTCTTTCGTCAGGCATAACCGTTCGTTTCAGGTAAGTAAGCTTATCAACGTACCTTATACGGATAAGAAACTGGATATCAGCTTTGCAACTTTCCGCGATAAAATGCTGCCCGGGCAGGAAGAAGAATGGCAGATTACCCTGCGCGACAGCAAAGGGGAAAAAGTTGCCGCCGAAATGCTTGCCGGAATGTACGATGCCTCGCTGGATGCGTTTGTTCCGCATAGCTGGTCATTCAATATTTTCAACTTTTATTACGGAACAAGCTCTTGGGATGACAATCAATGTTTTGGAACCAAAACAGGCATGCAGTTTCACTATCCTGAAACAAAAAACTATCTCTCATCACACGATTATGACCAGCTGAACTGGTTTGGGTTTAATCCCGGATTTTCCGGTGGAGGAACGCTAAGGTACAATCTGGATATGAAAAGGGAAGCTGCGCCTATGAGTATGCAGATGGACCCTGGGGCTGCTAAAGACAAGGAAAATAATTTTGAGAGTGGATTGACTGCAAAATCTGCCGGCGTTGTTGTTACTTCCGTGGAAACTCCCATACCTCCAAAAACAACAGAACCCATTGTACCTCAAATCCGCAAAGACTTTAACGAAACGGCTTTTTTCTTCCCTCAGTTGGCAACCAACGAAAACGGTGAAATTGTAATAAAATTCAAAGCACCTGAAGCCCTTACACGATGGAAAATGATGGGGCTTGCCTACACCAAAGACCTGAAATACGGCCAGGTTGAAAAAACACTGGTAACCCAGAAAGACCTCATGGTTTTCACCAATGTACCTCGTTTCCTTCGGGAAGGCGATACGATGGATTTTGCTGCTAAAATCTCAAATTTAAGCGGACATGCTTTATCGGGTATTGCTGAACTTCATTTCTTCGATGCTCTTACTATGAAACCGGTCGATGCCCTCATTGGCTTAACACACACAGGTATCCCATTCACCGTAATAAAAGGTCTCAGTTCCTCGCTTAACTGGCCAATCAGCATCCCCGAGGGACTGCAGGCCGTAATATATCGTATTACAGCTACCTCTGAGACTTTCAGTGATGGAGAAGAGGCAGCAATTCCTATACTTACCAACCGCATGCTGGTTACTGAAGCCATGCCATTGCCGGTTAATGGATTGCAAACGAAAAAATTTACCTTCGAAAAACTTCTTAATTCAGAAAAAACCGGCTCGACAGTGAGTAATTACAGGCTTTCGCTCGAATACACTTCAAACCCGGCATGGTATGCCGTACAGGCATTGCCATACCTGATGGAATATCCTTACGAATGCGCCGAACAGATTTTCAGCCGGTATTACGCTAATAGCCTTGCCACTCATATTGCCAACAGCGATCCGAAGATTAAACGCGTTTTCGAAAGCTGGAAAAAAATTACGCCGGATGCATTGAAATCAAACCTCGAAAAGAATGAAGAACTGAAATCGGTTCTTTTGCAGGAAAGTCCATGGGTTCGCGAAGCAACAAACGAAAGTGAGCGCAAACAGCGCATCGCCCTGCTTTTTGATCTCAACCGTATGGCTTTGGAACAAAGTTCTGCTATGAAAAAACTGCATGATATGCAGAACCCGAACGGTGGTTGGCCATGGTTTAAGGGAATGCCCGAAAGCCGTTATATTACCCAGCATATAGTTACCGGCCTTGGACACTTATATTACCTTGAAGTGCTGATCCCTGCAGGAAATTCCGACATTCAGGATATGCTAAGAAAAGCTATTAATTACCTCGATGAAAGTGTACTGTTAAGTTTCGGGAAGATAAAAAAAGACGATCCGGATTACCTTAAAAACAACCACCTTGGGTACGAAGATATTCAGTACCTGTATGCACGGACCTATTTCCTCGCTGATTATCCAGTTGAAAAGGATCATAGCGAGATGCTTGACTATTTTAAAGCCCAGTCCATAAAATACTGGAAGTCACAGAATAACTATATGAAAGCGATGATAGCATTGTATCTGAACCGTTTTGGTGAAGAGAAAGCGGCATCACTTATCATGCGCTCGCTGAAAGAAACAGCCCTGCACAACGATGAAATGGGCATGTACTGGCGCAACGAGCAACGCGGATGGAACTGGTACCAGGCTCCGGTTGAAACACAGGCTCTGTTGATTGAAGCTTTCGATGAAGTAAGCAATGATCAGAAATCGGTGGAAGAAATGAAAATCTGGCTTCTGAAGCAGAAACAAACCCAGGACTGGAAAACCACCAAAGCTACAACCGAAGCAATATATGCATTGTTACTCAGGGGTACATCCTTACTGGCTTCTGACAAGCAGGTTGAAATCACGGTTGGCAACGAAAAAGTCGATCCGGGTAAACAGGATGGCGCTAAACCCGAAGCCGGAACCGGTTATTTCAAAACCAGCTGGGATGCATCAGCCATAAAACCGGAAATGGGGAAGATAATCGTGAATAATCCAAATCCAACCGTGGCATGGGGAGCAATGTACTGGCAGTACTTCGAACAGCTTGATAAAATTACCCCGGCACAAACTCCGTTGAGCCTTTCAAAAAAGCTCTTCCGGGAAGTTAATACCTCAACAGGGCCGGTTATCGAACTCATCACTGAAAAAACAATAGTAAAACCCGGCGATAAAATTATAGTCCACATGGAGCTGCGTTCGGACAGGGATATGGAATACATCCATTTAAAAGATATGCGGGCATCGGCGTTTGAACCTGTTAATGTTCTTTCGGGATACCGCTTCCATAACGGATTGGGATATTATGAATCCACCCGGGATGCATCCACCAATTTCTTTATTTACTACCTACCGAAAGGGACTTATGTATTCGAATATAAGCTGGTTGCCACTCAAAAAGGCAATTTTTCGAATGGGATTACATCCGTTCAATGCATGTATGCACCTGAGTTTGCGGCACATTCGGAGGGGATAAGGGTGAAGGTGGAGTAATTTGAAATATGTCGTGGCTGAATTTATTCAATCCTGATTATCAGCCTGGTTCTTTGAAATTCCTGGGATGCTTAATTGTTGATGGTAAACTGAAGGGTAGGTTAAATTTCATTGAAATCCGCTCCGGCGGAAATTTATGCTCTGATTCCTAAAAACACATCCTTGACCCACATTCCATAATTTCCATCTCACATCATCTATAAAAATAAGTGGTCTTTCACTACATGGCGAGTGTTTTTTTATAATTTAGCTCTATATTTATAAGCGTATGCAGGAAATTATAAACGATCTTAAAACAATTATTGAGCAAGGAATCCCCGCAGTGTTGTGCGTGGTTACCGGAACTACCGGTTCCACACCAAGGAAAGCAGGCTCAAAAATGCTGGTATTCCAGGATGGGACAATTAAAGGAACCATTGGCGGAGGAAGTATTGAATACCAGGTAATCCAGGATGCGCTGAAACTAATTGCTTGCGGAGAACCTTTGATGAGAAAATTTCACCTTGAAGATGACTTGAAAATGCATTGTGGTGGAACCATGGATGTATATTTCGAAGCCATCGGCTGTATGCCGAAACTCTATATTTTCGGCGGAGGCCATATTGGGAAAGCACTTTCAGGTTATGCTGCCGGTTTGGGATTCCGTCCGTTTGTTTTCGATCAGCGTGCAGGTATTTTCGACGAGTGGAATATGCCCGGTGTTGAAACGCAAAATGGTGATTTACTTCAAATTATTGATTCACTGGTTTTTGATACTAATACCTACATCGCTATCGTTACACACAAACACGAGTTCGACGAAACGGTTCTACTGGCATGCATCAGGCATGAGTTTGCCTACCTTGGAATGATAGGGAGCAAGCGTAAAGTTGCCGAAATCAGGAAAAATGCAGTAGAAAACCATAATATTCCGGAAGCAAAACTCCAAAGCGTAGATATGCCGATAGGTTTACCTTTTGCAGCCGAAACACCTGCCGAAATAGCTGTAAGTATCATTGCAAAAATGATTGATGTGAAAAATACCCTTAAAAAATCATGAGTTCGCCACGCGATAAGATTCAGTTTATATTAAACGATCGGATTGTTACGGTCGACTTTAATGCAAATTCCGAATTAAAGCCGACTACCACAGTACTCAACTACCTGCGCTCGTTTCCTTTTCACAAAGGCGTAAAAGAAGGCTGTGCCGAAGGCGATTGCGGGGCATGCACGGTTGTGATTGCTGAAAATCATGAAGGCAAGCTCACTTATAAATCTATCGACAGCTGCCTGGTTTTTCTGCCCATGATCCATGGCAAGCAGCTAATAACGGTTGAAAATCTTGCCAACGGAAATGAGCTTCATCCCGTTCAGCAGGAAATGGTGAATCAAAACGGCAGCCAGTGCGGGTATTGCACACCGGGAATCGTGATGTCTTTGTTTGGATTATACAAAAATTACCATAACCCCGAAAGGGAAGTAATTGATGATGCACTCACCGGCAACCTTTGCCGATGCACCGGTTATCAGCCCATTGTTAAAGCTGCCGGACATGCCTGTTCCTGCGTTGATACAGATAAGTTTAAACAACATGAAACTCAAATTACTGAATTACTGGAGGAGATAAATCGGGATAAATCATCGCTTGAAATCCAGACTACTGCTCAGAAATATTATAAACCGCTTACCTTGCATGATGCCCTGGCGTTCAGAAGCAAATTTCCGCGGGCCATTATTATAAGCGGTGCGACTGATACGGCTTTGCGCCAGACGAAGAAAAGAGAACTTCTACCCGAAATCCTTGATGTATCAGCTATCTCCGAATTGAACTATTTCGTTGAAGAAGACAATACTTTAAAAATAGGCTCAGGGCTCACTCTCGAACAGCTAAAACTACTTACTGCGGAAAAGCTTCCGGCTTTGCATAAAATGCTGCAAATTTTCGGATCACTTCAAATCAGGAATCTCGCGACCATCGGGGGAAATGTCGGTTCGGCCTCCCCGATCGGCGATACCCTTCCTTTGCTTATTGCTTATATTGCACATATTGAATTAAAGTCGAAATCATCCGGACGGGTTCTCCGGATAGATGAATTTATCAGAGGTTACAGGAAAACTGATATCCTTCCCGATGAATTGATAACTGCCGTGCATATTTCAAAACCTGCACCCGGTACCATAATCCGATCCTATAAAGTTTCGAAGCGCAAAGACCTTGATATTTCAACTGTAAGCGGAGGCTTCTCTCTTAAACTGGAAAACGGAAAAGTGGACGAAATCATTCTTGCCTTTGGCGGAATGGCCGACCAACCTAAAAGAGCCGGTGATGCCGAAAAATTTCTGACCGGCAAACCCTGGACCAGGTCCACCGTTGAGCAAGCTATGAAAATACTGGCCGAAGAATTTTCGCCATGGAGCGATGCCCGTGCCGGGGCAGATTACCGCAACCTGGCTGCCCGTAATCTTTTACTGAAATTCTACTCAGAAACATCAACGCCCGGGCTATGAAAACGACAAACCTGAAACACGACAGCGCGGTTAAACATGTTACCGGTCAAACGGTATATGTGAATGACATTAGGTTCCACCGGCAGTTAGTTGGCCGTGTTGTATACAGCCCGGTAGCTCATGCACGCATCAGCCTGCTTGATATAAAAACTGCCTCGAAACTAAAGGGAGTCGCAGCCATTCTGACGTATAAAGATATTCCCGGTGAAAACCAGATGGGGCCAATAATTCATGATGAGCCCTGC
>JBBRCH010000035.1:0-42175 GCA_038204995.1 Bacteroidales bacterium | reverse complement strand
GGCAATAAGTAGTTCTGGAGTGTAGCCAGTAATTTCGCTGCCGATAATTATTGGAATACGTTTATCGCTAACTACCGCCATTACGTTGCCAAGATGGTTTGTGAGTTCGAAATGTTTATAGCCGTTGGTGTGTGAGAGGATTTCATTATCAACGGGATACGAAAATTCGGTATCTCCAGCTTCAAGATATGCCAACTGCACAGAATCAACAAAATTTGCAACACGCGATGAGCCATAAATCGACCTCTCAACCACGCTAAAACTCATGGACAATTGCTCGCTTTGATTTTCATTATATGTTTTGGTATAAGTAGCCATAATGTTGCCTTGTGCATCACGAAGATAATATGTTTTTGTGTAAAAAGCTAAAGATGTACTATTATTTTCTGGATTTTCTACCATTTTAACAATTCTGTTGCCGGTGTTATGTGTTTTCCCAATAACTTGTCCGCCTTTTCTGACGGATTGGAAAGGTAAATTTTACTTGCGTGCGTTGCGTTGATCCGCCAACTGGCGGAGAAATAAGGGCTAAAGCCGTTGATTTTTTGGCGTTTGTAGCAGTGGATCGTTGATTTGCATAAGCTAAGAATAACGATATTTTATTATATAAGTTCTTTTCGAATATATTCTTCTAATTCTTCTTTTTTTGGTAATTCTATTAAGTATTTATGAACAAAAATACTATCTTCTAATCCAGCAGTGGCATATTTAACAAGCGTATTCCCTTTATCGGTACAGAGTAAAATACCAACCGGAGGATTGTCGTCTTTTTGTTGAACTTCGTTTTTGAAAAATTCAAGGTAAGTATTCAACTGGCTTGCATGACCATGTTTAAACTTTTCTGTCTTTAAGTCAACAAGTACATGGCATTTTAATATTCTATGATAAAAAACGAGATCAATAAAATAATAATCTTCATCAATTAAAATCCTTTTTTGTCTTGCCTCAAAACAAAAACCATGACCCATTTCAAGTAAAAACCATTGCAAATTGTCAAGTATAGCTTGTCCCAAATCAGATTCTGTAACTAAAGCACGATCATTTAAACCTAGAAATTCAATGGCGACAGGATTATTTAAGATATCTTTAGGTGTAAGTTCTACTGCTTTTTTATTTACAATATTTGATAGTTTGGTTTTGTCTTTAGATAAACCTGAACGTTCATAGTATAAAGAATAAATTTGCCTTTCAAGCTCTTTTACAGACCAGTTCCCTTTAATTGACTCCATTTCATAAAAGACACGCTTTAAGGGATCATCGATTTTGGCAATTTCAGCAAAGTGAGAATATGAAAGCTTTGAGATAAGTTTTGCGGATGGAATAATTGGTGTGTTGAAGAATTTATCTGTATCCGATTCGGCGGTCGGCAACCGCCGAATTTCATGTTTAGCAAATTTGGCTGTCGGCAACCGCCGAATTGCATCTTGAGGTATAAAATCGTTTATGACTTCTCCAATTTGAGGATAAATTGTATAAAATCTGCGATATTCGCGAAATCTTCTTTCTGTCATCCCCTTTATGTCAGTAATCTCAAACTTTTTCGCCAGATTTTTCAATAACTTCTCTCCGTATGCAGCTCTGTCCTCCCCATTTTGTTCAAATTCTAGTATGTAGTAGCCTATAATCCAGTTACGGATAGTAATTGATAAATTAATTGCATTTGATGCAGATTTTTGCAAGGTGAGATGCGTAGATTGTATGTTTTAAAAAAGTGAAGAAAAATTCATTTAGATATTTTTTTATCAAAAATAAGAAAATATTTTTAATGTAGTTTTTAAAAAATACACATCACTAAAAGCTATTTTTCCTTATTGATAATGTAATTCAAAACTTCAAAACTAAACAGGCTTTTTCCACATAAATCAAGCTTTTGTTTTATTTCAACTGTCCTGATAACGTGCTACCCGGTTTAAACCTTACTACCTTTTTACCTTTTGGATCTTTTATCTCAGAAATGATTAAAACCTTCAAAATTGGCATTTTTAGTCACTAAGATTTGTCTCTGTCAAAATATTTAATTCAAATTTATAATCTGTCAATAATCCGACAATAAGATTTTAAGTATCTTTGTGTAGATATGCTTTTTGAGCGTCTGGTAGCCGAGGGTAATGAAAAAGAATAATGGTAAATTTGATTATTAAAAGAACAGACCTATGAATTTTAAACAACTGATTCAAACTAATTCGTGGCTTAGTGTAGCTACAATCTTTTTGGAATTATATCCACAAGAAGAAAAGAATATTTCTGGATATAAAGATGTATTTGAAAAATTATTGTTGTTGAATACCGATCCTTCTGATATTTCAATTGTTGTAGCAAATCATAAAGATGATTTTGATGGAGAAGAATATGTCGATGTTTCTGGCAAATATGAAAACCCTAAAAATCAAGAAGAAGAATATTCGCAAGCTATTGATTTTACAGCTTGGAGCGAATGGCTAGGTATGGAAATTAGTCCTGAAAGTTTATTGAACTTTACTGAGTTAGAGATTATTGTACATTGCTTGTTCGAAATGACATTTGTTAGTTTTGATGAAAAAGAAATACTTAGAGAGATGAAAAAAATGGAAGCAAGCATGGAAGAATACAAAAACATGACATCTGATGAAAAAAAAGCGAATTCAAAGACTTTAGAGGAACTCATAGAAAAATATGGAGAAGATCTTAATTCTGAAAATTAAAACAAATATTAAGTGAAGTGCTAATTTAGAAAAAATTGTATCAGTCTCTTTGACTTGGCGTCATGTTGCCGCAGACGAATCAGGTTTAAGTATATCGACTATAAATATTTTTGTCAATCTAAAGCTTTGTCCGTTAGGACATAAATATTAATAAAAAAAACTTTGCCTAATGCCGTTTTTCCCAGAGGGAATAAACAGATTGTAAAATTAACAACTTTGCTGGTGCGCTCGCTGAGGAACAAATTTATGTTTGTTTAAGGTATTATAAAAGATGAGAACTTCAAAAATATATGAGCACTAAATATATCTTGATAACAGTAGAAATTTCAAAAATGACTTTCACATTCGGAAATATTTCCCTATATTTGACATCCAACTTAAAAATGCTAGAAATGTTAGATCTAGGTTGAGTTGAAAATATAAAATAAAAATATATGATTATAGACGTTCACACACACATTAACAATTACCACGAAGACAGAGTCATTTCACTAGAAGATAGCCTTAACCTCCTTTCAGATACCATGAATGAAAACAAGGTCAGTTATTCATTGGTACTGTCCTCTTATAAAGTCAACGAAAACCGACCCAGCACCAGGCAAGTGGTAGAAGCAATACAAGGACGGGATAATTTAGGAGTGATTTCAGGCATTAGTTTTCTGCATTATGATCACAGGGATATAAGAGAAATCGGCGAATACCTGGAGAACAATCTCATAAAAGGTTTGAAATTTTATCCCGGCTATGAACCGTTTTATCCTAGTGATAGCAGGCTTAAAGTTTGGTACGAAATGGCTATTGAGTATGATGTACCTGTAATGTTTCATTCAGGTGATACGTATGCTCCATCAGGGAAAGTAAAGTATTCGCATCCATTGCATATTGATGATTTAGCTGTTGATTATCCTGACTTAAAAATAGTAATATGTCACGTAGGTAACCCCTGGATTAAGGACTGCATGGAAGTGGTATATAAAAATAAAAACGTTTATGCCGATATTTCAGGATTGGTACTTGGTAATTTTTCTGAGAAATTTGAACGGTATATAAAAAAAGAGATTGAAGAAATGATCACCTATGCCGGCGACCCTAATTATTTGTTATATGGTACAGATTGGCCCATTTCTAATATGAAATCCTATCTGAAGTTTATGGATCAGCTGGAACTGCCGGACGACAAAAAGGATCTGATTTTATGGAAAAACGCAGCCGAACTGTTTAAAATTGATGTTAAGAAGCTTCAAACTGAGTTTGATGGACGCAAACAGGCACTAATATAATTCAAAAGCTAAATACAAACTTTTTCATATTGAATTCAAGAAATTTTTTGATTAAAAATGAATCACAAATGACATCAGCAGTCCAAGCCCTATTAATACACTAAAACCTGCAATTAATTGCGTGCGTATGGATTTGTCGCCAAACGAAAGGCCATAGATCATTTTCAGCAGGTTGTTGCTGGTAATGGCATTAAGCACCGCCATCACCAATACCGAATTTTCGATATTCCATTTACTTTGAAACAGGTTTAAGATAAAAGGATCAATATCGGTTACACCAACAATAAATGACAGTACATTGATCCCGCCTGTTCCGTACATTTTATTAATAAAACCGGTAATCATCCCAAAGAAAATAAAGAGCCCGGCAAAAACCAGGGCGGTTTTAAATTCGAGAGGGTTGGTATGTGGTTCGAAAGCTTGTGTAACGAGTTGATGACTATTTTTTTTGTGATGAAACTTCAGGAAATACAATGCAAGAATAACTGATGCAACAATGAATATAAGGAATGGAGGTAAAAGTTTCAGTGCAATTTCCTGGTTGAAAAACAAGGCCAGCAGAAATATTCTCAGGTACATCATGGTAGTTGCCAGCACGATTGCAGCAGAAAGCTTATTGCTTTCCGACATTTCTTTGCTTTTCCTTGAGAGGATAATTGTTGTGGCAGTGCTGCTATACATTCCACCCAAAATACCTGTAAGAATAATACCTGAATCAGGGAATACATACTTTTTAAGCAGGTAACTGAAATAGGAAATGCAGGAAACTGCTACAATTGCCAGCCAGAACTTATAGGGAGAAATGTTTATTTCGGCTGAGATAGGCGCATCCGGAAGCAAGGGAAGTATCACCCCGGCAATCACAAGGAATTTAGCCAATGTGATAAATTCCTTGTTGTCAAAGGTTTTTGAAAATTTTAACAGCGACTCCTTTAATTCAGTGATCACTAGTATAATTACAACAACTAAAATAACCAGCCAGTCGGGTTGTGTATAAACCAAAGGTGCAAGGCAATATGTTATCAGCGCAATAACATGCGATGTAAAGCCAAACATTTTCTTTAACTGAATTTTCTGATAATAATTTATGGCTAACCAAGCTGCAATAGCACTGCCTCCGAAAATAAAGGGCATTAAATTGACAGGACTTATAATGTAAAGGATATACCCCAGAATACCTATAAGAGTAATTGTACGGTCTGTGCCAAACAGACTTTCCATCTGATCTTCAATATGACGCCGTCGTTGTTCAAGTCCAATCAACAATGAAAATAAGGTAACCAGAATGAACTTAATAATATCCGGGGGAATAAAATTCAGCAGGTCAGTTGTGGATTTCATAGTATATTTTAAAAGTTTAGAAAGCCTGATGTTTTCGCCGGTTATCCCGGGAATTATAAAAATGCCTTAATCCCCGATAACCAGTGCCTTTCTTATTTTTGGTGGAAAAACGTAATTATCTCATTCGTTATGGCATTATAATCATTATCGTAATGATGGCTGCCGGGAAGCAACCTGATGCCTGCACCTGCATTTTTAAACTTGTTTGGTGTTTCACTTCCCTCATCTTTTCCGAAAACACACAGAAAATGGGTGCCGGGCGATTTTTTAAGTTCGGCTAAAACATCGAATGTATCATCGCTGCTGCCGAAACTCAGCATATCAGCTACGTGAATCTCAAAATCAGCATCAGGGTCCGGGCTCATCATCACTGCACTTTTAATCATTTTATGAAGGTCAGCAGGCAGGCGTGTAACCATAAAAGGTATGATGTCAGCTCCAAATGAATATCCGCTGAGAACAAATGATTTTTTATTCCATGCAGCCAGGTAATGGCGCAGGACTTTTATAATTTCTGTGGCAGTTTCTTCGGGCGTGCGTGCCTGCCAGAAGTATTTTTGTGCATCAATACCTATAATGGGAACTCCTTTTTCTACCAGATTTTCGCACACGCCTTCATCGAAACTGGTCCAGCCGCCATCGCCGCTGATAAAAACAAGCAAAGGCATGGTATCGTTCCTGGTAGCAGGTAAAACCATTAAAGGCAGATTCGTAGTAAGTTTTTCATACTGTTGCGGGGCAATCAATTGCTGTTTTGCTGAAACCCTTTCAGAATAGGATGCTGATTTCTTCACCTTATCATACGCATAGATCAAATGCGGCAGATAGTTTTTTTGAACTGACATTCCATGACCTGCTTTTGGAATTACTATGAACTCCCCATCATTGATCTTATTCATAAACTCTTCGGTATTTTTAAAGTCACAAACTTTATCATCCATCCCATTAATAGTGATAAAAGGGGCTGAGAGTTTGCCGGATGGTTCAAGTATCCAGATTTTACCTCCTGGTTTCAGTGGGTGTTGTTTCAATTCGTTGGTTGTACAAAGTGGCTCAACTGTTGCAATATCGGGACAAAATCCCATGGATATTGCACCCTTGAAGGTATTGGCAGGTGCTTGTGCCAAAATCCCGTATACCAGAGTTGCACCCGACGAATAACCCATCAGGATTGGTTTAAGGTAATTTCGAAACTTATATTTTTTCTGAAGATACAAACTCAACGATTCAAAATCTCCGGCAGGATAGTAACACTTTTCGTGTTGTTTCATCTTGATGATTAAATACTTGCTGATGTTGATACCAACCACCATTGCACCCTGATCGACTAAATGCATTCCCATATTTATGGTACCGGTATTCCATCCGCCATCGCCTGAAACAAACATTACCAGGGCATCGGGCGCCGTCTTTGGTTTATAAATAAACACTTTCCCGAAATCCCCGAATTTTACAGAATCGACGTTAGCAGCGTTTGTAACCCCAACAGCAGAAATTAACAGCGCAATAAAGAAAAATAAATTCCGCATACGTTTTTTAATGAGTTTTTGATTGCATTTTGTGAGTCCCCTTTATTATCATGATTGCGATAACAAAAAAGTAAATATAATAATCGACCAGGAAAATTCGTTGCCACAACCCGCTGTATGTGTATAAAAAGGTACCCTCGAATACTTGTAACCTGAAGGAGAATAGAACAGTTGAAATAATTCCTACAAGCCACACTATGCGTGAATAGCGATAAAACAGCGGGAAAGAGAATTGTGTAAATATTTTCTGCATTACAAAGGGTAATAATAGCACGGCTATTATACCTATTCCACCCAACAAGTCATGTAAGATTGCAATATTGGTCAGTTCACCTTTGATGCGATCGGCTCTGAAAACACCGGAAGCCACCCCTTCGCCGAGACCATATAAAACGATCAACCAGAATGCCTTCCGGGTTTCCTTTCCATGTAATTGGTAAACCAATTTGAATCCAATCGCAAAAAAAACAAAAATCAGGCCCAATATAACTGACCACATAGATGCTTCAGCGGCAACCGGACTTGATGATACTCCCAAAGAACTCAATGTGTCGGTTAACTGGTTGTATCCTGGTATTTGATTTCCAAATACATAAATAAGAACCAGGTCGCCTATACAAGCAGATATGCAGAGTATTGCAGATGTATATGAAATGATTCTTTTAAAAGAAATTTGAAGCATGAGATTATGGTTTTATAACTTTTGACAAGATCGCCGGTACCTGGAGCAGATCGAAATCGTGTTCATAAATCAGGTATTTATTATGCCAAACGGGGGTATACTTATCCTTGAACTCCCGTAATCCTTTATAATGAGAAAAAGATTTAATTTTTTCATAGGCGAATTTCATTGAGCGTTCCGTGATGTCATCGGGTATTTCGATGCCGCTCAAAGGGGCAAATCCGAGGTTTACATATCGTATGTTTCTTTGTTTAAAATAATTAAACAATTCTACATGCAGAAAATCAATAACTCCGTTAGGAGCATCGCTGGTTTTGCGGATCAGGTCAAAGGTTCCTTCATCTTTGGTGTAATCGTGGATGATATTTAAAAAACCAACAATTTTCTCTTCGTCATTTTCAGCTACAAGTACAGTTTGGTTTTTTATTTCATCCCAGGAGAACCTTCCCTGTGAGAATACAAGTTCCTCCCTTTCCATATCCAGCAGCCAGTTATCGCTTACTGCTTTGAGTTTCTGAAGAAGCCCTTCTTTTAAAGGAGGATCATAGATATGCAGTTTGAATCCACAATCAGCTACTTTGTTCATCGCATTGCGAATTCGTTTCTTATCCACGCCCTGCAATGTGAAGGTATTCAGATCTACAACGGCTTCCTGTCCAAGAAAAAGTCTTTTCTTTTGTAAACTCTTGTATATATCCATACTGCTTTCAGGTATGCGGTACGAAACTGCCTTCAACCCGTTGTCGGAACAATATGTATAAAATGCCAGCAAACATTTTTTCTTTACTTCATTGTTTTCGGCAACGGGATCCTCAAGTATAACAGCAAAATTTCCTGATACTTTGTAACTGATAAAACCCGTCCTTTTCTCGTTAAAAAACAGAAGTTTATCAGAATATGTTTTAAAATAATCCAGAGCAGAGTTCCCATACAAATTTGTCAATGCCTGCGCTTCACCGAGTTCTTCCTTATCAGGTTCCCGCTTCCACACATAAGGGGCAATAAGTGTAAAAACCAGGAACCCCATGGATAGAAATCCACTGATCTGTATGGAGCTAATAAAATACCTTGAAAATGGACCTCTTGGAACGAGATCCGGACTTCCGATAAGGAAAAAGTTAATAAAAGTGTATTTTACAGACTGAAGCAGGCTGAAATCGATGTTAAAATACCTCACATCGAGAAAATAAAATCCTACCACGCCATAAACCATAACTGCCGCCATGGCTATTACAGCAGCCTGAATTCCGACGCCCCGTAACCTGGGATTACTCCGCACTATATATTCCTTACGGGTTGAAAATAATGAAAGCAGAACCACGAATGCAATGCTTGCTTCCTCATAGTCAATTGCTTTGGTAAGATGTCCGACAAGGGATCCCAAACTGAGCAATAAGGCAAACCACCAGGCTGAGCGCAGCCCTTTAAGCATGAATGCAGCAGTTATTAACAGGAATAATCCGCTGGCAAGAATAAAATAATTTGAGGCATGAATTGCATCGGCTGGCAGGTAATTCCTCAAAATATGTAACCTTCCCGAAATGGCAGGCGTTAAAACAGAAACAATATTAATAATACCTAATGCAAAGAGCAGAGAAGCCGGCAAAATGCGCATCAGCAATTTATTTGCCTTTGCTATAAAAGCTAAAATTCCTGCAACCATGGGTAGCCAGAATTCAAAAAAGCGGTACAATGCAGTGACCGAAATAGCTTCAACAGTGGTAAGCCCAAAGCGGGTAAGTGTATACCCAAGTGAAAACTCTACTGCCCCTAATCCACGCATGAAAGGCGAAATGATCATAAATACAACGGCTATGATATACCCTGTTGCAGCGGCCAGCAGACTAATTTGTATTCCAAGGGCACGGGCTGCAATAAACAAATGCAGTATCCCCCAGATTTCAATAAGAAGGGAGTACAACAGAGATTCGATTAGTCGTTTACGCTTAATGGCACCATTATCAAGGTCGTTAATATATACCTCAACTGATGGATAATATTTCTTGATCAGCTTGTAAATTCTCCCTTTACCGGTAATATTCCTGTAAAGAAAATAAAGTGTGCCCACTAAAAACAGAATGGTAACCAAAGCAATCCACTCATCGCCATTTACATTCCGGGTTGTGATTCCATACACAAATACAGGCACGGCAATAAAAACTACGGAAAGAATCCCTATAAACCCGTAAAGTGTACTGGCAAAATAAATTTTCGTTTTAGTGATACCGCTTTTTTCAAATACATCGGTAAAAAAAGCCAGGGAAGATACTCCTCCGGCCGGCAAAAAAACGGAAATAAAATTCCGTTTCAGGAATAGGATAACCCCTGATTTAATAGTAATTTTTTCATCGAGAGATGCAAATGCTGCCTTATACATAAAGCCATGTGTGACAATATATACAGCGGTAATTAATATGCCTGCCAGAACCAGAAAGCCTGTGGCATTGGCGAGTTCGTCCCTGACTTTTACCATTTCAGCTTTTTCATGATAAAAAAACCAGATACCTAACCCTATAAATAAAGCGGTGAACAAAAATTGTAAAATCAGTCTGCGCTGTTCAGAAATTACAGTCAACGTATTATTGATTTTTATTGGAATGAGCTTCATAAATGCCTTGCTTGTTTTTCGAATATAATTTTACAACCAGCCAAAAACATATAAAGATAGCACTATTTTAGTCAGGCTTTAAAAAGAGAGTATAACTCTTTTGGTACCTAACGTATTGTAAGTTTACTGAATCCTGGTCATGAATAATCTGAACATTTTTTTAACAGCAGTTAATTTTATCGGGTTTGCAGAATAATCTGAGAACTGAATTTGAATAAAAAATGAGAGGCAAACTAATACTTCACACCAAATCATTCGGAACTCATCATGATGCCAGTTTGAGATACTTTACAAAACTTTACCGGTGTTTAATTCATGAACTGTGAGATATCCGCCATTCGTATATTCTATCACCAATTGCAAATAGGTCAGGCTGGATTAACAGGCTATCAGACAAAATGCAGCATACTGAATATGAATAATATAGGAAACTAGTTGTTTGGTGCTCCGCTATCAATCCAGCAGGCAATTGCATCTTTCTGTGCCGTTGAAAGGCTTCCGCCCGGAGGCATTTGCCCGCTTACAACCATGCTCCTCACTGAATTGCGTGAATAATACAACTGTGAGTAATTACCGAAATTTTGGTGACATCCTGCACAGGCTGATTCAATGATCGGAGCCACATCAGTTTTATATGATTTTACTCCTTTACATGATGGTGTATAAGGCGTTGTTGTAATGTCTTTTGAACATCCCGTCCATAAACCAAGACTTATCAAAGCAAGAAACAGTATTTTTTTCATAATTGCCTTTTTAGATATATGGATATTGGAAAATAAACATAGCTAAATGAAAATTAGTATTGCATTGGGAAAATTTAACATTGCCTTGATACTAAAGCAGAAAATTTAAAATATTATAGTAAGATTGAGATAAATGCCTGAAGGGTAACAATTATAATAAGAAAAAAGTTCGTTCCGGATAGTTACGAAGGCATGGATATCCTTCTATGTGTTTTCTAAAAATCAGGGCATCCATTCCTGTTTAAATTTCAGTTGATTAGATACGTTTTTACATCATTTGGTATAGACCTGATAGCATGTTTCGGTTTGTTTTCCCTCCGGTGCAGGAACCTGAGTAATAAAAAACTAAAAACAAGTTTCTGAGTACCTACACTATTTCTACTGAAAAAATACTTACAACTGCTGCCTGCGTGGCCTGGGTACCTTTAGCAAGATCATATATCAACGAGGCCAACACTGAAATATTGAAAGCCAAAGAGAAAATGATTCATAATAGAAGGATAAAAAAAGAACGGATTGGTAGAATTGTACTTTGAAAATTCCAGATAATGTTAGATTATAAAAGACATTTCAATTATTCGGCCCTGAAGCTGGAGTATTGGATAAAATGACAGTTGTTTCATCAATCCTTTGGAGGTTAGGAGAAAAATAATCCGGATGAGTGCAGGCATCATTTATGGTACTCATGATAAAGTTTATTTCTCTGTAAACTTGTACAGATAAATCCATAACCAAAGGACATGCAGTTTTTACAATACAACTTCGTTGTTTTGTTTACGAAAAGCAAATCGTTGTTAATACACGATATTACCGGGCAAGGTGGATTTGCAGGGCAATTGCAACAAAGCTTGGTAATTCGGGTTTCATCTTCATTCATGGAATCGTGAGATGGATCTGGTATAAATGAATAAAAAGTGACTTGAACAATTTTATCTCTTAATTCTATTTGAAATCAGAGCGGTATATTCAGTTTGTGTCAGGGTTTAGCTATAAAAATATGAAACTCAGAGCATAAATGAACTTGTATATTCCAGTCCTCATGAATACTATTGAAATATGGGAAACCTTAAAGCCTGGCTGCTCAAACTATGGTCTCCCAAATTTCAACAGGTTCTGAATTGTGGATATTTTATGCTGTGGATATTCTAAATTGATATGGAAGAAGTTCAGAAAAGGTCAGGTGAAAACAAGTCTTTATTTTATCAATTTCCCGGCAACCTTTTATTTGTTTATTGTTTGTTTTAAAATCGAAATGGCTTCTTCATAAATGTAAAAGTAAAACAGGTGATCCGGTTAAAAAATTTCAAATAGGCTCAAATAGAAACTGATCCCCAAAGGTCAGGTTAATAGCTCAAACAAGAGGTTCGTTGCTGCAGTAATACAAAAGTGAAAAGAGAAAAAAGAAAAAAGGGGAATCGGAATTTCAGGGTTTAAAACAAGAGCCAGCTTTTAACCCGGCCAGGCGAGCGCCAGGCCTCCAAGGATCATAAGAACCAAAGCAAATACGTGCTTCGGATTTAGTTTCTCCCTGAATACAATACTTCCTGCTGCAACCGTGAGCACAGGAGCCGCAATGCCGGTTACCGAGGCCAGGAACGGATCGGCTGTTTTCAGCCCAAGTGTCCCGGTGAGGATGGCTGCAAAGATCACCAGCGCCATAATAATTGTATTCCGGGTTGTGATTCTATGCGGTGTATTATTAATGACTCTTTTTCTCAGCAAAAATGAAGCAAGGGCCGTTACTGTTAATACAATAACTTCCTGGGAGGCAATAACCGTAAGGGGAGGAAATATCTTAAGGCATTCCCACATAATAAGCAGGGAAATGGAAAAACTCGTGGTCATGCCGGCCAGCAAAAGATGCTGGCTGAAAATAACCGGTTCGTGTTCCGCCTGGTGTTTTTCGTTCAGCAGGAAAACCAGGTAACCGGCAATGATCAGCAATGCCCCCAGTATAGTCTTAAATAAAACGGGCGCTTCGCCGAAAGCATAGGTATAAGCGGCTGCAATAAAAGTTCCCAACAATGAATAATACCCCATGCGCACCAGGCTGCCGCTTTTCAGGAAGGTAACCATCATCACAAGCCCGCCCACCCCGAATAAGGAGCCGGCTAATACTAATACTGCCTTTGGATTCTGTATAAAACTTATCACATCAACCTTTGTAATCCATAAGGCTGCAAAAGCAATGGCTACAGTAAATACAGCCCTGCGGCTTATCAGCCGAAGTGGATTTTCGTTCTTAACAAAAATCTTCCAAAGCACATTATTTACTGCATATAAACTAACAGAAAGAAAAAGCCAGTACATGCTGAGAAAAGGGGCTAAATAATTTAAACAGTTATTTCAGAAATAATGCAAACTTCACAATTGGGTTCCGTATTCCGGGTGCCTGGGTACCTTAGTTCTATGGAGATATTGATGAAATAAATTTTGGCTCAGCCTTTTACTCTCAGGTTGACTTTGAGGAACCCGGAACCTGGAATACGTCAAATTGATTTTCAAATTAATTTATAGAACGCTGATTAACAACTTCAGTTCCCCGTTTACCATTTCTGAAACCAATTCAAAATCGCCCATAATGCTGTTTCTCCAAAACAAATCAACAAGCATGGGATTGAACTTGCTGAGTTTCAATAATGCTTCCCGTAGTTTTGTTTGTTTATACAAATTATAAGCCTGGTAAATGAGAAGTTGGTTAATATGGATGCGGCTGAGCACATCGGCGCTTTTCCCATTTCTTTCGGGCATCAGGGCAAGAATTTCTGCAAGCAGGTCATCGTACCTTTTTTTAAACAGCATCCGGCAAAAAATAATGCTGATCAGAATTTTATCGTTCTCAATCAGGCTGTTTATAAAAGTAACAACATTACGCCGAACCACCTCCAGTTCTTCAGGTTTGTCTATGGCTTCGATAAGTAAAATAGCTAACCTTCGGGTCCTGGGAATAGGGTGTATAGTATCGTTATCCTTAAAATTACGAATCTTCAATGCCCATTTGCTTACATCCAGGTTGTTGGTCATGGCATGCTGGTACATCAGGCAATTGTAAAACAAGAGGGCTTCAGGTGTTTTCTTGTTTTGGTGGTAAACTTGTAATAAATCGTAATAATAGCCGTTCAGGTTATCTTCGTCAACATACCATTCAACCAGGTACGATTGCGCCTTAGGATCAGCACCATAATAGGGAACCAGTTCGGGCATAAGCCCGGATTTGAGAAGGCTGATCACCAGGGTATGCGATAAAAAATATATTTTATGGAAGTGCTTCAGGTTTTCGAATACACCGAACAGCGTAAAAATGTCTTTTAAAAAGGGAATGTCGCGGTTAGCAATGGCTACCTGGATGAGTGAATCTAAAAAAGTTACAAGATATGGATTTTCATGATTTTCGGCCAGGATCTGGTTTATTAGCGTCCGGTCCATGATCCCGTTCAGCCGCACCATCGAAATATAATGCTCTATTTCAAATTGCAATTCAAAGGTTTCGTTAAGGTTAAAATCCTCCCATCCGTCAAACCCTATAGCTTTGCAAATTAATCCCAGCGTTGCCTCAGTGGGTTTATTAGTTGAGTTGAACTGGAAAACCCTGCGCAACGTGCTTTTGCTAAGTAAGTCACCTGTTTGCTTAAATATAAAATCGGATAGAACTTCAAAATTATTATTGGAATGCAACGAAAAGCCCACGGTATTTTCCACCATGGCCCGGAGTTGTTCAATACGTTCAGGATGAATGGAGTAAACACCTTTTGGCATACTTTATAGTCCTGGTTAGTAGCGTTTATTTGTGATATGAAACTCTAAAAAAGGCATGGTTACGTAAGCAGTAAAGGTAATAATCTTATTCAGGTAAACCCTAAAATTCAGATTTGCCAACTGGTAAAAAAGATATAGGATAAGAAAGGCGATGCCTTTTGCGGGAGAAAATCATTTTTCAAAACAACAGAACAAAATCGTATCCTGGATTGTTTAGATATGCAAATCAGGCAAAACGTAATAAAATCAATAATTCAACAAACACTTTGGTTTTGAGAAATATATTTCAGTACTGTATTTTCCTGCTTTTTATCCCGTTTCAGATTTTCTGTAATTTTCATGAGGGATATAGTCATACACTCATTAAAAACAAAGTAAATTAATTTTAAAACTACCTCAAAAGAGTAAAAACATAAAATATGAAAACAATAAAAATTATCACAACCTTATCTGCCCTAAACTTACTGCTATTTATGTCAATGTCTTCCATGGCAGATTCTTATACCGGGCAAAACGCTAATGCAGTAAAAACAAATATTAAAGACAAGATTTTCGATGGTACAAACACGGTTGATGCAGCCTCTTCAATAGCTCCTTCAACTAATGATTTTAGCCACCTGCGTTTCGATGTAAATAAATTTATGAATACTTCAGCTATAGAAATAGCCGAACTGCCTTCCAATGTTGAGTTTGATTATCTTCGTTTTGATGTAAATAATTTCATCGAAGGTAATTCCAATGACCAAATAGAAGTGACGGTAAACGAATTTGACTAACTGCGTTTCGACAGTAATAAATTTGAAAGTGAAAATACAGTTTTAACAAATGAATTGCCCATAAAGTAATTAGCGAATAAACAGTTAATTGCATGAATGAAAAAAGTCCTGTGGTAAGCAGGACTTTTTTCAATTAATGTACTTCAAAATTTATACCGAGACTTCATAAATTGAATATCGTTAATCCTTATTCTAACTTCATCATTTATTTTTTTTGATTTAAGGCAAGGAATAACGATTTATTATTTTAGAAGAAACCTGAGATAAGGCCGGCTATATTGCTATCTGAAATTTATAAATGACACAGTTTTAAATACTTATTTTGCATCAATAATAAAGGGAGCGCTTTTTTTCGTATCGAGGATTATCAGCTTTGCATTGGGTGAAGTAGCAATGGCTTTGATCATCTCGTACTGAAGCTGTTTGTCGCTGAGCCCTGTACTCAGGATCTTCTGATAATCGGCAATCCCTTGTGCTTCCACACGTTTACGCTCAGCTTCCTGTTTTTCTTTTTGCAAAACAAACGTCATTTTCTGTGCATCTTGTTCAGCATTGATTTTCGATTCGATGGTGGTTTTCACCGAAGTTGGAAGGGTAATATTTCGCACAAGCAATTGCTCGAGGGTCAAACCCCTGCTTTTAAAATCGCTTTCTATGGTTGTAAATATACGTGACTGGAATTCGTCACGTTTTGATGAATAAAGCGCTACAGCATCATAATAAACCGCATTATCCCGTATTTTAGTCCTGCAGATAGGACGAACGATTGTATTCCTGTAATCGGTTCCGATTTCTTTCAGAATGCGCGGAGCCTCATTGGGAACAACTTTATAAAGCACAGTAAGATCAATAATAACTTCGAGCCCGTCGGCCGAAAGTACCCGGATGGCATCATCTCCTGATTTGCTGCCTTCGTCCTGTACCCCCGACATGGTATAATTCTGTGTGCGGATATCAAACATTACAACTTCAACCAGGGGATTGATCACATTAAGTCCACTCTCGAGTGTATTATTGTTAACTTTTCCGAACAGTTTCTGTACACCCACATAGCCAGGTTCAACCTGTTTTACGGCAGATAGACCTGCACCGACTAAAACAATCAGGAATCCGATTATCCGGATAATACTGGTATACGGTCTCAGAGGCGAATCGGTTTTAGCAAGCACAAAACCAATAACAATTACAATAATTCCAAGGACAAGAAAAAACATATATTTTGGATTTTAAGGTTAATTATCGAAGGGATAAACAATTGGTAAATATACTACAATTACCGGATTTCCCCTGGCAAAAGCACCAGCTTGCATAAATAATGAACCATTTTCGGTTTCAAACTGTTTTGATTGGCTGATGTTTTCATTTTATGTTCCTTTGCGGAAAAGGGATAACAAATAAAAGGCAAACAGTACCTCTACTAATTTTTTTCCAATGCTGATAATAAAACGACACAACACAAATCCCTATTTTAATCTTGCTGCTGAAGAATACTTTCTTAAAGAGACTATCGAGGATATTTTCATGCTCTGGCGCAACGAACCATCTATTATTGTAGGGAAACATCAGAATACCCTTTCGGAAATCAATATTGATTATGTTAAGGATAATAATATCAGGGTTGTGCGCCGGCTTACTGGCGGAGGAGCTGTGTTTCACGACCTGGGGAACCTGAATTTTACATTCATTCAATCCAACAAGGATCATACGTTGAACGATTTCAGGAAATATACGAAGCCGATACTTGAAGTACTTCAGGGACTTGGAATTGATGCCCGGTTCGAAGGCAGGAATGACCTTACAATTGAAGGTAAAAAATTCTCTGGAAATGCTGAAATGGTTTGGAAAGACCGTGTCTTACACCACGGTACACTGCTGTTTTCTGCACTTATGAATGATCTGAGCCTGGCGCTGAAAGTTGATCCCGCAAAATTTGAGGACAAAGCTGTGAAGTCGGTTCGCAGCCGCGTAACCAATATCAGCGAACACCTCACCGAACCAATGGATGTAATGCAGTTTTCGGATCTTATCGAGAACCATATCGCAGAGATGTACCCTGATGCAAAGTTTTATGATCTGTCGGAGGAAGATCACAGGCAGATCGGGGAATTGGTTAAAATTAAATATATCACCTGGGACTGGAACTTCGGAAATTCACCTGACTACAATTTCCGAAAGCTGGTGCGCACTGAGAACAGCGGGACAATTGAATTTTGTATGAATGTCCGAAATGGCGTTATTCTTCAGACACGCATCTATGGCGATTATTTTTCACATGCCGATCCGAGGGAAATAGAGTCAGTACTTATATCTGTTCCGCACGAAGAAACTGCCATCCGCGATGCTCTCTCAAAATTTGATATCAGTTCCTATTTCGCAAAACTTACTATTGATGAATTCGTGGATGGTCTGTTTTAGAAATTTCTGCCAGACTTATTAAAGTGAATCCAGAGTTATATGGAAACACGAAGTGTGTGCGGGCTTACTGTGAAAATTTGTCTGTTTTCATGCCCAATCTGAGTAATTTTACGCATTCCGACCCGATTCGGAGAATGACAATATTAATAAAACACTCTACCCATTCCTGAGCAGTCAACATCAGCTCATCCGCGCAGTTTATTCGTGAGTTTATCAATTATTTTTTTACTTTTAACTATATTTTACAACCCTTACAAATTTTCACTGTCATTATAAATATAATCAGGGGGCCGGCAGTTTGAATCAGGAGAGTTTCGACATACACAGGCAGTTGGTTGAGGCATGTAAGGCCGGTGACCGGAAGGCATGTAACGAGCTTTACAATTCGTACGCTAAAGCTATGTATAATATCTGCTGCCGGATGATGAGCAATGCTGAGGAAGCACAGGATATGCTACAGGAAGGTTTTATTGAAGCATTCCGTCGGCTTGAATCATTCCGCTCTGAGTCCACATTTGGAGCCTGGTTAAAAAAAATCGTGATTAACAAATGTATAAATGCACTCGAAAAAAGAAAGATTTGCTGGTCGGAGGAAGAAATACCTGATTCTTATGCAGAAATGGCTGACAATGAACATGTAAATGAGGAAGAACTTCAGTTAAGTGTTGAAAGAGTGAAAAAAGCAATGAACCGTTTACCTGAAGGAGCACGCGTAATATTCTCGCTCTACCTGATTGAAGGGTATGATCATTCAGAGATTTCGGAAATACTTCATGTTTCGGAATCCACTTCAAAAACCCAGTTTATGCGTGCACGCCTGATGGTGAAAGAAATGCTGGTTTCTATGTGATGATTGTAAATTGTAATTGAAACGAAAAAATGAAAAAAGATAAGTTAGAACAATTTGTAATTGATAATGCCGAAGGGTTCGACAACCTTGAACCGCCTATTATGGCATGGGATACAATTGAAAGCCAACTACCCGGAACCAGGCCGAAACCATTTCGGAAACTGTGGTTCTATGCATGGAAAGCGGCTGCCGCAATTCTGATTTTTGCTTCTGCATGGATACTGAATGATTATGTGGAGTATAGAAAAACAGCCGGTAATAATGATTCAGCATCAGGTATAGTATCAAGTCCTGAGTTAAATGAACTTTCAGATGCTGAAGCCTATTATACTTCTCAAATAAGCAGCAAGCAGGCTGAACTTGCTTCCTATGCAAAGCAACATCCTGAGATCATTGAAGACCTGAAAAAGGAATTCCTCGAATTAGATAGAAACAGGGCAGAGTTAAAAAATGACCTGGCCGAAAGCAATGCTGACGAAAAAGTGATTGAAGCCATTATTTTGTCCTACAGGGTTAAAATCGAAATCCTTGACCAGATGCTGGCTGAGTTCCATAAAACCAAAAATGATAATGTGCCACATAAACATGTTGAAACGAGCTTGTAATTGCTATTAGAATTTCCTAACTGATTCCGATCATGAAAAAAAATATCCGATTAACACCTGCTTTGTTCATCCTGTTACTAGTATTTTTTTTACCGGTTATACTACAAGCCCAGACTTATTCTGAAAAGCGTGAGCAAGGAAAGAGTTTCAAACTGAAAAGCGGAACTGTGGTTCAGATAACCAACAAGTATGGCAATGTAAATGTGATACCATGGGAAAAAGATTCGGTTCGCATCGAAGTTAGCATGTCGGCACAGTCGAAGCAGGCAGCCAAAGTGATTAAAATTCTCTCATCCATTGATTGTGAAATGCTGGCGACGGCCAATTCAATCAGCGCCCGAACCGTATTTTACGACAACAGTACTACCTTCTGGAAAGACGTGGTTTCATATGCCGGCCAGGTGATAAATACAAGCAATAACCTGCAGATCAATTATACTGTATATATGCCTGTAGCCAACGATATTACAATTGACAACAAGTTTGGTAATGTATATATGGACAACCACAAAGGGAATGCCGATATTACTATTGCAAACGGTGATTTGCAGGCACGGAATTTCATCGGAAGATTAAAACTGAAAATCGACTTTGGTTCGGCTAGTATTCAGGATGCAGAGGATGCCCGGCTTAATGTTAACTATTCTGATTTGATTCTGAGAAAAGTGAATGAGCTGACTTTGAACAGCCGCTCCTCAACCTTAGATATTGAAGAAGCCTCATCCATTGATATTACTTCGCAACGAGATAAAATGATAGTAAAATCCTGCAGTTCACTGAACGGCGAAGCTTCTTTCTCCCGTATCCGGATTAACGAACTCGGATCCGATGTGACCATGAATACCAAATATGGAGAGCTCAAACTAAACAGCATTACACGAAATTTCCGCAATATTAATATCAGATCTGAATACACTGATGTTCTTCTGGGATTCAGTCCTCCGGATTCCTATTCAATGGATCTGATCTACGATACAAAAACAACCCTGAATATAACAAGCGCAATCAATAATCAGCTGAAAAAGGAAACTCTGAATGCCAAGTCGGGAACCATTCAGGCAAACGGCTACATTGGCAAACCAGGATCTTCGCATGTTTCGGTAACAACAAAGGCGGGTTCGCTGTCGGTATTGAATAAGTAGCTTCAATTAAAAATGCAACCTTCGGTCTGACTTGAACCAGGAATATGTTTAAATGAGACGCTGATTTTCGATCGTGTTTCATAGCGAATACATTGAGGGCACCCTTACGCTGCAATGTGAAATCCTGAAACGTTTCAAACCTTTTGCTTTGATTACTCTTTGTGCGTGTAAGCATGTAATTTTTCAGATCCTGCAACTTTTTATGCGTTTTTTCCAACCTTTTAAAAAAACTACTGTCATTAGAAAAGTATTAAAAATTAACACCATGAAAACAATCGAAAAACCACAGGCCATTATATATATATCGCTTTTTATCCTGCTCGCTATCATTGTTCTTATCCTGACCCTTTCAGGATGTATGAGCGAACGGATTGAAGGGAACCGTGATCTGCAAACTGAAGATCGCAGCACGCAAGCTTTCAGCGAGGTAGTTTCACAGGGCAGTTTTGATGTTATAATTATTCCTGATGATAATGCTCATATAGTTGTAAAGGCCGAATCAAACATTCTGCCTTATCTCTACACTATGGTCAGCGGAACAACTATGACTGTTGGATTTAAAAACGGGTATAACATTCACGAACATTATCCGGTCGAAGTATTTCTTTATACTCCCGAAGCCCGCAGCATAAGACTATCAGGCTCAGGAACCGTTGATTGCAAGGGATTTAGTTCAGAGTACACAGAGCTGCAGATTTCCGGTTCAGGCAGCATTTCCGGTGATTTTATCACTGATAACCTCGACGGTTCAATTTCCGGCTCAGGAAACATGAAAATTTCCGGAATAGCAAAATCTTCATCATTGAAAATTTCCGGCTCGGGAGACATAAATACACTAGATATGAAGCAGCAGAAGTGCTTTGCCAGTATATCAGGAAGCGGCAACATCAAAACTGCAGTCAGTGAATCACTCGATGCTCATATCAGCGGCAGCGGAAGCATTTATTTTCTCGGCGACCCTGTTATCACAACTCATATTACAGGTACGGGTAAAGTAGTTAAATATTAGAGAGCGTATAATTTAGTATCAATAAACCCTTTTTCAGGCAATTCTTTTCACAATACCTGTAACTTATTTCTTGACGGACCGTCATAAAAGCCGTAAACACAAACAAACTTAAAATCTATTTCTTGTGAAAAAATCGTTTATCATTCTTATGATTGCACTGCTGGCTGTGGTCGGTGCTACATGTCAAAATTACGGGGAAGCTGCCGGTCTGCGTATGGGTGCAGCAGGCGGAATAACATACCGCCGATTGTTTACTTCCGATATGTCAGCAGAAATGATGTTGCTATCTCAAAACCATGGAACAGCACTTGTTTTTCTTATCGAAAAGCAAAAACCGGCAGTTCTGTTCGATGATCTTAATCTGAATTTCATCTATGGTGCCGGAGCGCATATCGGTGCTGCAAACCGGTATTACTGGCATAATAACAGGAACGATAATGAGTACAATTACAATGGATACAATACAGTGCAACTGGGGTTTGATGGATTCGCCTCATTCGAGTATATGATGCCACGTTATCCTGTTGCGCTAAGCCTGGAGTGCAAACCCTACTTCGAATTTTTCGATGACCATTTTCTGGGTCTGCATTTGCCCGTGATAGCGTTTGGTGCCAGGTATACTTTTTAATTTAATGTTCAAAATAAAAATAACAACCGGATACTTTTCCATACCTAATTTTTAAAACTTTGTACAAATGAGAAAAATATCATTCTTACTACTTATAATTACAATCTGCTTAGGCAAAACAGCTCATAGCCAGGATACTTTGAGGCTATTCGGACATCAGAATCCACAGAAAACCAGTAAGCAAAGCCACAACATCAATACCCGTCCGCGATCGGAACGGCAAAAACCGGAAATACAAACACTCACCGGACCCGGGCATCAAACCGGATTTTATATCGGGTTTCATACGGATTATTCCCGGATAAGCGGCTACGACGCATTTGGTGCCGGCGCAAGCATAGCACTTATTGCCAATCATGGCCTGGCAATAGGAATTGCCGGGAAAGGCTTTTTTACTGAACCCTATCAGGGAGATTTGTCCTTTTCAACAACAAAGTATAATTATTCTGGCGGATACGGAGGTTTGTTAATTGAGCCGATTCTTTTCCCGAAATCCCCGGTCCATTTGTCCTTTCCTGTCATATTGGGAGCCGGAGGGATCGCTAAAAATGTATTGTACAACTATTACTATCCTTACGAGTATACCCAGGCAGAGGTAGAGAATGCTGATGCATTCCTGGTTGCCGAACCCGGAGTAGAACTTGAACTTAATGTTGCCCGCTGGCTAAGGTTGGGATTAGGTTGCAGTTATCGCTTTACCACCGATCTGGAGCCGGTTGTTTTCGACACCAAAATAATGGATGGATTCACGGCTGGTTTCTCCCTGAAGTTTGGTAATTTTTAATTCTGTGTACACTTATACTTTCAACCGTTGACATTGGAGAATAACCCCTTTACTGTCAAAGGTTTTTTGGGAAATCGGAAAGCAAAATATGAGAAAGAGAAAATCCTGAAAACGCATTTATTTTAGTAATAAGAATTTCAATACTAACAGGAAGATTTTACGTTCTTTTTAAGCACATAATCTTATTGTATCAGGCAAATTGATAAATATAAGTTCCCTGATCTTATCAGGCATATAAAATTCCGTTTCTTCGTTCAGTAAAACGGATACTTTTTAATACTTATTTTTTTTCGGATTTACATACCCGTAAGAAAGTGTACTTTTGCGCTTCATTTTTACAGTTTCTTCTTGAACGAATACAATACCATACAACGGATTAAACGAAGCATTATTTCGGCCTTTCCCAAAGGCATGAAAACAGCCTGGTGGTTGATCAAGATTACAGTTCCTGTATCTTTTGGAGTGATGTTGCTTGATTATTTCGGCATTCTTGCCCTGATGGCTGATTACACCGGCCCGGTTTTCAGGCATATCGGATTACCCGGAGTTTCGGCAATTGTGCTTGTTACCAGTATTTTTACCAATATTTACTCTGTAGTTGCGGTTTTAACCATGCTTCAGCTTCCGATGCGTGAAGGGGTGATACTGGCAACCATGTGCCTGGTTTCACATGGCTTTTTAATTGAAACAGCCGTAATGAGCCGCACAGGATCTTCGGCGGTACGCATGCTTATGCTCAGATTGGCAGGAAGTTTGGTAATCGGATGGTTGCTGAATATGATCATTCCCGGCAAAATTTCTGCTGAAACAATTTATCTGTCTCATGAGCATGGGGAATTTATGGTTGTGCTGATGCACTGGCTTCGTTCTATTTCTGCTACTGTGCTGAAAGTTCTTATTTTAGTTAACACCCTTTTAATTCTTCAGCGAATTCTCGACGAATTCGGATTTATGAGTGCTATAGAAAAACCATTGGCTCCTTTAATGAAAATTATGGGACTGCCACGCAGCACTACCATGTCATGGATTGTGGCCAACCTGATAGGACTCGCCTACGGTTCAGCCATTATGATTGATGAATCGGAAAAGGGGAAAATGAGTCGCGATGATGCCGATTTGCTTAATCATCATATATCTCTTTCTCATTCACAACTCGAGGACCCCCTGCTTTTTCTCACCCTCGGATATGCCATTCACTGGCTTATCTGGCCAAGGATAATAATTGCTATTGCTGCAGTCTGGCTCCGAAGGGCCGAAATTAAATTTTCAGCGGTTTACAGGAGTAAAAGAGTACCTGTCTGATATCCCTTTAGTCATTAAAGCGTTTTCAAACAATTGTGGCGTTTTATAACATACAAATATCCTATCTGCCCGGCATTATTTATAATAAAGGCTTGCTTCTCAGCTTCTTCATTAACCGGGCAGATTTATATTTACCTCTTTACTCATAACATTTGCTTATATTACTACAATTTATAACTTTGCAACCCATTTATCTCTGAATAACAGTTTCAATAACAATAAATTCACTTTTACAATGAAGGTCTACAAGACAAACGAAGTAAGAAATATTGCACTTATTGGTGGAGCCAAATCAGGAAAGACTACCACAGCTGAAGCAATGCTTTTTGAAGGCGGATCATTAACACGCCGTGGAACAATTGAAGATAAAAATACCGTTTCCGATTATCGCGAGATAGAACTGGAAAGGCAGAACTCAGTTTGCTCGACACTAATGTTTGCTGAATACAAAGGCAAGAAAATTAACATCCTTGACACACCGGGTTTCGACGATTTTATTGGCGAAGTAGTTGCTGCCCTGCGGGTTGCGGATACTGCCCTTATGCTGGTGAATGCTCAGAACGGGGTTGAAGTCGGAACCGAAATTACCTGGAGACAAACCAACAATAATCAGATTCCGGTTGTTTTTGCTGTCAACCAGCTGGAGCATGATAAAGCCAATTTCGAGGAAACCCTTCGCCAGCTCAAATCCCAGTTTGGAGGAAATGTTACTGTGTTCCAATACCCAGTAAACGAAGGACATAGCTTTGATTCTATCATCGATCTTATGCAGATGAAAATGCTTAAATATGACGACGGTGGCGGAAAACCCGAAGTTCTTGATATCCCTGCAGGTGAAATGGCAAAAGCTGAAAACCTGCAAGGCGAACTCATCGAAAAAGCAGCCGAAAGTGATGAATCACTTATGGAAGCTTTCTTTGAAACGGGAACACTTACAGAAGCACAGCTCGAAAAAGGTCTGAAAACTGGTATCATCTCACGTGGATTATATCCTATTTTTTGCATCTCAGCAAAACAAAACAAAGGCATCGGCCGTTTGATGGATTTTATCTGTTCTTCATTTCCCGCGCCCGATGAAATGCCTGCTATTTTAACTGAAAGCGGCAAAGAACTGAAATGCAATTCGGCTGATCCTACTTCATTACAGGTAGTTAAAGTTTCTGTAGAAGAGCACCTCGGTGAAATCGCCTTCTTTAAAGTATACAGTGGCGAAGTAACCGAAGCTATGGACCTGGTAAACAGCACAAACTCAGGAAAAGAGCGCATTTCGCAATTACTGCTAATTTCCGGAAAAAAACGCGAAAAAGTCGAAAAAGTATGTGCAGGTGATATTGCAGCAACCATAAAGCTGAAAAACACCCGCACCGGGGACACGTTAAATTCATATAAAAATGCAGATGATAAGATCGTTCCCATCGCTTTCCCCACTCCTAAAATCAGCATGGCCATAAAGCCTAAGAATTCAACTGATGATGAAAAGCTGGGTGCACGCCTCAACGAAATGCACAAAGTAGATCAAACATTACTAATTGAATACTCGAAAGAACTTAAACAGATTATTGTTAAGGGCCAGGGCGAACTTCACCTCAATATTGCCAAATGGTACCTTGAGCATCTGGATAAAATTCCGGTTGACTATATTGCACCTAAAATTCCCTATCGCGAAACTATTACCAAATCAGCAAAAGCCATGTACCGCCACAAGAAACAATCGGGTGGAGCCGGTCAGTTTGGCGAAGTACATATGCTTATTGAGCCGTTTACCGAAGGCATGAAGTTTCAGAGCGAGTTCCCGATACGTGGTACCGACGAACAAACACTTCCATGGGGCGGAAAACTTGTATTCAACAGTTGTATCGTGGGTGGCTCCATCGATGCACGTTTCCTGCCTGCTATTCTTAAAGGGATAATGGAGAAAATCGAAGAAGGCCCTCTCACAGGTTCCTATGCCCGCGATATCGTTGTAAATGTGTACGACGGCAAAATGCATCCGGTCGATTCCAACGAACTTGCATTTAAACTGGCAGGACGCCAGGCTTTTAAAGAGGCTTTCAAAAATGCGGGACCAAAAATTCTTGAACCCATTTATAATGTGGAGGTTATGGTTCCCGCCGAGCGCATGGGCGATGTCATGACTGACTTACAGGGACGCCGTGCCATTATTATGGGAATGGACAGCGAAGGCACCTACCAGGTTATAAAAGCTAAGATTCCCCTGGCAGAAATGAACCGTTACTCTACTACACTCAGTTCACTTACTTCGGGAAGCGGGACGTATAATCTTGTATTTGGCGAATATGCTCAGGTTCCGCCTGATGTTCAGACCGCTTTACTCAAAGCATACGAGGAACAGGAAAAAGAAGAAGAATAATCTTTGGAATTGCTTGTATATACTAAAACAACCCTGGCTTTGTGGCCGGGGTTTTTAATTAAGCAAAATCCTATACTTTTACATCCTGCAATGAAAAAGCCGAAAAGTAAATATTATGTAGTGTGGGAGGGTCATCAGACGGGTATTTTCGATTCGTGGGACAAATGCAAAAAGCAGGTCGACGGATACACAGGTGCAAAATACAAGGGATTTACAAGTCACGACGAAGCAAAAGCCGCACTTGTGAGCAATGCCTGGAATTTTATCGGGAAGTCAGCCAAAGCTACAGAAAATAAAACGCTCCTTAACACCTATGGCATGCCACTGAAGGAGGCTATTTGTGTTGATGCAGCCTGCAGCGGAAATCCCGGAACACTTGAGTACCGGGGCGTAAAGATGACCACCGGAGAGGAAATATTTCACAGGGGTCCTTTCCCGGAAGGGACAAATAATATTGGCGAGTTCCTGGCTATTGTAACCGGTCTGGCCTGGCTCAAAAAAAATAATATTTCTCTTCCGCTTTACAGCGATTCACGCAACGCTATTTTGTGGATAAAACAAAAGTCTGCTAAAACCAAACTGCCGCAAAACGTTAAAAACAAGGAATTGTTTGATCTTATTGACCGAGCTGAAGAGTGGCTTCATACCAACAGCTGCGATACCCGTATTTTAAAATGGGAAACCAAAGCCTGGGGCGAGATTCCGGCCGATTTCGGAAGAAAATAAGAGGAAAAATAACCTGGAATAAATCAGATTAAGAATACTTGTTTTCATGCTTATGAGTAATGGTGCTATTTTGAGACAATATATATCTGCTAAACAAGAGTTTGTTATTTATAATAGGATTTTGTAATTTTGCGCCCCTCAAATTAATAGTGATTACATTGAACCACCTGAAAGAATATACTATTCAATTCGTTGGACTTGAGCTTGGGAATCATCAGTTTGAGTTTGAGGTAAATGATTCGTTCTTTGAACATTTTGAGTTTTCGCAAATTCATCAGGCACAGATACATGTCGCAGTTGACCTTGAAAAAATGGAAAGAATGATGATTTTTAATATCAGTCTTGAGGGTAAAGCCCTTGTAACCTGTGACCGATGTACCAATGAGTTTTACTTTCCGATTGCTGATATACAGCGGCTTATTGTAAAACTTGGAGCCGAATATCTGGAAGAAAGTGAAGATGTTGTTGTTATACCGGAAACGGAATACAAGTTTGATCTCTCACCTTATATTTATGAATTTGTTCACCTTGCTTTACCAGCACAACTGATACATCCTGATGATGAAGAAGGGAACAGCACCTGCGATCCTGAAATGCTGCGATTACTCGAAAAGCATACTCCCACCGAAACTATAGATCCAAGATGGGAAGCCCTGAAAAAACTCAATATTGAATAATAAATAAATTGAATTAACAATAAATAAATAATACAATGCCAAATCCAAAACACAGGTTCTCGAAAACCAGAACGGCAAAACGCAGAACACATTATAAACTTGAAGCTCCAACCTTCATCATTTGCTCAAACTGTGGCACATCTGTACTCTATCACCGGGTATGTCCCGAATGCGGTTATTACAAAGGACGCCTTGCAATAGAGAAAAATACAACAGCTTAATTTTGCCTTCAACACGGCAAATCATGTTTAGTAAAAGACTCTATACATGAGAATCGGATTGGATGTAATGGGCGGTGATTTTGCACCGCAAGCTGCAATTGATGGAGCTATTTTAGCAGCTAAAGAGCTTTCTCCGGGCGATAAAATCGTTTTGGTTGGCCGGGAAGAAGTAATCCGTTCGTTACTGCATGAACGCGGATGCGATACCGCTGTATTTGATATTGTGCATGCTCCCGATGTGATTGAAATGGGTGAGCATGCTACCAAAGCTTTCACCCGTAAACCGGAAGCCAGTATAAGTGTGGGTTTTCAATTGCTGAAACATAAAAAAATTGACTCTTTCGCAAGTGCCGGAAACAGCGGCGCCATGCTGGTCGGCTCCATTTTTAGTGTAAATACAATTCAGGGGGTTGTCCGACCTTGTACTTCTGCCATAATCCCTCAGGAAGATGGCGGTTATAGCCTGCTTGTAGATGTCGGTACTAATCCCGATGCAAAACCGGATGTTTTTTACCAGCTCGGACTGATAGGCTCCATTTATGTGCAAAATGTTTACCATGTTAAAAATCCGAGGGTAGCGCTACTCAACATCGGACATGAAGAAGAAAAAGGTAATCTGACTACACAATCCGCTTATCACCTCATGAAAGATTCAAAAGATTTTAACTTTATCGGAAATATCGAAAGCCGCGATTTTCTGCGTAATAAATCTGATGTTATTGTTTGTGATGGTTTCACCGGAAATATTATCCTCAAACTTATTGAATCCTTTTACCGCATCATGGCAAAACGAAACCTGCTGGATGATTATTTCAAAAGAATGAATTATGAAAATTATGGCGGAACTCCCATTTTAGGCATTAATGGTGCTGTTATTATGGGGCATGGAATTTCGAATGACATCGCCATCAAAAATATGGTTTTACTCGGACGTGATGTGTACAAAGCAAAAATTGCTTCTAAGATAAAGCGCGCTCTTTTAAACCTCAACGGAGGCTTCATAGTAGATTAATACCTGCAGGCCAGGATTGGTTGGACTCAAGGTTGAAAACCTGTTAACTATGTTTGTTTAAATTTCTTATTAATAACTGAAAAATTTAGCTAATGGCAAAACTAAGAGCCGCTATAACCGGTGTTGCAGGATATGCTCCCGAATATATACTCAATAATGATGAATTAAGTCGGATGGTAGATACAACCGACGAATGGATAATGACACGTATTGGCATTCGTGAACGACATATTTTAAAAGGCGAAGGACTTGCATCCTCCGATATGGGAACCGAGGCAGTTAAACTTCTGCTGGCTAAAACAAATACAAAACCTGAAGACGTTGACCTGGTTATATGTGCTACGGTAACACCTGATATGCTTTTTCCGGCCACTGCCAATATTATCAGCGATAAATGCGGAATTATCAATGCGTTCAGTTTCGATTTAAATGCAGCATGCTCCAGTTTCCTATATGCCCTGTCGGTCGGACAAAAATTTGTGGAATCAGGATCTCATAAAAAAGTGATAATTGTAGGGGCTGATAAAATGTCGGCCATTACAGATTATACTGATAGGGCTGTATGCCCGCTTTTCGGAGATGCTTCTGCGGCAGTAATGCTGGAACCAACAGCGGAAGAGGTTGGGTTGGTTGATTCCATTTTCAGAACCAACGGTGTCGGACGTCATCATTTATATATGAAAGCCGGCGGATCGCAGCGCCCGGCATCCCACGAAACAGTGGATAATAAGGAACATTTTATATACCAGGACGGGCAGACAGTTTTCAAATGGGCAGTTTCGAAAATGGCTGATATTTCGGTCGAGATGATGGAGAAGCATAACCTGAAACCTGAAGAATTAGCCTGGCTGGTTCCTCACCAGGCCAATATGCGGATCATAGATGCAGTGGCAAACCGCATGGGACTGGAAAGAGAAAAAGTAATGATCAATATTGAAAGATATGGCAATACAACATCAGCCACTATTCCGCTTTGCCTGTGGGAATGGGAGTCAAAACTCCGTAAAGGGGATAATTTAATCCTGGCTGCTTTTGGTGGTGGGTTTACCTGGGGATCGACTTATCTGAAGTGGGCCTATGATCCTAAGTAAAAAGGTATAAGTACAAGATTGAAAGACGATATTTTTTACAAACCCAGCTCTAATGGCTGGTTTTTTTTGTTGATCCTACCCACTCATACTCATTGAATACAAAGGCCACAGCATCTTCAAAATCATCAAAGTTTTTGACTTTTTTTAATTTTTTAAAAACCTGATGCGGATCATTAAATGATTCAGCAAGGTAATGCCAGTATTCTTTTAAAACCCCGAGGACTGCTACATTATCGTTCATCTGTCGGCGGTAAGCAAAATAGAGGTCATCAATAAATTGCCTGACAGATGCCTGGCGGTCTGTGGGAACAGCTAAGCCTTTTATTAATGCAGGAAGAAACGGATCCGAAAGTAACCCACGGCCAATCATCCATGTACTGATGGCGGGGAAGAGACTTTTAACTCTTCGAAAATCAGTCAACGAAAAAATATCACCATTATAAACTAAAGGAACAGTAATATCAGGAAGTATTTCTTTGAAAGTTACCTGATCGGGTTCACCATTGTAAAGCTGTTTCCCAAGCCGTGCATGTATGGTTAATTCTGAAATTTTATGCCGGTTGAAAATCGGAATGAGATTCAAAATTTCATCAGCAGATAGATAGCCGAGCCTGCATTTTACCGAAAACAGCATCGGCATTTCAGGCATCACTTTTTCAAGAATTTCATCAACCATTTCAGGATATGGCATCATGCCTGAACCGCGTTTTTTTTTCGCTACCATTGGATACGGACAACCCAGGTTCCAGTTTAGTTCCTTGAATCCAAGTTTAGTACAAAAAAGTGCAAAGCGAATCATTTCATCAGCATCTTTGCTCAATATCTGTGGTACCACTTCAATAGTATGTTCAGTACTATTACCTATCTCTGTTATTTTCCGGGCAGGCAGTTTTAATTCATTATTAATGCCTGTAAAAAAAGGCGTGAATAGTTTGTCTACTCCCTGAAAATGCTTTGTATAGATTTTTCGGAAAGTAACTCCGGTGATTCCCTGGAAAGGAGCGAGGTATATGCTGGGAATTAGTGTCAAGAGTTCTGGTATTATAGTTTGTATGTATAGTTTGGAGTTTGAAAAGTCAAAATTCAAAACGCAAATGACAACTTTTTTTATTGAGAAATAACAAAAATAAATGATTTGCATCTAAAAAATTGCAGGCTATTAGCCGCCAAAGCAGGTAATATAATGTATTTAATTCTTTCAATTCCAGTTTGACTTTTAACCTTTGACTTTTGCATTTTGACCTTCTTCTGCACTTTTTCCCAAGCTGGCTTCTATCGAAACAAATCTTCATTGCACTGAAACCAGTCAATTTTGAATAAAAAACGCATCTTTCAGCCCCTGGTTGATTTTATAATGCTTCAGTTCGATCAGAATAACGCCTTTTTTTGATTCATTTCCTTTTGTGTTCTGATCTCTTCTTGGGGTATTTAAATCAGATGTCATTGCTTTAGGAATTTTGAATTTCTTCACATCAACCGTAAAAATCATTTTGTCGGGTAAGCCAAAACCCGAATGGGTTGAGTAAAAATATTCAATCAGTATTGTTCCGCTTGCACGGGTGGTAATCTGCGATTTCAGAACCAGGTTGTGCGAATAGTCAAGCCAGAATTTTGCCAGTATCAGATCACCGGTGTCCGTCACAGGGATTATACTTATAATCTGAGTCAGTGATGTTCCTATTTTTTCTTTTCCCGTAAATACTGCCGTATAGGAGGTTGTGTCGCGGATAATTCCGGATAAATCACTGAAACCCTGGCGGGGTAAAATTGCTATGCCTTTCGATTCAACTTTAAATTTATCGGGTTGTTTAAAATACACTACAGCATTCACCGGCAGTATTTTAATCAAAGGAATATCGGCCCTGATGACGGCGTCGACGGAATAATCCCCGACTGTCATCATTTTTTGATACACGCCTTTGAGAAGCTGATTTGGAGTTTTTTGTGCTACAGCAATGAAACTTATAAGCAACAATAAGGGAAATATAAAATGCCTCGCTTTTTGAATTTCCTTCATCATGATAAAATGTCTTTTTTATTGAAAGTATACAAAGCTATTCCTAGCAGGCCTGCAATATGAATGAGAAGCACAATGACTGAATTTACAATTTCCCGTTTCGGTATTGGGTCGTTGAAGAAACTACGCCATGATGCCATATGAGTTGTAAAAAGAAGGGGCTGTATATGATCGAAGACCGGAACATCTAAAGTTCCAATAATGGTGAAAAGGATAATGATGGCCATTGTTGTAACTATGGGTCCTATAGAATTATCAGTAAAACACGAAAGCGTTATAGATAAGGTTGCAACAGTGACCAGTGCCAGGTACGAAACAGCTAATCCGCTGAAAAAGCGCCACATGATATCGCCATCCTGGAAGATTATCAATCCCTGGCTATTCAGAACTATCAGGTCGCCGGCACCAAAGATCAGTTTTCCGAAACCCAGGGCCATAACACCTAACCATACAAGTATTATCAGTGTGTATACATTTCCGGCCAGAAACTTCGATAGCAAAAGTTGTGTTCGGGAGATGGGTTTTGTAGCCAGCATACGTATGCTTCCCGATGCGGCTTCACCCGAAATAAGATCGCCGGTTACCAGGGCCACGAGCAAGGGAACGTGAATAATAAGCAGTTGCAAAACGATAAATGCCATCAGGCTGCCGTTCAGTACATTACCCTGAAACGACAAGGTCTGTTCGAATGAACCAGTTACAAAGGAAAGATAGGATTTTCCATCCAGTTTCATTGCAAACAGAATAACGGCTACCAGTAAAGTAATCGCTCCAAGCCCGATGTAACTGCGTGGTTTTGCAGAAATCTTAATAAATTCGTTATAGGTGCTTTTCCAAAACATCAGTTGCTGATTAATTTCAAGAAATAATCTTCAAGTTTTCGTTTCACCTCAATACGGTAAACATTTATATCGTTATCCACTAGCAATCGGTTTATTTCGGGAATAATTTCTTGTGTAATACTAAGTTGAAGCAAATCACCTCCGGGAAGGCTGACTGCTGTACCCTTGAATTTCCGGTTAATAAGCTGAATAGATTTTTCGGGCTGATCGACCTGGATTGAAACGATAAGTTCCTGTTGGTTAAGCAGTTCGGCTACATTTCCCTGGGCAACTGATTTCCCTTTGTTTAATATCACCATGCGATTGGCAATAAGTTCAATTTCGGAAAGGATGTGCGATGATAATACAATCGTTTTGTTGCGTTCGTTTTTAAGTTGAAGAATGAGGTTACGTATGTCGATGATACCTTTTGGATCGAGACCTGTGGTCGGTTCATCCAGAATAATAAGTTCGGGATCATGCAGCAATGCCTGTGCAATGCCCAGGCGTTGTTTCATTCCATGCGAAAAACTACCGACTTTATCTTTATCTCTCCCTTTAAGGCCAACAAATTCTATCATTTCCTCAATCCGGCTCTTCGGGATTACCGAACCTGAAATACGTCCAAAGATTTCGAGGTTGCGCTCAGCTGACAGGTAGGTATAAAAATCCGGCTTCTCGACAATACAGCCGATTTTGGATAAAATAAAATTGCGATTCCTTGAAAGTTCTTTGCCGAACAACCTTATTTCGCCCATGGTGGGTGTTATCAATGAGAGCACAGCCCTGATGGAGGTGCTTTTTCCTGCTCCGTTTGGCCCCAGGAATCCTAATACATCGCCTTTGTAGACCGTAAAACTAACATCGTCGACAGCTCTTATTTTGCCAAAAAGTTTTGAAAGGTGATTTACTTCTATGATTTTTTCGGACATTTTAGCTCATGCAATTTTTTTTTGACTGTGAAATAACTTCCCTTGCGGTCAGAAAACCTGATAGTGTAATTATCAGGCCGCATTATGAACAGAAGAAACACCAAAATGTTTTGATGTTAGCATATGAGGAAGCTACGCGATGGCAGATTACTTGTTTTTCGTTTCAAGATATTCTTTTAATTTACCCTGATTTTTTGCCTCAATAAGTTTTTTAATTTCACCCCTGGGTTTATAATTATTTGCAGGATCTTCGCAATATTTTGCAAGCATGAGATAGGAGTTCAATTTAAGATCCTCGCGGTCAACCCCTTTTCCTTTTTCTAATGCATATTTTGCAAGGCATGCTATGTATACACCCACCAGATCTTTGTCATTATAAGTGACTTTTTTGATAGTTTCATCCAGTATAAATGAAAAATCGGAAGTGCCCGACATCCATTTCATTATGAATGAAATCGCATTAGTCCTGTTAAAGTTTTTTTTATCAATTGGAGTTGAATATACATAGTCGGAAGCAAGCATTACCTGTGGCTCAGCCTTCCGGCACTCATTGGCGGTTGTGAGCAGGATATTGTCATATTTTGATGAATTCTGGGCAAATGCACTAAACACAAGGATAAATAACAGAAAAGAGAGATGAATTTTCATTTTTTCATTTTTAATGTTTCTTTCAACACGCGGAAGGACTTAAAAGTAGTAATTCTTTATGGTATGGCTGTCATATTTGACGATGATTTTTATATTCACTATGGGAAATATTTTTATTACACCTAATTCAGGTCAGATTTTGATTTGCTTAAACCCAGTGCTTTTCAATGTAACTGAGCAACTCAGCAGGAAAAAAAATATTTTGAGGCATTCCCTCCTGCCTGTATTGATCGATTGCTGAAATTACTGCATCTTTTCTGCGTTTCATAAAACGGTTCAAAACCCGGGTTCAAAACCCTGTTTTCATAAACTGATACCTGAAAATCAGATTATAGGAATGAATAATATTAGTCAGGGTAAAGAAATGTTTGTTGAAATTCCGATCGTAAAGGCATACCATTAACAGGTAGTCAAAATAGAAATCTTTATTATCAAACATCTCAAACAAAGAATGTGTTTTCGAAAGCAGGAGAAAAACCAGGTTTACCTCTTTGCATGAGTAGTTGATATTTGGATTATCAGAAAATATCCAGTGTTTCGCCAGGTCATATTCAGTAGTTTTCGTAAACATTTTCGGATGCAGGAATGTATTGGTCCAGTTTTGTTTCCGGCAGTAATTGGTTGCAAATTTTGTAAACCAGTTTAATTGTGTGATACCCATGTGTTTACTTAGTAACAACGTATGTGCTACGATCCTGGGCATGGCAATACTCAATTCAACCATTTCTTCATGGGAACAGCATCCAAGAAAAGTTTTCATTCTTTTTTGAAACCAATGGTACTCTTCTGTAAAATACTCAAAACTGATAATTATCGGATAATTGGGCTGGTAATTCCAATCTGCTTCCATATCTTTCAAATCGTCATAAAGCTGGATATTCCCTACAAGATTCCCCCACTCCCTGATCTCGGGCAGAAATTGTTGGTAATCAAGTTTCAGAAACTCTGCCCTCAACCAGAGTCCATACATCATAACACAATTATTTTTCTTATTGAAATACCAATTGGTATCTTTAAGACTGAATTTTTCAGCTTTTTCCCGGGTCGAAAATAACAGGTCATCCATATAGATCGACAAACAATAATTAAGGAAACTGCAGATTGATGTACAGGCACTTACCCGATTCTTAATATTCATTTTCAGCAAACGACGGTTGATTTCTGAAAACAGTCCGAGCATTATTTTATAAAGCTGGTCGAATGTCATATTGTCAATGTCCCGGACTCTCTCCTTCTCAATCTGAAGCGATTTGTATAGTGAGCCAAGTTCGTTCGATTGCAAGGTATAGTCTGCATGTATCGTTATTTCGAACGCTGCTATTTTATTTCTGATAAGAGATATGATATTTTCACACCCTTTATTCCTGGCGATCTGGTCGATAAAATCATCGCCAATAAGCATTACCAGTATGGATAAGTCAACAATTTCCGTATTACCACGGATGATTTCACCAAAGCCTTTCCTGTAAACCAGGAAATTCATCTGAAATGATAATTTATTGATATTTTTCCACAGTAAATTTATATTTTCAATATGACGAATCTTTTTTGTTACTGTATTACTGAGTTTGATTATTCGTACTAAATGCATAAATGGCAAACGAATGGCAAATCCTGAAATAGTGAACAATTTTATAATTTTCTGACGAAAAGTAACTTGTTTGTATACCTTCTCGTTCTCGAGAATCCCTTCACAAAGCAATTTCAGATCAAACCGCTCTGAAGAGGCTTTTAATTTTCCATGTAGCAGGAATACAGGAAGTTCCGAATCAATAGTTAAATACTCATTCTTTGTTTCACTATCCGGAATTCCTTCGAGAATATCCTGTTCAATAAGTTTTAGCTTTTCAAATAATCCTGTAATCGTTTCCCATTCAAATACATACTTATAAAGTGGATTGCAATAAAACAGGAGAATGCATGCCCTCAGATTGAAATTCGGTTCAAGCCTTTTGAATTGACGGTATTCTGTTTTCGGAATGGCGATGCACTTATATAATATTTAGTTGCACAGGTACTTATTGAATATATGCCTTAAAAATTGCCTTTCCGATGCATTAAACTGCATGATTTTATTGCCGATAAAATTGAAAGGCTGGTCCTTATACATAATGCCAGGTATAAAGGGAATTAATGCATTAATACACCAATCAATATAATTACTTACAAATATATGTCAGATATTAAAAATGACAATATGTCCCTGCCGGAAGGGAATATATTGAAGCGTATATTCAGTTCTTTCATTTTGCCGAAGGGGAAGAAAAAGGTCATTACCATAAACATGAGGAGCAGGTTGTATATTAATATCAACTTCATGGTTTTGCCAGGGATGTTTCTAAATTCAAACTTATTATTGCTCAATTCTTTAAGATTATTGATTAATTTAGTGCATTCATGACATAATCTTCAAAACTAAACATAACATGGGAAGAATTTCTTCCTGTTATAGCGAAATTTCTTTTCTTCGAATCTAAATCGAATTATCTAAAATTTTAATTAATAAGAAACTGACAAATGAAAACGTCAAGTTATATCCAAGTCTTTTAAAAATACTAAACCTGAAATTGAAAATGAGCTTTTTGCCGATCTGATCGCAACTGATATTGGTCAGCACGGTACTTTTTGGGTGCCATACAACAAGTCTAAAAATTTTGATTTAATGCGCTAGGTTATTGAACTCAGTGAATTCTTATACTCTGACGGTGTTACGCCTGTAGCTTTCTTAAACAACCGGTTGAAAGAGGATTTGGAATTAAAACCGCAATCAAAAGCGATGGCTAACAGTGTGTAATTTCTAAAATGTGGATCAGCAATCCTGTTTTTAAATTCAGCAATCCGGTATATATTGATAAAATCGAAAAAATTCTGATGATGATACTCGTTGATTATTCTTGAAAGGTAATGTGGAAGGATATTCACCTCTTCGGCCAATTGGTGCAATGTTAATTGATTGTTCAGGTAAGGCTTTTTCGTTTTCATATATTCAGACAAGGATTTCAGGTATTTCTGAATATCTTCATCTTTCAGGGCAGATCCGACATACTTAACGCTTTCATCTTTGCTTTCTGCTTCAGACTCTACATCATTTGGTGTAAATACTGCATACTGATGCAATCCGAAATACCCTACAACAATTATAAAAATGGAAAGAGTCAGAAAAAGTCCGTGTATGCAGAAATCGTCGGAAAACAAGTCTAAAATGTGGTGAACAAACAGAATTGTAACCAGCACAATCCAGGTTATACCCAGTATTACAATCAAATTTCTTAACCATATCAGATTCAGCTTCTCAGTTGAAGAAAAAGTATCTGCGATGTTTTTCCTGTGTTTACGGAGCAAACCTATGGACCACAGAATATAAAACGGAACTGAAATGGCTGTAATGAACAGGAAAATGTAATAAGGAAAGGGAAAGTCCAGCTTATTACTTTCTTCGATAGTATAAATGCTTTTGATGAAATCAGTTGATGAAAAAAAAATAAGCAGGTATAAATTAAAAAGTGCGAATGAAAGCAAATGCCATATAATATCACGGAAAGGCTTAAAATCTGAGTGGATTAAAGATCTCACATACCAAAACAGGAATGGTCCGATAAGCATTAGAAGTGAAATATAAAAACTTATCAGCCAGGGATTTCGCAGAAAAAACCCTTCCGGACTTAAAGCATATACTGAAACATACAAACCAAGAAAAATCAGCCATGCTCCGATTATAAAATCATGCACGGATTTCCCCTTTTTTTTGATAAGTAAAGCTGTCAGGAAAAAAGCCTGGAAGCTGCCTATTAGCAATATATTATCTACGAGGGACTGATTCATTTTTAAAAATATATCAAAAATACACAAATATTGAACCTGAATGATTATAAGTTGATTCCCGGTTTTCTTCAATATACGATTCGTCTCACTTTATAAGTAAACACCAGTTTCTTCCAATAAACAAGTCCCACTTTATAAGATGGAGCGATTGCCCTTGTTACACGCAATACCTTTGCTCCGAAATCAATAAACAATCAATATTTAAAAACAACAATCATGAAAACAACAATTCAAAATCACCAAAACAAAAATTCAAACAGTCAAATGAAATCAGGAAGGTTTATTAAAAGCAGTTTTCTATCTATGCTTTTAGTCATAATCTTATCTTTTTCTTCTACCACAACATTCGCCCATTGCGATACAATGGATGGTCCGGTTGTAGCTGATGCCCAAAAAGCTTTGGCGCAGAATAATGTAAACTATGTCCTTAAATGGGTGCCACGGGAAAATGAAGCTGAAATAGTTGAAGCATTTAAACTTACCATGAAAGTGAGAGTGCTAAGTGCTGATGCTAAGATCCTTTCAGACAAATATTTTTTCGAGACCCTGGTCAGAGTTCACCGCAATGGCGAAGGTGTAGCCTTTACCGGAGTAAAACCATCGGGCACACCTATTGATGAAAAAATACTTGCAGCTGATAAATCAATTGAACTTGGGAATCTTTCACCTTTAAAAAACCTGGTTCCCGAAGCCAAAATGCCGGAATTAACAAAACGTTTTAAAAAAGCAATGTCGCTGAAGAATTTTGATGTCAACAATGTTCCGGCTGGCAGGGAATACATTGAAGCGTATGTTCAATTCTTCCATTTTGCTGAAGGGGAAGCAGAAGGGCATAACCATAAACATGTGGAGCCGGCTGCACAATAACATCAACCTTCATGGTTTTGCCAGGGATGTTTCTTAATTCAAGCTTAAAATTGTTTAATTCTTAAGATTAATGAGTATTTTAGTGCATTCCTGGCAGAATCTTCAGACCTAAAAACAGGATAAGGAAATACCTCTCCTGTTTATAGATCCGATAGCTGATTACAGAATCTGAATCAAAATACCATTCACTATTGAAACTGAAAAATGAAAATAACTATTTATACCAAGGCTGAAAAAACCAAAAACCCACACGGGGTTGAAGCCGGAAAAATTCATGATACCGATCACGTTCAGGTTGTTCATATGCTACTGAAACCGGGGGAGCAGATACTAAAGCATACCACTGCCGTGGATGTATTCTTTTATGTGCTCGAAGGTACAGGCATTGTTGAAATAGGTGACGAAAAGCAGGAAGTTGTAAAAGATATGCTTATCGATAGCCCAAAAAACATACCACATTGCCTGTATAATAAGAGCAATGATATTTTCAGGGTATTAGTCGTTAAAACGCCTAAGCCGACAGACCAGCAAAATCGCCAGGCAGTTCAAAATATGTTGAACAACAAAAAACCTTAAAAAGGAAGATACTATATTGTTCCTATTGGCAGATAAGTTATTGTCTGCAGTGAAACAAGATGAGATTTGAAAATGCTTTCGGGCAAAGTGACGAGGGGGTTGTAAGGCCTGATGTTCATGAACGATACCACCATTTATTAAATCAGTTGCAAGTGAAGTACTAACTAGTGGCAATAAGAAAACTCATCATTTTATTTAAAAATGTTCATCTTCATTAATCTTATGCTTAGTATACAATACTCAATCTTCTGTTTGCGAGGACTCTCCCCTACGGGGACTAAGGGGTGCGCGTGGGCGAAACTCATTTTAAACTCGTTTTCTTATAAGCACTAACTATAATTAAGATGAATCAAAACAACTTTTAATTTAGAGAAGCAGTTAACTTAAAAGAGTAAAACTATCATCCGGAACTGGAGTTTGTCTGCGGCAAAGGCCGGTTTCTTTAACATTTGAAGGACGGGATCAATCAGAAAAACTCAATCTTGTATTGTACAGACCTTTTTTCCATTTATTTTAATTGCCCGTTTAACTATTGCTGAGTTGCGTTAGCCGTAAAAATTAAACATTATATTTGCTTCAAACATTGGCAACAAAGAGATTGTTATCCGAGCTGTCCATAAGTAATTGAAAATAGAACCATTAAAGGTTTATTATGAAAAACATTTCTTTTCTGTTTAGTGTATTCCTCCTCATTGGTTTTTATACCTCAGCTCAAAAACCGGATAAAGTTACCCTGCCGAATGGATGGAGCCTTTCGCCTGCCGGACATGGTTACTTATTGGGCGATCTTCCGTTAAATATGGCTGTTAGTCCTTCGCAGAAACTTATTGCTGTAACCAATAACGGACAAAGCACCCAAAGCATTCAATTAATTGATGCGCGATCGGGAAAAATATTGGATAACATAAAAATTTCGGTGAGTTGGGTAGGCTTAAAATTCAGTGCCAACGAAAAATTTCTTTACGCCTCGGGCGGAAATGATAACCGGATTTTAAAATATGCCATTAAAAAGAAGAAGCTTTTGTTGGTGGATACTTTGATTTTGGGAGAAAAATGGCCGGTTAAAATTTCTCCTGCCGGGATTGATATCGATGATAAAAGAAATCTGCTGTATGTGGTTACCAAAGAAAATAATTCGCTTTACATAGTAGATATCGTCACAAAGGAAACTGTCGGAACATACCAATTAGGCGGAGAGGGATATACCTGTTTGCTGTCGCCTGACAAAAAGGAATTGTATATAAGTTGCTGGGGATGTGACAAGTTGATTATTTTCAACACTGCAACAAGGTCTGTTGTTAATGAAATAAATGTTGGCGATAATCCCAACGATATTTGTTTGTCAAAAAACGGAATGTATTTATTCGTTGCCAACGCTAACGATAATTCGGTTTCGGTAATCAACACGGCATCAAAAAAAGTAATTGAAACTTTAACAAGTTCTCTTTATCCTGATTCGCCTCCGGGCTCAACAACCAATGGCGTGGCTCTTTCTCCCGACGAAAAAACCCTGTATATTGCCAATGCCGACAACAATTGCCTTGCAGTATTTGATGTTTCGCAACCGGGAAGAAGTATTTCAAAAGGGTTCATCCCTACGGGTTGGTACCCTACGTGCGTAAAAGCAATCGGCAAAAAGATTTTTGTTACCAATGGAAAGGGATTTTCATCCTTTGCCAATCCCGATGGTCCGAATCCCACGTATGTTAAATCAAAAGTGGCTCATCATGAAGGTGATACCGTTACCAAAAAATACAACCAGTATATCGGAGGTTTGTTTATTGGTACAATGAGTATTATTGATGTACCTGATAATGACCGGTTAAAAAGTTATACCAAAGAGGTGTATACCAATACTCCTTATTCAAAAGAAAAAGAAACGGTTTCAGAAGGAATGGAGGGGAATCCAATCCCGCGTTCGGCTAAAGAAACGTCACCAATAAAACATGTATTTTACATCATACAGGAAAATCGCACTTACGATCAGGTGCTTGGCGATGTTAAAGAAGGGAATGGCGATACAAGCCTTGTTTTGTTTGGGAAACACATTACGCCCAATCATCATAAAATAGCAGAAGATTTTGTGTTGCTCGATAATTTTTATGTGGATGCCGAAGTAAGCGCCGATGGCCATGAGTGGTCAATGGGTGCTTATGCTACCGATTATTTGGAGAAAACCTGGCCCTCGAGCTATGGCGGCAGGGGTGGAGGTTATGACAGCGAAGGAAACCGCGAAATTGCCAACAATAAGGACGGGTATCTT
>JBBRCH010000034.1:0-43449 GCA_038204995.1 Bacteroidales bacterium | reverse complement strand
GATATTAAAAGGAAAACAGCAATCAAAAATTTCAAAAGTTATCCTCAATTGAAAAAGAAACCATATTTGGGGAATCATTTTTGGGCAAGAGGATATTGTGGCGACACAATTGGCCTTGACGAAGAAAAGATCAAGAAGTATGTCATTTACCAAGAAAAGCAAGAACGGATAGAGGAGCAGCAGACGTTCGACTTTGGCCCATTATAGGGGCTTTAAGTCGGCCTTCTTAGAGGGTGGATTCTTTAATATTGGTGGTAATTAATTAGTCTGGAATGATACCTGTAATATAAGCACAGCTGAGCCCTTGGGATTTAGGTAAACTGATATTTTCAATTATTACACTATCGCTGTCAATGCTCATTACCAACAATTATTGTGAGTCGCATAAATATAACTGAGGTTTGGATATTTGAAAAATAGTAATAATATCTGGAGAAGGGTTGATATTTTAAGGATGTTTGTGTAAAAACTATAAAAAATCATAATTATCATCAAAAAATAAGGGGTGTAATTGAAAAAATAGTAATTTTGTATTTAAATCATAAAATTTGAATATATGGCAACTATACGTTTTAAGGCATTAGAAGATGCGCTAAAAAGAAAACCGGTTGAAGTCAAAGCTCCCGGCGAGAAAATTTCTGATTATTTTGGTCTGAATGTATTCGACAGGGTTAAGATGGAAAAATACCTTCCAAAAGATGCTTACAAAGCAGTTATTGATGCGGTTGATTTAGGGAAGCGAATTGATATGAAATTAGCCGATCAGATTGCTATGGGCATGAAGAGCTGGGCTATGAGCCTGGGAGCTACTCATTATACCCACTGGTTTCAGCCGCTAACCGAAAGTACAGCCGAAAAACACGATTCTTTTACTGTACCAACTGGTCGCGGAACTGCTATTGAGGTTTTCTCAGGCGAATTACTTGTTCAGCAGGAGCCTGATGCTTCAAGTTTTCCCAGTGGAGGTATCCGGAACACTTTCGAAGCACGTGGATATACTGCATGGGATCCCTCATCGCCGGCATTTGTAATGGACGATACTCTCATTATTCCAACTATATTTATTTCATATACAGGTGATTCGCTTGATTATAAAACACCGCTTCTTAAAGCCCTGCATTTCCTGGATAAAGCGGCAGTTGACGTGTGCCAGTATTTCGATAAAGATGTTACGAAGGTAAACAGCAACCTGGGATGGGAACAGGAATACTTCCTGGTTGATGAAGCAGTTTTTAATGCACGTCCCGACCTGGTTCTTACAGATCGTACTTTAATGGGCCATGCTTCGGCAAAAAACCAGCAGCTGGAGGATCAGTATTTTGGTCAGATTCCCAGCCGTGTGTTGGCCTTTATGAAAGACCTGGAATATGAAGCATATAAGCTTGGAATCCCGATTAAGACCAGGCATAATGAGGTAGCTCCTAATCAATATGAATTAGCCCCGATTTTTGAAGAAACTAACTTGGCAAATGATCATAATCTATTGATAATGATGATTATGCGTAAGGTCGCAAGCCGGCATGATTTTAAAGTAATATTGCATGAGAAACCTTTTGCCGGCATAAATGGATCAGGAAAGCACAATAATTGGTCAGTTTCTACCAATACCGGGGTGAACCTCTTATCCCCGGGTAAAACGCCCAGATTGAACCTGCAGTTTCTTACATTTTTAATAAACACATTGGTAGCTGTTCACAAGCATAATGCATTGTTAAAGGCTTCTATTGCTTCGCCGGGAAATCAGCACAGATTAGGTGCCAACGAAGCACCTCCGGCCATAATTTCCGCATTTCTGGGACAGCAATTAACAAGAATGCTGGACGAAATTGAGCAGAGAGTTACGGACGAGAAAATGTCGCCAGAAGAAAAGACCGCCATCAAACTTGATATTGGTAAGATTCCGGAAATTCTACTCGATAATACCGACCGTAACCGGACTTCACCTTTTGCTTTTACAGGAAACCGTTTCGAATTCCGTGCAGTCGGCTCATCAGCAAACTGTGCCTCGGCCATGATTCCACTCAATGCTGCACTTGCTGTTCAGTTGGTTGACTTTAAAACAGAAGTGGATAAATTAATCGAAAAAGGTGTTAAAAAGGATGAAGCCATTTTGCAGGTGCTGCGCCGGCTTATCAAAAAATCCAAACCTATACGTTTTGATGGAAATAATTATAGTGCAGAATGGAAGCTTGAGGCTGCCAAACGAGGTCTCGATTGCGAAGCATTAGTTCCGCTTATTTACGATGCTTACCTGAGTCCGCAAACCCGCGAACTCTTCAAACGATCCAATGTTTATACTGACATTGAAATGGAAGCACGCACGGAAGTTCGCTTTGAACTGTATGCGAAGAAAGTTCAGATCGAAGCACGTGTATTAAGCGATCTGGTTATGAACCATATTTTGCCAACTGTTATAGAGTACCAGGCAATGTTGATCAGCAGTACACAAGGCATGAAAAATCTTTACCCTGATGAAGAATACCAGGTACTCGCTGCCCGAAGGCTTAAACTGATCATAGAAATTTCAAAGCATATCGGTAATATTGAGGATAAAGTGAGTGAAATGATTGATGCAAGAAGGAAAGCTAACATGATTGAAGATACCCGTGAAAAGGCATTGGCTTATGCAACTGTGATATTCCCGTTTTTTGATGAAATCCGTTATCATGTTGATAAACTTGAATTAATTGTGGACAACGAAAAATGGCCGTTACCTAAATACAGGGAGTTGTTGTTTATCCGTTAATTGTGTTTTATTGAACTTGAGTTCTTATTTATCTTCATTACCCCCTGCCTGGTGATTGTTCTTTTCAGGCAGGGGGCTTTGTTTTATTGGATTGCTGGTACCTATATAATGTTAGCCGGTTATGGAATAGTTTATTTCACTTAGTGTGTTCCCTTACAATCCTTATTTTCCGGAATCCTATAAAGGATTCCATTTTTTCGTTATGTAAGACCCTTTCAGGTATGCAGCCACTTGAAATAGATTTAACCCAAATTACGCAGTAGCGTAATCGATTAAACAAATCTAATGTATTTCAATTGAAAATCACTGAAATACAAAGATTTGCTAAATCGGGGTTAACCCAACTAACACAAATAGATCAACGTTGTCTCCTATTGCGCAATTTGGGTTTAATGTGCTTTGCATCCAATGAACACAAAATATTTATAATTTCTGACCGCATATCATTAAATAAATTATCTTTACGCATTCTAAATAAAAATAAGAAATTGAATAATGGCAATTAGTAAAGATCAGGTAATCAATGCGTTAAAATTTGTTCATGACCCGGATTTGCATAAAGATGTGATATCGTTGGGGATGATTGAGGATATTGAAATCGAAGGCAATAAAATAAGCATGAAACTGGTGCTGACTACACCGGCCTGTCCCATGAAGGACAAAATGAAGAATGATTGCGTAAAGGCCATACAAGGAAGAGTGGACCCTTATGCAGAAGTTAATGTTGAACTGACTTCGCGTACTACAACACGCAGAGGTGCTGACGATACTATGCTTAAGGGTGTAAAGAATATTATTGCGGTTGTATCCGGTAAAGGCGGGGTTGGTAAGTCGACAGTTGCTGCTAACCTCGCTGTAGCTTTATCGAAACTTGGTGCAAAGGTTGGATTACTTGATGCTGATATATATGGGCCTTCGGTTCCGATGATGTTTGACCTGCTTGATGCCAGACCGGGTGCACGCGAGGAAGACGGCCGCACCATACTGGAACCTATTGAGAAATATGGAATAAAGTTATTATCCATTGGGTTTTTTGTTGATCCTAAGAAGGCATTGGTATGGCGTGGACCCATGGCTTCAAATTACCTTACCCAAATGCTTACAGGCGGCGACTGGGGTGAACTTGATTACCTGGTTATCGATATGCCTCCGGGAACAGGAGATATACATTTGACCCTGGTTCAGACTGTTCCTGTTACCGGCGCGGCTATTGTTACCACGCCACAGGAAGTTGCACTTGCCGATGCGCGCAAGGCTTATAATATGTTTACCACAGATAGTATAAAAGTCCCTGTCCTGGGACTTGTCGAAAATATGGCCTGGTTTACTCCTGCTGAACTTCCTGAAAATAAATATTATATCTTCGGGAAAGAAGGTGGCAAGCGCTTTGCCAAAGAAATCGGTGTACCATTGCTTGGGCAGATTCCACTGGTGCAAAGCATTTGTGAATCCGGCGATAGCGGCAGTCCTGTTGCCATGTTGGACGATACTTCTCCTGTGGCTATGGCATTCAGACAGTTAGCCGAATCGGTAGCTCAGCAGATCGCCATTCGTAATGCTACTATCGATCCTACACAGGTGGTTGAGATGAAATCATAGAATGAGATGTTTTTGACTCCCGTTTCAAAAAAGGTGTTAGTAAAACAGAGGCAGAATTCTAGTAAAAAACAACCTATAAAATCAAAAAACAAATGTCAGAATTAGAAACCAAAGTCCGGAATGTAATTGAGCAGATTCGTCCTTACCTGCAAGCTGACGGAGGCGATATCAGTTTTGTAGAAGTTACAGGCGAAAATGTAGTGAATGTTGAGCTTCACGGAGCCTGCGGTTCATGCCCTTTCAGTCGGATGACCCTTAAAAACGGCGTAGAAGATGCTATGAAAAAAGCGATTCCGGAAATCAAATCGGTAGAAGCGATCAATATGTAATTCCGGCTTTACAAGAAAAGGATTTCAACAGAACTGGAAATTTGCAGGTAATGGATTGCATCATACAAATGCTTTATTAAATATCCTTAGGGTTGGATTTCCTTTGCAAAAAGCCGTTATTCAACTTACTGTTGAAAAGTGATTTTTGTGAAAATGAATTAATTTTTGAAAAGGGGTGAAGATATTTACCCTTTTTTCTTGTGGCAGGTAACGCATCCGGATGCGGTAGCAACTGCATAATCACCCTCTGCATCCGCCCTTTTGAATATTTTACCATTCACCAGGATCTTCACCTGGATTTTGGAATGATGAGTATTCGACTGTGCAGAGAAATAAACAAACTCCCCATCTTTGACTGAAAATGTTTTTTTCCAGCCTCTGTTTACATGTGGTTCCTGGAACGTATCAGCATTAATGCCTGTATACGTTATGTTAAAATCGCCACGTGATCCATTAAGAATATAGGTTATTTTCCCCTCTTCACCAGCCGGATGAAGCAACTTGCTTAATACTTGGAGTGGTTGTACCATAACAATTATTTTTCTCTCAAATATAGTGAACTTGAAGAATAAAAGCAAGTGTTATTTTCAGGTTTAAATCTTCAGTTGATATAATCTAGAATCAGTTATTAACCCGATTTCCACCCGGGAATAGAATTCGGTATAATATTAATAGATATACAAACTTTCTCCCATTGACTGGAATGGCGCAAGCAATTTAAAATACTCTTTAAGCCAGATACCTACCCACAATCGGCATCCTGCGTCCCTGCCCGAAAGCTTTGGGCGATACCCTTAAGATTGGTGGTGTCTGATTACGCTTCCATTCATTCATATTTACCATTCGCAATACGCGTCTTACAATTGATTCGTCGAAGCCGGATGCAATCAGGTCGGAAGGACTTTGGAGCTTTTCAATGTAATTAAATAATATCTGGTCGAGAATTTCATAATCAGGAAGTGAATCACTATCCTTCTGTCCTGGCCGGAGTTCTGCCGATGGGGGTTTAACTATACTGTTCAACGGAATAATTTCACGATCGCGGTTTATATAGTGTGCTAATTCATATACTTCGGTTTTGTAAACATCGCCCAGTACCGATATGCCACCGCACATATCGCCGTATAAAGTGCCATAACCCACAGCTGCTTCACTTTTATTGGAAGTATTTAATAAAATATATCCGAACTTATTGGCTAAGGCCATCAATATAACAGCCCTAACACGTGCCTGTATATTTTCTTCTGCCACACTGAAGGGCAAATGGTCAAAGAAAGGCTGCAGTGAAGCAAGTATTGCATCGTATCCCTTTCCAATGCTTATGGTGTCGTATTTGCATTCCAGGTTTTTCGCCAAAGCTACTGCATCGTCGATGGAATGGCTTGACGAATATTCTGAAGGCAAAAGCACTGCATACACATTTTCATTGCCGAGAGCTTCGGAGGCAATCACAAGAGTCAGGGCTGAATCTATTCCGCCTGAGAGGCCAAGTATAGCTTTCGAGAATCCCATCTTTGAAAAATAATCCCTGATTCCCATTACCAAGGCATCATGAATAAGAGCTGCCTTGGAATGATTTCCGTATTTTACCGGTATTTCTGATTTTATAGTTTTATTATGCGGATTAAAATCTACAAGTGTGATGTCCTCATTGAAAGCCTTACAGCATGTAATAATATTGCCCTGGCTGTCGAGCACACACGAATTCCCATCAAATAACAACTCTGTCTGAGCTCCGACCTGGTTTACATACACCAGGGGGATTTTATACTGAAGCGTATTTGCCTTCAGGATTTCGAGTCTCTCTTTTTCCTGGTTATAATTAAAGGGTGATGCTGAAATATTGATCATAATGTCAGGAGCCTGATCGGACAGAATATCCATCGGAGTTGAAACGTACAATGGATCAGCAACCAGGTTCCAGATATCCTCGCAAATAGTAAGCGCAATCTTAATTCCTTTAAATGTTACGCATTCGAATTGCCGGTTTGGTTCAAAATAGCGGTATTCGTCGAAGATGTCATAAGTAGGTAAAAGAGCTTTATGAGCAAGTGCCTGTACTTTGCCGCCAGACAATAGCCATGCTGAATTGAACAGGTTTTTCCCTTTAATATCCGGGTTGCGGGATGGTGCGCCGACAATGGCTGCGACATCAGTACAATGTGAAGCTATCGCATCAATGGCATTAAAACTTTTATCGATAAAGTCATCAAATTCCAGGAAATCACGGGGCGGGTAACCGCATACCGAAAGCTCTGCAAATACAACAAGTTCAGCTCCCTGTTGCCTGCACGTTTCAATAGTCTCGATGATTTTGGCAGTATTCAGTTCGAAATCGCCTATGATATAATTAAGCTGAGCAAGTGCAATACGCATGATGAAACTTTTATACAAAAATAAAGCCCGAATGAATACCCGGGCCGAAAAATGTGAATTATTTTTATTTTAGAAAAGTACTGAGAAAGCCAGTTCAAAGAAATTAGGTACAGCTTTTTCGCCTGTTTCTCTCAATATATTGGTGAACCCATTATTAAACGTGAGTTCAGCACCTAATTTTGGGCCTTCTTTAAGTTCATATTCAGCTCCCAGGCCAACAATTAATGATTCGCGTGCAAATGAGATCTTATTATACGTTGTTTTTGGTTTGGTCTCGGTTGCACCTGCACCATCAGTGAATTCATCAATTACTTTAGACCCTATTTTAAATCCGCTGCCAAGTCCGATTCGTCCGAAATACCTCATCCCGCTGATTGGATTTGTACGCATTTTTAACGTTAACGGGATTTCAATGTATTTTAAAAAATAGTTTCTGTTCATAGTTCCGGCGACTCCACCCTGTTCCGTTGGAAATTTGAGTTTCCCGCCGTTAAAAAGCATGTTAAATCCTGTTCCTATGCTGTGGTTTTCGGTAAAATTAAATTCAGCAATAAATCCCCAGCCAAAACCTGCTTTTACTCCTGTACTTTTATAACCATCGGTGTTAGGCTTCATCCAGCTTATTTGCGGTGAAGCTTTCAGCCCGAAATAATATGTCGGGAATTGTGCATTTGCCGCTAAAGTGACTAATGTAAGCAGCAATACTAATGTTATCTTTGTTCTCATAATGATTAATTAAAGTTTTACAACAAATAATGTGCAAAGATCGTGCAAAAAAGTTCGTTACAACCATCAATTATGGAATAATTTTAGCAAATTGCAAAAAATGTACTTTATGCTGTTCTGAATAATAACTTCGAGATAAAAACGTTTTAGTGCTAAATTAAGAACTGATCTATGAAAAAGCTCCTTCTTATCTTTTTAATATCTGCTGTAGGATCAGCAGTTGAGGCTCAGGACATTTTCAGCTTAGGGCCTAAAATTGGTTATAATTCGAATACTCTGACCGATAATCGCGATTCAATTCATTCCAGCATCAATAATTCATATCAGATTGGTGCCTTTATTCGGATCGGATCAAAAATTTATTTTCAGCCGGAAGCAAACTATCAGATATTTAAAGGAAATCTTAATAAAACTACTACAGCATCCATACTCTCTCAGGATATAACAATACATTCACTTAAAATTCCTGCATTGATTGGCCTGAAGCTTATTAATGGTAAAAGTTTTAATTTCAGGATATTTGCGGGACCTGTCTATACCTTTCTTCTTGATAAAAAACTTGATCCTTCAAAAATGAATGAGTTGTGGCCGATACAATCTTCTGAGGATCTGAAAAACAGTATCTGGTCGGTTCAGTTAGGTGCCGGACTGGATGTGCTTTTCATGACATTGGATGTTCGTTACGAGTTAGGTATAGATAATATGTACCAGGGAAGCAGCGATTTTAAACTCAAACAAAATACCTTTAATGTTAGCTTGGGGGTAAAACTGTTGTAATATTTTACTGATAATACCTGATTTAATGCTAAAACCCTTTTTGATCAGAATTTTTGTTTTTACCTCCATAATAATACTGCTTCTTATACAGGCTTGCAGGAATAAAACCACGGAAGTTACTTTACCCTTGCAGACTGATGTTACAGTTTCTGAAGGTAAAATAGTGATTAAACGGTATGAAAAAGCACTTTTCGGACTCGACAAAAGGCATCTCATGCAGGGTATGGCAACACTTGTCCCTGAATATTCATTCTTTCTTGGAAATCAATGGCAGGACACAATGAATATTCTCAGGATTTACAATTTCCTGAACGATCCGAATATCAGGGAATTATATGAGCTCACCCTGAAAAAGTACCCGGATGTTTCCTTTCTCGAAAATAATCTCACGGATGCTTTCAACCGGTTCAGGAAGGCTTATCCGGAAAAACCTGTTCCACATGTTTATACCTATGTTTCCGGCCTCGATATCGAAAACCCTGTATATTACCAGGATACAGCTATGGCTATCGGGTTGGACATTTTTCTGGGCAGTGATGTTAGTGCATATCCAAAAGCAGGTATTCCGCGATATAAAACCGGGCGTTTTACGCCTGATCATATATTGCCACAATGTATGTTGGCTGTTTCCGACAATATTATCCGGGTAGATGAAAAACGCAATACACTTCTTGATCAAATGTTACTGGCCGGAAAAGCCCTTTATTTTCTTGATTTCACCCTGCCTGATGTGGAGGATGATATTAAGATAGGATATACTACAAACCAACTTATCTGGGCCCGGAATAATGAAAGTAAAATATGGGCATTCATTATTCAGAATCAATTACTTTTTTCATCGGATCCACAGGGGGTTTCGAAAATGATGACCGATGCACCTTTTACCTCCGGTTTTGCTGCTGAATCACCCGGCAGGCTTGGAGCATATATGGGCTGGCAGATTGTAAGAGCGTATATGAAAGAAGCAGATAATGTATCACTGAAACAACTTATGGAGGATACTGATGCTCAGAAGATTCTGAAGATTTCAAAATTTAAGCCGGGCAAGAACTGAACCAGGGTTTTATAAATTCTGAGAGTGAGAAGGGCCCGGAGGCAAGCTGAAAAGGAGAATGCCGGGCATAGAAAATAATATGAAGCTGGATAGGATGTGTTATACCGATATGAAATTCATAATAGTCCATTCCGGTAAATATCGGGATAACTAAACGAATTTCTCATTGGTATTTAACACTGTAGAATTTTACAACGGCCTTTGGCCTGTTATAAAAGTCACATTGGTGTTACATGAAGCTATTCTGCTCTTTATTTTGCAGGTGCAAACGGAGCCCTGAAACCTGAAACTTTTGGACTTACACCAAAGCTGCACATGCGGTTCGCAATCAGTGCATTAAAATTCAGAATGTTTTGCATTCCAACTGGCAAATCACAATGCCAAAGTTATTTTAACGATTACTTCCCTTTTATCCTGCTTAGCCCGGCCTGGGCTTTATTACTTATGCTGAACTGGTATTCATCGAAATCCATATCCAGCACTTTTGAATAATAGGTCTTTGCAAGTGCAAATTCTTTGCGTTTTTCGTAAATGATTCCGAGTTGAAGCGATGCATTAGCGGCAAAATAGTAGGGCTGCGTGTATCCTGTTTTTATGGTTTTTTTATACTGGGCAATTGCTTCATCTGTTTTACCCCAGTTATGGTAAATGCGTCCGAGCCGGTAGGTATATTCGAGTTCATTTTTTGGGTCAGATGTTGTATACCCTTCTAGTTCGCTTTTTGCACGTCCATAGTAACCTCCGTCGAAAAGAAGGCGGGCTTTCAGCAAGGATAAATCGGGTTTAATGTTATTATTTGCAAACGAAAGCGCTTCGCGGTCATTGTCAACCTGATCGTTTCCCCTGAGTTTTATACGCTCCAGGTAAGTGTTGTATTGGTCGGTTTCACCCCGGAGCAGGTAATACCAGGCCAGGTGCATATACGCTGAGCGGATATAATTTTTACCTTTAAAACTACCCAGGTAACTAAGCAAAGGATAACAAGCATCTGCATCAAGCCGGTTAAGCTTAGCTACTCCAAGAATGTAATCAAGGTAATGGAATGGATACCTGTCAGCTGTTTGCGGACATCCGGAAATGAGTTTAATAACTTTATCATTTTCACCGGCCCGGGAATATACCGTGGCAAAAGTATATATTAACAGCGGGCATTCATTAAGCAGATGTGCAAAACGGGGATCATTGAATTTTACAGCAAGATCAAGTGCGGAAGGGATATCAACTGCAAGGTTAAGTGTTACAAAAGAGAGTAAAAAAGCTGTTTCAGGCAGCAAAAATCGCAATTCAGGATCAGAAGCTACCTGCAGGTAGGCTTCTTTTATTTCAGAATTTCCTTCCGGGATTGTACCTTCGAAATTGAGGGATCGAACAGCCCATTGGTATTTGGCAGGCACAGTGCCGATAAGTGAATGGAATATGCCCAAACCGGCCTTATTCATAACAAAACCAGGGAACTTTCTCTGGTTTTCGACCAGCAGGCGATAGGCCCTGGTGATATCGAGGCTTGCATTCACATATTCGTTGAATTTGATCCTGGCAACTCCCGACTGCATGTAAATCAATGACTGGCTGTATAAATACCAGGGGGAGTCTTTACCCTGCAGGGCAAGTCTCTGCAGACGGGGTTCCCTGCTATTTTTCAGATGAATAAAGTCTTTCTCTTCTTCGCCAATCAATACGGTTAAAAAATCAATATAGTTATCAATGATATAAGGGACCTGGTTATCAGGGTGGATCTTTTTCTCTGATTGCATTAATGAAGCAGCATGTGAAAACCTGAGACACATTACATCCGTATATGCCTGTCTGCAATTGTTATTAAAATCAAATGAAGCTGCAGCTGTTAATGAAACTAAAAATAAGAAAGATAATATTGCCAAATACTTCATAAAATCATTTTCAGTACCGATACTAATTTATGAAATACAAAAATCCGAAATAAATGTATATGAACTCATGAGTCAGCGAATAAAAAAGAGATATTCAGTTAGCTTTGGTTTAACGGTAAGGAATAATTCATTTTTTGTTGTGATGTTGACCAGGTAACTAAAACATAAAGTCAGCATGAGGATTACTTAAGCGACAAATCGATTAAAAAATGAAAGTTTTGAACATGGCAGGAAAATCTCAAGAGTAATTGTATATCCGGGCTGGAAGAATATGATAAAAATGAAGAAAAACAATTTTTTTTTCATATATGAACTTTTTTTTTTCAAAATGAAACAATTTCCCCGTTTAATATTTTAATATGTTAACTAACTGTTTGATAATGCTGTGCATTAATTTTTTGGCATAAAATTTGTATTTCAGAACGCATTTAATTCTTACTATTACTTAGTTATTCAATGTGACACTTATTGTTGTCATAGTTTTATGTATTGTTTAACCCAAAAACCAAATGTATGAAAAAGCCATTAAAATTATTGTTTTACCTGTTTTTGGCAGTGCCTGTATTATTTGCCGGTTGTCAAAAATCGGAAGTATTGGATAGTTCAACCTCCCCCAAAGGCGGTAACGCTGTTAAATCTGTTATAGCCTACACTCCTTGCGGCACCCAGATGGTTGCTAATCTTTACCCTGCAGGAACAGGGAATCCTGTTACCTATAATACATCCTTATCGTATGGTACAGTCACCGTGGGAAATGATCTGGTTAACCTGTATGTAACCTATGCATTAGCACCAGGTTATTATATTAGTGCTACCAACCTTTATATCGGTGCACCAGAAGCGCTTTTGTCCACCTCGGGAAATGTCCTGAACCCGGATGGAACCGGGTATTTCCACACAGGATCACCCCCTTTTGTACATCACCTTGCTGGATATCCAGTCACACTTGAGACGGCTTATACCCATGTAATTCCGTTGGCTGATCTTCCACAATGTTCTATCGTGGTAGCAGATGCAGACATATATTTGTCTGGCGCTTCATATCCAAATTATATAACGGTTTACGCCAAGGCTCCGGCTTTTAAATCCTATGGATATTATATGAATTACTGCAAACAGAGCTGTAGCAGCGGCGGGTGCGAGACCGCTTACGCTAAATCTGCAGATCCTTTAATCAGTAATTGTTTTATTGGAATTCCGGGAGTTACTTCGAATAACTGGGGATGGTCGAATGGGCCAATCGGACCTGGGACCTACAGTTGGCCAATATATGCAGGTGCCGGGCAATGCAATATTGCAAACGGTACTTTGGTAGGGACATTGAACGTAGTTTATGGAGGTGGAACGGCAACAATTACCTATACTATGGGTTCAAACTGTCTTTTAAATGAAACTCATTTATATGTCGGGAATGATATTTTACCTAAAAAGAAGGGTAAATATACAACTGCTCCGGGGCAATTCCCATATAAGCATGAGAACCTGAATGGGGTTAGCTCCGATACATATACAATTACAGGATTTTCGGGGAATATTTATATTGCTGCACATTCGGTAGTTTGCTGGTAGAAAATAAAATATCTTGATTTGTATTATTGAAAAAAGGAGGCTTTCTTAAAAGGATAGTCTCTTTTTTATCAGTTATCAGATTTATTTCATAATGAGTTTTAATATAGCACTAAACACAAACAAAAAAAGAGCCGGTAATAGTTTTACCGGCTCTTTTAGTTAGATATAGGATTATTGGTTTACGAATTCGGCCAGTTCCTTATCAACAAGGATACGACCACAGAATTCGCACACAATAATTTTTTTATGTAATTTGATGTCGAGCTGACGCTGTGGGGGAATATAACTGAAACATCCGCCGCAGGCATCGCGTTCAACCGGCACAACAGCCAGACCGTTACGGGCATTTTTACGAATACGTTTGTAGGCTATAAGAAGCCTTTCTTCTATCAACCTCTGTTGCTGCTCTGATTTGTTGTTTAGTTCTTTTTCTTCGAGTTCGGTTTCGGCAACAATATCAGTAAGTTCACTGCGTTTGGCTTCAAGGTCATTGCGGCGATCGCTCAATTCGTTTTGTGCGCTTTCAATTTCCTCCTTACGCATAATAAGCTGAGCAGCGAATTCGCGGATTCTCTTTTCTGATAGTTGTATTTCGAGGCTCTGGAATTCGACTTCTTTGGTAAGCGCATCATACTCGCGGTTATTCCTTACATTGTTTTGTTGCTCTTCGTATCGTTTAATAAGAACCTGGCTTTCTTTAATAGCCTGATGTTTATCAGCCACCTGCTTTTCGAGCGCTTCAATTTCCTGTATGTAATTGTCGATGCGGGTTTCGAGTCCGGCAACTTCATCTTCCAGATCTTCCACCTCAAGCGGTAACTCGCCACGAACAATTTTAATCCGGTCTATCTTTGAATCATTCTGCTGAAGAGTAAATAAGGCAATCAGCTTTTTCTCAATTGAAATTTCCGTTTCGTCTTTTCCATGATCACCAGGAGAAGGAATTTCTGCAGTTTCGCCTGTTTCAATTGTATTTGCAGCCTTTATGGCCTCTTCACCAATTGTTTCAGCTGGTTTAGCAACACTTTTTGCCATATCAGATTGTGATGTTTTATATTGATTTACAAATAATTAACCGGATTTGTGTTGGTTCCGGAAATAAAGAGTGCAAAAGTAGTAAATTTTTTCTTTAATAAGGTATATATCAGTTCTTTTGTAAATTGTTCACTTTCGTAATGCCCTATATCGGCTAAAATCATCTTGTTTCCAGGGATAAGAAAGTCGTGATATTTAATATCACCTGTGAGGTAAATATCTGCTCCACAGTTCATTGCATCATTAATAAGGAAGCTTCCTGATCCCCCGCAAACTGCAATATGTTGTATGCTTTTATTTTTTAAACTGGTATGCCTGATACATCCGATCTGAAGAATTTTTTTTATACGAATTAAAAATTCTTCTGCACCCACCGGGTCCGGAAGTGAGCCGACCATACCTGCACCAATCCGGTGGTGAATATTGGCAAGCGGATAGATATCATACGCAACTTCCTCGTAAGGATGCGCCTGAATGAGAGCAGTAACAACAAGGTTTTCGAGGAATGCAGGGAAGATAGTCTCGATGCGGAGTTCGGGTTCTGTATGTAATTTTCCTTGTTGCCCAACAAAAGGGTTTGAACCAGCCTGGGCTCTGAATGTGCCTTCGCCCTGGTTGCTGTAACTGCAGTTATCGTAGTTTCCGATCTGGCCTGCTCCCGCTTTAAAAATGGCGTCCCGGACCCGGTCGGCATGTGAAGGCGGGCAAAAGGTTACCAACTTCCTTACTATACCGGGCGAAGGTTTTAATATCCCGGCATTAGTAATACCAATTTTATTACACAGAAAGCGGTTTACTCCTTCGTAATGGTTATCAAGATTGGTATGTAGGGCATAGATGGCAATGTTTTCTTTTATTGCACGAATTATAAGCCGTTCGGTATCATTACGCCCGGTAATGCTTTTAATTCCCGAAAAGATCATCGGATGGTGTGAAATGACAAGATTGCATCTTTTTTGAACAGCCTCATCAAACACTGATTCGGTGATATCGAGACAAACCAGTACGCCGGTAATTTTTACCGATGAATCGCCGATCAGCAAACCACAATTGTCATAACTTTCCTGCAGTGCGGGAGGAATTTCAGTGTTCAGATACGATGTGATTTCAGATAAAATCATACTTACAGGTGCTTAATGAACTAAGATGTAAAAATACTAAAAAGGCACACCATTTCAACTACTACTTACTTCCTGTAAGACTAAAATCTAACATTTTTATTGTGTTTCAGGTTTTAAAATCTCAAAACTTATGATAATATAATAATTCTATGCTTCAATTTGATGTGATTCAAGAGAATTTTTTATATATCTTTATCACGTGGAAGCATTCAGATTTTTACTTTTCCCTCTTGCGATACTTTACGGTCTTATAACTAAAGTCCGTAATAAGCTATTTGATTTAAAAATTCTTCGTTCCGAAAAATTTGATATTCCGGTTATTTCTGTCGGGAATCTTATTGCCGGAGGTTCCGGTAAAACTCCAATGGTAGAGTATATTGTTCGTTTGCTGGGTGAAAAAGAAAACATTGCCATTCTAAGCCGCGGATATAAAAGAACTACAAAGGGATACAGGCTTGCCGGTGACAACGAAACAGTTGAAACATTAGGTGACGAACCTTTGCAGTACCATCAAAAATTCATGCACATCAATGTTGCAGTATGTGAGCAGCGAAGGGAAGGCATCAGAAGGCTGATAGGGAATAATGAAGGCATTGATACAGTGATACTTGATGATGCTTTTCAACACAGGTATGTTAAACCGGAATTATCCATCCTGGTAACCGATTATTTCAAACTATTTACCAAAGACTGGCTTTTGCCCTTCGGCAGGCTGCGTGAATATGCTTCAGGGCGAAAACGTGCTGATATTATTGTGGTTACTAAGACTCCCCGTATTTTTTCACCTATAGTCAGAAAGCAATTGCTTGAGGAAATAAATCCTTACCCCGGGCAGATGGTATGCTTTTCGTATATTAACTACCTTGAGCTAGAGCCTGTATATCCCGGGAGTTGCAGGTTCCCGGCTACAACCGACAATATATATACAATAATACTAATAACCGGAATCGGCAATCCCGGGCCTATGGAGGAGTATTTCCGGAGGCTTTGTACCGACCTGGAATTGATGGAATTTCCTGATCATCATACATTCAGTCCGAATGATCTTATACAATTGAAAGAGAAATACAAATACCTGCCGACCAGGCGGAAAATTATTGTTACCACCGAGAAAGACTCCAAACGGTTGCAAAATCCTGAAGCAGAGGCTGTTCTGGGCGAATTGCCGATATTTTATACTCCCATAACCTTCGAATTCCATCCGGCTGATAAAATCGATTTTGACAAAGCTGTGATCTCAGCTGTAAATCCAAGAATTTTCTGAAAAAATCAGGTTTCAGAATAACAGATCGGTGATGGCAAAAACCGCAAATATTATACTTGCAATCCCGTTAAGAGTAAAAAATGCCATGTTTACACGACGCAGATCATTGTATTTAACAATGGTATGCTGATAAAAAAGTAAAATAGAAAATAAGCCCAGACCTATCCAGTAGATAGATTTGAAATCACCTACAATTCCTGCGGTAATCAGAAGCAATGCCGTTATGATATGTAATACAAGTGAAAGGTATAATGCTTTTTTCCGGCCGAGCATAACCGGGATGGATCGCAATTTGTTTTCACGGTCAAATTCGTCATCCTGAAGCGCATAAATAATGTCAAAACCTGACACCCAAAATAACACTGAAAATGAAATGATAACAGGGATACAGTCAAATTTGCCTGTTACAGAAAGATATGCACCGGTCGGAGCCAGGGCAAGACCCAGACCAAGTACAAAATGTGAAAAGGCGGTAAAGCGCTTGGTTAAACTGTATCCCAATATTACAAACAGGGCAATTGGCGACAGGTAAAAACAAAGCGGATTGATAAACCATGAAGTGGCAACAAACAGTATGGCGTTAACAATACAAAAAACAAGAGCGGAATGTTGCCCGATAATCTTCGCCGGTATTTCACGATTAGCTGTACGCGGGTTCTCTTCATCAATATGCCTGTCGGCCCAGCGATTAAAACTCATTGCAGCATTCCTCGCAAAAAGCATACACAGAATCACCAGTAATAATAGTGTCCAACTGAATGATTCGCTATAATGAATGGTGGCTAATGAGAAACCAAGCAAAGCAAAGGGCAGAGCAAATATAGTATGTGAAAATTTGACCAGCGATAAATAATTCTCTATTTTTGTACTTAATCTCAGTAATGACATGAAAACTTATTTTTAGTTATCAGAAGACAAAAATACACAAGCTTAGTAACATTTGATAAATTATTTTTAGTATTGCTTCCTGACTTCTATGAGTTCTAAGGCTTTTACCATGTTTGCTTACCTGCGTTACCTGCGAAAATCGGGTTCACGTCATTCGGTTCATTCCCCATTTGTATTTACACTTGTTGAACAGGCTTTTAAGAATAAAAAGGATCATCCGGCATTCCATGAGATAAAAGAACTCCGGCAAAAACTTTTAAATAAATCCCAGATGATCGAAATCACTGATTTCGGTTCAAAGAAAGATAAAAAAAAGTATGAACACCGTTTTGAAAGTGTGGCTTCAATTGTCCGTAAAAGTGCAGTCAATGAGCGGTATGGCCGCATATTATTCAGGCTGGTTGAGTACTTCCGGCCACAAACAATTATCGAATTGGGGAGTTCAGTCGGCATAAGTACATTGTATTTAGCTATGGCGCAACCTGGTGCCCGGATTTTCACAGTCGAAGGCTGTACTACAAAGTCAGAACAGGCCTCAGCTAATTTTGAATTAATGAAAGTTTCGAACATAGAGCAGCACATCGGCCGTTTCGACATTGTACTGCCTGATCTGATCACCGAGGCAGGGAAACTTGATTTTGCATTTATTGATGGGAATCATACCTATGAGGCAACACTCTCCAATTTTGAAATGCTGTTAAAAATTGCTCATAATGATACTGTTTTTCTGTTTGATGATATACACTGGTCGGCAGGTATGGAAAAAGCATGGAATAAAATAACTGAGCATGAACGGGTAACGGTAAGTATTGATATATTCAGGATGGGAATTGTATTTCTGAAAAAAGAATTGAGTAAACAGAAATTTGTAATCAGGTTTTAAGTATGAATTCTGATCAGAGTTTATAAAGGATGGTGAATAGACATCTACCATTTAGCAATGGCACAAACGAGAATTAGCTTGAAAATTTGAAATAGATAGAAATAGGTAGAAACAGATAGAAATAGATAGAAATAGATAGAAACAGATAGAAATAGATAGAAACAGATAGAAACAGATAGAAATAGATAGAAATAGATAGAAATAGAAATAGATAGAAACAGATAGAAACAGATAGAAATAGATAGAAATAGGGCGAGGTACGCAGATGTGATTTTCTGATGGTTGTAAATATCGAACATCAGGCACAAATCGTGTTCGTGTGGTTCTCTCCCCTAGGGGAGATATCAGCCTCACACGGACTGAGAGACTGAAATAATGATTAGAAAACAATCATTCAGCACTGATACAATCTATAACTAACTTGATATATCTGCGAGGTATTCAACCAAGAGCATAACACTCATATTACTTTTTTTTCTCAGGTAAGTTATGTAATTAAATAGAAAGTGATAATTTTAAATATACTTTCAAATCATAAGCTGATAAAAACCTTACTTTTGTTTTTAAATAAATTTATCCCCTTTTCAAATGAGTAAACAGGAAATTATTCGTTTAACTGATATTACACGTACATATAGAGTTGGTGCTGAGTTGGTAAGGGCATTACGTTCGATTACTCTGTCCATTTATAAAAATGAATTTGTAGCATTAATGGGGCCTTCCGGGTCAGGCAAATCTACTTTGATGAACCTTATCGGGTGCCTCGACACACCAACCAGCGGGACATATATCCTTAATGGCCAGGATGTCAGCAAGTTAAACGATAATGAACTTGCACGTATCCGGAATAAAGAAATAGGATTTGTATTCCAGACTTTCAACCTTCTGCCCCGCAGCACTGCCCTCGATAACGTTATGCTTCCCCAGGTTTATGCAGGGGTTTCGAAAGTAACCCGTCTGGAGCGTGCCAACGAAGTAATTGCCAGCGTAGGGCTGACTGACAGGGCTCACCATAAACCCAATGAACTTTCGGGCGGACAGCGTCAGAGGGTGGCAATAGCAAGAGCACTGGTAAACAAACCTTCCATTATTCTGGCCGACGAGCCTACCGGAAACCTCGATTCAACAACTTCGAACGAAATTATGGAGGTGCTCGAACAAATTCACAATGCAGGAAATACCATAATCCTGGTAACTCACGAAGAGGACATTGCACGTCATGCTCACCGTATCATCCGGCTTATGGACGGAATGGTTTCTGCCGATTACCTGAATGATAATATTATAACAGCTGCCCAATCATTGAACAATTAGTTCAGGTTTTAATCTAAATCAAAGAAGTCACAAATTTGGAATTTGAGACTTGGTTTTTATTTAAATAATCCGCCATTTTTGTAGTAACAACCGCATGGAGAAAGAATGGAAAATATACACCAAAACCGGCGACAAAGGTGAAACCTCACTAATCGGAGGTACACGTGTGCCAAAGTATGATGAGCGTATTGAGGCTTACGGCACACTCGATGAACTGAACTCATTTATCGGTTACCTGCGCGATCAGCTCAGTGATCCGCATACTCGTGCGGTTTTGCTGCATGTTCAGGAGAACCTGTTTACAGCTGAATCTTTGCTGGCTACTGATCCTGAAAAGGAGATCAACCGTTCTCTTCCACATTTATCCGAAGCAGATGTTTTTGAACTGGAACAGGAAATTGATTCCATAAACCTTCATCTGCCGGCTTTAAGTTCATTTATTTTACCAGGTGGACACCCATTGGTATCATTATGTCATATCTGTCGAACCGTTTGCCGTAGGGGAGAGCGGATTATTATTAAATTAGCTGCGGAAAGGGTAGTGGATGAAATCCTGATTAAATATATTAACAGGCTTTCGGATTATCTGTTTGTGCTGGCAAGAGAACTGGCCTATAGTAATAAAATTTCTGATTTACCCTGGAAACCTGACGTTTTTTAACATTAAAGATCTCTTAAATATTGGAATTCTGACTGGTTTATTGGTAAAAAACCTTAGCAAATCATCTAATCTATAGTAAGTTATACACAAAATTAAGATTGGTATTGCTTTTGATTTCGAATAGATTATTTTTGCAAAAAAATTAACCTAATTTTCACCATATGTACTGGACGTTAGAATTGGCCTCAAAACTTGAGGATGCACCCTGGCCGGCTACCAAAGAAGAGCTACAGGACTTCTGTGTTCGCTCCGGAGCTCCGATGGAAGTGGTTGAAAACCTCCAGGAACTGGAAGATGAAGGAGAGATATATGAAAGTATAGAGGATCTCTGGCCAGACTATCCTTCAAAAGAAGATTTCTTCTTTCACGAAGATGAATACTAATTAAGAACAATCGGGGCGCTGGCAAAACCAGCGCCCCTTTTAATTTCAGGCTTTTATCTTAATATATAATTATTCTATCATACGCACTATAAAAGTCATTCTCTTCAAATTTCAACTCATCATCTGACACTTTGTCGCTTGCCGCCTAGTTTTCCCGCTTTTGTATGGTATTTGCTCATACCCGTAAGCATTTCAATCCGGCTGGTCACATAGTGACCTTTTGTTGGAATACATTATCTTTGCATGTTTGATAGAACAAATTCACTTTCGGTTAACTCTTCTGTAAAATGCTTAACTCATTTCTGAAAATGGTTTCGGGCGGTACCAAATCCGACCGCGATATAAAAAATATGACCCCATTGGTTGAAAAAGCCAAGGTCGAATTCGAAAAGTTACAATCTATTGATAACGATAGTCTGCGTGCAATGACAATAGCATTTAAGCAACAAATTGCCGATGCTGTTCAGGCTGAACGTGATGAAATTGATACAATTAAAGCCCGGATTGATAACGATTTCGATATTGATATTGAGGAAAAGGAAGATCTGTACAAACGGATCGATTTTCTGGATAAAGAAGAATACCGTAAAACACAGGATACTCTTATGGAGATATTGCCTTTGGCTTTTGCTGTTGTAAAAGAGACAGCAAGGCGTTTTATGGAAAACGAGACTTTAGAAGTTACTGCTACTCAGTTCGATCGTGACCAGGCTGCCCGGAAAGACAGTGTAAATATCATTGAAGACAAAGCCTATTGGGATAACCGCTGGATGGCTGGCGGGAATATGATAACCTGGGATATGGTGCATTACGATGTGCAGCTGATCGGGGGCATCGTTCTCCACTCGGGTAAAATTTCGGAGATGGGGACAGGAGAAGGTAAAACACTCGTGGCAACATTGCCAATATACCTGAATGCACTTCCTGGTAAAGGTGTACACGTTGTTACTGTTAATGATTACCTCGCCAAACGCGACTCGGAATGGATGGGAGTACTTTTCGAATTTCATGGACTAAGCGTGGACTGTGTCGACAGGCATGAACCAAATTCAAATGAACGCCGGAATGCTTACCTGGCCGATGTGACTTATGGAACTAATAATGAGTTCGGCTTCGACTACCTCCGTGACAATATGGCGCGTAATCCTGATGAACTTGTTCAGCGCCCGCATAATTATGCCATTGTGGATGAGGTTGACTCCGTGCTAATTGACGATGCACGTACACCTCTTATTATTTCCGGACCGACACCACGAGGTGAAAACCAGGAATTTGAAGCGCTGAAACCGGAAATCTCCAAACTTTATAACGAACAGCGTAACCTGGTTACCAAATTGCTTTCAGAGGCTAAAAGTCTTCTGGTTCAGGGTGAAGACGGTAAAATACCTTCCGATATTGAAAAACGTGGAGGCGAATCTTTATTACGCTCATTCCGGGGCTTACCTAAGAATAAAGCTCTGATCAAATTTCTCAGTGAACCCGGTATAAAAGCCATCCTGCTTAAAACTGAAAACTTTTACATGCAGGAACAGTCGAAGCATATGCACATCATGGACGATGAGCTGTTTTTTGTAATCGACGAGAAGAATAATTCCATAGAACTCACAGATAAGGGCATTGACCTGATCACCAAATCCTATGATGATCCTAAATTTTATATCCTTCCTGATGTGGGTGCTGAAATTGCCGAAATGGAACGCAGGCAGATTACCGATAAAGAAAAGGTAGAGCAAAAAGCTGAGCTCCTTCGCGATTACGCGGTAAAATCTGAACGTATCCATACTGTAAACCAGCTGCTCAAAGCATATGCTTTATTTGAAATTGACGTGGAATATGTAGTAATTGATAATAAAGTAAAAATTGTTGATGAGCAAACCGGCCGTATCCTCGAAGGCCGTCGTTACAGCGATGGATTGCACCAGGCTATCGAAGCAAAGGAAAATGTTAAAATAGAAGCTGCTACCCAGACATACGCCACCGTTACATTACAGAACTATTTCCGTATGTACCGCAAACTTGCCGGTATGACCGGTACTGCCGAAACCGAAGCAGGTGAGTTCTGGGATATCTATAAGCTGGATGTTGTGGTTATTCCGACCAACCGTCCCATTGTCAGGGCCGATAATGAAGATCTTGTATACAAAACGAAGCGCGAAAAATTTAATGCTGTTATCATTGAGATTAAATCGCTGATCGAAAAGGGCCGCCCGGTGCTGGTTGGTACAACCTCTGTTGAAATTTCAGAGTTACTCAGTCGTATGCTCACCCGCGATCGTATTGCTCATAATGTTCTGAATGCCAAGCTGCACCAGCGTGAAGCTCAGATAGTTGCCGAAGCCGGTTTGTCCCGTACCGTTACAATTGCTACCAATATGGCCGGTCGTGGTACGGATATAAAATTAGGGCCAGGGGTTAAAGAAGCCGGAGGTTTGGCCATTATTGGTACCGAGCGGCATGAGTCGCGCCGTGTCGACAGGCAGTTGCGCGGTCGTGCAGGACGTCAGGGCGACCCGGGAAGTTCACAGTTCTTTGTTTCGCTCGAAGATGACCTGATGCGCATGTTCGGATCCGAAAGTATTGCCGGCATTATGGACCGTCTCGGCCTTAAAGAAGGTGAAGTGATTCAGCATCGAATGATTACAAAGAGTATAGAACGTGCTCAGAAAAAGGTTGAAGAGAACAACTTCGGTATCCGGAAGCGTTTGCTGGAGTATGATGATGTAATGAATGCCCAAAGGGAAGTTATCTACGGGAAAAGACGCCAGGCTTTATATGGTGAACGTCTGGCACTGGATATCTCAAATATGATTTATGATCTTTGCGATAACTATGTTTCTGATTACCAGGATAGCGGCGATTTTGTGGGATTTACATATGAATTGCTGACTACCTTCGCTGCTGAATGCCCTTTTGCAGAAAAAGATTTTTTGCAGGGAAATAAAATTAAACTCACTGACGATCTTTTTGATCATATTTATAAAAACTACCGTGCTAAATCGAAGCGAATTGCTGAGATAGCTTATCCGGTTGTTAAAGACGTCTACGAAAACAATCCGCGATACCTGTTTATTGCAATTCCTATTACCGATGGAATAAAATCCATGCAGGTGGCTGCAAATCTGAAAAGGGCTTACGACGACAAAGGGATGGAAGTTTCGCTGGCCATCGAAAAGACCATCACTCTCGGTGTAATTGATGATGCGTGGAAAGAACACCTCCGTGAAATGGATGAACTTCGTCAGAGTGTTCAATCAGCCAGTTATGAGCAGAAAGACCCCCTGCTTATTTATAAACTGGAGTCATTCGATTTGTTTAAATCCATGCTTCAGAAAGCAAATAAGGATATTATCGGGTTCCTTGCACGGGCTAACCTGCCTGTTCAGCAACCTGACCAGGTAAAGGAAGTGCGGCAACCTCAGCGTACCGATAACAGTCGGTTACGTGAGGACAGAAGTGATATCCTTAGCCAGCGTACCAGTGAGTCTACGGTGACCGGTCCTGTAAAAGTGGAGAAAAAGGTTGGCCGTAACGACCCATGTCCTTGTGGAAGCGGTAAGAAATACAAAGCCTGTCATGGAAGAGATGAAAATTAATATAAAAGTTAAATCCTAAGTTTAAATAGCCTTTTAAAGCATTCACTTATGAAATACAAACGCATCTTACTCAAACTTAGTGGCGAATCACTGGCCGGGAATTCAGGACAAGGTTTTGATACTGATATGCTTTCATTATATGCAGGAGAAATCAAAAAGGCTGTTGAACTGGGAACCCAGGTTGCTGTTGTGCTTGGAGGAGGAAATATTTTCCGTGGGCTGAAAGGTAATAACATTGGCACCGACCGGGTACAGGGCGATTATATGGGAATGCTGGCAACCGTTATTAATAGCCTTGCATTGCAATCAGCCTTGCAAAGCGTGGGCATAAAATCAAAAGTATTGTCAGGACTTGCAGTTGAGCCCATTGCCGAAAGAGTAAGCGGCCCGAAAGCTATCAGCAAACTCGAAAAGGGAGAGGTCGTAATTATTGCAGGTGGAACCGGAAATCCGTTTTTCACCACTGATACAGCTGCAGCTTTGCGCGCCATTGAAATACATGCCGATGTTTTGCTTAAAGGAACCCGAGTAGATGGTGTGTATACTGCCGATCCGGAAAAAGATACAACTGCTACTAAAATCAGTAAACTTACGTTTAATGAAGCATATAGCAAAGGCTTGAATATCATGGATATGACTGCTTTTACGCTCTGTAGTGAAAACGAGATGCCTGTGATTGTATTTGATGTTCATAAAGCAGGAAACCTGACGGATATTTTAAGAGGGAATAATATCGGAACGCTTATCAGTGCTTAAAAGGAGTATGATTTAATTCCTGCTTTCGTATGGACTAATCTCTCAGCTCTGTTCATTTATGCGCGTATTAAGAGTCTTTTTTACCTCTGTTCTTGATATTTCATTACATTTATTAACTTTGCATTATAAAACGATAAACTATGACTGAAGAAGCTAACTTTATCATTGAAGAGATTTCAGAAAGTATGCAGCATGCTGTTACTCATCTTGAGAAGGAATTTCACAAATTTCGCACAGGTAAAGCCAGTCCGCAGATGCTCGAAGGTGTAAAGGTTGATTATTATGGAAACCCTACTTCCGTTGATAAGATCGCAAATATTAATACACCGGATGCCCGTACTATAGTGGTTCAGCCCTGGGAAAAAAATATGCTGAATCCACTCGCAAAAGCAATTCTCGATGCTAACCTGGGTTTCAATCCGCAAAACAACGGTGAAATATTACGTATTTCTGTACCTCCGCTTACCGAGGAGCGCAGACGCGAAATGGTAAAAAAAGCAAAGGCAGAAGGTGAAATAGCAAAGGTTTCAATACGCAATGTTCGTCGCACTGCAATTGAAGATGCTAAGAAGCTTGAAAAAGAGGGTCTTCCTGAAGATGATATAAAAGTTCTGGAAAAGGAGATACAGCATATCACTGATAGCTTTATAGTAATGGTTGATAAAACCCTTGAGCACAAGGAGAAAGATATTATGACGGTTTAATGAGCACACACTCAAAAATACAAGAGCGGCTTTAAGGCCGCTCTTTAAATTTTTGTTTGTTTGCTTTTATTTTCAGAATATTATTTGAACACTTTTTGTGATCAGCAATAAATCACCAATTCTTCAAGTGGTTTACGCATAATAACGCTTCTTTTAGTGTAGTTCTCGCGGGGATAGCCAAGTGGTGTAATTCCGAAAACTTTAACAGTGTCTTTTAATCCGAGTGCATTTCGCAGTATATCGGGGTTGAAATTGGTAACCCAGCACGAACCTACACCTTCGTTAGTTGCTGCCAGTACCATCTGATGCATGGCAATGGCCAGGTCAGTTTGTAGTGAATTGTAGCCGTCAGCACGTTCCCATGCATGATCCAGGTCTCCGGTAACAACAAGAATATGAGGCGCATCTTTAATCCATTGTCGCGAATAACATGGTTTTACCTTTTCCAGCATTTCTTTGGAGGAAATAAGCCAGAATTCCCAAGGTTGATAATTTGATGCCGAGGGAGCAATCCTGCCAGCTTCGAGAATCCTTTTCAAAGTATTGATATCAACCGGCTTTTCGGGATCATAGTTGCGTATACTTTCGCGTTTCAATAAGACATCGTTAAAATCCATGGTTTTCAGTTTTCTTCAAAAATACAAATTTTTCGTTAAGAAACTTGAACAGGCTCGGAGATTTTTATAGGAAGCCAACAGAGGTATACTTATTTTTCAGGCAGGGCTCCCATTACAAATTCCAGTGTTCCGCCTCTCATAATAACTTCGTGATTAAGAGTAAATTTATTGTACTTAATTCCATTCAGTTTGATTTGCTGTATATAAATATTTTTATCACTCAGATTCCTGGCAGTGATAATAAATTGTTTCCCGTTTTCAAGATTAAGTGTTGCCTTGTCGACTGAAGGGGATCCGATCACATATTCATTGCTTCCGGGACAAACAGGGTAAAAGCCCAATGAACTGAAAATATACCAGGCCGACATTTGTCCGCAGTCGTCGTTGCCGCAAAGTCCGTCAGTTGTAGCGTGATACATGGTGTTAACAATCTGGTGAATACACTCCTGTGTTTTCCACGGTGCTCCGGCAAAAACGTATAAGTAAGGTACATGATGGCTGGGTTCGTTGCCATGCACATAGTTTCCGATAAGTCCGGCCGCAGTTATGTCTTCGGATTCAGCAAAGTGTTTTTCGTCGAGCGGAATGTTAAATAAGGAATCAAGATGTGATATAAATCTTTTATTACCACCATGCAGGGCGATCAGTTTCAAAGGATCCTGTGGTACATACAACGAATAATTCCAGGCATTACCTTCGATAAAGCCTTGCTTTTCGGTACTTAACGGATCAAATGGTGATTGAAATGAGCCATCAGACCGTTTTGCACGCATAAATCCCGTGCCAGTATCGAATACCAGGTTATACGCTTTCGCCCTTTCTGCATATTGATCAGCAATATCAGGTTTGCCCATTTTTTTTGCCATCCGGCTGATGCAATAATCATCGTATGCATATTCCAGGGTTTTGGAAGCAGAATTCGATGACTTGTCAGAAGGAACATAACCGTATTTAATATAGTCGCCAATTCCGTCGTAAGGAGCATAGGTTGAACTTGATAGGCAGGCATCAAGGGCTTTTTGGCTATCAAAACCAGTTATTCCCTTCATGTACGCATCCACAATTACGGGAACGGCATGGTAGCCTATCATGCACCAGTTTTCGTTTGCATAGTGACTCCATACCGGAAGTATATGATGTACGCTTTGCTGCTGATGTGCAAGCATTGAGTTTATCATATCCGAAGTGCGCTGTTGCTGAATTATAGTAAATAACGGGTGCAGCGCCCTGTAAGTATCCCATAATGAAAAAGTTGTGTAGTTGACAAATCCTTCTGCTTTATGATTGGAATGATCAATACCCCTGTAGTTTCCATCCACATCCATATACAGTGTGGGCGAAAGGAACGCATGATAAAGTGCCGTATAGAAGATAATTTTCTTTTCTTCAGGAGCTTCAATAGTTATACGGCTTAACTCTTTGTTCCATAAGGCTATGGCTTCATTGTAAACCTTGTCAAAATCCCAGCCGGGTATCTCATTTTCCAGGTTTTTAACTGCGCCTTCGGTGCTTACCGGTGAGAGCGCAAATTTTATCATAATTTGTTCGCCAGCTTTCGTATTGAAACTAAAATATGTTTTCAGTTTACGCCCCGACATTTCAGGGAAATCCTTTGTGGTATTGAATTTCCTGTAGAAGTCATTGTAAACTGTTTTCTGTTCATCACGGCTGCCATAGTTCCGGACAGGTTTCGAAAAAACCATGGCAAAATACACGGTACGTTCGCGTGCCCAGCCTTGTGTTTGCCTGTAACCTGTTACTAATGTGTCATTTTCAACCCGAATTGAACTCCAAACTACTTTCCCGTCGTAATTGTAAATACCGGAAACCAAATCCAGGATGATATTTGCCTGTGAACTTTCCGGAAAAGTATATCTGTGGAAACCAACTCTTTCGGAAGTAGTAAATTCAGCTTTAATATCATAATCGCTGAGAAATACTGAATAATATCCTGCAGTGGCCTTTTCGGTATCATGCGAAAACCTGCTGCGGTAACCTGATTCAGGATGCTGCACTGTACCGGGGTTTAACTGCACATTTCCTATGGTTGGCATAACCAGGAAATCGCCCAGGTCGCTGTGACCTGTTCCTGAGAAATGTGTATGGCTAAATCCGACAATGGTTTTATCCGAATACTGGTATCCGGCGCAATAGCGGTAAACATCTTTAATATAGCCATGACCAATAGAATATTGAATGGTATCTGTTTCGGGACTCAGCTGAACCATACCAAATGGAACAGTTGCTCCAGGGTATGTATGCCCCATCTCGTTGGTACCAATGAAGGGGTTCACGTACGCAACAGGTGACTGAGCATTGCAGAGCCAGCTAATAAAAAAAGCGAATACAGGCAAGTGATATTTTTTCACAGGACATAATTTTAAGGGACTGCTAATATAAGGATTGGAATAAATTGTCTGCAACATTTTTTAGTAAGCTATATGTAAAATTATTGAATGCAGGCATTCAGGAAAAAGATGTCCAAAGAAAAACAGAATAAGTATTACATTTTTTTAAAGATATCAGAAAAAATTATACCTTTGTTGCCTTATCGGGTGGAAAAATTTGATTGCTTGCAACCACGGAAAAAAATGCTAAAACATCTTCCCAAGCAGCACTTAAAGCCTCACCTTTTGTATAGTTTTTAACCTCTAATAAATATAATAGAGATGGGATATTTATTTACATCAGAAAGCGTGTCGGAAGGACATCCCGACAAAGTTGCAGATCAGATCTCGGATGCATTGCTGGATGAGTTCTTGCGATTTGATCCGGAAAGCAAGGTGGCATGTGAAACTCTTGTAACCACCGGTTTAGCAGTATGTAGCGGCGAAGTTCGTACTACAGGATATGTAGATATACAGAAAATTGTGCGCAGCACTATTGAACGTATTGGCTATACTAAGGCTGAATTCCGTTTCGATAATAATTCGTGTGGTGTAATTTCGACAATACATGATCAGTCGGATGATATTTATATGGGTGTTGATCATGGAGCACCTGAAAATCAGGGTGCCGGAGATCAGGGTATGATGTTCGGATATGCGAGCAACGAAATGGATAACCTAATGCCGATGCCTATTGAATTGTCGCATATTCTGCTACAGGAAATGGCAGCCATTCGTCGTGAGGGTAAGAAAATGAAATACCTTCGTCCCGATAGTAAGTCGCAGGTTACGGTTGAATACGATGAGCGAAACCGACCTGTTCGTATTGATACCATTGTTGTTTCGACACAGCACGACGAATTTGTTTTACCTGCCGACTCCTCGCCAAAAGCAGTAAAAGCTGCTGAAAAAGCCATGCAGGACCGGATAGCCGAAGATGTGAAAAATATACTTTTACCACGTGTTAAGAGGACTTTGCCGAACCGGGTACGCAAACTTTTTGGCGACGATGTCAAATACTTTGTAAATCCAACCGGAAAGTTTGTAATTGGCGGACCTCATGGCGACACGGGTTTAACCGGCCGTAAGATTATTGTTGATACATATGGAGGTAAAGGCGCCCATGGAGGTGGAGCTTTTTCAGGAAAAGATTCTTCGAAGGTGGATCGTTCAGCTGCTTATGCTGCTCGACATATAGCAAAGAATCTTGTTGCCGCCGGCGTTGCTGATGAAGTTCTTGTGCAGGTGGCTTATGCCATCGGTATTGCTCAGCCTGTTGGGATGTATGTAAATACGTACAAAACTTCTAAAGTTAAAGATACAGAAGGTAAGAAACTTACTGACGGACAGATTGCTGAAAAAGTAACTAAGATTTTTGACATGCGCCCATACGCTATTGTTCAGCGCTTTGGCCTGAAAAACCCTATTTTTGAACGTACAGCTTCCTATGGTCATTTTGGCCGTGATCATTACGAAGCCGAAGTAGAAGTCTATTACAAAAAGGGCAGTACCCGCACCGAAACTATCAATGGGAAGGATAAATACTTCAAGGAAGTTGAGTTTTTTGGCTGGGAAAAAATTGATAGTGTTGATAAAATTAAGAAAGAATTCGGATTGTAAGTTCTATCAAATTAAACAAAAAAAGCAGGCTTCCGGAGCCTGCTTTTTTTGTTTAGAAAAACTCATTAGAAGAAAAATGCAGGATAGTTTATACTTCCTGCACTTAACATTTTCGATCTATATAATTGAATAAGGGTTTCGTTGGTTCAAATCCTGGATATCAAACCCTGAGCCCCTTCATTAATGTTTCACTATCATTTTCTTTGATTGTATTACTTTGCCATCCAAAATTAAGGAGTAGAAATAAATTCCTGAGGCAAAGTTGTTAACATCAATTGATTTCTTACCTGAACGTGTTTCAATTGCAATGTTTTCCATTTCAACTCCAAGTAAATTGCGGATAATCAGCCGGGCGTTTCTGACCGTAGCAGGCAAATTGTATTCAAAATTGACTGACAGTGAGGCGGGATTCGGGTAAGGGCCTTTGAAAACCAGTTTATCTTCATTTATGCTATTCGCACTGAGATGGAATTCAATGGTGGCTTTGGCGCTTACCCGAACTCCAAAAGTAATGCTATCGAAAAACTCGTATGTTATTGAAGTGATACCACCATTTTGATTGGGACTGTAATCTGCATAAAACGACTTATTTATGATTCCTACTTTAGCCGTATCCGCAACAGGTGATTCATCAGTTGACGGACCATAACATGAAGTTCCAAAACAGAATGTGTTCATCGATCCTTCGACTTCCTGGTTAATGATGCGACGCACTTTAACATTAGGCATTTCGGTATTTGTAGTATTTTTAAACCAGATATGGCCAACCATAGGATCGACATCAGGATCACTACTGGTGATTCTAATTGTGCTGTTATTGATTATATTGCCCAGTGTATCATAGAGTTCCAGTGTATCAGTTGACAGGATATAATTTGAATCTGAATGTATGCTCTGTAACGTTAATGGCCGGGCTGTCAGCACTGATAATAACAAAAGGGTAAAAGTAAAAAGTAAGAGTTTTTTCATGCCTAAAATTTAAAATTATTACAAATAAGTGCTTATTTGATATGCAAAGATATGTTCAATTTGAATCCATTATACAATCTTTAAGAAAATTTTAATAAAGATTTCGCTTTTCCGGAAAAGTGGAAAAAGGTTTGAATCATATTTATGGCGATATTTGTAGTCTTAATTCAAAATTTAATTAAAATGAAAAAATTTAATCTGATCGTCGGTATAGTACTCATCTTTTCGTTTTCGGTTTACAGCCAATCACAGCGTTTAGTACTATTTGAAGAATTTACTAGCGCTTCCTGTTCATGGTGTGCTTATTATAACCCGGGATTCAATACATTGTTGAATAACAATGCCGATAAATGTACTTCAATAAAATACCAGAGTAATTTCGGTTACGATCCTATGTATAACCACAATCCAAATGAATCTAGTGCAAGGGCTTCCTATTACTCGGTTCCAGGTTATCCTGATGTTGTTATGGATGGAAATGCTTTTCACGGATCTCCTGGTAGTGTTAACCAAAGCATGATCAATACCCAAAGTGCAATTCCTTCGCCTTTCGAAATAACTGTTAATCAGCAATTTAGTCCAGGAAATGATTCAATATATGTGACTATGCTTGGTAAAGCTACAGCAGCAGTTTCGGGTTTACTGGTTGCACAATGTGTTATAATTGAAAAGCATATCCACTTTAACTCTCCTCCCGGATCCAATGGTGAAAAAGATTTTTACAATGTGATGAAAAAGATGCTTCCATCTGCTTCGGGTACAACTTTACCGGCTTCCTTTGAGGCAGGTGATTATTTTATACTTCAATTTGCATGGAAACTTGCCAACGTATATAATAACAGTGAGTTGAGTGTTATTGGTTTTGTTCAGGATAATCAATACAAAACTATTTACCAGTCTGCCAATACAACTTCAACTCCTATAACAGGAGTTTATCAAAACGATTTGGAACTTTCAGGTTTAAGCAATGTGCTTCCATCCTATTGTGAGCCTTCATTTGCGCCACAGTTCAGATTGCAAAATAATGGAACGGTTCCGATTTCTTCTGCCCAAATAACATACAGAGTCAACGATGAGCCTGAAGCTACCTATCAGTACTCAGGCAATTTAGGATTTCTGGATAAAGCAACTATTATACTGCCTGCCATAAATTTCAATATTCATACTTCCAATACGCTTAAAATTTATGGCACATCTATAAACGGGATTCAGGATGACTATCGTAAAAATGACACCATTACCTATGCTTTTGCTATGGCAACCCCGGCGGGTACTACTGCGTCCGTATTGGTAAAGACAGATAACAAGCCTGAAGAAACCACCTGGGAAATTAAAGATTTACATGGTAATACGGTTGCCAGCGGAGGTCCGTACACACAATCAAGCCATACGTATACTACTAGCGTAAATCTCGACTTAGGCACCTGTTATAAATTTGGTATCTATGATGCCGGTGGCAATGGAGTTTGTTGTACCAATGGAATGGGCTTCTATAAGTTATCAAGCGGAAGTACAATCATAGTCGCTGGTACAGCTTTCAGTGATTCAGTAACCGCACAGTTTTTCACTCCCGGGAATGTTGGTTTAACTGAAGCTGATGCCGCTTCTTTTTCAGTATATCCGAACCCTGCATGGCAGAAGGCTTTTATCACTTTTACCCATGCGGTGAACGAACAGGTTTCGGTTCAGGTTTACGATTTGCAGGGAGCTGAAATGTTAAACCTTCCGGTGAAAGAGTATGCAAGTGGACAACATCAGATTGAACTGAATTGCAGCGCGTTAAAAAGTGGTGTATATATGATCAGGCTTGCTGCAGGAAGCAAAGTGTTTACTCAGAAAATTACTATTAGCAGGTAAAATATCTTCAGAACAACCAAGCTGTAAGCGAACAAAGCCCGGTGTTGAACCGGGCTTTGTTTATTTATAAAAGGGTGCAAAATATTATGCCTGAAAAAGATCTTCTAGCAGCGAATCATTTACCAGGTTTGGTAAGGTAACTTTGAGGCGTGGCTCTTTTTCCATGGCCCTTTTAATACTGAACACAGCTCCTTCGTTACGTGCCCAGCTGCGGCGCGAAATACCATTGTTTACGTCCCAGTGTAACATCATCTGAATTCTGCGATCGCATTCGGGGCTGCCATCCAGTAACATTCCGAAACCACCGTTGATCACTTCACCCCAGCCAACTCCACCACCATTATGCAGACTTATCCATGTTGCCCCGCGAAAACTGTCGCCAACAAAATTCTGCACTGCCATATCCGCTGTAAAGCTTGATCCGTCGTAGATATTGGATGTTTCGCGGTAAGGGGAATCTGTGCCTGAAACATCGTGGTGATCGCGACCGAGCACAACCGGTCCTTTCAGTTTGCCCGATCGGATGGCTTCATTAAATGCAGTTGCAATAGCCGTCCGGCCATCGCAATCGGCATACAAGATGCGGGCCTGCGATCCGACAACCAGTTTATTCTGTTTGGCTTCCCTTATCCAGCGGATGTTGTCGCGCATCTGCTGCATGATTTCAGCAGGCGATTCCAAAGCCAGTTTCTCGAGGACTTCCATTGCAATCCGGTCCGTTAAATCCAGATCTTTGGCATCGCCCGAAGTACAAACCCATCTGAAAGGGCCGAATCCGTAATCGAAACACATTGGTCCCATAATATCCTGTACATAGGAAGGATAGCGGAAAGTTCCATCCTGCTTCATAATATCGGCTCCTGCGCGTGAGGCTTCGAGAAGGAAAGCATTCCCGTAATCGAAAAAATACATTCCTTTTGCAGTGAGATGGTTGATTGCAGTTACCTGCCTGCGCAAGGATTCCCTGACTTTTAACTTAAATTTCTCAGGCTCGTAAGCCATCAGGTATTTTGACTCATCTAAAGTAAGACCTGCAGGATAATACCCGCCTGCCCATGGATTGTGAAGTGAGGTCTGGTCGGAACCCAGTTCCACTTCGATATCGGCATCATCGAGTTTTTCCCATAAATCAACAATGTTACCCTGGTAAGCGATGGAGACTGCTTTTTTAGAAGCTTTTGCTTCCCTGATCCTTGCCATTAATTTTTCCAGGTCATCAAATACTTCATCAACCCAACCTTGCGAAAAGCGTGTTTGCACCGCCTTGGGATTTATTTCGGCGACAATCCCGATAGCTCCGGCAATTACCGCTGCTTTGGGCTGTGCTCCCGACATGCCTCCAAGTCCGGAAGTAACAAAGATTTTTCCAGCCAGGCTTTCATTTGATTTTCCCACTTTACGGCCTGCATTCAGCACTGTTATGGTAGTGCCGTGAACGATTCCCTGCGGGCCGATGTACATGTATGATCCGGCAGTCATTTGTCCGTATTGTGTAACTCCAAGAGCATTAAACCTTTCCCAGTCGTCGGGTTTCGAATAGTTGGGAATCATCATACCGTTGGTGACAACCACTCTTGGAGCTTCTTTATGCGAAGGGTACAATCCCATGGGATGCCCTGAGTACATAACGAGTGTTTGTTCATCAGTCATTTCCGAAAGGTACTTCATGGTTAGAAGATATTGGCCCCAATTCTGGAAAACGGCGCCATTTCCTCCGTAGGTAATAAGTTCATGAGGATGCTGAGCCACTGCAGGGTCAAGGTTATTCTGTATCATCAGCATGATTGCAGCTGCCTGCTGGCAACGTGCCGGATAATGATCCATAGGGCGTGCAAACATGGCATAAGCAGGACGGAACCGAAACATATAAATGCGGCCATATTTCTTAAGCTCTTCGGCGAATTCGCTTGCCAGCAGAGTATGATGCCGGGGATCGAAATAACGTAATGCATTGCGGATGGCTAATTTCTTGTCGGATACTGAAAGTATATCTTTCCGGACCGGAGCATGATTCACCTCCGGATCGTAAAGAAGCAGCGAAGGCAGCTGAGCGGGTATTCCCTGCATTATTGCAGATTGAAATTCATCCAGGTTCATAGGTATGGAAATATGTTTACGAAAAAATTAATATAAATGCATTGCGAAATTACATAATTATTGTTCAAACGTTGCAGATCAAAGTATAAACTGAAACGCAATTTTCCATGCCATATTTTCTTTTACTGAAGGCAAAGCATAAGGTCCGTAACGGTAAACCCAGGCTGCCCCGACATCAGTAATACCTAGCCTTAAAATCTTATATATCACCACTCCTGACTCAAAGTAGCCTTTCTCATATCCTTTTATATCTTCTTTTAAGTGGTTTTCGGGATGGCTCAGTGAACCGATTCCAAGGTTAGTTATCAGCCCGGGTTCAGGGTTAAAATGCTTTGAGCGAAACAGCAGTGTCCCGAAATTATGAGTAAGAAAAAGCGATGCATACCTGTCGGATGTAAATTCATCCATTCGCATAGTGCTGAAACTGCCGGGAGAATAAAGTGTAAAAGGCCGGTACGAGGCCTTTGCATTATAAAGATTCACATATGGAATGTCACGGTCAATCAAACCTGCTTCGAAGGTAAATGAAGTTGTGCCTACGTATTTGATGAAGATCGATTTGGTGATTTTCAGATCAAATCGGTTATACGTGAATTGCCCTCCCAAAAAATTATTATATCCATGCAAGGCTGAAAATTCAACGATCGGAAAGTTAGTCCCCATGGAAATAGAGGACCGCGAGTTCCGTATAAATCTTTCGCCATAAGCATATCGCATTGTCAGGAATGTTTCGGCGAAAGAAAAGTCACTGGCAGTGACAGTTATATTTTCTGCAGATGCAAGCTTGAATCCATAGCTGTAAAGCGGATTGCGGGTATAAGAGGAAACTCCTGCTCCAAGGGTCATGTATTTTAATACGCGTGAACTTAACTTTGCTTCATAATCCCGGGTATGATCCATACGATAGACAATAATTTCCCGAAATTTCTCAGGATTTAACAGATTTCGGGGCTGTTCAAATTTTGTGTCGGCACCTGCTTCATCCACATCGTCGTAAAAGCTGGCTTTTAGCCGGAAATCCCTTAACCGATTAAAAATCAGCGAGCCATCAGCGCCATATTTCAATGCATTATCTTTAAATCCGTATGCCGTATATCCGCCGATTTTGTACCATCTACTCAGTTTATCGGATGTTGAAAGCTTCACACCAGCCCTGAAACCTTCGTGGTGGTTGACCTTGAACAGATTGTCAAGGTAAAGGTCCAGGTATCCGAATGTTAGTTTGCCAGTCATCAGGGCATCGAATTTCCGGGTGAGTTTGTCAAAATTTCTCGCCTGGCCGATGCTATCAATAACTTTATAAGTCATCTGCTCACGTGATGTAAGTGAATCAACCCGGTATTTATTCCAAATATCTTCTGTTTGTGTGTATGCATCAGGCTGAACATCCACCTCTAATGATCCAAATTGGTTTCGTCGGAAACCAGGATTCAGATTTACATCCGAAATATAGCTTTTCCCCCGTCCTATCACTTTCAGGCTGGTCTTTTGTGCACTGTCGATAGCAATAACCGCGTTTTTAATAACCAGGTCAGTGTTTAGCTGAGCCGGAAACCAATGCGTGCTGTCAATAAAGTCGTACAATTGTTGAATTTTAACGGAGAATATTCCTTCTTCACGCGCTGGTATTGCTATCACATTGCGGATTGCATATCCATTAGTGCTGATGGCAAGTGTGCCTTTAAGCCCATCAAAATTACTGTTTAACAAAGGCCGGTACGAAATCACAAAAGTTGTGTCGTAGGGATAAGGTTCAATGATGGTATCCTGTAACTCGAAGTAGTATTTGTTGAAACTTCCGTTAGAGATCGGATTGATGTAATCTTTATCGATAATTTTAATTACCTCCTTATAAAAAGTAGTTGATTGCAGTTGTGAGATTAAAAAAATAAATAATGGATCACTCATACCTGAAATACGACTTGCAACCACCTTGTTATAATTATCCGAAGGGAATTTAAAACTTCTGTTTACAACACTTTCCATAAGGAAGATATGTTGTTTCTCGAAAAAAGCTTTTGCTTTTATATAGGATGAATCACTGGCAAGGCTGTCAATGGGGGGTATACTGTCAGATTCGGGGCCAAAGACCATCTTCTCGTATGATGTATATGAAAATGAGGAAAGATGTTCGTGGTCGTTGATGTATCGGTTGGCAATTACTTTCCGTATGATGCGATGTGCGGGATTGATTCCTGGCTTTATAACAGTTTCCGGAAGGTCATAGGCTATTTTCTTCAACCGGATCAGTACTTCTTTCTCATCGTTTTGAATCTTGAATTCGATGGGCTCATAACCGATATAACTTAACTTTAATTTGGATACGGGAACATCTGACTTCACGACAAACCTTCCGTCAATATCCGAAATACAACCTTTGGAGCCTTCATTTAACTGAATAGTAACAAATGCCAGTCCATCACGGGTTTCATAATCGATAACCCTGCCTTTAATCTGGGCTGTTTGAGCAAAAGAATGAAAGAAAACACCTGATAATAAAAAAGACAGTATGTAAAATGCCTTTGTAATTCCTGGCATAAGAAGTTTTTGTAGAAGCCTGTAAAATTAGATAAAGGAATGATACAACTGCGTTGTTATTGCTTGACTTTTATTATAGTTCCGATAAAAAGCCGTATTTTTGGATTAAGATCTGAAGATTTTTGACTCATGAACCAAATAAACATAATTTGCTTGTTATGGTCATTGGGAAGCTGAAATGAAAATAATAAATCAAAAATCATGATTCATTGTCCCGCAGTAAGGCGGAGACTTACCTAAGCACATAGAGCATAAAATTTAAAAGAAAAAGGGCAGGAATAGCAATTTTAATGAGACAATTATCAGAATAAATGTTTGAAGACAAATGCATCTGGCGCAGTTCTCAACCTGTTTATGACACCAAACACCGCACATTTTTCCATTAAAGGGTTAAAAACCGGAAATATTTAAATCTGAAACAGTAGTCAGTTATGAAACTCGAAATCTCTTGAAAATAGGCCAGTAAACATTCACTCCTGACAAATAACACAAAGCAGTAATGTCAGCTCACGAAACCATCTTTGAGTATTATTTGCATCAGCATAGCAATATCGAAAAATATCTGGAGCTATGCGTGAGCCATGCTGACCCGGAGGTTGTTCACCAGCTGAGGCTCAGTATAAAAAAGCTACAGGCTTTCAATAAGCTGGCTGATCAATTATGGCCTGCTGAAACACATGAGCATCTGCAGATAAACAACCGTACAAGGCAATTGTATCAGATTGCAGGTCAACTTCGAGACACACAGGTACAAATCGATTTACTTACAACTTTCGAAGCACAGACTGGTATAACCTACCGCGAATACGGCCAATGGCTTCTAAAGAGGGAAAAAAAGAAAATTAAGCTTTTCAGTAAAAAGAAATACAAAGTGATACCTCATCCAACATCACTTAACATATATCAAAGAACAGGCGAAAATCTGGCCCGGACCTGCGACGAAAGCATTATAAAGTGTGCTGTTAAAGTATTGGCAGGATTATCATTGAAGGCTCAAAAATTGTCGGAAGGTAAGATTGATGACCGCAATCTTCACCGGATACGAATAATTTCAAAGAGGACACGGTATATTCTGAATATTATCCAGCATAGCTATCCTGATTTTACGACCGGTGAGCTATTATCTGCTTCGTTGCGTGAAATTGAGGCAGCCACAGGGCATTGGCACGACAGCCTTGTAAAAGTTGAATTGCTGGGCAAATGCATGATAAAACTCCAGTCGGCAGACAATAAAACGATGCTGAAATATAAGAAGTTGTTGTATGCCTTTAATTCAGAGCTTCATCATGCGTATGTGGAAGCATGTATAGTCGTGCAAAGGGAGATGCATCAGCAAGCCAAAGAGTCCTGAACTAAAGTAATGTTTGCTATTTCAGCGGATAATTGTTTAACAGATCTCTAAAAAATTTTCAAAGTTTCGTATTCAACCTGTGCCTGGTCGTATCCCGCTGGCTTTTTTTCTGCAGGTTTTTATCAATTGCCAGGGTCAGGTCGATACCGGTTTGATTAGCCAGGCAAACTAAAACAAAAAGCACATCCGCCATTTCATCAGCCAGATCAGCATTTTTATCTGATTCTTTTTCGCTTTGCTCGCCGTATCTGCGTGCCATAATGCGGGCAACTTCACCAACTTCCTCCATCAGCATGGCAGTATTGGTGAGCTCGTTAAAATATCTGACACCTATGGTATTAATCCATTGGTCGACGGTTTGCTGCAATTCTTCAATAGTCATCCGTAAATGTTATTATTGAATATAAATTATTCCTTTACTTCAAGTCTGAATCCTGTTCCATGCACATTCACGATGGAAATATCCGGATCATCCTTCAGATATTTCCGGAGTTTGGTTATAAATACATCCATGCTTCTTCCGATAAAGTAGTTATCACTTCCCCAAACGGCTTTTAATGTTTTTTCACGGGTAATAAGCCGGTTTTTATGGCTGTAAAGAACGCGTAATAGTTCAACTTCCTTGGTGGTAAGGCTGATGCGTTTATCAGCCGTACGAAGTTCCTGATTTGGCGAATCAAATGTATATTTGCCTAAAGTATATATGCCCCCTGAACTATTGGATTCTTCGGGAGTAGTGAGTTCAGGCTGGCGGCAACGGCGGAGTATAGCACCGATGCGGAGTTCGAGTTCTTCGCTGCTGAAAGGTTTTGTCAGATAATCGTCGCAACCGGCCCTGAAACCTGAAACGCGGTCCTCCGCTTGCCCGCGTGCAGTGAGAAAAATGATAGGAACCTGTTGGTTTTCTTCCCGAATTTCGGTTGCCATGGAAAACCCGTCTTTTCGTGGGAGCATTACATCGAGTATCAGAAGATCAAAAGCCTGAGATTTAAAACTTTCCAAACCTTCGACGCCATCCATTGCACGCACTACTTCATATTCCTGAAGCTCAAGGTAATCGCGGAGTACATCGCCGAGGTTAATATCGTCTTCAACTAGTAAAATTTTAGCTTTCATGGGACTGATGGTTTTGTGTAACATTGCTCAAATAATCGAGAGGCAAAGAAATTTCAAAACGGCTTCCTTTTTCGGGTTCGCTGTGTAAATTCACATTTCCGTTATGCGCTTCAACAAGGCTTTTAACATAATACAAACCCAGCCCGAAACCTTTTACATCGTGAAGATTACCGGTATGTACCCGGTACATTTTACGGAATATATGTTTCTGGTTTTCAGCGCTTATTCCAATTCCTTTGTCGTCAACAGCAACAACAATGTGGTCGTTTCTGTTAAAAGTGCTGAGGGTGATATCAGGTATTCCGGTTGAATATTTTTCAGCGTTGTCGAGCAGGTTATTAATAATATTTTCGATATGCATTGGATCTGCGTAAACCTGGTGATTTACAGCATCCAGATGAATCCGTACAGTGCCTTTTTTTTCTTTAAGCAGGAGTTGAAAACTTTCAGCGATCTTATGGATAAGCTGGTGCATATCCATTGATTTGTATTTTAAGTGATACAAGCCACGATCAAGAACGGCGAGTTGTAACACATGATCCACCTGGTTCTTAAGCCGGATATTCTCATCATAAATAATGCCTGCGTATTTTCGGGCTTTTGCTTCGGATGCAAGTACCGAAGGCTTCAGCAACATCTCACTGGCTAATGAAATGGTTGCAATTGGTGTTTTAAACTCATGTGTAATATTGTTGACAAAATCACTTTTCATTTCAGACATTTTCTTCTGCCGCAAAAATGAATAAATATTGAAAATAAACCCAAGTACGAGTACAACAAGCAGCAGGAAACATAGCAGCAGCCACCAGAATAAACTGTGAAACGCCTGGTTTTTTTCGTGGGGAAACCACGCAGCCAGTAGCATTGGATTGTCTTTATAAATACAGGATAAGGATGCAGTATGTGCCGAATTCATCAGTTGTTTTTCATAGGATGTATCAGAAATAAATTCAGGATGAGAAGCTTCAGGACTGTATATACCATAAATATAGGGCTCATTAAGGCCAACTTCTGTAAATTCATCAAGGATAAGAGTGTTAAGGACTTTCACGTTCAGTCCACCCGGCAAAACTTTTTGTTTATGCACACATTCATCCGTACAAAAAAGCCCTTCAGCACAGGTGTCGGACTTGCATTCATACATCTGGTTCACAGCACCTTTGAGAGCTACACTGACCCTGTTATCAAATTGCTCTTCATGAAGTAAAATTGCATTGCGAATCCAGTAAAACTGAATAAAAATTATTCCTGCCAAGGCGATACCTGTAATGGTAACGATAATTAAAAATGTTCTTTTCTTCACATTTTCAAATTTAGGGAGTTAAATGGCACAGGCAGGAGCCGTTAACATTTTATTAACAATTAAAGCTGGTTTATCAGAGTGTTCAGGTCCCTGCATTATGTAAATGTGTATGTAAATATACAAGTAAATCTATTTAAGTCAGTATACAGGTTCAATTTACAGCTATATGCAGTAGATTTTAATAAATAGTGATTCCCACTTATAAATTGCTTTTTTCAGCATTCCAACCCTTTTTTGCATTGTATTATAATACATTATTCTTTAAGGCACTATAAATATGGATTTTACAAAAGAGGTTTTAATGTTTTGAAAAGCAAACATCTATGCATTATGGCATTTCTGTTTCATTACCCTTTGATATCTTTCCTATCTTTGCATGATAAATATTTCCCCATGGAAACTTCGAGGATTACTTATACAGGCGATTTACGCACTGAAGCGATGCATGTAAAATCAGGACAAACTTTCCGTACAGACGCACCCGTTGACAATCAGGGTAAAGGAGAGGCATTTTCGCCAACCGATTTACTGGCTACTTCTTTAGGTGCCTGTGCCATGACCATGGTGGGTATTGCCTCCCGTACCCATGGATTTAATGTCGATGGAACCTTTATCAAAGTTACCAAGATCATGGCCTCTGAACCTCGCCGGGTTGGTGAAGTGATAGTGGAAATGAATTTCCCTGATATAAAGTACACAGAAAAAGAAAAGAAAATTATCCGGCACACGATTGATACCTGCCCGGTTGGGCAAAGTCTTAATCCGGAACTGAAGCAGACGTTTATTCTGAATTTTTCAGACTGAAACTGACATGGAATTTATGCTCACTCCCGGAATTGAAGGGGAAAAACAAATTGTGGTTACACCAGAAATGACCGCGCTGGCATACGGATCAGGAACAGTTGAAGTGTTTGCTACACCCGCAATGATAGCCTTAATGGAGCAAACAGCAATGGAAAGTGTTGCCGGCAAGCTTCCCGAAACTCATGTTACCGTTGGTACTGAAGTTTCAGTGAAACATTTTAAAGCTACTTTGCCAGGCAAATCGGTTATATGTAATTCCCGTTTAATCCGGGCCGAAGGCATGAAACTGGTTTTCGAAGTAGCTGCAAGCGACCAATCAGGACTGATAGGTAAAGGAACTCATACACGATATATTGTTGATAAACAAGAGTTTGTTGACAATCTCCGGAATAAATAAATTCGAATTCATCATCAGTAAAAACAAAATCTTTTGGAACTTTTAACAGCAGGCGTGGAGCCACAGCCATTTATCGTAAAAACCATTGCAGGCCTCGAAGAAGTACTGGCAGCCGAAATTGTAGAATTAGGCGGAGCCAACGTGGAAATCCTGACACGTGCAGTTAGTTTCGAAGGCGATAAACGTATGCTCTACAAGGCAAATTATTGCCTTCGTACCGCCCAGCGGATACTGATGCCGATTTTCTCATTCCAGATGGCTGATGAAGATGATTTATACAACCAGGTAAATGCATATCCCTGGGAAAATTTTCTTTCGCTCACCAAAACTTTGGCTGTTGATGCCGTTTCGAGCGACTCGGAACTTTCGCATACGCATTATGTTGCTTTGCTTACCAAGGATGCCATTGTCGATCGTTTCCGCACTTTGAATAATGGCCGGCGACCTAATGTTGATACTGAGAATCCGCATGTCAGGATCAATATGCATATCCGTGGCAGCATATGCGATGTGTCCATCGATAGTTCGGGCGCTTCGCTGCATAAACGAGGGTACCGGGTTTCCAATGCCGAAGCTCCATTGAGCGAAGTGTTGGCTGCTGGTCTAATCATGCTCACCGGCTGGAAACGCGACTGCCATTTTATTGATCCCATGTGTGGATCGGGTACGTTACTTATTGAAGCAGCCATGTACGCAAATAATTTCCCTGCCGGTATGTACCGCAAG